>JAZDMB010000051.1:0-7781 GCA_043801445.1 Planctomycetota bacterium
CCTTGGAATCCACCGCCGGCATCTGCACCGCCGGTTGGTCCGGCTGAGGCGCCACGCGCTTTATTCGCCTCTTCGTATAATTTCTGTGCCAGCGTATGGCTGGATTTGGTTAATTCTTCAGTTGCCTTCTTTATTTCAGCCGCATCGTCTTTATCTTTTACTTTCTTGAGTCGTTCAAGAGCGGCATTGATACTGCTTTTTTCATCAGCACTTATTTTATCACCTAATTCAGACACGGTTTTTTCCGTGCTATAGATTAACTGGTCTGCCTGATTGCGAGCTTCGGCTAATAGCTTATTTTGTTTATCCTGCTCGGCAAAATTCTCGGCATCTTTAACCATGTTCTGGATTTCTTTTTCGTTCAGACCGGAAGACGCCTGAATAACAATAGATTGTTTCTTACCGGTAGCGATGTCTTTTGCAGACACATTAATAATGCCATTGGCATCAATATCAAAAGTAACCTCAATCTGAGGAATACCTCTGGGCGCAGACGGAAGACCGGCAAGCCGGAACCTGCCCAGCGTTCTGTTATTAGCCGCCATCTCGCGTTCGCCTTGTAAAATGTGTATTTCCACCTCAGTCTGGTTATCAGCCGCAGTTGAGAATACCTCTTTTTTGCTGGTTGGAATAGTGGTATTGCGCGTAATAAGCGGTGTTCTGATACCTCCGAGCGTTTCTATACCGAGCGTCAACGGTGTCACATCCAGCAATAAAACATCTTTGATATCTCCTTTAAGTACCGCGCCCTGGATAGCGGCGCCGACTGCCACCACTTCATCAGGATTGACACTGCGGTTCGGTTCTTTCTTGAAGAATTCTTTGACTAATTCTTGGACTTTCGGGATTCTTGTAGAACCGCCGACCAGAACAACCTCGTTAAGTTCTTCAGGTTTCAGTTTTGCATCTGCCAATGCCTGTTTACAAGGTTCAAGAGAAGATTTAAGCAGGTCTTCAACCAGTTGTTCAAATTTTGCTCTGGTGATAGTTATCTGAAGATGTTTCGGACCGGTATTATCAGCCGTAATAAATGGCAGATTGATTTCGGTCTGGAGTGATGAAGACAATTCGCATTTAGCGCGTTCACAGGCTTCTTTAAGACGCTGCAGAGCCATCTGGTCTTTTCTCAACTCGATACCTTCTTTTTTCTTGAATTCATCAGCCACATAGTTAATTAATCGTTGGTCAAAGTCATCGCCTCCCAAGTGAGTATTACCGTTAGTGGAAAGAACTTCCACAACGCCATCGCCGACTTCCAGGATGGAAACATCAAAAGTCCCGCCGCCCAGGTCATAGACAGCCACCTTTTCGTTTTTCTTCTTGTCCAGTCCGTAAGCCAGAGCCGCGGCGGTTGGTTCATTGATGATTCGCTTAACATCAAGCCCGGCGATTCTGCCTGCATCCTTAGTGGCTTGCCGCTGGCTATCATTAAAATAAGCCGGAACGGTAATAACCGCATCGGTTACTTTTTCACCCAGATAAGCTTCGGCTGTTTCCTTAAGCTTCTGTAAAATCATCGCCGAGATTTCAGGCGGCGAATATTGTTTGCCTCTTGCTTCTACTTTAACGAGTTCATCAGGAGCCCCGACAACTTTATAAGGAACCATTTTTTCTTCCTGAGCAACCTCGGAGCGTCTGCGTCCCATAAATCGCTTGATAGAATATACCGTGTTAGCCGGATTAGTAATTGACTGGCGCATGGCTAATTGACCGACTAAACGGTCGCCTTTATCGGTAAAAGCGACTACCGAAGGAGTCAGGCGGCCTCCTTCAGCGTTAGTAATAACTGTAGTCTCATTTCCTTCGCGGACCGCAACAACCGAAAGAGTAGTGCCCAAATCGATACCTATAGTTTTACCCATAATTATACCTCCTTACTTGCTGTTAGACCTTTGGTCGTTACAGCGAGTTATCCCGACAGTATTTGTCGGGATTATCATTCTTATTTATGATAGATGTAAAGTATTTACTATCACTTTAGACAATTCATTATTATGCATTACAATAATAAGTTTGTCAATATTTTTAGATATTGTTTAAGTTGACACGGTTAAAGATTGATAATAATATAATTAAAAACTACAAAAACAAGAGGAACACGAATATCACGAATGAGGCGAATCTGCCTGACTGTGTCATTCAGGCGGGTAGCGCGAATATTAATATAATTTATTATTTGTTAGATTCGTTCTATTCGTGTTTATACTTTCCTATACTATGAAAAATATATTGAAAGAAATTAATACGCGTCTTATAGAAGCCGCAGAAACAAAATATCTGTTGCTCTCGCAGGCGGAAGTTATTTCTGAAATAGCGATAAAGATTATCAGCGTATTAAAAAGAGGCAATAAAATTATATTATTCGGGAATGGAGGCAGCGCCGCAGACGCCCAGCATATCGCCGCAGAAATAGTGGGTTGTTTCAGCCGTCCCAAACGAAGGGCATTGCCGGCTACCGTCCTTACTGCTAATACTTCTACTATTACTGCCATTGCCAATGATTATGGATTTGAGAATGTATTCTCTCGTCAGGTCGAAGGGCTGGTTAATAAAGGCGATGTGGTAATTGCCTTATCAACCAGTGGAAATTCTCCCAATGTAGTGAAAGGTGTCAGAGCAGCCCGGCAACGCGGCGCTTTTACTATCGGCTTCGCAGGCAACAAAAAATCACTATTAAGAAAATCTGTTCATCTCTGTTTATCCGCCCCTTCTGATATAACTGCTCGTATCCAGGAATGCCATATTACTGTCGGTCATATTATTTGCGAGATGATTGATAAAGAGTTTAAGTAAGCGGATTAAGCGGATAAAGCAGATTAAATACTGATGATTTATTATATTATTTATGCTGTTGTAGGTTATTTAATAGGTTCTATACCTTTCGGCTATATCTTAGTCAAATTGATAAAGGGAATAGATATCAGGACAGTTGGAAGCGGTAACACCGGCGCGACTAATGTAGGACGGATTGCAGGACTAAAGTGGGGCATGCTATGCTTTTTATTGGATTTAGATAAAGGATTCTTGCCGACACTGGCAATTTTATTTATCCATCCCTCTTTAATAGGAACAGTTAATATAAATATGACGGATGGATTATCTATAGGATTAGGTATTATAGTCGGTCATCTTTTCCCGCTTTATCTCGGTTTTAGAGGCGGTAAAGGCGTAGCAACCAGCCTTGGCGTATTTTGGGCGCTGGCATTGATTCCGACTACCATTGCGGTTATTATTTGGGGTTTATTCTTCATATTATTGCGCTATATATCTTTAGCATCCATTATTGCGGCTATTTCATTGCCTATAAGTTTTTGGTTTATGGCAAATTTGCATCCACGGCTTTGGGAGCCTCCTGTAATGATTAGTTGTATACTTGTTGCCCTCTTAATTATTATCCGTCATATTCCCAATATCAAAAGATTGATTAAAGGAACAGAGCCGAAGGTGAAACTATGGGGAAAGAGTAAAGATGAAAGAACAGAGATGAAAGCGTAAATACTTTCATCTTTTATTTCTCATCTATCATCTTTTAAGATTACTATGAATATTCTTATTCTCGGTGATGGCGGTTGGGGAACTGCGATTGCTTTATTATTGCATCACAATGGTCATAAAGTCACTATCTGGAGTAAATTCCCTGATTATGCCGAATATTTAAGGAAGCACAGAGAAAATACCAAATTCCTGCCCGGTGTTAAGATAGCACAATCAATTAATATTACTTGTAACCTGAAACTTGAAACTTATAACTTAATTATAATGGCTGTTCCAACCCAGTATTGCCGCTCAGTACTTGAAGATATGAGAAATTCGTTCTACGCTCGGAGTTTACCCCGCCTTTTGCGGGGCTCTACGCTTCCCCCTATTGTTTCCGTAGCCAAAGGCATAGAGCAAGAAACCCTGAAACGGCCGAGTCAAATAATTCAAGAGGTATTAAATTACCCCAAAGATAAAATCGCAGTCCTATCAGGACCGAGCCATGCTGAAGAAGTCGCCCGCAAGAAACCTGCCAGCGTGGTGGTTGCATCAAGCAACAAAAAACTGGCTATAGAATTACAACACATTTTCAGGAATGAATATTTCAGGGTTTATACCCAGAGTGATGTTATCGGCGTGGAGATTTCGGCAGCGGTAAAAAATATCATCGCCATTGCCGCAGGTATCTGTGACGGGCTTAAGCTGGGTGATAATGCCAAATCGGCTTTGTTGACCAGAGGTATGGTGGAGATTACCAGATTAGGCGAGGCAATGGGCGGCAAAAAATTAACCTTTTACGGACTGGCAGGTATCGGAGACTTAATCACGACCTGTATCTCAATCCACGGCAGAAATCGCGCAGTCGGAATGCGAATCGGACAAGGCGAGACTCTCCGGCAAATACTTAAATCCATGCAGCAGGTTGCCGAAGGGGTCCGGACTACACAGGCGGTAATGAAATTAGCCGTGAAATATAAAATAGAAATGCCGATTACCAAAGAAGTTTATAATATACTCTTCAAGAACAAAAATCCGCTCAAAGCAGTTTATCATCTAATGACCAGACAACCAAAATCTGAATAACAGTTTCCTGTCAGGGAAAGTAGCAACGACCGAAGGGAGTCCCGTTCCTAATGGGACTACTTCCTTGATGCTCGCCCCGTAAGGGGGCAGAGGGGCGAATCCCGTGAGGGACAACATACCGCCCAACATATTTCAATTTTCCACTTGACAGATTATAAATGTAGCTGTATATTTACAGCATTCCCAAAGCAGGAATGTAATATGAATAGAATTAGTAACATCCTCAAACATTCGTATATTCTTAGTGTCGCGAAAATCGTACTGATTGTTTTAGTATTAGGTATTCTTTCCACTGGCTTTGACTGGGAAAGTAAGAGTGGTAGCAGTGGTGAATGTTCGGCTGATAGAATAGGTTCTTCTTATGCCCTCAAGGCGGATGGCACCTTATGGGCTTGGGGCCTGAATAACTATGGTCAATTAGGTAATGGGACATATACAGATAAGAATGTGCCTACCCAGATAACAGGGACTAATTGGTCATCCATTGCAACGAGTAGGTCGCACTCTTTAGCCCTTAAGACAGATGGCACCTTGTGGGCTTGGGGCTGGAATGACGTTGGTCAATTAGGTGATGGAACATATACAGATAAAAATGTGCCTACTCAGATAACAGGGACTAATTGGTCAGCCATTGCAGTCGGTGTAGCGTATTCTTTAGCCCTCAAGACTGACAACACCTTGTGGGCTTGGGGCTTGAATTACTATGGTGAATTAGGTGATGGAACAACTATCTCCAGAACTACCCCAACTCAGATAGGTTTAGATGCTAATTGGTCAGCCATTGCAGCTGGTGGAGGTTCTTCTATAGCCCTCAAGACTGACGGCACCCTGTGGGCGTGGGGCTGGAATGACGTTGGTCAATTAGGTGATGGAACATATACAGATAAAAATGTGCCTACTCAGATAACAGGGACTAATTGGTCAGCCATTGCATCAGGTTTGTACCACTCTTTAGCTCTTAAGACCGATAATACCTTGTGGTCTTGGGGTGGGAATTACTATGGTGAATTAGGTGATGGAACATATACATATAAGAATGTGCCTACCCAGATAACAGGGACTGATTGGTCAGCCATTGCAGCTGGTGGAGGTTCTTCTATAGCCCTCAAGACTGACGGCACCCTGTGGGCGTGGGGTAATAATAACTCTGGTCAATTAGGTGATGGGACTTCGGGATACTACCGGGCTACGGGAGGAAGTAAAGTGGGTTGTTTTAGACGTGTATCAACCGGTTCGTCAGAAACTTACGTTAATAATTATAAATGTATTCCTACAAAGATTGGAACAGATTTAAACTGGTTAGTAATATCACCCGGTCTAACAGATCATACCGTAGCCATCAAGACCGACGGCACACTTTGGTCTTGGGGAAGTAATGAGTATGGTCAATTAGGTGATGGAACAAATACTCAGAGACTTATTCCAACTAAGATAGGAACTGATACGAACTGGTCTAAAATTTCTGCGGATTGATGATTGCAATTCCAGCGATACAATGGTGTAAATAGATTGTGACACACACGACCAGAGCTAATGTCTAATCCATCAAGTGCTATTCCGAATCCCAACGAGTGCCATTCCTGTTTTCAAGGAGTACTATTCCTGCCCCCAAGGAGTGCCATCTCTGATGCTGACGGGTGCCATCTCTGGCGCTAACGGGTGCTATCTCTGATGCTAAGGGGTGCCATCTCTGGTGCTGACGGGTGCTATCTCTGGCGCTAACGGGTGCCATCTCTGGCGCTAAGGGGTGCCGTCTCTGGCGCTGACGGGTGCCATCTCTGATGCTAAGGGGTGCCATCTCTGATGCTGACGGGTGCCATCTCTGATGCTGAGGGGTGCCATCCCTGATGCTAAGGGGTGCCATCTCTGGCGCTGACGGGTGCCATCCCTGGTGCTGAGGGGTGCCATCCCTGGCGCTAAGGGGTGCCACCCCTTACCCCCACCTCCCCCTCCCCCACCACTTTTTCTGGATGGTATTTATTGACATAACCTTATGTAAAATATTATGTTATGGATAAATTTATGGTCAAAAATAGTTTTTCGTCCCCGTTAGAGATAGTCATAAGTTTATTGAGAAAAATACATTCAAATGTATGAATAATTCAATTGATAATGATAGTTCCTCGCATAAACGGTCACCTGATGGTGACCTATCTCTAACGGGGTTGACCTATATCAGAATCTATATCCCGGGACATAATGAATACCCATTAGAAAAGGCAGA
Organism: Planctomycetota bacterium; assembly: GCA_043801445.1. Taxonomy (GTDB): domain Bacteria; phylum Planctomycetota; class MHYJ01; order JACQXL01; family JACQXL01; genus JAZDFP01. The sequence goes on from JAZDMB010000051.1 coordinate 6,785, forward strand.
AAGATGGGCAGAACGATATTATCAAGGCTTGAGGCATACCAGCGCCCAACAGCGTAAAGCCGTTCCTAACCAGAAGGCATTCTTTGAGAAAATCGCCCAGCCTATTCTGGATAAATTCCGCTATCTTACCGAGCCTGAATTCAAGGATTTTGTTAGCCGGAAAGGACGTGACTGGGAGGATATCTACGCCCGGATGAAATACAGGTTGCTTGACCCCAGAACCGCCCGAAAATATCTCAAATATACCAAAAAGGCATATCAGGTCAAGGATGGTGTCAAGGCAAAGGATATCAAGGATTGGTTGCCTTATGCCGCGGCTAATTATGCGATGGAGATGACCTTCGGCGCCTGGAGGTATTTAGGTCCGATTTCGGATTCAGGCGAGGGCGCCTTTGTCCTGGTCAGTGAATGGCTGACCGGCAAGACTGATTGTCTCAATTTTCTCAGGGACAAAGACCAGCGTCTTCAGGGGCATTCGGTTCTAATTACCGCGCCTGAACGCGCCTCGGAATTCAGAAGGGCACTGCGCAATAAACTCGCTCATGCCGTGATGATTATTGACATCTATAATTATGCCCAGGACGAGGTCAAGAAACAAAACGATAGGATTAATGAATTTGTCAACGGTTTTATTCGTCCGGAGATTACGCCGTTTTCTATCGATGGTGATTCGTCCCGAAATAATCGGGACTCGGCTCACGCCTCGCATATTAATTTCGTGGTTTTGCCCGAGACAGCAAAGTTACGTCAGAGTCAGGAATTAAGGGAATTACGTTACCGGATATGCAGACATTTTTTTGACAAACCATCACTCCAGAACCTGCTCATTGCTCCGGAGTATATGAATAGGATAATCCCGTCTTTAGTCCCGACCCTTATAGGCAATCCGGATTATCCGCTCTGCGTGGATATGTATCTGGATATTAAGGTTATCCTCAATAAAACTTCGTAACCACAAGATTGCACCAAGTAGGCAGGCAGATTAACACAGGAAATA
>JAZDMB010000021.1:0-37940 GCA_043801445.1 Planctomycetota bacterium
TTATCCGTGGGTATCAGCCAATTACAGGCTGGCGCGGTGGTTACGGATAAAATCGCCAATGGCGCGGTGACTCCGGCGAAATTGTCTTTTACCCCGTCGTCTATTGTTCGTCCGATAACGCCGCCGGTAACCGCCGATGAAATCGGCGGGTTACAGGTTACAAGTTCTAAGTTACAAGTTGCAAGTGTAACGACGGAGAAGATACAGAATGGGGCAGTAACGCCTGAAAAGTTGTCATTTGTTCCGGGCGGAGCAACAAGACCGTTGGTGCCGCCGGTTGCCACAGGTGAAATCGGGGCTGGCGCAGTAGGCAGTAGTCAGTTGGCAGTAGACAGTGTGTCAACGGAAAAAATCCAGAACGGCGCGGTGACTACAGAAAAGATTGCATCCGGGGCGGTTAACGGTGAGCGGTTAGCGGTGAGCGCTGTAACGAAAGCCAAATTATCCTACAAAGTTATCAGCATCACGATTCCTGCATTACAAGTAGGCGGGCTATATCCGCCTTTGGGAGACCCTGATTTGAATGGCGGTGTGATTTTGGGATACTCTATACCTACAAACCAAGACCAGTTGATTAGACAATTATTCCTGTTACCAGGGTTACCGCAAGGAACGGGGATTTCAATCCTGCTGAACCAGCCGGCTATAGTTGATAATACATTTGAGGTGGTGGTGTTAAGATAGTAGGTAGTATACAGTATGAAGTATGTAGGGTAAGAGAAGAAACTTAGCCACAGAGCCACAGAGACACAGAGAAATACGTAACCGCAGATTTCACCAAGTAGGCAGGCAGATGAACACGGAGAATTTAATTAAAGAAATGAATTTCTGGTGAAAATCTTGTGTTAATCTTGTGGTTAGAGTCTGTGGTTACGAAGTTTTCTTGACCCTGTTAGGAATTGTGATATTATCACTATATTATGAAAGAATTAGATATGTTTCTTTCTTATCTCGATGTCGAGTGTTCTTTGAGCCGTAATACCCTTGAGTCCTATAGTTCGGATATAGAACTGTTCATAAGATATCTTTCCGGCGGTAAAAAGGATGCTAATATATCGCCTGCTAATATCAGCACTGCTGATATATATAAATTTATCCAGTTCCAGAGAGCCAAAGGATTTTCTACCAATACCATAACCAGACGGATTGTTGCTCTGAGGATGTTCTTCAAGTTTCTGGTGGCTGAAGGTCATCTGAAGAAAGACCCGTCTATTATGGTGGATAAACCCAAGGCGTGGCAACGCCTGCCTGATACGCTTTCGTATGAACAAATAGAGAGTATTCTGAATGCCTGTAAGGCGAATAAGCCGTTAGATATCAGGAATAAAGCCATATTGGAGATATTATATGCAACGGGCGCGCGGGTTTCGGAGGTTACCAATCTGAAAATAAGGGACATGAATCTGGATGCCGGTTATATCAGGTGTTTCGGTAAGGGGTCTAAGGAAAGGATTGTGCCGATTGGCGAAGAGGCGCAGGATTCCATTAAAAAGTATCTACAGGAGGTCAGGCCGTTATTCGTAAAGCCAACGTCTCCGGAGAATATTTTCCTGAGCCGCCACGGCAGGTTATTAGGACGAGATATGCTCTGGAAGATATTCAAATACTATGCCGGACAGGCCGGTATCAAGGGCAGTGTTCATCCCCATCTTTTAAGGCATTCTTTTGCCACGCACCTTTTAGAACGAGGCGCCAATATCAGGTATGTGCAGGAAATGTTGGGGCATACCGATATTTCCACGACCCAGATTTATACCCATATAGACAAGGAACGCCTCAAAGCCGTCCATAAGAAATATCATCCCCGCGCGTGAATCATTACCTTAAATAGCGGAATAATCTGCGTGTTTATGTTGTGCGGTTGAAATGGTCGAAGGTTTCTGAGCGATACTGCTTTTTAAAGGGTCAATGGGCGTGATTCTGGTGACTTCCTCAAAAGTAGTCAACCCGGCGCGTATTTTGCCCCAGCCGCTTTGGCGGAGTGTTTTCATACCATTCTCCATAGCGGTTAATTTGAGCACGTCCGATTGGGTTTTTTCTATAACCAATCTCTTGATTTTTTCATCGAGCAGGAAAATTTCATAAATGGCGGTTCTGCCCAGATAGCCCGTGAAATTGCAGTTATCGCATCCTTTGCCCTTGTAAATCTTATATAATTTTTTATCGGCATTGGCCGGCAGATTGAATTCGGTTTTGAGCAAGTCAAAAGGAATCATCGTGTCTTCTTGTTTGCAGTCCGGGCAAATAGTGCGGACTAATCTTTGGGCAATAAATGCTTCAACCGATGAGGAAATCAAGTAAGGTTCAATGCCCATATCTATCAGGCGGGTAACCGAGCTTGCCGCATCATTAGTATGGATAGTAGAAAATATCAAGTGGCCGGTTAAGGCAATTCTGATGGTAATTTCGGCTGTTTCAAAATCACGGACTTCACCGACCATCATAATATCGGGGTCGTGCCTGAGGACACTGCGTAATCCCCGCGCGAAAGTTAACCCGATGTCAGGCATTACTTGTATCTGCGTGATGCCTTCCAATTCATATTCAATCGGGTCTTCTATGGTAATAATCTTTACATCCTGGGTGTTGAGTTTTTGCAGGCATGCATAAAGCGTGGTTGATTTCCCGCTGCCGGTAGGGCCGGTAACGAACATAATGCCGTGCGGTTTATCTAAGATTTTATTCAGGATTGACACTTCCTCCGGTTCCAATCCTAAATCTGCCAGGGAGAATAGCATCTTGGTTGGCAGGAGCCGGATAACGATACTTTCACCCCAGGGAGTCGGGATGATAGAAACACGCATATCAAATGTTTCTTTTTCAGTTTTGACGACGCAACGGCCATCCTGCGGCAGTCTTCTTTCCACAATATTAAGGTTGGACATTATTTTTATCCTGGAAAGGATTGAGGGAAAGAATTTTTTCATTGTGGCCGGTATGTTCATATTGTAAAGGATTCCGTCGACGCGGTAACGCAATTTGATTTTACCGCGATAAGGTTCGATATGAATGTCGGTCGCTCTTTTTTGATGCGCCTCTAACATTATCTGGTTAACTAATTTAATGACCGATGCATCCTCTGTCTTTTCAGCCATTTCTATGTCTTCTACTTTTTCATCACTTTGAGCAATAGAAGTTTCTGTCATATTAGCCATGCCGTAACGGGACATTTTTTCGACCGTATCGGCGGCAAACCCGTAATATTTTTTTATGGCCTGGATTATTTCATCAGAAGTGGTTAAAACCATTTCTATTTCACAGCCTAATTGAAGCCTTACTTCATCTCTTATTCTGATGTCCATCGGATAAGAGACGGCGATAGTCAGTTTCTCGTTAACTTTACCGCTTGCGTCAGGATAAGATATGATGTTGATGGGTATAAAGCGATAATAAGCTGCGAAACGGACCTGTACTCTTTTAATAACATTTGCATCTATTGTAGTATCGCGGAGTTTAATAACGGGAAGTTTTAGCTCTTCGGAAAAAGCTTGAATAATAACATCTTCGTTTGCTAGATTACAACTGATGATAGTTGGTATCAATTTGCTATGAGTTGTATTTCTTATTTCTTTAGCCTGTTCAAGGCCTTGAGTGGTAATGATGCCTTTTTTAAGCAGAATTTCAGCAAGGACATTTTCATTTTTAACCATATAGTTTTCTCGTCCGGTCCTCTCGCCCCTGTGTGCAGGGGCAATGGGTGCAAGAGCCGGGTTAGACCAGCCTGATCTTTCCAGTCGGGCAGGTTAGTCCTAATTATTCTTGCTTTTTTCCCACCATTCTTCCCATTTCTTTATGACTTGCTCTTTTTTCTTGTCATCGTTTTTCGAGAAACTTCCTGTTTGCAAGTCAGTAATTTGTTCTAATGATTTGATGACATATTTAACGAATGGCTCATCGGTTGCCGGTTCAATATCCGTATTTCTCAGTAGGGGAATAAGTTGTTTAACCGAATAGGTATCTTTTAATTTGCCGATGGCTTGGACCGCAGCGGCTTTTACGTAATAACCGAGGAAGGTTTTAGCCGTATCAGTAATCATCTGACGAATTAAAGGGAGAGCCTCATAGGCGCGTAATGTGCTAAGCGTTTTAATCGATTCGTAACGGAGTTCTATATCTGTAGAAGTAATTACTTGCATTAGTTGCGGAATGACAGAGGTGTTAGCAAAATTCTTTAGACCACGTGCCGCAGCTGAAGCAATACTCGCAGTATATTCTTCCTTATCTTGAAGGAGTTTTGTTAATACTTCAATCGAACGCTCATCACGGATTTCCCCGAGAATCTCACATATCAAATACCGAACGTCCGATTTGGCGTTTTCTAATGTTTTATGCAGTAAGGGGATGGCCGGTTTGCCGATTTCTATAAGTTCGTCTCTCGCTTCGTTCATAACTAAAAGGTCATCTTGAGATAATTTAGTTATTAAATCGTTAATCTCTTTTTCTGTAATACCATCTTTCGGCAGTGGTTTTTCAATTTTAGTAGGTGTGGTTGGCGTTATTGTTATCGATGAAGGTGTTATCGGAGCAGTTTGAGTTATTACCGGCACAGGTGGTGTCGGGCTTATCGGGGCAGGTGTGGTTGGCGTTATTGTTGTCGATGAAGGTGTTATCGGAGTCGGTGGGGTTATTGTTGGCGCAGGTGGTGTCGGGCTTATCGGGGCAGTCGGAGGATTGGAAGTTTTGCCATTTTCGCTTATTACCGAGCCATTATAACCTGCAATTAGTAATATTACAAGTAGTGCTATTGTATTTCTTGTCATTGAGTAATCCTCCTCATAATTTATAAATATTGAAATTAGATTATTAAGTAATTTAGTTGTATTTTATTTTGAGACCGTCCCGACTTGCCCGTCCGTTCAGGCGGGTGTCCATCGGGGCGGTGTCATTCTGAGCGTAGCGAAGAATCTCACTATGCACATTTTGAGACCCTTCGCTCTGTTCATGGTGAGATTGTTGAACTTTTTCAACAATCTCATTTTATTGATTTAGCGCAACGGAATCCAAGATAGTTAACCCGATTATTCCTTAATTCCTCATCTATTTTATGTGCCGGCGATGGAGAAGTTATATAATTACCTCCGCGTACAACAACTTTACTTTTATCCGAATCTGAAGTCCATTCCGAAACATTACCGGTCATATCGAAACATCCATAAGGACTAATATCCTGTCGATATGAACCTACAGCAGTCAAAGCGCCGGTTCCGATTCCTTTAACATTTGCATTAATTGCAGTACGTTCTTTCCAGCCGCCTGGATATATCCGGCCGTCTGTGCCACGAGCTGCTTTTTCCCATTCCACAGAAGAAGGTAATCTTTTGCCGGCCCAAGAAGCATAAGCATAAGCATCATACCAATCAATACCAATTACGGGCATATTTTTTTCCGCCTGGGCATATGTTTCATTAACCCAGAATTGGGGCAGATGGGCTCTCTTTATTTTGGGATTTTCATCACTGTGGCAGTATTTTTTATTATGCACTGTAGTTTTAATCTCATCGTAGAATTTCTTATATTCTTCGTTAGTTACTTCATAGGTATCCATAAAGAAAGATGAGACTTTTTGTTCTGTTTTACCTTTTTCGCCCATTATAAATTTACCTTCTTCAACAAAAACCATATTTGCCGGTATAAGCCCTTTGATTTCTTTTATTTTATCTAAAGCGTCTTTATCGCCGGTTTTATATGTCAGCGTCTTTTTGAATTCGGCTTCGGCACTATTATATTTACCTTCATTCATCAGGTTTACGCCTTTTTCATAACACGTATTATATAACTGATTCACGCATTCACTGATACGCTTTTTAAGTTCGGTCTGGTCGTCGGTATATTGTTTGGCTTCTTCGTATATTTTACTGGCTCCATCATAGTCTTTCTTTTTTTCCAGGTCATCAGCTTTGTTAACTAAATCCTTGTAGTTGCGTTGTTTTTCCAAGCTCTGGTTGACTTCCTGTAGATGTTCCCTGACCTCGGGCGTATCTTTGGCTTCCATTGCCTTTTTTAACATAGTAGCGGCGCCTTCCCAGTTTTTTTTGGACTTTTCGTCTATACCTTTATTCAGAAATTCCTTGTAGTCTTTATCTATCTGTTCTTTCTGTGCATTGCTTTGTTGATCTTGTTTTATTTGGTTAATCTGGTCCAGAAGTTTCTTGACGCCCTCGTGTTCCGGAATAATACTGAATGCGTTAACCAAGTCGCGACTGGCATCATCCAATTGGCTTTGTTCTATCAGTTTCTTAGCTCGCGCAATAATCAGCTCCACTTTCTTGACAGGGTCATCTTCTTTTATCGGTTCAAGAGTTACAGCCGGTGTACTGTTAATCGGGCCTGTATAAGTCGGCGGCGTATAGGTGATTCTCTGATTGGACGGTTGTTGCAGAACCAGAAAATAAACCGCGGCCGCACCGCCCAGAACTACCACTGCGACAATACTGCCAACCAGCAACGACTTATTTTTCTGCGCGCCGGCCGGCCGGGCTATTATCGTTGCTCCTATATTTGCCATTGTTTGAGTAGCGTATAGCGGTGTTGTCGACCTTCGTAATGCCTCTAAATCCTCTAATAATTCAGATGGACTACCATAACGATGATTAGGGTCTTTTTGGATGCATTTCATAATAACTGATTCTAAATCAGCTGGCAGGTCTGGAGTGAAAGTTCTCGGTGGCATTGCTGTATCATAAATATGATGTCTTACTAAACTTACCGCACTATCGCTTGTAAAAGGAATTCTTCCGGTGGCTAATTCATACAGGACAATTCCTAATGAGTAAATATCGGAGCGGATATCAGCAGGGTTTCCTAACCCTTGTTCTGGGGAAATATATTTAGGGGTGCCGATGATTGTGCCTACTAATGTAGCATCTTTACCCGAAGATGTCGCTACTTTAGCCAATCCAAAATCCATGACTTTTATCCGCGATTCTTTGATATCAATATCCAGAAAGGCAAGATTTTCGTTCGATTCTTCTTTACGATGAGATGATATCAAGGAACTGGTATATGAAACCATAATATTGGATGGTTTGATATCGCGGTGGACGATTTGAGCCGGGCTTTCCCATGCGGCTTTAAGTGCCTTAGCGACAGCCATTCCTATGTAAATAATCTCATCGGGTGCGAATTTACGGGCGCGGTCAAGAAATTTCTGAAGAGGTACGCCCTGAACGAATTCCATTGCGAAGTAATAAGCGCCTTCGTGTTGTCCTGCGCCAAAGACCTGGATAATATTTTCATCTACCAATTGGGCGATACATTTTGCCTCGCGCATAAACCGCCGGACGAATTCTTCGTCTGCAGAAAGGTCTTTCTTTAGAATCTTAATAGCAACCGGTCGTTCCAAAGAAATCTGACGACCTCTAAATACTTCACCCCAGGCACCTTTACCCAATAACTGGTCATTGTAAATCTCAAAATCGCCTATTACTAATGTTTGTTGTTTTTCTTGTTCGGGCATAGTAACTTAAGGTATTAAGGTAAAAATATTACTTATTTCTATTATACTATTTTCAAATTATTATCTATTTGTCAATAAATATAATACACCAAATCAAGTTGATAAGTAAATAATCCCGATGGACATCGGGCGGGTAAAATAAGTTAATACGTAATACCTTATTTACTTATCTAACCGATTGCTTTTTAATAATCTATCAATAAAAATACTTAACTGCTGTTTGGTTTTATTGGGCATCAAAAATACTGTCTTCGTGGTATAAATAACTAAATATGGTGAAATAAAAGAATTTTTAATGGTTTGTTCTAATGCTGATAAAGGATAAATAATTGTGCCGATTAGAATAATGCCGCATATTAAAGCCGTTTTAAGGAATCCTAACAATCCACCCAAAATACGATTGATGAGATTCATTGGTTTATCTTTTTTCAGTCCTTGCTCTATCAAATAAGTAATGAGAAATAGTATCAGATAAATGGCTGTAAAGATAAACAGATACAGGATAATTTTCAGCGCATTTTGTTCTGAGGTTTGAGGAAGTAGATAATTAGCTATCGGTTGCTGCACATAGATGCTCACTATAGCTGAGAGCAGCAGAATAATAATTCTTGCCATCTGCCAGAAAAAACCGCTGATTGTTCCTAAAAGTGTACCCCCTGATAATACCACGATGAAAATAATATCAAGATAACTCATAATTTACTTTAACAAGACAGAGTCCTTTTGCCGGGACTGTAGGTCCGGCATTTTTTCTATCCTCTGATTTGATAATACTCTTAATATCTTCAGGTCGCATCTTACCTTGACTGACCCATAATAAGGTTCCTACAATAGTCCTTACCATGTTGTATAGGAATCCGTCGCCTTTGATATCTATATAGATATAATCTTTGTTTTTGGTAATTTTTATTGAGTATATTCTGCGATAGCAATCCTCTTTCCCGGATGATTTGGCAGCAAATGCCCTGAAATTATGTTTGCCGATGAAATATCGGGCTGCTTTTTTCATCCGGTCTATAGAAATTCTATAAGTCAGAAAATAATATAGATTCCTGTCAAAAACCTTAGGGATAAGGGAATTTAAGATAGTATAGCGATATATTTTACTCTTGGCATCATAGCGTGAGTTAAATGATTCCGGCATCTCTTTTACAGAGCGTATAACAATATCATAGGGCAGCTGGTCATTGATAGCCCTGAGGAATTGATAGTGTGTTAATCTTGAAGTCGTCAGGAAATTGGCAGTCTGTCCTATGGAATGAACGCCGCTATCGGTTCTACTCGTTCCGTATAAGGTTATTTTATGTCCGGTAATCCTGGTCAGGATTTTAGTAAGAGTTTCCTGCACTGTAGGACCATTTTTCTGTATTTGCCAGCCACAGTAATTCGTGCCGTCGTATTCTATAACCAATTTGATATTACGCAGTTTATTCTTAGTCACAGATTACTTATCTTTCTCCCTGTTCATAATTAGTGTTAATAATTCTAAATAAGCCGGTATCGTTTTATATTCCCGGATGAATTCCCATTCTGGTTTGGTATCTTTTTTAATTACCTCAGTTTTTGCTAATCGCACTGACACTAAAGACATATCTGGAAATTTACACACCCTAGAAAGTTCATAGACTACTCCTGGTTTTTTATCAATTCCTTCCTTATAAATCTTAAAGTAGTAATCGGCATAGGCAGTTCTGATAGTTAGAGGATAATTTTCGTAGTATTTTGGGCTAATCCGTTCCTTAACTATAAGTATTCCTTGTTTCAAATTGATAATATCAATTACTATCAATTCCAGATAACCAAATTCCTTACCGTTTGTTTTTTGATAGAGTTCTTTGATTTTAGTCCGTAGTTCCTCACCTTTTTTATAATCCTGTTTGGCGTGGTAGCACTGGATGAGAGGTTCGTATGTCTTTAGGTATTGTTCGTCTATTTTGAGAATGGTTTCCAATTCTTTAATTGCCTCGTCATATTTTCCCTGTGATTTATAGGCAACGCTCTTACCTAATCTGGCATCCAGATAGTCAGGTTTAATCTTTAGCAGTTTATCCCAGATATTTAATGCCTCGGTAATATTATTCGTTTCGTAATATATCAATGCCATTTGATGTCGGACATCAAGGAAATCGGGCTTGAGTTTCTGGGCTGTCTCAAGGTTTTGTATTGCTTCTGTATATTTCTTGGTATCCTTATAGAATTGACCCAGTCCGGAATTTATCCAGAATCGTAATTCCTGATTAGGAGATTTTGTTTCCAGTTCCATTGCTTTTTTGAAGGCGTCTTCCAATTCCTTGCCGTCTAAAAGCCGGCCGTAAAGATAATGGTATAATGAATTTTGAGGTTCTGCATTTAATTTTACTATGTATTCGCCTTTTAGGTTATTTAAACCGCCACATTGGCGCATCAGATTCTGATAAGCACGATGGGTTTCTATATCATTGGGATTTTCTTTCAGTGTGAGACGATATTGCTGTATGGCCTTTTCTTTGGGGTCTTGTTCAGGAGATTGTTGAGGTATATCTTTTGTCGGAGTATTTTCAGCATAGATGGAATAAACTAAAATCAGTATTAAAGATACAAGAAAACAGAATAACTTGTTTCCCATATAGTTATTTCCTTTTTAGTGTTATAGATAAGGTTATTTGCTTTTTAACAATCTAAAATTATATCAATGATTTCTAACGGGGTCAATCTTAATCTTGAGACTTTCAGTAAATCCCGACAAAGTCTATCGGGATCCCGTTGTAGCCCACTTGGATAGATCAGCGGGACTGGAGACAAAATACTGATTTTCCGGTATATTTGTTAGTATGCCATCTTCTAACCCAATTCGAGTCAGGGAGATTCGTTAATATGAAATATGTTTTTTTAATCTATTCTTATTCCCATTTCATCAACCTATGGATTTGAGGAATGATTCTTACATCGGAAACTGTTTCGGAGAATATTTTATAAACTTTAATAAGTTTTTTAAGGCTTGGTATTTTTACTTTCTGTTGACCAGTTATTTGTCGGATGCAGCCTTTTTCTCGTAACCCTGTGCCAGAGGCACCTGCCCGACTGCGGTCAGGCGGGGATCCGCCTCCGACGGAGCTGACTGGTTGAAGTATAATAGGGATATGCTTATTAACACTGCCGATAATCTGAGAAGCTTTCCGGAAATCTTTTAATCCACCGGAGCCGGTAATGATAATCTTTATATAAGTTTGCTGGTTTCTAATTGATATTCTTAAAAATTTTTCTGTTGATTGCCAGAGTTTCTGTGGTGGATTTATTACATCAGACGCAATCTTTATATCCATAGAGATAATATCTATTAGATTTAATACTTCTTTTAGTTGTTTCGGTAGAGTTCCATTGGTTTCAAGCATAATAGCCTGCCTATCGAAGCCTTGTCTTTTTTCCGCAGTAGTGCTGTTACGTAAGATTGAGCGCAGGTGGGGTAAAAACTCTTTTAGAAACGGTGTATGTAATAATGGTTCTCCACCGGTCAAGACGATAGAATGATAATATGGGAATGATTTGATTAATTGTTTTATCTTAGTGAGCAAGTAATTTGAATCTATAGGGTTAATGGTATGATAGTATGTTTTACTGAAAGGTGATTTTTCTATCTTGCAGTATTCAGGTTTTATCAGGGATTCAGGGGTATCGCAATAATAACAACGCAGATTACATCCGGCAAAACGGATAAAAAGATGAGGCTTGCCTGCATATAATCCTTCGCCTTGGATAGAAGAAAACACGGAAACCAAATGTGCCGCAGTAGCTAAGCACTGATGCATCTTCATTCCGTTAGAGAGTTCTGCATTAGAATTTAATTTATCATTCATATCTTTATCTCTATTTATGTTCTTTCTAACGGGGCGAGTTGTTGGTAGTTCGTTATTTGTTATTAGTGCTATCTTTTTCATTTGAGTCAACTCATTTTACATCTTTAATGCTTTTAGTAATGCTTTTCCTTTAGTAAGTGTTTCTTGGTATTCGCTCTCAGGGTCAGAATCGGCTACAATTCCGCCGCCGACCTGATAATATGCCTTATTGTGATTTAGCATAATGGTTCTTATGGCGATAGATAAATCTATATTCCCGTCAAAGCCGATATAGCCAATCGCACCTGTATAGACATTGCGTTTGGTTGGTTCAAGTTCATCAATAATTTCCATTGCCCTGATTTTCGGCGCTCCGGTGATTGAGCCGCCCGGAAACGTTGCCTTTATTAAATCTATTGCATCATATTTGTTATCTAAATCACCTTCTACGGTTGCTACGATATGATGTAATGTCGGATATGTTTCTATTACTTTGAGTTGAGATACATTTACTGAGCCGTATTTACAGACCCTGCCCAAGTCATTGCGTTCCATATCTACTATCATACTCAATTCGGCATTGTCCTTAATACTATGATATAATTTCTTTTTTAATTGATTATCTTGAGAGGTGGTTCTACCACGGGGACAAGTGCCTTTGATAGGCCTTGTTTCTATTCGTCTGACTCTGTCTGCCGAACAGGCAGGCGTCGGGTAGTTATGACTATTTGTTATTTTGAGAAATCTTTCCGGAGAAGAACTAATGACTATTTGATGGTGGTTTGGTTTAAGTAGGGCAGAAAAAGATGCCGGATTAATTTGCTGTAATTTCATAAACAAATCCAGAGGAGATTTATCATAGGTTGTTTCAAATCGCTGTGAAAGATTGACTTGATAGACATCACCATTAAAGATATAGTCTTTTATTCTTTTGATAGATTTAAGATAATCGGTTTTTGTAAAATTTGATTTTAATCCTTCTGATTGAGATTTATTAGGATATTTATTGTCGGATAATTTATTTAATGGTTGAGGGTTAGAATCTATTGTTTTATTATTTAACCTAACCTCCCAGATTTCATGGGCGTAATGGTCTATAGCAAAAAACTGATTATAAAAGGCGAAATAGAGGTCAGGGAATTTTAGGTCGTCTTTTGTCTGATTTGGTAATTTTTCTGTAAAATGGCATAGGTCATATCCCAAATAACCGACGCCGCCACCGGTAAACGGGATAGGCGGTTTGTTCTGATAAACAACTTTGTGGGAATCAAGAATATTCCTCAACTCTTCTAGAGGGTTACCTTTTTTATAAGTAATTTTCCCATTTTGTTCTATGGATATATTATTCTTCTTGGATTTCAGTACTAAAAAAGGGTCAGAGCCTACAAACGAAAATCTGCCCCAGGATTTATGTTTCATTGCGCTGTTTAAGAAAAACGGATAGGGACGATTGTAAAAATAATTATAAATATCCCTACTTGCAAAAGAGTTGGACATTTTTCTAAAATTAGGAACAAGCTTAATCATTGATTATGGTTTACCAATAAATATAAGATATGCCCAGTTAATCAAGGCACTGCTTATGAGTAAAATAACTAATATTCTTTTCAGCCAAATTGGTATTACTACTGTTAATGGGTTATTATTCTTTGCAATCAAATGTATAAGAGATAATAATCCATATAGTAAAACCCCGGTGACAATTAAGAATACTAATGGGTTCATTAAAAATGAGTCCATGAATCTAAGATGTGCGAAATAGAAAAAAGAGCGCGTTCCACCGCAGGTCATGCATGGAAGGCTGGTAATTTTATTGAATGTGCAGACAAAAGGATTAAATCCAATAAAAGTGGTTGAGCAGGTATTAAGTAGATTAGAGAGCAAAGGTATTACACGGATTATTAATGCTGATACTAATAAGAAAATAATGATACCGCCATATATAAGTCCATACCAAGGATTAAGTGTTATCTCAAATATTGTTCGAGGCAAGTCGTTCCTTTGAGAATATCCGTGGTTTACTGGAAGTATTGGAGTCATTTTCTGTTTCTTTTATCTTAATCCTTAATGATGTGTTGTTAAAAGATTAGGTATTGCTATTGCTGCAACAATTGCTGCAACAGAAACACAAATGCAACAGAAAATCATCGGTAGAAAATATGCCACGATTGCCTTCCATGTCGGGATTTGATGGGTTTGTTTTAAACCGATTATTGTAGTTACTATACCCCATATACCGCCAACCATTCCTCCGCAAAAGGGTACTATCGCAAAAATATTAGGGCTTATCCCATATGCAACACTTCTGAATGTTGCTTCAAATCCCTTCTTATTACTGCCCAATATCATTAAACACAGATGTAAAATACCAGAAAATATAAACATCCAAATTGCAGTGAAAATAGGAGATAATATAACATAGCCAATCATTATATATGTCATAAACTCTTGCAAAAATGGTATTGCTTCAAGAGATTTCTTGTCCATACCGAAAAATGGTATCTGAAGGGCAGTGAAGAGAAGATTCCAGAAAATACCACTTGTTACACCGATAAACATAGTAATTATCGCATATAAAAGCGGTCTGCTTAATCCTGCATCAGTAGGAATTGACTTAAAGAATGTTACAGGATAAAAGGTGGATTTTTTCCAGGTATTAAACAGTCGTGTAAAGAATGGACAGTTATTGTCCCATAGCTGATTGAGAGGTGATTGTGGAATGGAAGTATCCCGAAAATAAGGTTCTGAAGAAGGCGGTTTTAGACCGGTATTATCCATTTTGGTTGATATATCATGACCTATTTCTGCACCGCAATGAGGACATTTAGTTTGTCCATATTCCAAACTGATTGCATGATTACATTTTGCACAAAACATATTTTACTTCCTTTCTAACAGATGAAATGGTTAATTTAAAACAAACAATAAGTTATAATATTATTAGTGTCAAGATAAAATATTGTAAAGTATGATTACATATATATTATATATTGAAACCCCGATATTCATCGGGATAACTCGTTGTAACGACTAAAGTCTAACAACGATTAAAAGGCGATATGATTCAAATATGAATGAAGTAAATCATCAAGAGTTAAAAAGGAATAAAATATGGCGGGGGCAATGGGGTAAGCCATGTACTTTGAGTCTAATCATGGCATTGTTTCTTACTGTCCTGGGTCTGATACGTTACAGTAGTGATATTCTGACTGATGCGATTCCCAGTTGGTATGTTGTGCTTGAAGGAACATGGTTGTGTTATCTTGCACGAGTTCCGTCTGATGGGACTTTCTGGGGGAATTTAAGCGTCCAATATTTTAAACTACTTGCTGTTCCTTGCGGGATATCCGGACTTTTTATTCTTTATCGTTTTCTGTCACATGACCTTCGCGAAGCTGAATACCGCTGGCGGATGCCGGAAATTCAAGCGCTATATGTGCTGGGATGTCTCTTTGCATTCACGGTGATGGAGTTGGAAAAAGCAACGCATGTTTTTGGTCTTATTATGGCTGGTCTTTTGCCCGGCGAACGTGCATGGTTAAACCATGTTATTCATATTGTAAGTGCTTTTGTCGGATGGCGCTATATGCGATGGCTAAAATTTCTCCACCGGACACCATCGCCTAAATGAGATTATTGACAAAGTCAATAATTTCACCATGAACGAAGTGAAGGATCTCAAAGCTGACATCGTTGAAGGGTTTTTCAACGGTCTCAAATAATAAGGACTTGCCGAAGCGCCCGCTCCGTTGAGATGAGGCGAGAAGTTTTGCTTTAATGGTCCGAAGGACTCCGTATGAGTCTTCGGACTCCATCGGAGAGGATAATTATTTTGATGCGTAAAATATTACTTGCTATTCAGACATTACGAACACACCAATGGAGTAAAAATCTCTTTGTATTTGCGGCATTAGTGTTTTCAAAAAGATTATTCGAGTTGCATTCTTTTTCACAATCTCTTCTTGGTTTCGCATTGTTTTCTTTAGCGTCAGGCTCAGTTTATATTTTTAATGATATCAATGATATTAAAAGCGATAGCCAAAATCCTCAAAAACGACTGCGGCCTATTGCGGCTGGAAAAATCTCCATGACGGAAGCTGTCGGCCTATTTATTTTTTTAGGTTCAGTATCAATTATAGCTTCATTCTATCTGAAACCAACATTCGGTTTGATTGTTCTATCATATATAATTCTGAATATTTTATATTCAGTCATCTTGAAACATATCGTTATCATAGATGTGATGGTTATTGCCTCAGGATTTTTAATGAGGGTTATGGCAGGCGCTGAACTTATAGATGTATATCCTTCTAAATGGCTTATCTTATGCACTATTCTATTGTCCTTATTCTTGGCTTTTGGTAAACGCCGTAATGAAATAATAGCAATGGGTGAACAAGCCAATAACCATCGTGAGGTTTTAAAACATTATAATGCGTATTTCTTAGACCAGTTGATAGCGATAGTTATGGCTGCTACTCTTATGGCATATATGCTTTATACTGTCAGTGAAGAAACAGTTAATTTCTTCGGAAATAAATATCTTGTCTGGACAATGCCTTTTGTTCTTTATGGACTCTTCCGCTATTTTTATCTGGTGCATAAGAAGGAAAAAGACAGTGTTTCGATGCCTTTGGATGCGGGGCGTTCCGTATCGAAGCATCGGAGCGACCCGGCTGAACTTCTACTTCGGGATTTACCATTACTTATTAATATTATATTGTGGTTAATTAGTTGCATCGTAATAATCTATTATTTTAACCGTTAGAAAATAATGAAATCAACTGTTGTAGTTATTAAAACAAGTCCTGGAACAGTATTAGATGATATAAGTAATCTGGCAAAGATGGCAGGACTTGAAGACGTTTTACCTAAGGATAAAGCGGTTATCCTGAAAGACAATATTTCGTGGCATTTTCCTTTACCTGGCGCTAATACCACTCCATGGCAGTTAGAAGGAACAATCAAGGTATTAAAACAATTAGGTTATGTTGATATATCAGCAGTTCATAATAATACGGTTGTTACTAACCCTTTTAAGGGGGCGAGACTTAATCGTCTGGAGCCAATATATAAAAAGTATCAAATTCCCGAATTATATAATTTCAGAGCAGAAGATATTAAATGGATTCATTATAAACCTAAATCTAAAATGCTGGTTTTAGATAAGATATTTCCTGAAGGCATAATGATTCCGGAATATTTTATCGGCAAAAGCATCATTCATCTGCCGACGGTTAAGTGCCATATTTATACCACGACTACCGGAGCAATGAAAAATGCTTTAGGCGGGTTGCTAAACACTCGACGCCATTATACCCACAGTGTTATTCACGAGACTTTGGTGGATTTACTTCAGATACAAAAGGAAATTCATACGGCTATATTTACCATAATGGATGGAACGATTTGCGGGAATGGTCCCGGTCCCAGGACAATGTTGCCTGTGGAAAAAGATTATATGCTTGCAAGTAGCGATAGCGTGGCTATTGATTCGGTGGCAGCGAAAATGATGGGTTTCGAGCCGATGAATATTAAATATATCAGGTTAGCCCATGAAGCCGGGCTTGGAACCGGCGTATTTGATGAAATAAAGATAGTGGGAGAGAAGGTGGATGATGTGAATTTTAATTTTAGAGTGGGTGATAATTTAGCAAGCCGTTGGGGAGATGCTTTATGGTTCAGTCCATTAAAAATATTACAAAAACTGTTTTTTCATACACCGCTTGTTTATGTATTTATTTTAGGGTCTTATCTTTATCACGATAAAATCTGGTGGCCATTTAAGGGTAAAAAGATAACACGGATAATAAGAGAAACAACTAAATGGGGGAGATTATTTGAATCATATCCACGACACTAATTGAGATTGTTGACAAGGTCAACAATTTCACCCTGAACGAAGTGAAGGGTCTCAAAACTGTGCTTGGTGAGATTCTTTGCTTCGCTCAGAATGAGACCGTTGAAAGGTTTTAACGGTCTCAATTAACTAATGACCGTTCAGTTATACCAGAATTGATTAAAATACTTGAAAAAGAAACAGATTATTCTAACTTTAATGGAATAGTTAGTAATTTATAATCAGTGACTGGGAATCGGAAATTTATTATAAGAGTGGCGTTGGCAGGAAAAAGATATCTCGGATTTTAACGGAGAGGTGCGAGAGCGGCTGAATCGGCACGCCTGGAGAGCGTGTGTGGGGGTAACTTCACCGTGGGTTCGAATCCCACCCTCTCCGTTAAACTTCGTCTCGAAGATACTTCGGGACTCCGCTTAACGACATTTATTAAGATGTTTTATACCTACATAGTTAAAAGTCTAAAGCGGTTTTAAAATAAAAGATAAGCTGGTCAATATGCACAATATGAAATTTGCATCTGTAATTAACTGTATGGACGGAAGAGTTCAAATTCCTGTAATTGAATGGATTATCAGACAATACGGAGTGAATTATGTAGATATGATTACAGAGGCTGGTCCAAACAAGATATTGGCAGACAATAAAAATAGGTTTTTACTTGAGTCCATTAAAAAAAGAATTGAAATTTCAGTAAATAAACACGCCTCCAAGCTTATCGCAATAGTAGGACATTATGATTGTGCCGGTAATCCAGTGGAAAAAGATAATCAATTGCAGCACATATTATCTGCTGTCAAAATTGTTGAATCATGGAATTTTGATGCTCAGATAATTGGATTATGGGTTAATGAGAAGTGGGAAGTTTGTAGTGTGGCAATTCCGCTTCAGCGGAATACTACCAACTAGTCGTCTGTAACTCGCTTAGCTCTAACAGCCGAACTGTAAGGTTAAATGACTCCTGATAAATTAATAGCAGATTTTACCTTATTGTAAGGTAACATATTTTATGGCGCCGGCTCCAAGTCTTTCGGCCTCTTTTAATTGGATAGTATAATCAATCTCGGGCCATGATTCCCTGAAGATATCTTTACCGGCTTTTTGATTAATAATATCAATACTCGCAGAATCAATAGCCACAGGGTCAGATGAAGCAAGAATACCTATATCAGCCGTTAGAGGTTTTTCAGGGGTATCAATACAGTCACAGTTTTTGGTTATATTAGTGGCAAAATTAATAAATCCGGCTTTTTTGTCTTTAAGTATTTCAGAGCAATATAAAGCCATTTTCTTCTGAACACTCTCTGATGCGCCATGCCATTTGTCAACTTGGACAGCATGGTTAGGACAGACCGCAAAACATTCACCGCAGCCGTAACATTCTTTTTTATTTATAGACGCTTTTTTATCTTTTATTCTAATCGCCTTAGCTGGGCAGTAGGCAAAACAAATCGCGCAGCCGATACAATTACCGGTGATAATTTCCGGTTTAACGCCTGAATGTTGGTCTAATTTACCGCCGCGACTGGCAAATCCCATTGCGATATTCTTTATAGCACCGCCATAACCTGCAAGTAAATGGCCCGTGCAATGAGAAAGCGCAATAATAACATCAACTCGTTTAACTAATCCTGCCAGATGGACACGACCGTTGGCGGTAGGTAGCGATATTTGATTTTCACCCAGGAGTCCATCGGCGATAATTACCGGACAACCTAATTGTTCATAAGAGAATCCGTTTTTCGCAGCCAGAATAAGATGGCTGACTGCATTATCGCGTGGACTTGAGTATAGAGTATTTGTATCGGTTATGAACGGACGACCCCCTGCCTTCTTAACCATATCAATGACAGGCTTGACGAAAACAGGCGAGATAAACCTTTTCTTTTTTTCTTCACCCAGATGTATTTTTAATGCTACAAAATCATCCTTTTTGATAAGGCTTCCAAACCCTGATTTTTTGAACAATGATTCTATCTTTGAGCAAATTAAATTATGGGATTCATTATTACATGTTTGAGTAAAATAAACCCTGTTATTTCGCATAGACGCTTATTTTCTCTTTTGCTTTTTCTGCCACCAGATTACTGGCTTTCATTAGAGAATCAAATGTGCCGGCATCGGTCCACCAGCCGTCTAATGTATCATAAGTCATTTCACCATTTTTTAGATAGGCATTATTAACATCGGTTATTTCCAATTCATTGCGTCCGGATGGTTTTAATGTTCTGATAATCTCAAAGACAGAATTGTCATACATATAGATACCGATGACCGCAAAAGGCGAGTGGGGCGCTTTGGGTTTTTCCTCTATCCGGGTAATTTTACTGCCTCTGAATACAGGAACACCAAATCGTTCAGGGTCATTTACCTTTTTAAGGATGATTTTAGCGCCGGATTTCTGCTTACGGAATCTATCAACAAATGATTTGATATTTCTTTCAATGATATTATCGCCAAGTACAACGATTATTTTGTCGTTGCCAGCAAAATGTTCTGCCATACTTAATGCTGCGGCAATGCCGCCTTCGCCTTCCTGATAAGCATAACTAACCTGTTTTAATCCGAATTCCTGGCCGTTGCCTATTAGGCGCATAAAATCACCTGCGCTGTTGCCTCCTGTTACTATCATAATCTCTTTAATATCCGCGTCTACTAACATCTTGATGGGATAATATATCATCGGCTTGTTGTAGATAGGTAAAAGATGTTTATTGGTTACTTTGGTAAGCGGATATAATCGTGTCCCAAGTCCACCTGCTAATATGATTCCTTTCATAAATATTATTCTCCTTTCTTTTAGATTAATATCTTATATTTTCAGGGGTGTAAAGTCAAGAAAAAGAGGAACACGAATATCACGAGTGGAACGAATACCACGAATAATAGAAGAAATTTGTTTATAGTCCATCAATTCGAGTAATTCGCTTTATTCGTGTTTATAATTTTCTATGTCAAATTTTCTAACGGAGGTCAATCTTATTCCAAACTTTTGGTTAACTCCCGGACTTCTGCAAGATAGAGGTCAAGTAGATGGCGTATAGAGGTCAAGTATGTGTGTTATAAAGGTCAAGTAGATGGCGTATAAAGGTCGAGTATGCGTGTTATAGAGGTCAAGTAGATGGCGTATAAAGGACAAGTATGCGTGTTATAAAGGTCAAGTAGATGGCGTATAAAGGTCAAGTATGCGTGTTATAAAGGTCAAGTAGATGGCGTATAGAGGACGAGTATGCGTGTTATAGAGGTCAAGTATATGGCGTATAAAGGACAAGTATGCGTGTCGTAGAGGTTAAGTATGCGTCAGGTAGAGGACGAGTATACGTGTTATACTCCATATCAGTGACCGAGGTAACCGGTATCTACTACCCTACCTACCCCCCCCCTATGTTTGATTAAAAAATCAGATGGTTTTAATGGTCGCCCATACGGGCTGGTTTTTAGAAGATTATTATCCTAACACCATTATAATAAACGAGTTAAGCAAATAGGCTGTCCTCCACCCCAAATTGTCCAGCCCCTGCAACGAACCGTTCCATTGGCTTCCGTGAACCGTTCATTGCCTTCCGTGAACCATTCCTCGCCCTGGATGAACCGTTCAGAGACATCAGTGAACCGTTCCCCGCCCTGAGTGAACCGTTTAGAGACATCAGTGAACCGTTCCCCGCCCTGAGTGAACCGTTCATACTCATCAGTGAATCATTCCCCGCCCTGAGTGAACCGTTTAGAGACATCAGTGAACCGTTCCCCGCCTTGAATGAACCGTTCAGACACATCAGTGAACCGTTCCCCGCCCTCAGTGAACCATTCACTCCTGAGAGTGAACCTTTCATCCCTGGGGCGGAAACTTTCATCCCTTGGGCGGAAACCTTCAGCCCTTGGGCGAGAACCTTGCGCCCTTGGGCGGAAACCTTCAGCCCCTGGGCGGAAACCTCCAGCCCCTGGGCGGGAACCTTCAGCCCCTAGGCGGAAACTTTCAGCCCCTGGGCGGGAACCTTCAGCCCCTGGGCGGAACCATTCATCCCTCAGGACAAGCCGTTCATCCTTGGGCCTGAACCGTTCATCCTTCAGGACAAGCCTTCATCCTTGGGGCTGAACCGTTCAGTCCTTGGAATGAACCACTTATTCCCAAGATATGGTGGCTACGAGGGGGTAGAACGATGGGGGTAGAAGAGTATACCGGTAAAATGATGCCTTCCCGCCAAAGGCTGGTCTGCCTATGGCACAGGGACGCCCGAGATTATCCCCTACCGAAAAACTGGCTTAGATAGTGGATTACCAAGGACGGTGGGTGTCACTAAACCAATTCTCCGCGAACTCGGCGTCTCTGCGGTAATTATTTATTCGGGCTATGGCACTCGAGAATAATTATCATAGGCATAGCCGGTCATATCGCCTAACGAAAAGGGAGCACTTCCCACCGTGATATTGGTCGTGGTGGAATTGGATTTCAGGATGCGGGTGACATTAGAAGAACCCTGCTTTGCCACCCAGCAATAGGTCTCATCTACCGCGACTCCATAGGGGCCACTTCCCACCGCAATCGTGGTCGTGGTTAAATCTGCCTTCAGGATGCGGGTGACAGTATTACCAACACCATTTAAACCAAAATTTGTCACCCAGACATAGTTTGCATCTACCGCAACTCCAACGGGGTAGGTTCCTACCGCAATCGTGGACGTGATGGCGGTGTTTGATTTCAGGATACGGGTAACATTATTAGAAGTCCAATTTGTCACCCAGCAATAGGCCTCATCTACCGCGACTCCAACGGGACCATTTCCCACCGTAATCGTGGTCGTGGTTAAATCAGATTTTAGAATGCGGGTGACATTATTAGAACTCGCATTTGTCACCCAGCAATAGGTTCCATCTACCGTGACCCCACGGGGACTAGTTCCGACCGTAATCGTAGTTGTGGTTAAGTCCGATTTTTTGATGCGAGTGACACTATTACCACCAGAACCATTATAACTATTTACCACCCAGCAATAGATTTCATCTACCGCGACTCCAAGGGGGTAAGTTCCCACCGTAATCGTGGTCGTGATGGCGGTGTTTGATTTCAGGATACGGGTAACATTATTA
Source organism: Planctomycetota bacterium (assembly GCA_043801445.1). Taxonomy (GTDB): domain Bacteria; phylum Planctomycetota; class MHYJ01; order JACQXL01; family JACQXL01; genus JAZDFP01. The sequence continues at coordinate 22,211 of JAZDMB010000021.1, forward strand.
GAAGTCTCATTTGCCACCCAGCAATAGGTCTCATCTACCGCGACTCCAATGGGAGCACTTCCCACCGTAATCGTGGTCTTGATAGAGGTTGATTTCTGGATGCGGGTGACATTATTAGAATTATTATTTGCCACCCAGACATAGTCATCCACGGCCGTTGGCGCTACTGCGGTGGTAAAACTCCAGATGTAATTGGCCGATAGTGCATTGCCTGCCAGGTCTTTAACCCCGGTCGTAATCGTAGCAGTATATACGGTACTGTATGCCAGATTGGTTATTGGAGTAAAGGTCGTAGTCACGCCGACATAGGACACAGTACCTGTCATCGCTCCCGATGTATTGGCTAAGGTAAATGTTACGGTGCTGAGCGTTGCAGAAGACATCGCTTCACTGAAAGTAACAGATAAACTTGAGTTAATTGCCGTGTTTGTGATACCACTAACAGGGCTTACTGAAACCAGTGTAGGTGGAGTAGTGTCCGGAGCCGCATACGTAGTAAAGTGCCAGATGTACGTCGTGGCCATTGCATTGCCTGCCAAGTCTTTAACCCCGGTCGTAATCGTGGCAGTATATACGGTGCTGTACGTCAGATTATTTACTGGAGTAAAGGTCGTGGTCACGCCAGTATAGGACACAGTGCCTACAACCGTTCCCGATGCATTGGCTAAGGTAAATGTTACGGTGCTGAGTGTTGCAGAAGACATCGCTTCACTGAAAGTAACAGATAGACTCGCGTTAATCGCCACATTTGTGACATTATTAACAGGGATTACGGAAGTTAGTACGGGTGGTGTGGTGTCTGGTGGCGTAGTTCCCTGAACTGTGGTAAAGCTCCATCTGTACGTCGTTGTCATTGCATTGCCAGCCAAGTCCTTAACACTGGTCGTAATCGTGGCAGTATATACGGTGTTGTATGCTATATTATTTATTGGAGTAAAAGTTGCAGTCACGCCAGCATAGGATACAGTGCCTGCAACCGCTCCTGCTACCGATGCTAAGGTAAAGGTTGTATTGTTAATCGTTGAAGCAAGCATCGCTTCACTGAATGTAACAGATAAACTTGAGTTAATCAGCACACCCGTGGTACCATTAACAGGACTTACCGAAATCACTGTGGGTGGTGTGGTGTCTGAAACCGTACCAGTGGTAAAATTACAGACGTAATTCGCGGCCATTGCATTGCCTGTCAGGTCTTTAACACCGGTTGTAATCGTGGCAGTATATATGGTGCTGTATGCCAGATTATTTATTGGAGTAAATATCACAGTTACGCCAGCATAAGACACAGTGCCTGCAACCGCTCCCGCTACCGATGCTAAGGTAAAGGTTGTATTGTTAATCGTTGAAGCAGACATTGCTTCACTAAAAGTGACAGCTAAGCTCGCGTTAATCGCCACATTTATGGCATTATTAAGAGGGGTTACCGAACTCACTGTGGGTGGTGTGGTGTCTGAAACCGTACCAGTGGTAAAATTCCAGACATTACCAGCGGTCACGCCAGCAGAGTTTCTGGAATCAATCCGCCAGTAGTAAGTGGTGTTGGAGTTCAACGTACCCGGATTATAACTCGTGATTGTAGTGTTTGTGACATATGGAGGTGGATTTGTGGTTCCAAAATATACATCGTAAGAGGTTGCGCCGCTGGCTGGTGCCCAGGAGAGTTGAGTAATAGAAACACTAGTTGTTACGTTAGATGGATTCGGTGAAGCAACTTGCGATGGAGCGCCACTACTTCCAGAATTATTAATGCCTACACCACCGACTGAAATACAACCGCCGTAATTGAAGGTTGTTACAAATGCCATCAAGAACAAAATCGCAATAATTAATATATAACGGTTTTTCATGTATTACTCCTTTTAGTTTTTGTTTTTATTTAATTATTATATTTAGTTATTATTCTGTCAAGTGAAATCTAACCGCACATTCGCTTCGCTCAGTGTAAACTCCGACACCAAGACACGAAGAATTCAAATCCCCTTCACTCCCCCTTTGATAAAGGGGGAAGGGGGGATTTACTTAGTGACTTTGTGGTAAATAAAAATTATTGAAACCTGACAAATATCGGGTTGGATATGAGTCTTCCACCTTTTTCATCTGTGGCTTCCAAACGATAATATATCCGTTCTCCGTGTTTGGGTGAATAGTTATCTTTGAAATTAAGCGTTAAAGGCAAAGATTGATTTATTTCTCTTATTACTATTCCTTGCCTGATAATTTTTAGGGTGACCATATGTTTGTTAACATTATTTTTTTGATTGGATTGATTATCGGTTTTATTCTCTTTTTGTGATATTCTTATTTTGATAATTGGCGTTGATGAGGTAAGTAATTCGTCGCCGCTATAAGCAATAGATTGCTGCGCAATATTATATAAACAAAAATCGTCCAGCATCAAAGGCGGATAATCTTGTTGTTGCGCTTTTAATACCGTATACATTTTCCCGTTTCTTAAGGCATCTATAGCGGTTTGATATGATTTTTGCTTGAGTAATAAAACAGTCAGAAGTTTGTTAATTTCTTTCTCGCCATAATCATCCAATTCACCGATAGCCCAGACCGGTTTGCTGCGTCTTCCATCACAATATTCCTTGAGGACATTATCCCAGATACCATTGGGTAATCCGATTTTCTGGTATCCTTCCCAAAATATACCAAAACCGGTATAATTAGTGGTAGCTTTAATTGCCTCGGGGTAGGCTAATGTATTAATTTTAATACCACTTATTAATTTTGATTCTTTGGCTTCCGGATGGGACCAGAATATCAGTCCGCCTTTTGAATTGACATAATCTATTAAGTCTTGATATGGCGCATAACCCTGGCTACCATTATATTGATTGAAACGGGATTTACCGTTAGCGATTAAGGGAAGGTTTTTGTAGGCGTTGATATCATTTAGACCGATTACCAATAAATGTTTTCCCCTGTCATTAAGAGATAGATTTTTCTTGAAATAACTGCCTCCCCAATAATAAAAGGGCATTGATTCTACACCATCAATAACTAAAACGTCATTATCGGAAGCAGTCTTTTTCTTGCTACCCTGTGCCTGAGGCAGATCCGCCTCTGGCTGAGAAGATGAACCAGCCTGCTTTAAAAGTGAAAAATAGTTCTCAACTCCGTATTTAAATACTGAGGCTTCTTCAAATGTTTTTTTCAGTAACCAACGAAAGGGCCAAATGCCATACTCATAATGTTGGTTATCATGGTCTGTAATAATTAGGATTCCTATTTCGTGTTGCTTAGCAAGTTGGAGATAGTCATTTAAACTTCTTTTTCCGCCACTTATCGGTGTTTGCAGATGTATAGCAGCAGCGATATGATGATAAGGATTATCCGTATTGGGATGCTGCGGGCTCCGAGAAATCTGTGAATTGGAATATTCTGGCTTATATTCTTTAGGGGTTGATTTGCCAAAGATAAGTAAAGGAATAAAGATAACCAACAAAACAGAAGCAAGCCAGTACGGGCGAGATATCTTTATATTAATAATACCAATCACTAAATTAAAAATGAGTTATACGGTGATTTGAGTAATATTTACAGGGGTATATTTTTGACGATGTCCCTGCGTCCGACGGTATCCTTCGCGTTTGCGGAATTTACCGATAACAACTTTTTTACCTTTAATCATTTCACCAACCTGGCCAATAACTTTAGCCCCGGCTATTATAGGATTACCTATTTTAACATTATCACCATCAACATAAAGTGAAACGTCAGAAAATGTTATTTTTTTACCAGGCTCGGTTTTTTGAAGGTCTACTAAAACTGTTTCACCTTCTCTTACTTGATACTGTTTGGAGCCCATTTTTATAATAGCGTATTTCATTTATACTCCTTCTTGTTTTTTTTAATACTAATATGTTACGATAGGTATCATATATACATATTATTTTAATCTTTTCAAGATTTTAAAGAGAGTATGTGTAATATAATTTATTTGTTTATTGGTTAGAGAAGGGTAGATCGGAATAGATATCGTCGCGCGATAATTTTTTTCGGTAACAGGAAAATCTTTATTGTTTAATTTAAGGTAATGATGTAATGGTTTATAAATAGGGTGTTTGGTTTCTATGCCGCAACGATTAAGTTGTAATATGATTTCGTCGGCAGCCGGATGCCTAATAACATAACGATAGAAAATAGATTTGGTATTAGGTTGCTCTTTGGGTAAGATTAATGAGGGAATTTTGAGCGATTGCAGTGTTTGAGTATATTGCAAGGCAATCTCACGGCGTCTATGGATAAATCGGTCTAATTGGTTTAATTGGCTAATACCAAGTGCCGCAGAGATATCAGACATTTGGTAGTTATATCTCTGGATGTAATTGTCTCTGTTGTCATAGTTAATCAGGTCGCGGATATAATTTACCAATTTCTTATCTTTGGATATAATCATACCGCCATAGCCAGTGGTAAGCATCTTGGTGGCGTAGAATGAAAAGACTGCTAATTTACCGAATGTACCGACTTGTTCCGATGAACCTGCCCGAATGCGGTTCCCGACCCCGTCAGTTCGGGACGGGGCAGGCGGGTGTCGGAGATGGTTATTTTTATATGTGGCGCCAATACTTTGGGCGCAGTCCTCTATAATTGGTATTTTTAACGAGAGGAATTTGTCTATCTCCGCTGGGAATCCGAATAAGTGTGAAACAATAATAGCACGTGTGCGTTTAGTTATCTTGTTTTTGACTGATTGAATGTTGAGATTTAAATCATAATCATTAATATCAGCAATAATAGGTTTGGCATCTGTATAATTAACGGCATTTAAGACCGCAGAGCATACATAACTGGGGATAATAACTTCGTCTTTGGTTGAAACACCTAATGAAAGTAAGGCTAAATGTAAAGCGCTACTTCCGGAATTTACTGCTATTGCGTTTATATTTTTTCCTTTTGAGTATTTAACGACTTCCTGTTCAAATCTCTTAACTATTTTACCTTGAGCAATATAACCGCTTCTTAAAACAGTACTTAATGCCTTGAAAGTTGTCTGATTTATTGAAGGATAAGAATGTTTAATAAACATACAGATTAAAATATAAATCTATAGCACATAAAAGCTTCTGCGGCTTCAACAGAAATTTCTTTACCACGGAGTTTTATAAGATGTTCCAAACTTTCCAAACTGCAATGATGCAAGCGAGGTTTCAGTTGAGATTGATGAAGCATCAGAGCCTTGATTTTTATATCCCAGTATTTTGATATGTCAACATAGAAATTGGGATGGAATTTTTCACGTTCCACATTCCAAAAAAGAGTAGGATTGTCATATGCTAATACAATAGGAGGAAAATTGTTATTAATTCCTCTTGGCCTGCAAGCTGTAAATCCCGCATGAAAAATGGCGCAATGGTCTTGATTATATGAGATAGATGGTAAAGCTACCATTGTCGGTTTTATTTTATCAATGGAGACTTTGCTGTCGCGTTCAATAATAGAAATTAAGTCTCTACGAGGAATTGTATCTAATCGCAAGTGTTTTTTACTATCTTTAAACAAAATATCATAACCGTCTACTTTAAGAAATTCTGATGTTTTTATGAATTCTTTATAGCGGGTTTCTTTTTTTACCAATTTATACTTGTTAGTATATTGCCAGAGGTCACCTATAGAAAACACCATAACATATACTTTTCCACCTAAATCTTTGATTTTTGCAGCGGTTCCGGCACAACCATATGCTTCATCGTCGGCATGCGGTGAAATAATTAACAAGGTTTGTTTTGCCAGGAAATCATCAGAAGGTGTCGTCAGATTAAGTTTTTGGACTTTTATTTTGGAAATACTTTCAGACATAGATCGCCTCCTTTTAATATAATTATATGTTGACAATATTCATATGGATATATAACTTCTTATCATAAGAAACAAATAAAAATACAATTAATATATATTCTATTCATATTTGGGATGCTACATAAACATGCATCCAAAATATAAAGGAAAGGAGATATAAACCATGAAAAAGAGCAAGATTATCAGTGGTGTTATACTGAGTGTTATAGGTATGGTGGTAATACTATTTGGTTGCGGGGAAAGTGAAAAGCAGAAAATAAATCGTTATATTAACGAAATGAGTGTTAAGGCTAAAAGTCCTGCGCGTGACGCTTATTTAAAGATGCTTGTTCGGATAGGTACACCAGCTGTTGAACAGCTTATTTACAATTTGAAAAATAATCCTGACAGGATGATTCGAGCGTATTCAGCGCTTACACTGTCTGAGATAGGCGATAAATCTGCCGAACAACCTATTAAAAAAACCTTGAGTGATAAGGACCCTGAGGTCCGTGCTCGTGCGGCTGAAGCGTTAACAAAACTTATTTCATCAAAAGCAATACCTGATCTGATAGATTTATTGAAAGATTTAGATGCTACTCCTCGTGAATCAGCGCAAAATTGCCTGGTTAAACTGGGTGATGTTGCAATTAATCCTTTGATTGAGTGTCTTTCCCAAAGCAATCCTTCATTGAGAAATCAAGCCAGAATAATTTTAGGTAGAATGGGACTTAAAACTCTTCCTAAATTAATTGAACTTTTAGAGAGTACTTCTGATGCAAATATTCAAATTATTACCGCAAGGACTATAGCGGATATTGGTGATAAATCAGCATTGGATAATATAAAGAAAGTAGCTGATTCTTATACTGATAATGATGAAACAACAAAATCTATACGCAAGAGTTTAATTGGGGCATACGATGACTTGCGTCAGAAATAATGATTTGTTTGTCTACTCCTAAATATATAATGATGAGAATAGATAATCGTAAATTTAACGAAATTAGAAAAGTAAAAATCACTCCTCATTTCATATCATCCACGCCGGGCTCTGTTTTGATCGAATTAGGTTCTACAAAAGTATTGTGTTCTGCAATATGGGAATTTGGAGTGCCAGCTTTTCTTTTAAATAAGGGACGAGGTTGGTTAACGGCTGAGTATGGTATGCTTCCTGGTTCAACATTGGAACGAAAATCACGTGAGGGACGATTGGGACGACCTGATGGTCGTATTTTTGAAATTCAAAGACTTGTTGGTAGATCTCTTCGTGCTGTTGTTGATATGGAACTTCTTGGTGAAAAAACTATTTGGATAGATTGTGATGTTTTGCAAGCTGATGGTGGAACTCGTTCGGCTGCTATTACAGGATCATTTATTGCTCTATATTTTGCTTTTAAGAATATGCAAGAGCAAAAGCTACTTCTAAAAAATCCGATTCGTGATTATCTAGCTGCTGTGAGTTTAGGTAGAGTTAATGGAGAACTCATGCTTGATCTTGCATATCAGGAAGATTCGAAAGCTGAAGTTGATTTGAATATTGTAATGACGGATAAGGAGAAGATTATTGAAATTCAAGGAACAGCAGAATCGAAACCATTTTCCCAAGATGAACTTAGTGAAATGATTAATCTCGCTAAGAATGGTATTAGAGAACTTATAGAGATTCAAAAGCAGGTTATCAATAAAAGATATTAGCAATCAAACTTATAGGCAATTCTGGGATTAGTTTTAAAATTATATTTATATGCTTTCTGAGACAAAATACTTTTTTTTTCTTTCTGATTTGATACATAAAAAGGTTAAAAAAAGTGATGGTGAGACTATCGGTAGAGTTGTAGATGTATCTGTTATACATAATCCGTCTAAAATCTATCCGGAATTGTTATCCTTAATTATTGCACCTGGATTATTCAAGAAACATTTAAATATTCCTATAATTAGTCTTGAACCATTTGAACTTCCAATAGAGCATCTGTATCTTAAAAGTGATGCTGTAATAAATGAAATTTCTTCGCTTGATAATAGTAATAATATATCGTTGTTAAAGGAAACTTTTTTGGATAAACAAATCCTTGATACATCTGGTTGTAAAGTAGTGCGGGTTAATGACTTGCATTTTTTAAAAGAGAAAAATAATATTTGGGTAGTACATGTTGATATCGGATTCAGGGGTATAGTTAGAAGATTAGGTTGGTTACAGGTACTTGATACAATTATGGAGTGGGTTTTTTCTTATAAGCCTCAGGAACGTTTTGTTTCATGGAAATATGTACGAACAATTCCTCAAAGCGGTGTGAGAAGGAATGATATGATCGCTCTTGCACCGGCATATCAATGTTTAACCAATCTAAATCCGGTAGATTTATCTGATATTTTAAGTGATATAAATCGCGATGAAAGAATAGCGATGTTTAAGATGTTAGATATCTCAACCGCTGCTGATGCTATGGTAGAGCTTGACTTGAAAATGCAAAAGGAATTATTTGAATCGTTAGAAAAACAGCAACGTTTGCAACTTATTCTACTTATACCGGATAACAAATTGGCAGATTTACTTAATCATTTAGGGAGACGAAAAGCAGATGAAGTTATCAGGCAATTACCTTTAGAGAAAGCGGAAAAAATAAAAGGATTGTTATTACACCCGGAACAAACCGCTGGCGCTTTAATGACAACCCAATATTTTTCATTAAATAAAGATTTAACTGTAGAGGAATCTTTTAATAAACTCAGGGAAATATCAGTTTCGTCGAATGATTCCTATTTTTATTATGTGTATGTTATAGATGTCGAACAAAATCTTATAGGGGTGGTTAGTCTTAGAAAACTCTTAGCGACCCAATCAGCATCTAAATTATCAGAGGTAATGAATTCAAATACAATTAAAATAAAACCATTCACCAAATATCGAAAGATTATAGAGTTGTGCGTGAAATATAATATTGATGCTTTACCGGTGGTTGATAACCATAATAAAATAAAAGGCATAGTACTTCTGAAAGATGCTCTTAAAAATACTTCCATAAATTAACAGTATATTGACTATGAATGGATAAGGGCAGATAGGTAAGGAATTTATATTTAAGTTAAGTTTTCTTGGAAATACTTTCCGAATTAGAATAATCTCATTATAAAACATTTTACTTGCTTTAGTAAGCCACGTTTTTGGAGTTGAGCTATTTGTTGACCGCTTATCCATCGTCCCTGGCATATCATACAAGCAGAAATTTTGATATCCGGTATCTCGAGGCTTTTAATGATAGACATATTAGTCGAACAAGCAGGGCATTTGATTGGGTTGGTATCTTTTTCTGTAATTTCAGGTGTTTTTATTGGTTGAGAGGAATAAAATTCTATTTTATTCTCAACAGCTTTTTCTAATTCATTGATTTCAAACCATACTCCTCCGCATTGGCTGCACTGATGATATTCATTCTCTTTTATATCAGTTTTATTGAGTTTTTGATTATGACAATGCGGACAGGAATAATCCTTGGCATCCAAATTATTATCAAGTAAATTGATATTTTGAGATGAGGTATCTGTTAATTTGGGGTCGCTTAATAGAGTCGTTATATTTTTATTCATACTTCCACTCCTATACCCTTCTAAATCAAGGGTAATATAATCATAGTTTAAGTTATGTAATTTGCTGACAATTTCATTTCTGACTTTAATGATGTTTGCTAATTCAGAAACATCGACTTCAATACGAACGATATCCTGATGGGAGCGCACACGGCAGCTTCTAAAACCTAATTCGTGTAATAACTCCTCGGCTTTTTCTACTCGTTGAAGCTTGTCGATAGTGATTTTTTCCCCATAAGGAAATCTTGAAGCAAGGCAAGCATAACCGGGTTTATCCCAGGTCGGAATATTAAGTGATTTGGAAAGCTCTCTCACCTCCTTCTTAGTTAATTCCGCTTTAACTAAAGGCGAAAGTATATTTAATTCTTTTGCTGCTTTTCGTCCCGGCCTGAAATCTTCCGCATCAGATAAAGTTGTTCCATCTAAAACATTTGGAACATTTTCTTTATCGGCAATTTCCCGTAATTTCTTAAATAATTCTTGTTTACAATAATAACATCGGTTTACAGGATTGCTCACGAAATTTTCTGATGACAGTTCTGACGTCTGGATGATACGGTGATTTAACCCGAATTGGCGTGCAAGAGAAACGGCTTCTTGATATTCTTTTTGCGGATAAGTTTCTGAAATTGAGGTCACGGCAATACTTTTGTCTTTCAGAACAGTATGACAAACAAAAGCAAGAAAGGTACTGTCTACACCGCCGGAATAAGCTACCACTACGGATTTCATATCACGGATAATATTCTGGAGATTCTGGTATTTCTCCTGAAGTGCTTTGTTCATTGTTTATTCGTAGTGTCTTTTTTAGAAGTATCAGGAGAAGGCGATTTGGATTTGGCAAATAAAGTCATCGTTTCTTTTTTTTCCTTACGGGTGCTGATAATTACGTAAAAGAATAACAATACTAAAACAATACCTACAATAATAGCGATGAGCCATTGAAATGTTTGGGCGGCTTTTGGTGGCGGATGAATAATTCTGGTTATTTTCTTCCCAATAATAAACGGTGCATAACGATATCCTTCACCGAATTTAGGGTCTACTTCATACTCTGCTATTTTTAGGAAAGCGCCTTCCACTTCTACTTCATCGGCAAAAGAGCGGTTTTCATCTAAACTTTTAAATAGTTGCTCCGGTTTATCAATTGTATGGAAACGGTAAAATTCATTATTAGTTGGATTGGCAATCATACCGGCATAATAAATATCTACACCAGCCGGATTAGTTTTAAGGCTATAAGGGTTTAAATATAAAAGGACTCCTCTGCAACGAATAAATTCACCGCGAAATTTATCGGGTGTAGTTGTTAATGCATTATAAGTAATTTCCTGTTTGACTTTATTGGATATTTCATCAGTAGAAAGTCTACTGACATATTGGAGGAGAGTATTATAAGCCATATCTTGTTCAATTGCCGTTTTATCTTTGACATCATCCAATAATCCCTCAAATCTTTTTATGATTACGGGCGTATTGTTTGTGATTGGTATAGTAGGTGAAATGACAGATTCTATTGGTTTAACATCGTTTGATTCAAGGGGATTTTCTACCGTTTGGCCCCAGATAAATAGTGAAGACAGTATTATTATGGCTAATAAATAATTTAATATATTTATAGCTAAAGATAATTTCATATAATCTTTATGACGGTAATTGATTGTGGATAATAAATTTAAATATTTTATCAGTATCTTGTGAAGTGATTTCTTTAAATTTAAGACCGAGTAAACAAAGATGTGTATTTTCATCAATGGTTTCCACCCATGCGACACGTGTTAATGTTTTAATCGGTTCTGATTCCTGCGGTAAAAGGAAATTGAGACCAATAACTATTCTTTGCATCAGAAGTTCAGGTATCCAGAATGAATTGGGGATAACACCGGAAATCATAATACCACCACCACTAATATTAGTTGTTGTTCCGGTATAAATTTCATTAAGACGAGAGTCAGAAATAGTACTACTAATAAATTTATAACGAACAGTGAGTTCGTTTTTGATACGGATATATCCTCTTCGTTCGCTATCAAATAAACTTGTCATAAACAAACATCCTTAGTTGGTTAGGTATAATCAACGGAGAGGCTGGGATTTGAACCCAGGGTAAGGGAAAAACCCCTACAACGGCTTAGCAAGCCGCCGCAATCAACCACTCTGCCACCTCTCCTTATATAACTTATTATAATATAAACAGTTAGATGTTTTATCGATACCTATTTTTGTGATTTTGCTAGCGGCTTCACAAGTCGCCGCAATTAATTCTTTTACCACTTTTCTACATTCTATAACCTATTATAACAAAAGTAATTACAAACAATCAAGTTAAAAATATCAAATTCTTTTTTTTGAATGTGTCATTAGTGTGCCAATTTTGTGCCACAAAAAATCCGTATTGTTCAACGTCAGCGTATTTAAGAGTTTATAATAAGAGTTTAACCAACTCAAACTCAACCGCCGGCTTGTGAACACAACACCAGCATATCAGACATGCCTTAAAAATCAACCATAAGTTTATTTTTTAACACTTATTTCTTGACTTTTCATCTAATAGTAGGTTAAATGCCAATATAATAGTAGTAAAAAGTCCGCTTAATATGACGGATTCCGAAATAATTTTTTCTCCGTGCTCTTTGCGCCTCTGCGGTAAATAAAAGAGTGATTATGCGTATCCAAAATATTAATAATAGAATAAAAGTCTGGGGTTTATCAATAAAAAAATGGCATCTCTATCTGATATTGTCTTTATCTGTTTTAGTTCTTGTCGGCTGTGCTGCCGGGCTTCTTATGCTGGGCGGTTCTGCTCTGAGCGGCGCATCCGGCGGCGGAAGCAGTTCCTCCTCAGGTTCGTCAGGCGTAAAATCCATTAGCGGATTGGTCTTCTCCCAGGGTTCTGCAAATAGCATTGCGCCGCTGGGCGGCGCCACGGTTACCGCCCAATGGGGCGGAACCCGGAGCGTTAATAAATCTCCTGCCAAACAGAAACAAACCACCACCAATTCAGACGGCTCTTATGAACTCGGTGATATTGATAGTAATGTAAACGTTGAGGTTACTATAGAAAAAGACGGGCATACGGTTCAGACCCAGACAGTTAATACAGGGAATGCAAATCCTCAGGCAAAAGGTATTCTCAACCGCAAAAACCCGAACAGGAAAACAGCCTTTAAGGATAGAGACAATGACATCAATACCAGACAGGACATCAATGATAACGATGAAGCTCTTCCGCGCTGCCATATTATTATTCCTGCAGATGCGTTAACCGGCGATACGGATGTAGAATTAACGCCCTATTTTTCTATGAATAACTTACCGTCGCCTATTCCCGCTGGTTTTATCGGATTAGCCGGAGCTGATTTCTCTGCTTCGGCAGCCACCACCTTTGTTTCCGGCAAGGAAGCCAAACCATATGTTGTTCTGCCTGACGACGTCCGGGCTGAAGACCTCTCGACCGGCGATATAAAATTAATGGAATTTATAAATGATAACTGGGTTATTGCCAAAGACATGGCTAATCAAGACAAGAAATGTAAATATTACAGCTCAGGTCCTTATCAGGGATTAGTGGGTCCTGATGATAGCGAGACTGAAGAAACACAGGCGAAGATTACAGCCGTTCATTCTTTCTGTTTTGTTCATCGTGTCTCACAACAGGCGACTATTAACGGGACGGTTACCAGTATTACCGGCACTCCGATTCGTGGTGCGATGGTATTTGGAGGCGGCTCATCTACGACTACTGATTCTCTCGGTAATTATACGCTCTCACGGATTATCGTGCTTTCTAACACATTAGATACCTTAATAATCGTCAATGCCGTAGCGCCCAACTATCAATTATCATCGGCTGTTGCCGCTGTTAATAAAACCACTTTTGTGGCGCATAATATCGATATCGCTCTTGAAACATTACTTGATGATGTTGCTATGATTGGTGGTCAGGTCAAAGATACCGTTGCCGGCACACCTATTCCCGGCGCTAAAGTTACCTGCTCCAGTAACCCCGAGACAGCCGCTTTCGTATACGATACTAAAAATTCATTAGACCTGAGTGATGACGTCCTTTCTGTTACTGCGCATACCGGCGCATCTTACCAATGGTGGATTACCTCACCGTTCAATAGTGAGTTTAGGTCTTCTCAATCTAATAATGCCGTTGTCTTGAATGACCTTTTTATGGAATCCAGATTTAACTCCTTAGGCGCATATCGTGTAGACCTTGATATAGTGCTGTCTGACCGGACTATTCCGGTAATGGCCGGATTCCTTCTACAGTTAGTGGGGCTGAATGTGAGACTTACGGATATCAGGCTTCCCATAACGTCCGACTCTTCTGTGGAATTAGAATCTTATAGCAATAATAACGGTATTTATCGGCTGATAGGCATGCCTTGCGGTGTGAGCTTGCAATTACAGGCAAGCAAAAGCGGTTACCAGCCGTCTGATATCAGAACTGTAGCGGAGCTATACGCCGGCCAGACCAAGGAAGAGAATTTCTTTATTGCACAGGGTGTCTCTACGATTGCCTCTATCTCGATTAATCCATCGCCTTCGGTCAGCCTCATAAGCACTCAGCAGGTCCAGTTCTCTGCAATTGCCTATGATAATGCTGGTAATATTATCACCCCTACCCCGACTTTTACCTGGACTTCATCAAATAATGCGGTGGCTTCTATTAATAGCAGCGGTTCGCTAACGGCTTTGGCATCAGGCACGACCATTATCCAGGCATCTAGCAGCAGTATTTCAAGTAATCAGGTTACAGCCTATGTGAGCAGTGGTGTCCCAACCGCACCAAGTAGCTTGATTACTACTACTGTCACCGCATCATCAATTGCAATCTCCTGGACGGATAACTCTAATGATGAAACCTCATTCAATATAGAACGCTCAACAGACGGCTCCAACTTCCAGATTCTGACCTCAGTCGGTGTTGGTACTACAGTTTACACGAATACCGGACTTACTGCGAATACTCGATACTACTACCGGGTCTATGCCTCTAATGCCTCGGGTAATTCCGGGACATCGAATGTTATATCAGCTACGACACTACCGCCGTTAGCGCCGACCGCGGCTACTAATTTCGCAACCAACATTACTATGAATTCCGCTACCTTGCAAGGTACGGTTAATCCTAATGGTATAACAACTACTGCCTATTTCAATTATGGTCTGACTACTTCATACACAGTTACCACAACTTCTCAGTCTGTTGGCAGTGGCATAGTCAATGTCTTTGTTACCGAGAATATATCAAGTCTTACCCAAAATAATACATATAACTTCAGAGTTGTAGCGGTTAACGCCTCAGGCACAACCTATGGAACAAACCAAACATTCTTTACCAGCTCTGGTTCAGCGCCGGCAGTTACCACTAATTCCGCTACGAGTATAACCGCGAATTCTGCTGTCTTAAACGGCACGGTCAATCCGAATGGTGCATCAACCAATGCCTGTTTCCAGTGGGGGCTGACTACTTCTTATACCATAAGCACAACTCCACAGTCTATAGGCAGTGGCACGAGCGGTGTCAGTGTTTATTACAATCCAACCGCATTATCTTCAAGTACACAATATAACTTCAGGGTGGTCGGAAGCAGTACGTACGGGACGAGCTATGGAACTAATCAGACATTTACTACAGGTTCAACTGGTATAGCGCCGACCTGCACTACAAATACTGCGGATAATATTACTTCTAATTCAGCCAGATTAAACGGGACAGTTAATCCGAATGGTCTGGATGTTACCTCCTGCTACTTTGATTATGGCACCTCTACATCTTATGGAAGTACCGCAAATGTCTCTTCACTTCCCGGTAGTGGCACGAGTAATGTTAGTGTTTCTGCCAACATAGGTGGTTCACCTGTCACCTTTAATCCTACTTCAACAGGACAAAATGGAACAATCCAGACTTGGACAGTGCCGTCTAACGGCACCTACCAGATAGAAGTATACGGCGCTCAAGGAGGTGACGGGACCACCTATACAGGAGGTCTGGGTGCCAGAATGCGAGGAGATTTCAGTCTAACCTCAGGAACACAACTTAGAATTTTAGTTGGTCAACAAGGAGGAACGAATGCCTCTTATAAAGCAGGAGGTGGTGGCGGAGGTAGTTTTGTTACTTATAGTAATAATACTCCACTAATCGTTGCTGGTGGTGGTGGTGGCGGAGGAGGAAACTCTTCTCCTTCAAATGGACAACCTGGACTGATAGGAACGTCTGGTGGTAATAGTGCTAGTAGTACTGGTGGATCAGGTGGCGCTGGTGGCGGTGGTTCAGGTGGCTCTGCGGGTGGCGCCGGACTTACAGGCAATGGCGGAGCTTCGACTTGTTCTTATGTTT
>JAZDMB010000058.1:0-26083 GCA_043801445.1 Planctomycetota bacterium
ACTACTAGTAGATATCCCCCCTACTACCCCTAGATATCCCCCCACCTACTATGGGATACCCCCTCCACTACTAACGGATATCCCCCCGCCTACTGATATATACCCCCTATACTACTAATAGATACCCCCCTGACTAGTAATGGATATCCCCTAACCTACTAATGGATACCCCCTGAAGTAGTAATGGATATCCCCTTGCCTACTATGGGATACCCCGATACCTACTAATGGATATCCCCCCACCTACTAACGGATACCCCCTCAACTACTAGTAGATATCCCTTTACCTACTAATGGATACCCCCTAGGATAGTAATGGATACCCACCTACCTAGTATAGAATCTGTTTCGGTGGAACACGTCTTACATCAGTATATAGTAGATAGTATGTAGCATATAGAAGATAGGGTAAGAGAAAAGGAGATGTAATATTAACCACAGAGGCATAATAAAGTCAAAAGTAAAAAGTAGTAAGTAAAAAGTTATGACTTTTAACCTTTAACTTCTAACTTAACATCTTTGCGGTGAAAGTATATGATTTTTCTATCGGGTTTTATGGGGTCCCTTACGTGATTCGTATGCATCAACAACGGATTGAACCAGCGGATGACGGACGATATCTGCCCGTGTAAGATAGCAAAATGTAATTCCTTTTATATGGGCAAGCACGGATTGTGTTTCAATCAGTCCTGAAATCTTGCCGGGCGGTAAATCTATCTGTGTAATATCACCGGTAACAACTATTTTTGAATGCTGTCCCATCCGAGTTAGGAACATTTTCATCTGCTCCGAGGTGCTATTCTGCGCTTCATCTAAAATCATAAAGGCGTTATCAAGATTGCGTCCGCGCATATAAGCCAATGGTATTACTTCCACTATTTCGGTATCTATTAATCTTCTTAATTGCTGGTATTCCAGGAAGGTGTCAAGGGCATCATAAAGAGGTCTTAGGTATGGATTGACCTTTGCCTGATAATCGCCGGGCAGGAATCCTAATCTTTCACCGGCTTCAACCGCAGGCCGGCAGAGAACAATCTTTCCGATTTCATTTCTTTTGAGAGCCATAAGCGCCCGAGCTACGGCTAAATAGGTCTTGCCGGTTCCGGCCGGACCTATCGCAATCACAATATCATTATTATTAAGCGCTTTGAGGTAATCTCCCTGTCCTTCAGTCCGGGGTTTGACTCCGAATACATCATTGTGAAGTCTCGCTAAAGGCGGTATAAACTCCGGGCGTTGAGTTCCGCCAAAGGCAACTCCGAGGTTTTCCGCTCTATGTCCTATGGGCTGGGTTAATAAACGTATTACTGCTTCCTCTGTTAGAGGTTGAGTTGAGTTGACTAAGTTTTGGATAGTATTAAAAGCGGTATCTACCTGTTTTTTCTGTCCGTTGATAGAGAGTTCACGTCCATTATCCTTATTATTTTCTTTGGTATAGAGAGGCCGAATCACTATTTTTACGTCCAACTTATTACGGATAAGTTTTAAGTAGTGGTCATAAGGACCGAATACCTGCACGAAATCTATGTTATCCGGCAGTCTGATTTTTCGTCTGAATTTCATAGAATAAAACTCCGTAATCGCAGATTATGCAGATTCCGCAGATTTTTATTTCTTTAATTTTAATCCGTTTAATCCGCCAAATCAGCGGTTGTTATGTTATCAATAAAGTTGAAGTAATAAATATGCCGCGGGCGGTGCGGCTAATAACAGACTGTCTGTCAAATCAAGAATCCCGCCTAAAGGTCCCAGTAATTTCCCGGAATCTTTGGCATTGCACGTCCGTTTAATATATGATTCCAATAAATCACCTA
This sequence comes from Planctomycetota bacterium, assembly GCA_043801445.1. Lineage (GTDB taxonomy): Bacteria > Planctomycetota > MHYJ01 > JACQXL01 > JACQXL01 > JAZDFP01. The sequence goes on from JAZDMB010000058.1 coordinate 1,815, forward strand.
TCTGGGCGACAAAGATTATTGCAAAATTAATAATGAATATTAACCAGAAAGGGTGGCTCCCTGATATAGCATCTATCATAGTCCTTGTACTCAAGGGCGCATTTGAAATAGGCGCCATAATCATAATATAGAATAAAATCACACCGACAAATGATGCGCCGATAAGGCCGGCAATGAATCCCTCTACTGTTTTATTAGGACTGATACGTTCTGCTAATTTATGCTTGCCGAATTTAGTTCCCCAGAAATAGGCGATGGAGTCCGCAATTTTCACCAGCGCAATAAAATATATTACCAACATCAGACTCCGGGCGCGCATTCGCGCAATAGACCAAATCGGCAGATAGATATAAACAAATCCGGCTGAAAGAAGAATAATATTGGAAAAATCAGCAACCCTCTTTATCAGATAATATAATATGGCAACGGTGATGAATATTACGAATGAGGCTAAGATAGGCATATCCCACATAATAAGTTGAAGGTAAGCACCGCAGTTTAAGCGAAGCATTATATGAGGGAATGTCCAGAGCAGCCAGATAATTATAATCCCGCAAAGTCCTGTAACAACCGGAAATTGCCATGGTAATTTGATATTGATATTTTCATATAATTTAGTAAATTCATAAAAACACATAGAGGAAGCTATGGCGAGGATAAGATAAAAACCTGTTTGACCGCTGTGGTTTTTGGGAATATAATAGTCGAGAACCAGGAGTAAGGTTATAAACGCAATAAGCAAGCCGCTGACAACCAGACGTTTTTTTAGAGTAGAAAACATAGAAAATTATATTAGCCACAGATTACACAGATTGAACTTAATCTGTGAAATGGGTAACCCAGATATAAATTATACGGATTTAATCCGTGGTTATTTTAATTTTGCAATATCGGTCCGGTAAAAGGCGCCGTCAAACGAGATTTGTTTTACGGCATCATAGACTTTCTGACGCGCCAGCGATAAATCCTTTGCCCTTGCGGTAATTCCTAATACTCTGCCGCCGGCAGTGACTACTTTATTATTCTCAAGACGCGTGGCGGCGTGGAATATTTGCATTGTTGAGTTGCCTGTATTTAAGCCTTCTATAACATCGCCGCTCTTGGGATTAAGAGGATAGCCTTTAGAAGTCATTACTACGCATACTGCAGGTTCATTATACCATTCTATCGGTTCAATCTTATGTAATTTTTGCTCAACGACGGCCAATAATAACGGGACTAAATCACTTTTCAATCTTAACATTAACGGTTGAGTTTCAGGGTCGCCGAATCTGACATTAAATTCTAATACCTTAGGGCCGCTCGGAGAAACCATCAACCCGGCATACAAAACTCCCTGATAAGGCGTACCTATAGCATTCATCGCATGAATAGTCGGAACGAATATTTCCTTGACGATAGTATCCATTAATTTTGTAGTGACAAAAGGCACCGGCGAATAAGAACCCATTCCGCCGGTATTGGGTCCTTTATCGCCATCCATCAGTCTTTTATAATCCTGTGCCGGCTCCAAAATAGCAATTGTTTTACCGTCTGTTAAAGCAAGTACGGAAACTTCTCTGCCGCCGAGGAATTCTTCTATTACTACCTTATCACCAGCCGCAGAGAAGATTTTATCATGCATTATTTTAGTCAATGTATCCCTGGCGATGTCTATGTCATTACATATAATAACGCCCTTGCCTGATGCCAGGCCATCTGCTTTAATAACGATGGGGACAGATGTTTTCTCGAGATATTTTAAGGATTCAGGCAAAGATGTAACTATCTTAAATAATGGCGTTGGGATACCGTGCCGTTTGATTAATTCTTTTGCAAACGCCTTACTGCCTTCTAATTGGGCGGCCTGTTTGGTTGGCCCGAATATTTTAAGCCCGGCTTTCCGGAATTCATCAACGATGCCGTTAACGAGTGGTAACTCAGGTCCTACGACAGTAAGGTCAATCTTTTCCTTGAGCGCAAATTCTTTCAGTTTGTCAATTTCACTGGCATCAATGGGAATGCATTCGGCCAATCTGCCGATGCCCGCATTACCGGGAGCGATATATATTTTTTTTACCAACGGTGATTGGTGGATTTTCCAGACTAGAGCGTGTTCTCTGCCACCACTGCCGATAACCAGAATTTTCATAAAAGAAATATTAAACACGAATAGCACGAATCGGGCGAATAAGGACGCCCGTAAGGGCGTGAGATTCGTTTTGTTAGTGTTCTCCTAGTTTTTTGTAAAGCGATATATATTCCTTACCGCTATGTTCCCATGACCAGTCACGAGACATCGCATTTTTCATCAATTGCTGCCAGTCTTTTTTATTCTGATACAGATTGGATGCTGATTTGATGGCAGTGAATAATTCTTCTGCGGTAGGGTTTTTGAAGGTAAAGCCGGTGGCTGTTTTTTGCGAGAGAGCTTCCGGAGTATAATTATTTATAGTATCGGCTAAACCGCCTGTTTCGTGGACAATAGGAATAGTGCCATATTTGAGGGCGTAAAGCTGATTTAAGCCGCAGGGTTCATATTTGGAGGGCAAGAGAACCATATCAGCTCCGGCTGTTATCAGATGCGCCAGAGTATTATCGAAAGTTATATTGATAGATGCTTGCGCCGGATATTTTTTACCTATTTCAGGCAATAGCTTGTGGTATTTTTCCTCGCCTGTTCCCAATAATACAAATTGACAGTTTAATCCCATTATTTTATCGAATATCTGGACAATAAGTTCTATTCCTTTTTGCTCAGCAAGTCTTCCGATTACTCCTATTAATGGCGCATCGCTTTCTTTAAGAGAGCATTTTTGTTGCAGTGTCTTTTTATTTTTGGCTTTATTGGCAAGACGCTGCTCGGTATAAGTTGCCGGAATAAATTTATCTATAGCAGGGTTCCATTGGGAATAATCAACGCCATTGATAATCCCGGATAAAACAGAAGAGCGTTCTCGCAGAACACCGTCTAATCCACAGCCGAATTGAGGGGTTTGAATTTCTTTAGAGTAACGAGGACTCACCGTAGTAAGTTTATCAGCAAATACCAATCCGCCTTTAAGGAAATTTAATTTTCCCCAAAATTCCAATTGTTTATGGTTGAAATACTCCCAGCCAAGACCGGTTAATTTCATATCCCAATGCCAGAAAACACCTTGATAAGCGAGGTTATGGATGGTTAGGAGGGTTTTTGTTCCTGAAAAAAAAGGGTCTTTTTTATATAAGGTTTTAAGGTAAACCGGTATTAATGCCGCCTGCCAATCATGGCAATGAATGACATCGCATTTAATACCGAGCAATTTGATAGCTTCAATGGTAGCGCGGGCGAAGAAGATAAATCTTTCCGCATTATCCAAATAATCACCTTCCGGAGTGCTGTAAAGATAATCTCTGTGATAATATTCATCACGTTGAATAAAATAAACATCAATGTTATTTTCTAATCGGGTCTTCCAGACACGGCCGGATAATACATTATCACCTATTTTTACTTTAACTTCAATATTGGTAGAGATAAGATTTGGAATGCTTTCTTTGACCTGTTTGTAGAGTGGTAAAAAGGCACAGACGTCAATCTTATGTTTTTTGAGTTCAGGGGTGAGCGAACCAACTACATCAGCTAAACCGCCGGTTTTGGCAAAAGGCACCATTTCAGAAGCAACTTGACAGATATTCATTTATATACTCCACATCCAGCCCTTTTGCTTTTAGTAGATTAATCCAGCCTCTTATAGTTTGCCAAAAGGGCGGGGTTTGGCAAAAGGGCTGGACTACACAATAATTTCTTTTAGATATTTTGCAGCATTTTCAGGCGGAACCGGGTTGATATAAAAACCGGTACCCCATTCAAATCCTGCTACCCGCGTAATCCGGGGAATAATTTCTATGTGCCAATGATAGTATTCGGTTTCTTCCATAGTAAAAGGCGTGGTATGAATGAGCATATTATAAGCCGGATTATTCAATGCTTTTTCCAATTTCATAAATACCTGTTTGACGATGTGAGCCAAAGAAGGAATTAGATTGGATGGTATCATTTCAAAGTGGGTAAAGTGTTGTTTTGGTAAAATTACCGTTTCAAAAGGGAATCTTGAGGCAAAAGGACAAATCGCCACAAAATGCTCATCATTTATAATAATTCGTTCATCATCTTCTATCTCCTGATGTATAATGTCGCAGAATATACAGCGTCCACGATAATTATGGAAGTTTTTAGCACCGTCTATTTCCTGCGATATACGAATAGGCACAATGGGAGTAACCACCAATTGAGAATGGGTATGTTCCAATGAAGCACCGGCGCGGTCTCCGACATTTTTAAAAATGAGTCCAAATACAAACCGGGTATCTTTTTTTAGGTCTAATAGCCTCGTTTTATAGGTATTAAAAATATTTTGGATATGTTCTTCGGGTAATGGTGTAAACGATGAAATATGTTGAGGGGTTTCAATAATTACCTCGTGCGCTCCGATACCGCGCATCTGGTCGTATAATCCTCTGCCTCGTTTATCTATTTTCCCTTCTATGGCTAAAACCGGAAATTTATTGGGAACAACTCGAACCAACCAATCACGTCCATTAGCATTAGAGAATGGTTTCCTCAGCGCATATATTTCAGGGGGTGTTGTGGCTTCATTACCTTCGCAAAAAGGGCAGGAAGCATTTGATTTAACGGGAGCAGCAGGGGTTTTCGGTTGAAAATCAACCGGCCGTGCAGCTCTTTCTGAAGCAATTATTACCCAACGACCTAAAATCGGGTCTTTTCTTAATTCTGACATAAAATAAATCCTAACCACTAATGTACGAATATACTAAAACAAATCAACTTGTGCTATGCGTAGCGTTTCGCAGAGCATAGAGGGTTATTTTCTTCGTGTCTTAGTGTCCTGGTGGTTAATATTAATATAATTTTTTTAAGCAATCCAGTTAATATATTCAAGGTTTCCTGCCGGTACAATAAGTTTTATTGGTTGGCTCTCCGGGAGCCGTGTCAGTAATTTATCTTTTTTGTTATCGGGCGATCCGTACGGGTTAGCCTCTTGTCTGTGGCGAGGATCACCCCTTGGGGCGGTATAGAGTTCTACGAAGAATTCTATCTCATCATCTTTCTTGAATCCCAATATATCAAGAGGACAAAGAATTTCTATTATTTCATCTACGGCAATAGTCTTTAATGTTTCACAGATAAGATTATTATTCTCATCTAAGACACTAAAAACAGGTTCATATTTGCCTGACGATTCGTATAGGTTATATATAATAATCTCTCGTTTCAGCGGTTTCAAGAAATTCAGTACAAAATAAACATCATCCGGAAATGTATTATTTTTCCCGTCTGTGGCGAGGCTTGCCTTGATGGGCGGCAAGTTATCTTTTACCTGTATCGATGTTTGAGGTAGACTCCCGCCATTAGGGTTAAGTTTGCCTTCGGGTGATGCCTCGGCGGGGCAGACCCGCCGTTGGCGGGCTGGCATATATGGATCTAAACGTAGACAGAAATTTTTACTGCCCGCCTGCGCGGAAGCCTTCCCGACCTCGTCGGTCTGGGACGGGTCGGCGAGGACACGGTCAAATCCGAAGAAAATATGAGAAATTAATTCTTTAGATGAATGGTCCATTGTTGTAACAAGAGGCGGGTTTGCTGATACATCAAAATGTCCTGCAGCAAGCCATTCAAAATAATCGCTGCGTCTACCATCCAATTTTATCTCCAGTAACCCCCATGGTTGGTTATATAATTCTTTTAGACGCTGTTTTTTTATTGGTTGATATAAATATGGCGGTATATTTAATCCCAAGAGGTTATATACATTCATTAAGTGATTTCTGAAAAGTGCATCGAACTGGTCATCTAAAACAGAAGAGTGCTCATATCCGAACCACCAGAACCAATCACTTCCCTCGGCAATATGGATATTTTCCTGAACTTTATCAAACATCTCTTTTGAAAGTGCAGGCAGTATCGGTTTAATTGTTTCCTTAGTCTTAGCAAGATACTCCCATGCCTGACAATCTTCTTTATCCCCAATCCATATGGAAAAATTGTGATTTATCCACGAACCTGAATAGATGGTTTCTAACTGCCGTTCAGGTGGATGCGACAAAAGATAGTCGCTAATACGAACTGTTTCTATCTCATCATCAACACTTAGCCTTTCATAAAGCAGTCTCAAAAAATCTATACCATTATTAGGATAATGCTCCCAAGGGTTTTCACCATCTAATATAACACTTACCAGAGGAAACTCATATGATACTTTACGGGCATTAGATTTGATTTGATTGATAAAATGGTCTACTGCCTTCTGAGGTTCCCAACGTTGATATTGAAATCCTATCAGATTAGCCAGATACTGGTCTCTAAAAATAACAGATAGATTACTACCAGATGGATTGGCTATACGATAGGCTTGATATAAATTCTGAGCCCCCTGAGATTGGAGCATATCGTTAGAGTCTCTCGTAAAATAATAATTAATAGTATGAGCAAGAACCTCTTCATCAGTTGCGAAATAATTAATGTTGTGTTCGGCTAATAGCGGTATAATCTCCGGAGAAACCGAGCCTTCAGCAGGCCAGAGACCTTTAACCGGCACACCAAAAGCATCTTTATAGAACTTCACTGCTTCTGAAACCTGCCAGCGGGCATCTTCAAGTAAAGCCATCTGGTCAATCTTAGGCAACGATACATTCGGCATCGCCTGCTTGGCAGAATTCATATCGCATAATAAAGGCAGAATCGGATGATAAAATGGTGTTGTCGTGATTTCTATCTGTTTGTTTTCTTGTAGTTTTCTATGCAATGGAATAATTTCTGCTAAGTAATCTTTCTGTTTTTGAATAACAAGTTTTTTATCATCTTCAGTATAATCCCTGCCTTTTTGTCGCAATGATTTTAATTCTGAATCACCTTGGATAATCAGAGGATGGAACCAAACTAAATTACTGCAGACCAATAAATCAATAAAATCCTGGTTGGAAAATTCCTTAACCGACTCCTGGCTCACCCTGATGCCCGCACCGGGGATAACATCAGTGTGGTTAGTAAGCCTCGAATAAAGTTCTTTATAACGAGGATAAACACTAATCATATATTGTGGATGAGCGGAAAAGGAGTTTTCTAAAACATATTGTTTATCCTGAATGGTTAAATCGGAAACAGATTGTTGAGCCAAAAACAATAAGCGGTCTGAATCTCCTGCAATATACTCTTTTATTTGTTTAAGAAGTGAAGGCACCAGATTGATATTTGATTTAATCTTGGGAAATTGCTGAAGCAGAGCTGCCATCCCGTAATAATCCTTAATACCGTGCAATCTTACCCATGGCATTTGGAATTCACCCGTAGATGTCAGGCGATAATAAGGCTGATGATGATGCCACAAAAATGCTAAATATATCTTTTTATTCATATTTTAACCACCAAGTAGGTAAACAAGATTAGCACCAGATTTTCACCATGTAGGTAAACGATATTTTTCTGGAGTTAATCTTGTGAAATATTGTGGTTTTATTCTTATAGCCATGCGGTGCGTAATCGGGCTACATGGCAATTGATATTGACTGCCACAGGTAAGGCGGTGATATGAACAGGCCCGAATTCAATATGAATTGCTAAAGCCGTACAGCGTCCACCCAAACCTTGGGGTCCAATACCTGTATCATTTATTTGTTTTAATAACTCTTGTTCTAAATCAGCATAAAAGGGATTAGGATTAGGTTTGCCAGCCGGTCTGAGATGTGCTTTTTTAGCTAATAATGCTACTCCATCAAAATTACCACCAATCCCAACCCCAACAATGATTGGTGGACAAGGATTTGCACCGGCTTTCTGCACTGTTTCAACAATAAAATCTTTTACTCCTTTGATACCTGCTGAAGGAGGTAGCATCTTAAGCGCACTCATATTCTCACTGCCGCCTCCCTTAGGAATCAGACTAATCTTGAATGAGTCACCCGGCACGAGTTCCAGATGTATTGCGGCCGGGGTGTTGTCATTAGTATTCTTCCTGTTTAATGGGTCTGATATTATAGATTTACGTAAATAACCATCTTTGTATCCCTGCCTGACGCCTTCATTGATAGCATCATACAAATAACCACCGGTAATATGAACCTCCTGGCCGAGTTCCACGAAAATCACGGCTGTGCCTGTATCCTGACAGATAGGCACCATTTTCTCTTTAGCAATCTTATTGTTTTCCAATATCTGCTGAATTATCTCTTTTCCGGTGGGAGATTCCTCTAGTGATAACGATTTATTGAGAAGCGCAATTACCTCATCAGAGATGATGCAATTGGCTTCAATGCACATCTTCTTGATAGTATCTATGATGATGTCAGTTTTAATTTCTCTCATAAATTTATTCGGGAAAGTATAAAATTAGCCACGAAGACACAAAGAACTTTTAGTGTCTTTGTGGCAGAAGTTACAAAGTTTTCTTGTTTGCTGTATACTCAAAGCCCATATTGAACGCCTTCATATTAAGTTCTATACTGGCTGGAGGCACGGAAGTTTTGATGGCTTCTATCATTGCATCCTTGGGCAAGATGTTGGTTTCTTTAGCGAAAAACCCCAGCATCACGATATTTGCAACAATCTTTTTCCCTAATTGTTCGGACAGCCGGGTGGATGGAATTCCGGTTATTTTAATGTCTTTGCTGCTACCGGTAATTTTCACCAGGTCTTCATCAATTATCATTATTCCGCCTGATTTTAATTCATCCTTATATTTAGAATATCCTTCCTGTGACATGGCGACTAATATATCCGGGTGGGTGATATTGGGGTAAAAGATGGGGTTTTTTGAGATAATCAATTGGGCACTCGAAGCGCCGCCCCGCGATTCCGGCCCGTAATTTTGGGTAAGCGTAGAATACAAATTGGTATAAATAGAAGCGGCTTTGCCGGTGATATGCCCGGCTAAAATGATGCCTTGGCCGCCAAATCCGGTAAACCTGATTTCAGTATCTGTTTTATTCATGTTCTAATCGTTGTTTCTCTGTTTTAATCTGTGTAATTTGTGGATTAAATCGACTTTTCATTTCGCAGAGCAAATTATCAAAAGTTGGACGCTCGATATCAACGAAATCACCGACTACGATTTGTTCGCCGCGGCTGATACCGATATCCTTGAGCTGGACGCTTTGTTTGATAACAGAGTTTTCCTTATAAAACTTCATCATGTCTAAGCCGGTGCCGAGTTTATTCATTCGGGCGTAGTACGTCGGACAGGGCGACATTACCTCTACGAAACTGAATCCATTTTTTAGGATAGCGCGGGTAATCGAAGCCTGGAGTTTATGCACGTGATAAGCCGTCCAGCGCGATACATATACCGCACCGCATGCCGCAGCCAGATGAGGCGCGCTGAAAGGCTGTTCGAAATTACCATAGGGCGTTGTGGCAGTTATTGCTTTTACCGGAGTCGTCGGGCCGCACTGGCCGCCGGTCATTCCGTAATTGGAGTTATTGGCGCAGATTACTGTAATATCAATATTACGGCGGGCTGCATGGATGAAATGATTTCCGCCAATCGAAAATAAGTCGCCTTCACCGCTGACTACTATAACCTTTAGTTCAGGACGGGCTAATTTTAAACCAGTGGCAAATGGTATTGCTCTACCATGAGTCGTATGAAATCCATCGAATTTAACATAACCGGATATCCGGGCCGTACAGCCAATGCCCGAGACAATAGCTACTTTATCCAGCGGTACCTGTGATTTAAGTATCGCATATAAAAGAGAATTGAATAGCGTGCCTAATCCACAGCCCGAACACCAGATATGAGGCATCCGGTCCTGGCGTATCAGCCTATCCAGCGGGTGTTGAAGAACATCAGTGTTATTTGTCATAGTCTTATTATTTCGCAGCTTTTTTAATCGCTTCCAATATATCCAGAGGATTGTGTGTGGTACCGCCCATATGGGGTATCAGAACAACCTTTGCCTGCCCCTGAGCACAGCGTTCTACCTCCAAGGCAATCTGTCCATTATTAATTTCCGGCACGATAAACGTCTTAACCTTTTTGGCTAAATCTCTTATTTTATCTTCAGGGAATGGCCAAACGGTAATCAGGCGTAATTTGCCGACCTTGATTCCCTGGGAACGTGCTTCTTTAATCGCCCATTCAGCAATACGGGCAGAAATACCATAACTGCATACCACAATATCTGCTTTATCCGTATCTTCTTCTTCAAACTTGATAATCTTGCTTTTATTGGTGATTATCTTATTAATCAACCTTGTTACCAGTTTATGATGAGCCTCAGTCGTCATTACCGGATAGCCTTTTTCATTATGTGTTAAACCAGTCGTTTGGATATGATATCCGTCTCCGGCAACAGCCATTGGTGGAACCAAGTCGTTGTCCGCTTGATACGGAAGATATTCTTCGGATTTTACCGTTGGTTTTTTACGGTTATAGATTTGTATTTTGTCAGCCTGAGGTATCACCACCCTTTCAGTCATATGAGCAATAACTTCATCACCCATGATTAGTACCGGTGTGCGGAATTGTTCTGATAGATTAAATGCTGTAATAGTGAGGTCGAACATTTCCTGAGGTGAAGCCGGTGCTAGAGCAATAATCTCATAAACACCATGTGAGCCCCAGCGGGCTTGCATCATATCGCCCTGTCCGACATACGTAGGCAATCCAGTAGAAGGACCGGCGCGTTGCATATTGACCACGACGCAAGGGGTTTCGGTCATGATACCCAATCCGAGATTTTCCATCATCAGTGAAAAACCCGGACCTGACGTTGCGGTCATTGTTTTCATGCCACCCCAGGCCGCGCCTAAAATTGCGACCATGGAAGCAATTTCATCTTCCATTTGAATGTAAATACCACCGATAGGCGGTAATCTTTCAGACATCCTTTCGGCAATTTCGGTTGCCGGCGTAATAGGATATCCGGCGAAAAAACGGCAACCGGCTGCAAGAGCACCTTCGGCGCATGCCACAGCACCGTTTATAAAATGCTTACCCACTAAAATAGCTTCTTTTGATTCGGTCATAAATAAAAATTATTAACTATCGGTCGATTGGTTTTTATTCTTTATCTGAAAAATAGCGAAATCCGGGCAATACCTGGTGCAGAAACCGCAGAGGATACATTTGTCGGGATTTTTGACGCAAGGAATACGATAACCTTTGCTATTGGATTCCTGGGAAAATTCCATGGATTTCTTGGGGCAGAATTCAATACAAAATCCACAACCTTTGCAGCGGTTTTTCAGTATGACTACCTTGCCGTCAGGCAATTCTAAAATACTAGTATCTTTAGAAGCTTGATTCAATTCTTCAGCTTTGTCTTTCATTGCTAAATAAACATAGTTAGCCGAACTCGATGTTATCATACCATGTCGGTATGACATGACGTCGGGACAGGTAAAACTAAATTTCTATATAGTTGATAGTTTTAATATCAAATAAATCATTGAACATCCAAGAAAATCTGATAAATTATAATTATATATTTATGACTAAAAGAATAAAGATAATCATCAACCCTATCGCGGGCAGCGGCAAGGCGGAAAAATTTGTTGAGCATCTTAAGAATGCATTAACCAGCCGACAGATAGAAAGCGATGTGAAATTTACCAGTCAATATGGGGATGCTCAAGAAATCGCGAATAAACATACAGAAGATACGCCTATTCTCTGTCTGGGAGGAGACGGTACTTTTAACGAAATTATTAATGGTCTTATTACGAATAGGCATTTTACAGAAAACAACCGTCCGATAATAGGGCTTATTCCATTTGGTTCCGGTAATGTTATAGCTAAGGAGCTTCAATTGAAAAGAAACATCAGGCATTTTATCGGGTTGTATCAAAATAATCTATACAGGCAATTGGATATTGGATGTGTTCGCTTTATACAAGAAAATAAAAAAAGATATTTTATCTCAATGGCTGGAATAGGATTTGATGCTGAGGTTGCCCGTCAATATCAACTTGATAGAAATGGAGCTAAACTGCAAGCTCATTTATTCAGTTACTTTCCGATTACAATTAAGACTATTTTTCGTTATAAGATGCCTCGTATAACAATTCAAATTGAAGGGAAAATAGTTTCCAGGAATGCTAGTTTTGTACAGGTGGCAAATGTCAGAAGTTATGGCGGTCCGTTTGTATTAGTAAATAATGCTATATTTGATGACGGTTTTTTAGATGTTGTTTGGTTTAAGGGCAAATCGCCATTAAATATCATCCGTTATTATTCACTTGCTTTTTTAGGATGCACCAATATTGTTCATGATATGAAACAAAAAAAGACTAAAGAAGTGGTTTTATCTCTCTCTGACGACGAAGCAAGTTCAGTTCGAAAGGTACCGATACAAGTAGATGGTGATTGGTGCGGTTATCTGCCGATTCAAATAGAAATTATTCCCAAAGGCATACGTGTTTATACTCCGTTAGAAAGTCGGTGAGTGGTTAGCACCGCTTACCTACAACCGAAAACCGATATATTAAAATCTTATACTTAGTCCAAAATTATAAGTTCTACCAGGCATAGGATAATTACAATCATCAATGCTACTGCCAAATTGAGCAGCATATTTCTTATCAGTAATATTATCCACACCAAGGAAAAACTCCATACTTTCCATTGTCCTGCGGATTTTGAGATTGCTCAACCAGTAACTTGCGAGTGACTTTTTTATTGTAGTGACTGTAGGATATGCAGTATAGTCTGAATAATACTGATATGCATCTGAAACATACTGTACATTTATATCAAACATTAATTTATCTATGCTAAAAACATTTTTATGTGAAGCAGTAAAATCAAATTTATTAGATGGCGTATAAGCAAGTTTACGAGTCATAGATTTTAAAGTATTAGACACAGCATCAGTCAGTTCCTGATTTTCCTGATTTGCATCTAATAAGGTATAACCAAATGTGAATGAAGTATCTTTAGTCAATTCAAATAATTCCTCCAATTCTACCCCTTTAATCTGAGCTTGGTTAAGATTAGTAGGTGTCCAGCGATTACCCCATGGACCAACTGTTCCAGTGGGTGCCCAGGTAATCATATTTTTGAGATTCTGCTCAAACAGGTTTATTTTTGTAGAGAGTCCTCCTCTTGTTTTGTAATCAAAACCTATCTCATTGGTATTTCCCTTTTCCGGTTTGAGGTTAGGATTACCTTCAGCGCTATCATCTTTAGGCCAGTAAATATCATTAAGAGAAGGTGCCCGATAAGAATCTCCAGATGAAGCTCTAATATTTATCTCGGGCGTAAGTTGATAAAGCACATTGCCCCGGCTAGAAAATTGGCTATTAAAATCATTTGGGTTATCAAAGCGTCCGCCTAATGTAAGAATTATTTTGGAAATAGTTATTTCGTCTTGTAAATAACCACTGTATGTAGTTCTATCTGAATCCCATTTCGTACTGGTAAGCATCATTGTAGATGTGTTTAAGTCTTTCTGGTTAACTTTAAATTGTGGTGATTCAAACATTGCCCCAACGGTAAAATTATGATCAGCAAGAAGTGATTTGTTATATATTATTTCTATTGTTTTATCAGTGGTCAGGAAATCACTATCTTCAGCAATCCGATTACCGCTATCTATCCACTCCCGATGATTTTCGTCATCCCAATTATTCATTGAAGCGCGTAGTTTTATTTCACCGAGTGTGAAGAATATACTAAAATATGTTTTCTCATTATCTCCAAAATCAAAAAGTGAAGATACATCGTTATTGCCCAGCGTTATTTGAGAAGTAGTTCTTTTAGCGGAGTCAGGTGCTGGTTGAGCACCCGGAGAATGTGTTTCACCTTTATAGTAACCGGCATCGAAAATAATCCCGCCCCGATCTGGTTTGGGTTGATAATCCCATCGTAAACTACTATTCATTGAATGGTGTTGACTGTTATCACGATAGCCATCAGAAGTTTTATAATTAGTCCATACGGATAGTCCTCCATTTTTATTAGATAGTCCATTTCCTATCTGGATAATGGAAGTGTTATATGTTCCGTATAGTGTGGAAATATTAGAGGTTAGTTCTTGAGGTGATTTTTTAGTTATAATATTAACCACGCCACTGACTGCATTAGCGCCATAAAGAGCTGAATAAGGGCCCCGGACTATTTCTATCCTGTCCACATTATCCACGGAAAGATAAGATAAATCTGCTGAACCAGTAGAAGGACTGTTGATAATTCTGTCATCAACCATTACAAGGACATGTTCTGAGCGTAAACCACGAATATGTAAAGTAGATGCTGTTCCTAATGAACCATAACGAAGAATTTTTATACCAGGGGTATCTCCAAAAACATCGGCTAAGTCTAAAGTATTTTTACTCTGAATATTTTTTTGAGTTATAATAGTAACCGCACCTGGGACATCTTTAACTGGTTTGGGTTGTCGCGTGGCTGTAACGATTATTTCTTCGGTTTTTGCTGTAGGCGTGATAGTTTCTTCTGCGTGAACAAATAAACTACAAAAGCACAAAGTCAAACCAATTGACCCCACGACCCTGAAGGGTCTCTGGGCAAGAACCCTGAAGGGTGATAAACAAGACTGTAGTATCCTTACCCTTCTGGACGGCGTGGTATCGCTAATAGATGTCATTTTTCTTCTCCTTTCGAGAATACTTCCCATGATAGGTAATAGTCCGGGCTCGTCCCGATTTATGACGGGAGATTACCGTTGCGGGGCAGCGCTCCGAATCGTACGGAGACTTCCTTTACCTACCCGGTCACCCCACATATAAATCTTATATGCGGGATTAGTAGTTAATAATACTTAAGTTTAATTCGTTGTTCCAATATCCAAAAAATACCATTTGCCATATGGCGTATCTCTTTCTATCACCTCCTTTTTCTTGATCTCTATCCTCTTCTTAAATATTGGTCCGTTGATAACAAATGTATGATACTCACCCGACTCACCACAGAGGTCAATATATGGTTTAGTTTTTAGATATTTAATAAAATCCTCATCAACCTTATGTCCAATCCATTCTTTATCAATGCCATATGCTCCAAATTGTGTAGCGCCCCGATGCTCCGATACGGGGCGCTCCGTATCCGAAGGCATCGGAGCGGCTTTGCCCGATACAATAATTGCCTCAAACCCGTTTTTGATAAACTCGTCTAAAATATCTTCAGTTCGTATACCCCAAAGCGGTTCAATTGCTTTAATACCTAATTCTTTACAAATGCGTTCAACCCATTGTTTATGTTCCTGTAAATAAATATCCCCGAAGATCATTCCTTGAGTTACTGAATTTTGTATACTACGCACTGCTTCTTTGAATGACAGCTCATAATCATCAGGGTGAACTTCTTTTTGTACTAACGGAATACCAATTGCTTCTGATTGCAATCCAATCAATTCTGCCGGGGTACCGTGAAAACTTACCCGCTTATATTCAGCAGATATAAAATTAACCAGATGAGATATTTGATAACCACTTTGTATTGCCTTATAACAAGCAAGGCAACTATCCTTGCCACCACTCCAACTTGTTAGATACATATATGATTAGATTGTTGATGGGTATTTACTATATTCCTATGTAGCATCGAGGAGCTCCTCATTTTTTTATTTTGGCACTAACAAAATATGCGGTCTTTTAGTAACCGGGTTCTCATTAACTACTACAACTGTTTTATAAACTGCCTCTATATTCTGATAAGTCAAGACCTCAGCCGGTGAACCTAGCCGATAGATTTTCCCTTCATCTAAAAGTAGCAGGCGTTCAGAATAGTCAGAAGCAAGGTTTAAATCATGTAGTATAATAAGAATCGTTAACCCTTGTTCCTTATTTAATTTTTTCAAAAGATGTAGAATATCCGCTTGATGTCCAATATCTAAGTGAGAGGTTGGCTCATCCAGAAGAAGCAATTTGGGTTCTTGGGCAAGCGCCTGAGCTAAAAATATCCTCTGTAGTTCTCCACCAGAAAGTTCAGTTACCAAACGTCTTCCTAAGTGTAAACATTCTGTAATCTGCATTGAACTCTCAATTACCTTTTTATCTTTTATTGAAACAGGTTCAAATCTACCTAAATAAGGAGTGCGTCCTAATGCGATAAAGTCATAGACATTAAAAGGAAATGTCAGCAAGAGAAACTGTGGCACTACGGCTATCTCTCGGGCTAATGTCCTGACTGACCAATCCTTAATTTCTTTATCTTTATATAATAACTGGCCTCTATATTTTGTGATAATCTTGGTAATAGTGCGAAATAGAGTAGTTTTACCAGAGCCATTCGGACCGATAACCCCTAAAAAGCCTCCTTCATTTATCTCAAACGAGATATCTTTAATTACATCATTTCCGAGATAACCACTTGATAAATTAGATAGTCTTAGCATGGATAATAATCCCTATGAAAAATAGCCCGCCGATGACGCCTGTAATTACTCCAACAGGTAATTCTGCTGGTGCGATAGCAGTTCGGGCAAGTGTATCGCAGATAATTAGAAAGACCGCGCCACTTATGCAAGAGCTAATAATCAGTAATTGTTGTTTTGGTCCTATTATAGCCCGCATTATATGCGGCATCATTAAGCCAACAAACCCGACCATTCCGGCTGCGGCAACACAACAGCCAGTCATCAAGGAAGTAATAATAAATAGGAACTGACGCATGGTTCTTGCAGAGACACCTAAATGGCTTGCCTTCTCATCTCCTAATGTTAGGACATCAATATCCCGGGCAAGAATAATCAATAGTATTATGCTGATAATAATGGGAACTGAAATTGTTTTTATAAGGGAATAGTTTATGGTGGCAAAATTGCCCATCAGGAAAAATAGAACTGATTGAATCTCGGTCGGCTTAGAAATAGTAAAGACAAGAAGAATAAGTGATGAACATATAAAACTTAAAACAACACCAGAAAGAATAAGGCTGGAGACGGAGAAGTGATGCCGACTGGAAATAATATAAATAATGGCTATAGAAATAATTGCTCCTATAAATGCTGCTACCGGTAATGTTCCGATGAATATCGGGATTGTTGATAAAAATGGTATTATTAAAACAAGAGTAACACCTAAAGCCGCGCCGCCTGAGATGCCGAGCGTATAAGGTTCTGCTAAAGGGTTTCGCAGAATCGCCTGTAAAACACAACCAGCTGCGGCTAATCCCATACCCACTAATAATGCTCCTAATATTCGCGGTAAACGTACCTCATAAATAATTATCGATTCACTTTTGTTATCAATAATACCCGATAAAAATTTATACGAGATACCGGTAGGTCCTATACCTAAACAAATAATGATTGTTGCAAATAACAGAAAAGATAGAAATATAACTATTAATACCTTCTTCATTTTTACCTGTCTGCCGAACAAGTTTTTTGGAAGGTGGGTTTATTAAATAATGCTTTATGTAGGACAGTAACTGCTTTTTTAACCGCGCTATTATCTATCAAAAAAGCAATATTAGTTCTGGTTGCTCCCTGGCTAATCATTTTGACTTCTATAGAAGCATTTTTAAGGGCAACAAAGATATCTCCGCTTAACCCATGAATACGCTTAATGTCTTCGCCGATAATACAAATAATTGCTTGTTTGCCATCCAGTTTTATCCGGGCAAATTGGGAAATTTCTTTA
The DNA here is from genome assembly GCA_043801445.1 of Planctomycetota bacterium. Taxonomy (GTDB): domain Bacteria; phylum Planctomycetota; class MHYJ01; order JACQXL01; family JACQXL01; genus JAZDFP01. Next base: position 19,396 of record JAZDMB010000058.1, read on the forward strand.
AGAGTTTCATTAATATGGAGTTTTCGATCTGTTGTAACTGAAACGCTTATTTCTGATGTGGCTATCATATCAATGACTATTTTGTATTTAGCAAAAATACGAAATATCTTTTCCAGAAATCCATATTGCATTAACATTCGTGGCGAGATGATAGTTATCAAAAAGACATCTTTTTTATAGACAATACTTTTAAGCGACAGGGTAGATTTAGCCTGTTCTTTTTTAACGATGATTGTTCCATCTATCTGTGGTTTATAGGTATTAAGAATTCTAACCGGAATATTTTTATGGATAGCAGGTAAAAGTGTTAAGGGGTGGAATCGTCGGCTATAATAAGCAAGTTCGCTTGCTTCATCAAAGGTAATCTTTTGTAGCGGTTGAGCATCTTTCACGATGCGCGGGTCGGCGGTCATGATACCATCACTATCACTCCAAAGTTGAACTTCATTGGCGTTAATCGCTGCAGCGATAATCGTTGCAGTATAATCACTGCCATTACGGCCTAATGTAGTTATGTTACCCGATTTATCTTTACCAATAAAACCGGTTACTACAGGAACTACGTTTCGTTTATTGATAGAATTAAGGTATTTATGAATCGGAGAATAACTTTCCGGTAAAGGCTGTGCCTCGCCAAAATGCGAATCGGTTATTAGTCCGATATCGCAAGCATCAAATGGTTGAGAATTAATTGATTGTTTATTGAGATATGCAGCAACGATTCTCACGGAAAGTCGCTCGCCAAACGAAAGTATTTTATCCAACTGTTTTAAAGAAGGTGTCTTTTGAATGATTCGATAATATTGTTGCAATTCATTTAACACATCTTTTATTATATGAGCCGATAATTTTAAGTCCTTGATTATTTTCAAGTGAAAATCTTTTATTGCTGAAAATTTAACTCTGTTATGAGATAGCGATATAAGTTTCTCAGTTATGCCGTTATGAGCTGAAACAATAACGATAGGTTTTTTGGTTAGGTGAATTTTAATGATTTTGGTAACGGCTTTAATTCTTTTAGCATCACGCAATGAGGTTCCGCCGAATTTCATTATAATCATATATTTGATCTTATTATGTTTCTAATTTAATCAGATTATTGTACGTCTCAGATTTGGTAATAAGTTTATGGTGCTTACCGGAAATAAGGACTTCGGCTGGCTTAGACCGGGAATTATAGTTAGAAGTCATTGAATAACCATATGCACCGGCAGAAAAAACAGCCAGTAAATCATTTTGGGCTACACGAGGTAAGAGACGGTTTTTAGCAAGAAAATCACCGCTTTCGCATATCGGACCAACAATATTTGCTTTTATTTTATTGCTTATGTTTTTCCTTTTAACCGGTTCAATTCTATGATAGGCATCATAAAGTGCGGGGCGAATAAGTGTATTCATTCCTGCATCGCATATAACAAAATTATTCTGGCCGTTTGTTTTAGTCCTAATTACTCTGGTAATAATAATGCCAGCATTGCCAACAATAAACCTGCCCGGTTCTATGATAAGTTTAAGATTAAGCCTCTTGATGATAGGTATAATAACCGTTCCAAAATCACTTGCCCTTTTTGCTTCAGCACCCTTATAAAATATTCCCAATCCACCACCGATATCCAAATATTTAAGCGGATACCCTAATTTCTTTGAGTATTCAACTAATGGAAGAACCTTTTTTAACGCCTTAAGATAAGGCGCTGTTTCGGTAATCTGCGAACCAATATGAATATGTAGGCCAATAAATTGAACATACTTAAAAGAATTAAGCATCATAATAGTTTTTTTGGCATCTGGTATAGAAAATCCGAATTTTGTTTCTTCGGTGCCTGTAATAATATAGCGATGTGTATGCGCTTTAACATCAGGATTTATTCTTAAGGCAACAGGAGCCACTTTCTTGAGTTTGCAAGCTATTTGTTCTATGGTTTGAATTTCATCTATTGACTCCGCATTAAACATCATAATATTATTTTTTAGAGCGTATTCTATTTCATTTGCGGTTTTGCCGACACCGGCAAAGACAATCTTATCTGGATTTGCTCCTACTTTTAAAACCCGATAAATTTCTCCACCGGAAACAACATCAAAACCAGCGCCCAATTTATTGAGAATACGACAAATAGCAAGATTGGAATTTGCTTTAAGAGAATAGCAAATGAGTGTTGAAGGAAATGCTTCTTTAAGACGTTTATAGTGTTCTTTGATAGTTCGCGCGCTATATATATATAGTGGTGTACCATACAGATTAGCTAATTCATTAACTGATACATCCTCACAAAATAGTTGATTTTTCTTATAATGAAAATAGTTCATATAAAATATCTTTCATTTAAGATGTTCTCTCATTTTACGCACCGCATTAATGAAATTAACCGGCGTTGGCTGGCAGAGTAAATCTGATTCCATTACAAAAATATTCTTGTTCTTTACCGCAGTAATATCAGCAAAACGTTCTTCAGCCCACATTTTTTTAGCCTCAGAGGTTATTGCGCCCATATTGCTAATAATTATCACATCGGGGTTTTTACGAATAATCTCCTCAATACTTAGAGTAGGCCATGATAGAATAGAATCACGAGCAATATTCCATCCCCCTCCATAATTAATTATCTCATTAATAAAAGTATTTCTACCAGCCGTCATCAGAGGAGTAACATTTAATTGAATGAATACTTTCTTTTCTTGTGTAGCGGAAATAGTAGGGGAAAATAATTCTATATTGATTAGTTTTATAACTTCTTCTGCTTGGTTAGTTTTGTCTAATAATTTTGCACAGAGCCGGAAATTATTCTCTATATCCTTCCATGAATTGCTCTCGCCAAATACAAAAACAGGTATTTGTAATTCTCTTAATTTTTCTACCGTCTTAAATCGATTGCCTTCTTTAGTTGCCAAAACCAAGTCAGGTTTTAGGTCTATAATTTTCTCAATAGACGGTTCTAACATAGTTCCAATACTCGGCATATCAGGTGGCACCTTGCAAAAATCCGTTCTGCCGACTAATTTGGTTTCAGCATTTAGTATTTTTATATTCTCCGTAATAGAAGGCGCCAGAGAAATAATTCGGTGATTCGTTATGGTTTTACCACCCCGTTTAGAGGTTGATAGTGCAAAAGATATTCCGGTTGCGTCCGTAATGGTGTCCCCGTACATAACCTCTGCTTCAGACCTCTCACCGTTGAGATTATGTGCTGGATTTCGGGATGGACAACCAATCAATAGTATCACGTATAATATGGCAATAAATAAACTGATTCTTTTTATCATTATTGCTTCCTTTTCTTACAATCTAACAATATAAATCCAATATATTAAGAATAACACTAAAATCTCGATTATCTCATTTATTGCACCGAGTATGTCACCGGTTATCCCTCCGAGTATCCTGCGGGCTATTATAACCATGATAAAAACACTCATAAAAGAAATAGCGATTAATAAAAACCCAATAATGTTTGCCGAAATAGAAAACCCAGTGCTGTTTGCCAAAACAATAGAAATACCTAAAGCGATAATTGTAGCGATAATAACTTCTTTAAGTGTTATATTTTCTATAAAAGGTTTACCGGTCCCTTCTTTTGCTTGAACATACGGACCAAAAAATGCAGCTATAACCATTGCCCAACGGCTTATAACCGGCATTAAAATTAATGAAACGCCGGAATAATATCCATTTGGCAGACTTATAAAAATAGCCCATTTTGTTAAAAGAGTAAATACTATTCCAATAACTCCCATTACCCCAATATGCGGGTCTCGCATTATTTGTAACTTTTCTTCTTTAGTTCTGCCGGCATAAAAACCGTCGCACATATCGCTTAATCCATCCAAATGCAATCCACCGCTGGCGATCGTCAATGTCAATAGTACTACTACTGCCGTTATCCATATGGAAAACCCTAATGATATCGAAATAGTCTTAGCAAGAAACAAAATCAGACCAATCATAAGCCCAACCAAAGGAAACCATCTCATAGAACGGGCAAGGTCTTTCGGCTCAACTACTTTTAACCTGATTGGTATCGGTGTTAAAAACTGAACCGCAACAATAAATGATTTCATTCGTTATTTCCTATTTTTTCTGAAACTTGGGCATCTTTAAAAGTCGCCATCTCGTTAAGAATCCTTACAGCCGATTCACAAAGATACATTGCCAGTGCCGAGCCGGTTCCTTCACCCAATCTCAAATTCAAATCCAATAATGGTTTCAATCCCATCAATGTAAGTGCAGATTTATGTCCCTTTTCTGTCGAACAATGACTGGCAATAATAAAATCTTTAACCCTTTCAGATAATGCCACGGCAATTAAAGCTCCGGCGCCTGATATAAAACCATCAATAATAACCGGTATCCTATTTTTAGCCGCGCCTAAAATCACACCCGCAATTCCTCCTATTTCATAACCGCCCACTTTTGATAAAATATCCAAAGCATCTTTTTTATTCGGCTTATTTATTAAAAGCGCCCTTTTTATTACTTTAACTTTATTCCTAAAAATCTTATCATCAATACCGGTTCCTCTCCCCGTAATATTTTCTACTGCCTTACCGGTAAAAACAGCTGTAATTGCGCTACTGGAGGTAGTATTGCCAATCCCCATATCACCCGTGCCGATAATATCTATCCCATTAGTATAGTTTTCTTCCACTAGTCTGATGCCGGTTTCAATAGATTTAATTGCCTCTTCACGTGTCATTGCTGCTCCTTTAGTGAAATTTTTGGTACCCATATTTATCTTGCAATTCTTAAACAACATATTCCGCAATCCGCAATCAGCAATCTGCAATTTCGTCGCCACTCCCATATCCACCACAATAACTCGGGCGCCAACTTGTCTTGCCAGCACATTGATACCAGCTCCTCCGCGTAGAAAATTATATACCATCTGAGCTGTAACCTCTTTGGGATAAGCGCTGACTTTTTCATTCGTTACACCGTGGTCAGCTGCTAAGGTAAAAATAACCTTGCGCCTTAAAGAAAGTTTTTCTCTACCCGTTATTCCGGCAATATGCCTTGCCAGTTCTTCCAATCTGCCAAGGCTACCTTGTGGTTTGGTTAGATTATCTAATCTTTTCTGGACTTTCTCCATCACCACATAATCAATTTCTCCGATTGCAGAAATTGTTTCGTTCAGCAACTTCATATTTATATTCTTCCCCACATTCTATATACTACATACTAACTGCTATATTCTATTTTATCTTCAGCGCAATGCCTGTAACCATCAGATAAACTTCATCAGCCGCCTGGGCGAATAATTGATTAACACAGCCTGCTAAATCCCTGAAATCTCTCCCTAATTTATTATCAGGCACAATACCTCCTCCGACTTCATTAGTTACCACAACAGTCGTCATATCAGAATCATTAATAACCTTTAATAATGATTCAATCCTCTGAATTACCTTCTTTTCGTCATTTAATTCTAACAGGAGATTAGAAGTCATCATCGTCAAGCAATCAAGAATAATAACCTCGCATAATCCTTTAAGATTCATTAATATAGTGTCTATATTTTTACCTTCTTCTACAGTCTGCCATTCAGCAGGCCTGGCTTTTTTATGGGTTTTAATTCTTTCCTCCATTTCAACATCCTTAAAAACCATTGTGGCAATATATACAGTTTGCTTATTAAGTTCATTAGCTAAGTCCACAGCATATCGGCTTTTACCGCTCCGACAACCACCCGTAATTAAAATCAATTTCTTCGGCATAGACTTATCTGCTTTTAAATTTAACTATTTTATATTCGCATGTCTTGGGTTCATATCCCCAAAAATCCTTTAATCCGTTACCTGATATTTCTCCTATGATAATACGAAAAGGACCGCTATGGGTAACAATAGCAATGGTTACACCACGAGCATCAATGAAGCTTGTCCCGTCAGGGATTATTTTGGTTCTTTCCCGCCAAAGGCGGGTCTGCCTATGGCACAGGGTAGCAAGTCGCCGACTGCACCCGATATTATTATTATAAGTGTTCGATAATTTTGCCAGGAATCTTTTTACGCGACGCTGAAGAATTATCGGGGTTTCGCCATCAGTGGCCCCGTATCTCAAGGGGTCTTTATACCATTTTTTAATATCCTCCGGGAATAGTTTTTTTATTTCAGATAAGGTATGTCCTTCCCATTTACCTAAATTGGATTCTCTCAATAATGAAGTCTTATAAATTTTTACAGGATGATTCTTAAAGATTATATCCGTAGTCTGGATAGTCCTGATAAGCGGGCTGGTATAAACAACATCTACTGTTTCTTTTTGAAGTAAACGTCTGACTTTTTGTGCTTGTTTGACACCGACATTATTTAAAGAGGCATCAATAGCACTACCGCAGTAACGTTTTTCTGCGGTATAATCAGTCTCGCCGTGACGAATAATAATTAGTTTCATAGCCATAGATTATTTATCCCATTCAAGGGGCACAGATTTATAAAACACTCTAATGGGGCAAATAAAAAACCCCGCCTATAACCTCTACTCCGTTTTAGTACAGCAGTAGGTTATGGGCGGGGTTGCATCCTCGTCTTCTTAGCCCCGGTTAATAGCAAACTTAATCCCGTTATTCAGCGGAATATCTTTTTCCACGAAGATAATTTGCTTCTTCTCGATAGGTAGGTCTTCTGGCTCACGAATCATCCTAATTCTTACACCTTCCCATGGCACTTTCAGCACCACAGTGGCATCCTG
>JAZDMB010000060.1:0-4013 GCA_043801445.1 Planctomycetota bacterium
ACATAATACATGGTGGGTTCCTCCTTATTTAAAGGGTTAATGGTTTGTATTATCGTACAAAACCTATTTTAACCGCTTTCTGAGGAACCACCTATTTATTTTTTCATCTCACATACTATCAGGTCTCCACACTTGACAAATGGAGTAATCGGGGGACGTTTTTTATAATAGGATAATTATGAGTGATAGCAAATTAGAGTTTAGGTTATCTTTTTCCGGCGGCGGTTTTCGTGCCACTTTTTACTGTCTTGGCGCTTTCAGGAGGCTTGTTGAACTAGGGCTAGCCGACAAAGTTGTCAGTATTAGTTCAGTTTCTGGTGGTAGCATTACTGCCGGCGCCATAATGAATGGACTATCGCAAAGGCCGTTTGCTGATATAAATGATTTTGATAAAAAAGTTACCGAACCACTTAGAAAACTTGGACAGGTAAGATTAAGAGAATTAATAACTTGGCCGGTATATATAATCTGGTTTGTTTTTACTTTTTTCTATTTCCAGAGAATCGCTCCATTTGTTGATTCTGTTCTTACGTTGTTATGCCCTTTCAAAATTTCTTCGTGGTTTATCTTAATTAACCTATCCGTATATTCTTTGATTGTTTACTTTTTTCTCAAACCTACAGCACTTTTCAGCAGATTGTTTTTATTCTCGCTTTTCTTATTTTTTAAAGGAAACCGGATGCAGTCATTAAAAAAACTTCCTGAGTGGAGCGTGAATGCTGCCTGTTTAAATACGGGCAAACGGTTTCAATTTACACAGAATAGTTTTGGCGGCCATAATATAGGAGTAACAGAAAACAATAAAGATATAAGAGTGTCGTTTGCGGTAGCGTGTTCTGCTGCATTTCCTCCTGTATTTGCGCCATTTAAGATTAATCTGAAAGGCCGTAACTTTAGGTATATGTCATACGACAAGCCTGTTAAAAACCAAGAGGCAGTTTTGCTTACAGATGGCGGAGTATATGACAATCTGGGGTCGGAACCTTTTTTAAGTCTCAATGATTCTTTTATTAGGCAAGCCGATGGAAAAAACAAAAAAGAAGAATGTTTTATTGTTTTTGATGCCGGAGATTATATCTCTTCATGGTCATCAAGTGGGCATTGGTTTAGCACTACGGGAAGGATTATAGCTTCTGCCCTTGACCAAATAATCTGTTTACGCCGCCGTCTTATTTACCGCGAGACTACTACAGGGCTGCCGGGAATCCTTTTGATTCTTGGAAGGCCGGTAGAGGAATATATTGATAATGGGGCTATCGCAAAAAACACCTTTGAAAAGGAATTTCCTGATGGAGAAACAATTTTTGATTGGCTAATGAGTAATAATTATTTTGAAGAAACTTCCGGAGTAAAAGGCCATCTAAAATCTTTCACGGATGACTTACTAGATAGTTTACGAAATAAATATCCTGACCGATATGTCCAAATTTTATCCATTTTACAGCAGTTTCATAACATATTTGGCCGACTAAGCGAAAAAATCGTTTCTATGCATGAATACAAGGAATTTCTTGATAAAAACAAAATGGAAGTCATAGATAATTACTTGCAAGATATCAGGACAGATTTGGATGGTTTTCATGATATAGAGATTGATGTGCTTATGTGGGCTGGTGCGGTTCGTATGGACATTGCAATTAAGCGTTATTTAGGTGAACATATTCCTCATATTCAAACAAATGATGTTCCACGGATGCCCCAATATAGCGCAGAGAGAATTAAACAAATACTCTTAAAGAGCAGAAGAGAATCATTTTGGATTACTTTACGAGGTTTTCTACATTGGCATCTTCACGAGAAAGTTAGATGTAAAAATAAATCTGACCCGTTTTTCTAACCCGTTTTTCGTTTTTTAAGAAAGGAGAGAATATGCCTGCCGATATTCAATCAATCAACGACATTGATTTCAAACCACCGACGGTTTTCCCTTCTCCTCGTGATTGGCGTGAGCATTTCATGTATTTTCTTTTAGTCGACCGGTTTGATAATAATCAATCCGGTGTGCCTGCGTATAATCCCGAAAACGCGGCCTATGGCCGGGACACTCAGCAGGGTGGTGTATTTCAGGGTGGAAATCTCAGCGGCGTTATTCGCCGCTTGGATTACATCAAAAATCTCGGTTGCAGCGCAATCTGGCTGAGCCCGATTTTCAAAAACAGACAAGAAAATAATTATACATATCACGGCTACGGCATCCAAGATTTTCTGCAGGTGGATGGGCGGTTCGGCACATTCGAAGATTTTCAGGAGTTGGTGCGCCAGGCCCATGCCCGCGGTATTTATGTCATCCAGGATATTATTATTAATCATACAGGAGATAATTGGGCATACCCGGGAGGCCATCCTTATTATTTCTGGCAGGAGGCGCCCGGGCCGTTCGATTTTGGTTATTGGCGTGAATCAAATTCCGCACAGGGTTTTCAGAAAGACGATGCCGTATGGCCGGTTGAATTGCAATCCCCTGAAGCATATAAGCGCCGGGGAGAAATCAGGAACTGGTCGAATCCCTACGAGGCGGTCAACGGTGATTTTTGCAGCCTAAAAGAATTGAACATTTCAAAGCCGGATGTTTTGAATACGCTTATCAAAGCGTTCAAATACTGGATTGCCAAGACCGATATCGACGGTTTTCGTATTGATACGGTTAAGCATATGGAGGATAATTCCGTTGCCGTTTTCTGTAATGCGACCCGAGAGTATGCCCGGCGGATAGGAAAAGATAACTTTTTTATGTTTGGAGAAATAGTAGGAGATGATGAAACTATCCAGCGTTACATCGGCCGCAACAGCCGTATCGCAGGTTCTAACGAACGGTTCCCTTCGCTTGATGCGTGTTTGGACTTTCCATTGTATTTTATGTTGGAGGAAGTAATCAAAGGGTTTTTGAATCCGGCATGTTTACGGGATCGCTATGATAATTTTAAGTCATTGTATTCGGATCACGGAGCTGCCGGACAGTATTTTGTTACATTCGTAGATAATCACGACCAGATGTCGCGTCCGTACCGCAGATTCATGTTCAATAATCCCTATCAAAAACAAACTGTGCTGGCTATAGGATATCTACTCACGAGTTCCGGAGTTCCCTGTATATATTACGGTACAGAACAAGGATTTGACGGCGGCGGTGATAATGACTGCTATGTCAGAGAGTGTATGTTCGGTGGTAAATGGGGGGCTTTTAATACAACAGGCGCGCATTTTTTTAATGAGAACCATCTGATTTATAAAGGAATTAAAGCAATTACTTCTGTTAGGAGCAGGGAGCCTGCATTGCGTTATGGCAGGCAATATTTTCGCGAAATATCCGGAAACGGAATCTCGTTCGGATATCCGCTTGACGGCCGATGCACGCTTGCTTATTCCCGTATTCTTGATAGTGACGAAGTTCTTGTTCTCTTGAATCTTGATGTATCCGCGCGGCATGATTGCATAACCGTTGACAGAAATCTAACGCCTCCGGGTAGTGAAATGACTGATTTGTTGAGTAATGGAACAAATTTCACGGTAAATCAGACGCAGGCAAGAGCGTATGTGAAAATTCCGTTAGAGAAGCATCAGATGGCAATATTGAAGATAAAACAGGCCTGAGAGGAAAAATGAGGACATGAGATTAACAAGATCTAAGGTAAACGGAGGTAAACGGGGTCGGTAAACGGGGTCGGTAAACGGGGTCAGAATTATTTTTAGTTAGATTCTCCCCATCATGTTATTCAACGCGGTAATAATCGGAATCCGATTTTTTATTCTGAAGAAAATTACGATTTCTTCTTAAATGTGCTAAGAGAAGCTAAACTTAGATATCCGTGTTTTATTTATAGCTATTGTTTAATGACGAATCATTTCCATTTACTTGTTGAGCCAAAAGAAAAAGAGAATCTTAGTTTATTAATAAAATTAGTAGGCGCAAAGTATGTCCGTTATGTAAATAAAAACTATAGGCGTACCGGCACGCTATGGGAAGGACGTTTTAAAAGCTGCCTTATTGATGAAAAACAGTATTTCTTAACGTG
>JAZDMB010000018.1:0-4968 GCA_043801445.1 Planctomycetota bacterium
CCCGTATCCGTCATATTAACTCAGGAAATGAGTAGACAAAATGGCTTGAAGGTCTTATAATACGAGGGAAAAGAGACGATTTAATAACCAAAAAGGAGGTGAACCCAATGGGTGAAAATAAAAATCGCCATTTTAGAGTGAGTTTTACTGATAAATTGAAGGTCTTTTTCAAGGGCTCAGAGGTAACTTCCGATGGTGGTTTGATTGCAGTCAGAGAACTGGATGAGCAATTGGGACTCACGGCTCTGGCTGAACAATTTTTATCTGACACCAGATATGGAAGAAATATTCAACACGAGTTGTCCGAACTCTTGAGACAATCAGTTTACAGCCGATTGGCTGGTTACGAGGATGTTAATGATGCGGAGAAATTGAGAAACGACCCGGCTTTAAGAACGGTTTTGAGCGAACGTGCTTTAGAAAAAGGCGGCTCGGCGGAAAAGACCGTCGGACGATTTGAAACAGAAATACTCACCGAAGGAAACAACTTAGACCAAATGGATGAGATGTTGTTTAAATGGATAGAAAAGGTGGATAAAGTGCGCGGGGTAAAAACCATTATTCTTGATTTGGATTCTTCTGAAAGTCCGGTTTATGGCGAACAGGAAGGTGGCGCTTACAATGGATATTTTGGGCTGACCTGTTATCATCCGCTATTCTGTTTCAATCAATTCGGAGATTGTCTGAAGGTAAAACTCAGGCCGGGTAATGTCCATAGCGCTGATGGTTGTCTGGAGTTTGTAGAACCAATTTTGAGATATTATGTTGGCAAAGGTTTTAAGGTTAAAATCAGATGCGATGCGGCATTTGCCATACCGGAACTATTTGAATTATGCGAAGAACTTAAAGCCGTAGAATATACGATTAGAATCAAGTCAAATAGCCGTTTAGAGGAGTTAGTAGCTGATGTCGTCAAGACGATTAAAAAGGATGGGCAGAAAGTAGTTACGTTTTATAAAACGCTTTCCTATCAGGCGGCCAGTTGGGATAAAGCCAGAAGGATTGTTGCCAAAATAGAACAGTATCCGGACGAGTTATTCCCGCGGGTTGGATTTATCGTAACCATTCTGAAATGGTGTGATAAGAAAGTAGTAAAGTTTTATAATAAGCGAGGCACCTGCGAGCAGTGGATAAAAGAAGGCAAGTATGCCTTGAACTGGACGAGGTTATCATGCCAAAGATTTGTAGAGAATGAAGCCAGATTAAAGTTGTTTATTATGGCTTATAATTTGGGCAATTTCTTAAGGACTTTAGCCTTGCCCGAAGGAATAAAACACTGGTCATTAAGAAGTATTCAGTTGAAGTTAATCAAGATTGGCGGACGCTTAATCAAGCATGCCCGATATTATTGCCTGTTATTAGCCGAGACCGTCATTAACCATAAGATATTTTCTGGTCTCTTAAACAATATCAGACATTTATCCCCGGCGTCTGGATGAAAGGGGGTGATAAGTTATTAGAGATGTTGAAAAGATACGGAAGAACTGTTGTCCAAAAAGGCAAAAGCCATCCCGTCTTAGCGGATAATCGTAATTAGATAAAAATCTTCAAGAAATCGGATATTTTTATTGACAGAAACAAGGTTTTTCTCTATAGTAACCGTATAGAAATAGTAAAATAGGATTCGTCAGTTTGATATGACGGATCCCGAGTTAAATCTAAAGGGAAACCTTTAAGGAAACTGTATTTTTTTTATACGACTTGCCCAAAATGCGCCAAAGCATATGGTAAGAATTATGTAGTGCTTTTTGCGCAAATAAACTAAACAACCGAAACAATATAGGCAGTAACTAATGGGGCGGACACGGAATGCCGATAAAAGGAGTTTAGTATGACCGTTAGAACAAGCCGGACCAATGAAAACGCCCGGATTATCATCGATTACAGCAAATGCAAGGCCAGCGGATTATGCGCCGTTGCCTGCAAGGATGTTGGCCTGAGCATCAAGAACGGCAAATTAACCATCAATGAAAACCCGGTTTTAGGATGCCTCGGCTGCGGCCAGTGCGCGGCTATCTGCCCGAACGAAGCCATTCATATCGAAGGCAGGACTCTATCCAAAAGTGATTTTATAAAGATGCCGGCAAAAGAAAATATGCCCGGATATGAACAATTGAACTCGCTCATGCTCGGTCGCAGAAGCGTCCGTGATTTTAAGCCAAAAGAAGTCGAAGACAACCTGATTGATAAAATAATCAATTCCGCTTCCACCGCGCCTATGGGAATTCCGCCGTCAGACGTAAAAGTGCTGGTCTTGAAAGGAAAAGCCAAGGTCAGGGAATTCTCTTTTGATTTCCTGGATTATGTAAAAAGCATGAGGTGGTTCTTCTCGCCCGTGATGCTTATGCTGATGCGCCCGTTTATCGGCAGGGATAATTATGAAGCATTCAGGACTTTTATTAAACCGCTTCTTGATACCCTGATAGAAAAGCGTGAAAAAGGCGAAGACTGGCTTTTGTACGATGCGCCGCTGGCAATGTATTTTTACAGCGCCCAATTCGCCGACCCGGCTGACCCCTATATTGCGGCAACCTATGCCATGCTCGTTGCTGAATCATTGGGATTAGGCAGTTGCATGATAGGAAGCGTCGCGCCTTTCCTCAAAAAGGGCGGAACAAAACTGAAAAAGAAATACGGATTGAATCCTAAAAGCAATGACGGCATCGTGGTAATATTCGGTTATCCCAATGTCAAATACCACCGGGCCATAAAAAGAACCTTTGCAGGGATAATAACTCATTAAGGTTAATAAAATGAAACTCGAAGACCTGGGTTATAGCGCATTTTTCGAATCCAATCGGAGCGCCTTAGGATTAGGCGGTTTCGAAGTGGCCCGCGTCATTACCGAATACAGGGAAGCCTATCTGGTAAAAAACATAACCAATGAATACCTGGCAAAGATATCCGGCAGACAGATGTTCAAGGCCGAATCAAGAGAAGATTATCCCTGTGTCGGAGATTGGGTGGCTATCACCGAGCGCAATACAGAAGAAGCCGTGATTCACAGATTACTGCCCCGGCAGACAATATTGCGCCGGAAATACAGCAACAAATCCGGGGCTCAGGTTATCGGCGCAAATATTGACGTATCCTTCATAATCGAATCGGTGGACAAAGATTATAACCTGAACCGTTTTGAAAGATATTTTACCATGGTTAATGAAGGCCATATCAAGCCCGCTATCATCCTGAATAAAATCGATTTGATTACTGAAGCGGAATTGGACCTGAAGATGTCGCAATTAAAAACCAGATTTGCGGATATCAATGTTATACCCATCAGCGCCCTCACCAGCCGGGGATTATCCGGATTAATAGCGTATATCGAAAAAGGAAAAACATATTGTTTCCTGGGCTCATCCGGCGTGGGCAAATCATCACTGATAAACAAATTACTGGGAACAGACAACATTAAAACCAGCGCCATAAATCTCATTACCGGCGGCGGCCAACACACCACGGCCAGCCGGAGAATGTATTTTCTGGCAAACGGTGGAATGGTCGTAGACAACCCCGGAATGAAAGAAATCGGAATGACCGACGCCAATGCCGGGATAGGAAATGCCTTTGAGGAAATAAGCGCACTGGCAGAAAACTGCAAATATACGAACTGCTCCCACACCAATGAAAAAGGGTGCGCGGTATTGGAGGCGCTCAAATCCGGCGGATTGGATGCCGGGAAATATTCAAATTACGCCAGATTGAAAAAAGAAGCCAAATACTACGAGATGACCGAGTTAGAAAAAAGAAGAAAAGACCGCACGTTCGGGCGGTTTATCAAAAAAGCCCAGCAACAGCTGAAAAAGAAATATTGACAATCGGCATATAGAAATTCAAAGGACAGTGACTTGGCGAGCCGGATTTATGCTACCTACTTTATACTATATTCTAGAGAAGGGCGTCCCCGGAATATATAAAAATTAAACAATAATATTCTTTACACTACAATTCTCATTTTATATTATAATGTAGTGTAAGGGGGGGGGGTGGATATGGAAATATTAAAAGGCATATTGTCCGAGAGCTGGGATTACTACCTTAAAATAAAATCCAAAATAGAAGAAAGGCTAGCGTCTCTTCCTCAGGGCAACATCAAGAAACGGGTAATTGCCGGGAAGGTCTATTATTACTTGCAACGACGCATAAATCAAAAAGTCAGGCATAAATACCTCGGAAAAGAAAAGCCGGACGATTTGTCAGCCCAATTAAAAGAACGGGCCAGACTCAAATCAGAATTAAAGAAGGTTATGGGGTCATTAAAAATCTTAAGGCGAGCCGGAGGGTGGAAACATGATTGACGCCATCAGGAAAATACTCAAGGTTTTTGCCGACGCCAACCTTTTCAATGAGGGCGTGGAGCTTATCGGCAGCTGGTGTTTTAAATTTTATCAGGCCCATCTGGGCGCCAAAGAATTCCCTCTGATGACCCAGGATATTGATTTTTTAATTCCCAACCCATACCGGGGTAAGGAACACCTTGATTTTATCAACCAACTTAAGGGTTTAGGTTTCAACCTTGACTTTAAACAAAATGGCGCGATATACCTCTGGAATGCCGAACTTAAAATAGAATTCATCACGGTTGAAAAAGGCCGGGGCGTTGACCATGCTATAAAAATCAAGAACCTGGGATTAAATGCTATTCCGTTACGGTTTGTCAGCTTACTTCTGGATAAATCTATCACGGTTATTGACAGCGGAATCAAGATAAGGTTGCCCCATCCGGCAAATTTTTGCTTGCATAAATTGGTCATTGCGGCGCGTCGGCGCAAACCGGACAAATCCTTAAAAGACCTGCAACAGGCCGTCTGCACCTCGGTCATTGTTGACAAAAAGGAAATCAGGGATTTATTTGATTCATTACCGCCCAAATGGCGGCGGGCAATTCTCAAGATGCTCAATAAAGCCGAGCGGGAAATCCCGCTTCTAAGCAAAGAAATAAAGAATCTGGACTTTACACTACAAAAC
>JAZDMB010000019.1:0-4380 GCA_043801445.1 Planctomycetota bacterium
ATATTTTAACTGTACCTAAAGAGTACCCCGCCACGGAAGAGATTGAAAATAGTTATAAGTAGTAAGTTATAAGTTTTAAGTAACAGGCCCACAAGTAATATGCAAAATTTAAGAAAATTAGAAACACCAAAAAGATTAAAATGTGTAATTATAGTTATTTTCATTTTTTCTATTATGCTTTCAGGTCTTGCTTTTGCTGCACCAGGAGGAAAGCCAGGCAGAAAAGATAAAACACCTCCTACGACTCCGCTGGTTTTAGATGAGGGTCAATATACAACTTCCTTAAATCAACTACATGCAACTTGGAGCTCTGGTGATCCTGAAAGCGGGATAGCTGAATTTCAATACAGTATAGGAACTGCTGTTGGTTTAGACGATGTAGTCGATTGGACATCTGTAGGGCTTGCTACTGAGATGATATCAGGAGGCCTTTCTCTTACGACAGGTCAAGCATATTATTTTAATGTAAAAGCGAAAAATTCACATAATCTATGGTCTGAGATTGGTTTTTCTGACGGCATTACTGTTTTACCTCAAGGACCAGGAATTGTTTCTCTGTTACCGGCAAATAATTCCACATTCACTGCGGGAAATATTATCAATATAGCAGTCCAAGCGCAAGGAAGCTCTGCCTTGGAATATCGCTATTTAGTTGATGGGGCAATCGTTCAAGATTGGAATTCTTTAAATACGCATTCTTACCAAACTCAATTAGGAGACATACGGAATAAAATTATTACCGTGGAAGTAAAAGATGAGTTTCAGGCAACGGCATCTCAAGATATCAATGTATTTTTATTTAGAAGGGTGCCACGGCCAGAATAAATTATATGCATTTTAGAAATAAGATAACTTTTAAATTCATTTCTACATTTTTAATTGTACTTCACATTTACGTTTTCTATTTTAAAGATGCCGCAATTGTCTTTGCCCAAGATCAAGAGGCAGTAGAAAATAATATAGTGCAATCTGAGGGCGCTAATGCTGAAATTGATTCTAGCGAAAGCGGGGAAGGTGAATCACAGCTGGCGCCCCCATCTGAAGAAGGAGCCGTGGCTGCTTTAGCTTCGGCTGGCGAAGAATCACAATCTCAGAGTAATCCTACAGGATTTAACTCTAATGCTTTTCAAAACCTTCAACCTAGTTTATTCACTGGTGCATTAACTTATTCTGTTCCTATATCCGTACTCTCTGGCAGAAAAGGAATTCAACCAAATATTGCCTTAACTTATTCTTCTCAATCAGGGAATGGTATGTTGGGAATAGGTTGGTTTATGGATTTAGGTTCAATTGAGCGTTCTACAAAAAATGGCATTCCAAGTTACAATTCTCAAGACACTTTCATTTTTAAATCTGGAGGTTCGAATGTTGAATTAGTAAACATCGGAGGTAATGAATATAGAGCAAAAATAGAAGAAGCCTTTATGAAGTTTAACTTTGACGGTTTTTCTTGGACAGTTAAAGACAAATCCGGAATAACTTATTATTTTGGCCAGACTGTTTCTTCTCAACAAAATAATGGTTCGAATGTATTTAAATGGTGCCTAGATAAAATCCAAGACACTTTAGGCAATTATATGACTCTTACCTATATTAAGGATGAGGGGCAGATATATCCCGATACAATTAACTATACAGGATTTGACGGCGCACCAAGCTTAGATCCGGCATTTCAGGTAGATTTTGATTATATCGATAGTCGAGATGATTACTTTTTTAGTTATCGTTCAAACTTTATAATCAAAACAAATAAATTGCTTTCAACGATCACCGTAAAGCAAAACGGCTCGCGCATTAGAAAATACATGCTTTCTTACCAGCAGAGCCCCAGCACAAAACGTTCGCTTTTGATCTCTGTTGTCCAGCATGGACTCGATGATACAAGTTTTGACTCTACTTCATTACCACCGATAACGTTTCAATATCAAGAAACTCAGCCCGGTTGGCAACAGGATCCAGGTTGGGTTATTCCCGATCTAGCTAAATTTGTAACTTCCTATCGAAATGATCAAGGCACTCGTTTCTATGATATGAATTTAGACGGTTTAACAGATATAACCAGAGGTTACGAGTATCATAATTCAGGGCCTGTGCATAAATACATTTTTTTCAATAATTTCCCTAATAAAACATGGACTCAAGTTGATACTTCAAGTAAATTGCTTAACATATTTAATCGTGGAGGTATTGTTTGTGATTCAGGCATGAGAATTGTTGATATTAATGCTGATGGTTGGTTAGATTTAATTAGGGCACATGATACTATGAGTATTGATAATATGTATTATTCTTATTTAAGTGATAAGCAAGTTAATTCTTGGATACGTGATGATTCTTGGCTCATGCCAAGCCTGATGAGAATTAGTTATACTTATGACGATGATGGTCAGTGGCCTGACCCCGTTCATTATACAGGAGTGATTTTTTGCGATGTCAACAGTGATGGTTATCTTGATATACTAAAAGCTGAAGGCGATTCGTCTAGCGCAAAGGATGCCTATATCCACAATGGTTATCAAGCTGTGGGTTGGAGTCATGATATCTCATGGAATATGCCTGATGGAAATTTTAATAACGCGTCAACTCAACTCGCAGATGTCAACGGTGATGGCCTGCCTGATTTTGTAATTGGTTACGGAACCAATAAAAAAACTTATATTAATAATGGCAACAATTGGATATATGATTATAGTTGGCAAATTCCCGATGGAGACCTAAGAGATGGAGGTACCCAGCTTGTTGATATTAATGCTGATGGTTTGGTGGATATACTTATCGCAAAAGGAATTGATAGAAAAACATACCTTAATAATGGCTCTAATTGGACCAGACAAACTGATTGGGATATGCCAGAAGGAGATTTGGATAATGGAGGTACGCGCTTTGCCGATATTGATGGAGATGGCCTGCTTGATTTACTTATTTATTATGCGAATGATCCCCAGAAGGTGTATGTCGCAAAAGGTCCATTGCCTGATATTCTCTCAAATATTTCAAACGGGATTGGTGGTCAAGCACAAGTTATTTACGATACATACATTGGCCACGATAATACAGAAGAAGCTGACAAGAGCAATTTAGGTTTCCCTGTCAATGTCGTAACTCAGATTCAAACATCCGACGGTAGAGGAAACACCTATTCAACTTTTTATGGTTATGATAAAGGAAAGTTTGAATATCTTGAACGCGAATTCCGTGGTTTTGGGAAAGTAATTGCTACTGACGCAGAAGGTAATTATTCAACGAGTTATTTTCATCAGGATGATTATAATAAAGGTAGAGTCTATAAACAAGAGTCTTATGAATCATCAGGGACAATTCAAGCTAAATCAGAAAATACCTGGAGCACTCAAGAAAATGTATATCCGGGTTATCCAGATATAAAATTCATTTATTTATCAGAATCAAATAATTATACCTATAATAACGGCTCTGCCACTAAAAGGACAAAGACTGAGCAAATTTATGGTGAGTCTACTCAATACGGGAATCCCACGCAAATTATAGAATACGGAGAGGTAGATGTTGATTCAGGCGTTGATATCGCAAATGAAAAGAGAATGACTTTCATTGAATATACATATAACCCAACCGATTGGATACTGTCTCTGCCCGCACGCACATACACAGAAGATATAAATACAAATAAAGTCTCAGAGAAGAAGTTTTATTACGATAATAATCCAGGTATTTTTGATACGTCGCTTAAGGGTTTGTTAACCAAAGAAGAAGTATGGGTTTATAATCCTGTTACTTTTACAGAGAGTTGGCTTTCATCTCAATATGATTATGATGGTTATGGCAATCTTACCTCTGCAACAGACGCCAACAATCACACAACCACAACCACTTATGAGACTATTTACTATATCTATCCTTTAACAGCGTCAAATCATTTAGGACATACAGCAACAACTCAGTATTACGGTATAAACGGAGCTCCTCTAAATGATGGCAATGGATTTAAAGGTCTATTCGGTCAGGTAAAGTCCACGCAGGACCCCAACGGAGTTATAAGTTACAATACTTACGATGATTTGGGAAGATTGGAAAAGGCAATAGGCCCCCAATGACACTATAAGTTATCCCGTTGTAATCTACGAATATGATTTGGATGCAACAAATCCTCTAACCGATCCGCTAAAACTTACAAAAAGAGTTAAGGCAGTAGATAGCCCCACATCTTTAGATTATCCTAACTACTACATAAATTATTCTTTTTATGACGGCATAGGCAGGCTAATTGAATCTAAATCCCCTGCGGAATCAAATCCGCAAACCGGAACTCCGCGACAGATTATCTCAGGGGTTACAGAGTATAATTCGCGGGGCTTAGTTGATAAAAAGTATTTGCCGTATTTTGTAGAATCAAGTCCTGAT
>JAZDMB010000028.1:0-4998 GCA_043801445.1 Planctomycetota bacterium
TGATATGCATCCCGTATTCCTACCGTAACCACCGGGCTGAATGCTGCGCCTGCAGTCGTGGTTGTGGGTTGCTGCACAAATAACAGATGATCAGCCGCCGCAGCCGTAACAACAAAGGCGCTGGAACTGGCGGTAATAACGCCTGTATATGCCGTTAAGATATAAGTGCCTGTTTTGGTAATCATCAAGTCATTAAAAGTTGCGACACCTGATGTATCACTCGTATTACTGATTGTCCCGTTTAATACAATGCTGCTATTTGTAGTCGTTATAGAAATCGATGTACCGGTCATTATATGATTATATTGGTCCAGCAATTCAACTGTAACAGATGTGATAGCAGCCCCAGCCACCGTAGTAGCCGGCTGGTTTATAAAGATTAAAGTCTTAATTTCCGGCGGCGCGCTGCTGCCTACTTCATCGACTTCTGAATGCTGGAAACATCCTTCGATTGTAATGCTTAGCGCAATTGTTATGACCGCCATCGTTACCAAAGCTATGACTTGCCATTTGTTTGTCTTTCCCATAAAATAACCTTTCTCTTACGATTAGTGTAAAATACAATTAATAATATGAGCCTGTCAAGAAAAAAGAGGAACACGAATGACACGAATGGAACGAATGTCACGAATATCCTTTGGAAATAGGAATCTTAACTGGTAATTTCTTATTCGTGTGATTCGCCTTAATTCGTCCTATTCGTGTTTATAAATTACTGATTTCTATTTTATCACCTATCTTAACATCACCTGATTGTAATACCTCGGCAAAAACACCTTCAACCGGCATAATGCAGTCACCTATCTTACGGAATATGGCGCACTTGGTATGGCAATCCTTGCCGATTTGGGTAATACGCAGCCTCACTGTTTCGCCTATCTTCAGCTCAGTTCCGATGGGCAGGCTTTTAAGGTCTATTCCTTCGGTGGTAAGGTTTTCGGCAAAAGAACCTTCTTGTAATTCATAGCCCTTTTCACGCATTTTACTTGCAGTGAGTGTAACGAATCTGTCAATAGATTCCCTGGCAAGCAGACTTACCTGACGAAGGCCAAAACCGGAATGGGCATCGTTTTTCAATCCTTTGGCAATTTCAATATAGGCACTGCCTACATTCTTCTTGGGAATCCCCTTGCGGTCGCTGATACAAACACCGACTATTTTGCCATTTACCATAACTTATTAGGAATCCATCATATCAAATAAAAAATTTATATAAGGAAGCCAGGAATTCAGGAGAAATATTTTAACCACAAGATTTCACCAGATTAACACAGAAAATCATGTGAAAATCTAGTGCTAATCTCGTGGTTAGAATCTCTAGTTCGTTCCTATTTTCCTGTTTAATATAACGGATACGGGCTTATTTATTTCCTTTTATATACTCCGCTGCGGCCGCCTGATTCTTCCAGCAATTTAATCTCGGTTATCTCCATGCCGCGGTCGATTGCCTTGCACATATCATAAATAGTCAAGCCGCAAATCGCAGCACCAGTCAATGCCTCCATTTCCACGCCGGTCCGGTCATATGCCTCAACCGAAGCGTATATTTCTATTGTCTTCGGTTTTACAGGTTTAATATCTATCCGGATATGGGTAATCTTTATCGGATGGCAGAGCGGAATCAATTTATGGGTCTCTTTTGCCGCCATAATACCGGCCAGCCTGGCGGTCTCCAGGACATTACCCTTTTTTATCCTGCCCGAAGTAATCGCCTTAAATGTTGCCTGATTCATCAACACCATGGCAAATGCCCTTGCCTTGCGATACGTAACATCTTTGGAAGAAACATCCACCATTTTAATAGAGCCTTTTTTATCAATATGAGTCATTTTCATAATTAATCTTTTAACCACCAAGTAGGCAGGCAGATTAACACGAATTAAACAGAAACACGAATCACACGAATTATACTAATCCCACGAATAAATTATTCGTACCTATTCGTCTTATTCGTGCCATTCGTGTTCCTCCTATCCGTGTTTATCTGTGTGCATCTGTGGTTTCATAATAGTTTTTCTTACCCGCCGATTCGGGACATTACATTTTCTCTTTTAGATAAATGCCTTTCCGGTTTTGCCAGTATGGCATTCTTTAACGCCTCGTTCAACTCTGTCATCTTTATTCTTTCATCTCTTATCTCTCTCAGGATAGGTTTCAAATCAATTTCCTCTTCGGAAAGCAGGCAGGACTTGAGATGTCCGTCAGCCGTTAGTCTTAAGCGGTTACAATCCGCGCAGAATGGCCGGCTGACCGGCGTAATGAACCCTATTTTGCCGCGAGCATTTTTCAACTGGTAATATTGAGCCGGACCGCTGCCGAGTTTATCCTCTATCCTGATTAATCCGCCCAGCTCTCCGGTAATCCGCCTCATAATCTCATCGCCTTTGACGATACTATCCGAATTCGTCTCCCAATTCCCGCACGGCATATATTCAATAAAACGAACCGCAACAGGATGCTCCAGGGTAAGCCGGGCAATTTCCGCCACTTCTTCCGTATTGTAATCATTTAATACAACCGTATTGATTTTCAAATTACCAAATCCCGATTCTAAAAGATGCCGTATCCCATTGCGGACTTTTTCAAGACCATCGATACCGGTTATGGCCTTGAAATTATCTTCATCAAAAGAATTCAGCCCTATATTAATGCTATCCAACCCGATTTCAATCAAACTATCGGCAAATTCATCAAGCAGGTATCCATTAGTGGTTAATGAAACACTTTCGATGCCGGGCAGGCCTATCATTCTCTGGAGAAGGGAAATGACATCTTTCCTGACCAGCGGCTCTCCGCCGGTTATTCTGAATCTGGTAATACCCGAATCGATGCTTGTCTTTACTATTTCCAGTATCTCTTCATAAGCGAGGATTTCTGAAGATGGCAGAATGGAATTGATGCCGTCCGGCGGCATACAGTAGAAACACCGGAAATTACAACGGTCTGTGACAGAAATACGGAGATAATTTATTTCCCTGCCGAATCGGTCTTGCATAAAATATATTTTACCACTCCCGACATAAAGTCGGGATCCCGTTGTAGCCCACTTGGATAGCCCATCGGGAAAAGACATTCACCCCATTAGAGATGATTGAATAATATTAATGCGAGGTGAATATCCCATTCTTAAAGGGATAATTGTACATAACTATCTCTAACGGGGCAAGAAGAACACAAAGAATTAAAGATTTGTATTTGAATTACCTAAGAAAAAGAATCTTACCACTCCCGACAAAGTCTGTCGGGATCCCGAAAGTAACTTCTTTGGATAGCCCATCGGGAAAAGACACAAAGAATAAAAGAATATTTGATTTTATTACGTGGTTTTATTATGATGAATTAAAGAAAATCTTAACCACGAGATTAACACAAGATTTTCACATGATTTTCTGTGTTAATCTGGTGAAATCTTGTGGTTAAAATAACTATTCAAATGATAACCATCAAAATAAACAATCAGGAAATAAAATCAGCGGAAAATATTTCCGTTCTCAAGGCATCGCTGGATGCGGGCATCTATATCCCGCATCTCTGCAGCCATCCTGACCTGGACGGCTATAAATGCCTTTTGTGCAGCGGCGGTCTTGCGCCATCCGAAGAAATTTACAGGGGCGGGCTTAAAACAGAAAATAAACCATCGGAAAATGAACCGGGCTGTAAATTGTGCCTGATAGAAATAAACCCCGTTAGAGATAGGTCGTCCCAAAGGGACGACCGTCCTGCTGTAGAGAAAAACTCGGACTCTGCGAGGTGTCCGAATAAAGCTCTTTTATCTAATGCTAAACCAAACATCTCTAACGGGGTAAAAGGAATTGATGGACTCCAAAGGGCTTGCGCCACAATAATAATACCGGATATGGAAATACTTACGGATACCGAGCGTATCCGCCAAGCCCGGCAGGAGAATCTGGCTAAAATAATGGCCGAACATCCGCATAGCTGCCTGACCTGCGCCCAATCAGAAGGCTGCAGCCTGACCCAGTGTTCCAGCAACGTGCCTCAAAACGAACGCTGCTGCCCCAAATTCAATCGCTGTGAACTGCAAAAGGTTTCCCAGTATATCGGTATTCATCTTTCAACTCCGCGTTATATCCCCCAAAGCATTCCCATAATTGAAGACGAACCGCTTTTCAAGCGCAATTATAATCTCTGCATCGGCTGCCTGCGCTGTGTCCGCGCCTGCCGTAACCTCAGAGGAGTTGACGCATTAGGATTCGTCATTAACCCCGTTAGAGATAGGTCGTCCCAGCGGGACGACCGTAGTTCTGTAAATAGTATTGATACTTCTAACAACAAGAAAGATAAATTAAACTTATCTAATGAATCAATAAACATCTCTAACGGGGTGAACAATGGTAAAATTATTGTCGGGAGCAAGAAACCGACACTGAAAGACTCAGCCTGCAAATTCTGCGGCGCCTGTATTGAGGTCTGCCCGACCGGCGCTATCATGGATAAAATAATTATCGGCGCAGACCGCATTAAATCATTAGTCCCATGCCGGGGCGCCTGCCCAATCGGAATGGACATACCTGATTATATCAGGTTGATAAAAGATAACCAGATTGATAAAGCATTTGAAGTAATCCGGCATAAGGTGCCATTCCCATCGGTTTTAGGACGTGTCTGTTTCCATCCCTGCGAAGAAAACTGCCGCCGTAAGGAGATAAACGAACCCATCTCTATCTGCGGGCTTAAACGCTACGCCAACGAACATAGAACACAACAATCTAACTTCTCCGCCGTAGGCGGATCTGCCTCTGGCACAGGGACGCCCCAAAGGGCTTTCTTCCGACAACCTCCAACCTCTAACCTCAAACATTCCATTGCCATCATCGGCGCTGGTCCAGCCGGATTAACCGCGGCATATTATCTGGCGCAAAAAGGATATGCCGTCTCCGTATTCGAAGCAACTAATGAGGTGGGCGGAATGATGCGATATGCCATCCCCGAATACAGGTTGCCTTTGGCTGTGCTTTCAAACGACCTCAAGAAAAT
>JAZDMB010000031.1:0-82266 GCA_043801445.1 Planctomycetota bacterium
AAAGGTGTTCCCGCTGGCTCCGGCAAGCGATGCCCTGACAAATGCCCCTAAATTATCAGAGGTCGGCGCAACACTGCCGCCCGATGCTAAGATGGCAGAGTTCCAACTGCCGTCCGTCCCGCTCGTCGTGGAATACTTGACGAATACCCAGACATAATCCGAAAAGGAATTACCGTCAAACGAGACATTCCCAAATGGGTTTTGCTGGGATAGGTTAAATGTTACGGTCGCATAACCGCTACCGGGCGTGTCAGCCACTGATACACCGGAGGCGGTCGGACTATTGCCACCAGCATTACCAACATAGACATTGCCTACAATCTCTGCTGCTGTGGTGGTAAAACTCCAGACAATACCGGTAGTAGTTCCGCCGGCATTGCTTGAGTTAATCTGCCAATAATACAGGGTGCTATTAGTTAGTGTGCTTGGCGCATAAGTAGTGGTTGCAATACCGGTATTAGTTACCACAAATGGCGGTGTTGTAGGTGTACCGAAATAGATACCATAAGAGGTTGCACCACTTGCCTGACCCCAACTTAGTGTCGGATTGATTGAAACACCGGTAGCATTATTAGCCGGACTTGGTGTTGTTACCTGTGGTGGACCAGCAGCTATGGTAGTAAAATTCCACACAATACCAGTAGTTGTTCCGCCGGTATTTATGGGGTCAATCCGCCAGTAGTATGGGGTGCTATTAGCCTCCCCGCTCGTCTGGTAGGTCGTGCCGGATTGAGCGCTGCTGACTAATGTTCCCGGACTGCTCGTGCCATAATAGACATCATAACCGGTCGGTGAGCCAGTAGTCGCACTCCAACTTAATTGCGGGTTGAGCGCAATACCGGTTCCATTATTAGCCGGACTGACTAAAGTGACTTGACCAGGCGCTGCAACTAACGTAGTAAACGTCAGATTATTTCCCTGTGTCGTGCCGCCGGAATTGGTGGCTACCACACGGTAATAATTATATGCGGTACTTGCTGTTAAGCCGGTTATGTTTATACTAACCGCAACTCCAGTAGTCCCACTGCCGGGAAGTGGAGAGACATTTAAGGTATCAGTCGCATAAGATGTAGTCCCGAACTGGAAATAGCAGGCGGTAACATTTAGACCATTAGGATTGACAGTCCCATTTAATGTGGCCGAAGTAGATGCGACATTAGTAGCCGAATTAGTGGTGCAGGTAGGCGTTGGCAGCGCAGTAGTAGTGAAGGTCAGATTATTTCCCTGTGTCGTGCCGCCGGAATTGGTGGCTACCACACGGTAATAATTATATGCGGTGCCGGCTGTTAAGCCGGTTATGTTTATACTAACCGCAACTCCAGTAGTCCCACTGCCGGGAAGTGGAGAGACATTTGAGGTATCAGTCGCATAAGATGTAGTCCCATACTGGAAATAACAGGCCGTAACATCCAGACCATTCGGATTAACAGTGCCGTTTAAGGTAGCGGAAGTAGAACCTATATTAGTAGCCGAATTAGTGGTGCAGGTGGGCGGTGCGCTGGTAGTAAATGTTTGGTTTAAACCATTAGTTGTGCCGCCGGAATTGATTGCCACCACCTTGAAATTATAGAGGGTATTTGGAGTAAGAAGACTACCGGCTGTAGCTGATACTGCAAGACTAACCGACCCGTTGCCGACGGACTGCGAGGTTGTGGTTTCAGTATATGAAGTAGTCAGTCCCCACTGGAAATAGGCATTAGTAGCAGTGCCATTCGGGTTGACCGTGCCATTTAAGGTGGCTGAATTCAGGGTAATATTAGTGGCAGGGTCAGTAGTGCAGGTAGGTGGTGAACCAGCAGGAGCGCCGGTGGTGAACGTCCGGTTATTACCATTCGTTGTTCCTGATGAGTTTGTTGCCACCACCCTGAAATTATATAATGTAGAACTTGCTAATGAAATCACATTGGCAGTAACAGAAACAGGACTTGTGCCACTTCCTATTGCCTGTGCGGTTGTGCTTAGAGGATATGTAATAGGAGTAGCACTGATTCCATATCCAAACCAGATAGTGGTAGTAACTCCATTTGGATTTACAGCCCCGTTTAATGTAGCGGAATTAGCGGTTACATTAGCAGCGCCTTGAGTGGCGCAGGTGGGCGGTGGCGCTGCGGCAGTGAATGTCCGATTATTTCCATAGGTCGTTCCAAAAGAGTTAGTCCCGACCACCCTGAAATTATATTCTGCACTTAAGGTAAGAGAACTGACTGTGGCTGAGACAGGAAGACTAACCACACCGTTGCCTATTGCTTGTGAAGTGGTGGTAACTGTATATGAAGTAGTCAATCCGTAATTGAAATAGGCAGTAGTAGCAACACCATTCGGATTGACCGTGCCGTTTAATGTAGCCGAATTAGAAGTGATATTAGTCGCAGGATTAGTGGCGCAGATGGGTGGAAGACTTGTAGTAAAAGTCTGGTCTGTCCCATTGTATATAATAGCCGTACTACCATTGCCTTGGGTTACCCTGATTCTAAAGTTATAGGTAAGATTCGGTGATAATCCGGTTATGGTAGCAGTAACGGTAATAGGGATTGTGCCTGAGCCGATGTCTTGAGAAGCGGTAGTGGAGCCATATGCAATACTTGTGCCGAACTGGAAACATACGGAAATAGCAACACCATTGGGATTGACCGTGCCATTTAAGGTGGCAGTAGTCTGGGTGACGTCAGTGGCGGGATTGGTTGTTACTGATGGTGGAGTTGTTACTGGTGGAGTAGAAGAACCGCTACTGCCGCCACCGCCTCCGCCTCCACAGCCGCCGTAATTGAATGTGATTACAAAGGCGATTACCACGATTGCCATTGCACCTATTACCAGTTTTGTTTTACGCATATAAAGCCTCCTTTTTTAAGTTATAGAAAAATATAAAAATGAGAACACGAATAAGACGAATACGACGAATGACGCTAATAAGGAATAAATTATTCGTGTAATTCGCTTTATTCGTGTGATTCGTGTTATCTTCTTTGTGTGCTTTGTGTCTTTGTGGTAAATCTGGTCCTTGTGTAGCCCTTATTCTATTTGCCCCCACACCAATATCATTGGTGTGAGGGTGAAGGTTTGCGTGACGGCTAAAGAAAGTCTCGCAGTGACAAAAACAACGATGCCTTAAATCCCTTGATTTACAAGGGTTCCGTGGGGGGGGGGGGGGGTAGATACCAATGCGGAATGTGGATTGCGGAATTCGGAATTTAGGATTCGGATTGCGGCATCTTTCATATTAGTAATTATACCAAAATAAATATTCTTGTCAAGTATTTTTAGATATTTACTTGCCACAAAGACACTAAGGCACGAAGAAAACAACTCGCTAATTTCTTCTTGGTGTCTTTGTGCCTTCGTGGCAGAAGTTATGAAGTTTTCTTGCTTGTTCCTCTGGACAACTTGCAATTGTCCTGTAGCCCTTATATTATGCGGTTTCTGGGGGGGGGGGGGGGGGTAAGACCGAATGTGGAATTTAGAATTCTGAATGCGGAATAAATATGATTAACCATATAACTTTATATTAATAGAATACCAACTCATTAACTATTCGTCAAGTTATTTATTATTTATTTATTTTATTTAGCCACAGATTAAATTTTAATTAAAGAGTAAGCTGATTTAGCGGATTTAACTGATTATCCGTTTAATCCGCTTACTATCTTACACCGATTAAATTCAATCTGTGTCCCAAAAGGGATAAATACTCTGCGGCAACTTCGCAAATAGATTTTTATTCCCCTGTAAAACCTTGTATCATCTGATTAAGTTCTTGCCTGATTCTTCTTTGTTTCTCGGTAGCTTCACGAATACTCTGGTCTAAAGTCTCAAGCTTCTCTTCTATCCTTGTCAACCTCTCAAGATACTCCGCCCTCTTCTCGCTTTCCCTGGGATTATTTACATTCAGAATCTTCATATTCTCGCGATATCTTTCCTGGTCCTTAACTAATTTCTCAGTCTCTTTCCTTGACTCATTGATAATCCTCTCCTGTTCTGCTATATTATTCATCAATGACATAACTTCTTTCATGAAGTCTTTTGCCTTCGCGGAAAAATATCCTTGACTCATGTAAAACTTTATATTGTCCATTGACTGATTCTGGATGTATATGTTTGATGATATCTCTTGCTGTTCCACCACCTTAAATTCAAGAGTCTTGCCTGATCCTAATTCATTCTTAAAACGATAATATCCGGCTATTTCCTCTTCAAATTTAGTTGGTTCCAGCAAAGTATATTTACCTGTTCGTGGGTGGTCTAAATAAAAGGTAAAACCCTTACCGGTTTTATTGATACATTTATATGTGACCTCACGAACATCATATTGTTTTAAAACCATTACACCATTAACAAAACTACCCTTATGATACGGTTTAGATTCATTTTTACCGGTCGTTTCTATAGTGCAGCCTGCCTCTATGGCGTAAGGAATAATATCCTTCATTCCGGTCTGGAGTGATTGGCGAATCAGTCCTTCTCCTACGGCTGTTGAGCCTTCAAAGATACTCACCGGGCCGGTCTCAAGAGTAAGTTTAGATGAATTATTCAGATAAAAGGCATTCATCAAACGTGGTGAAATAGACGAGCGATAATAAAGGACTTTGGAGCCCTCTATATTTTCAGTAACAATAGGCACCATTGCTGATTGGTGACGAGCCACGCTGATAGGCGCTTTAGATTCATAGGCAAATAATTCTCCTATCTGTGTGCCGCTGGCTATAGAACTGATGGATTGTGCAAGCATCTGGGACATTGAACGAACCGGCGAACCAGGCGGTTCCGGAGCCATTGAAGCCATTGATTTCTTTTCTTTCCTTAGCATTCGCTCTCCTCCGCCACTATAATTACCCTTATCGCTTTCTGACTTTAGGTCTTCATACTCAGCATCTGCCATATAACCTGTCGCCAATCTGCCCATTTCTACAAGATTGCTTGCTAATGGTATCAGGCTTGATAAACTGATTACCTGTCTGGTCGGATAATATGAAGTATAAAGATCAAGTTTGAATGAAATAGGATTACCGGCCACAAATGATATATCTACATTATTCCAGTCCTCATCAGTCGGATTCTCCATAATTGCCCAGCCTTGCAGATACGGCTTGGTATCATCTCCCAATATCAAACGATATGATGTCTTCCATATCGGCATCTCTATCAGATAACCTATCTGTATATTCCGCTCTCCCTTACCACTTGTCTGTATTTTTATAACCTTACGGTCTGTATATTTAGAATTTTTATAAATATCCAGTATCCTTATCAGGTCTTCCTGTATCCGTTCATCCAGAATCTTCATCGAACTCACCTCTAACAGATTAAACGGCTGGATGGCTCCATCTTCTCTCAACAAAACTATTTTATAATTAGTAATAACGGAATTATCTATCTTCTGATTTACCGGCTCAATACCAAGTATATTACCGCGTGCTGTTTCGTTACCGACTTTAATCTCGGCTTTAACGCCTTTAAGCTGGGTCAGGAATTGGGTTAATGCCGAGCCTTCAGGTACGCGAATAAGAATATTTTCCAATTGCTTATCAATCGGGTCTTTGGAATCATAGCCGATAGAAGTGATTTTACAATCCTTACCATAATCTATGGCATAGAGTGATGTTAACAAATCCTGCATCTGGTCTGTTTTGAAATCAAGAGTAACTACAGCGTCATCCTTGATTTTGCCGATACGTTCGAAATACCCCATTCCGTGTTTATAAAGAATTACCTTTTTCACGGGCGGTGCTGTTTTCCCCTCATCCTTTTGGGATTGGCCATTGACTACTGCCGAAGAAATTAATACAGCAGTCAACATCATTGCTACCAATACTTTTCTCCACATATAACTTTTCCCTTTCTTATGTTTAAGTTAGTTGTTTATAATATTAGATAACTATAGAATGAAAATTTGCTGATAAAAATTATTTCCTACTTAATTTTCTCTTCAATAATAATAGTAAACTCTACCATAATTTCATTTATATCATTTTGCAATTTATCCGATTCTCTCTTATCTTCTTTAGGAATTTCATTTGCCTTATTTAACGCCTCTCCCGCATCTAATGATTTATCTTTCACATCGTTTTTAGCAAACTCCTTAGAATGAGAAGGAGCTGACGGTGAAAGCGGTTCTGCCGGAGACGATGCCATTCCCCCTGTTTTTTCTGATGCAACTTTTTTACTGCTGCCCTGTGCCATAGGCACCTGCCCGACTACGGTCAGGCGGGGATCCGCCTCTGGCGGAGTTGATGCGGGCTTCTGCGGCTGTGCTGACGGTTGAATTGCATTCTCTTTATCTTCTAGTTTTGCAACACTACTTTCACCTTGTGACATTTTAGCAGCATCCGATTTTGATAATACTCCACCTCTCCTTTGATTGTCTTTCTTTCCGTTAAATTCATTATCAGCTAATTCGGATAATTCCTTATCTCTTTCTGTAATTTTTTCCGCCAATGCTTTACTTATCATCAATGTGCCTTTAGAAGCAACTCTCATTTTAGAAAGAATCATCCGGCCTGATATATTGTTCTTGATATCTTGAATAAAAGCATCTCTCTTGCTGAGCGGGATAGTAAATTTAACCACATATTGCTGAGGAGATTGTTTCGCTATCTTAGAAGATGGTTGAGGAGTGAACCCGCTGACTGTTGACCGCTGAGACTTCTCTTTTCTCAATGATTCCCTTTGTGATTCTGTCGCGCTCTCCGCAGGTTTATATTCTATTACATCACTCCCTTTATTTTTCTTATCACTAGAACCCTCTCCTAAGGAGTCCGTATGACTCTTCGGAGCCCATCGGACAAAACCATCCTTTGTAATATTCGCAGCTTCATAAATTTTATCTTTTGTCTCATCAATATCATCAGTGGTAATCCGCATATTCTGTGAAAGAATAGCCGCTGATGAATCAGACAATTTAATCGGCTCATCTTTTGCAGATTCGCCCTCTTGATGTAACATCGGTGCTGTCTGACGGGTAAGAATTTCGCTCTCTCTAAGCAATCCTTCCGGCCTTTTCTGTTCATTAGAAACAGATTCTCCTACGGGATAATTCCTATATTGATAGGGATTAATTACGGCAATATAAACGAGTAGAAAAACTGCCGCAGCAGAAGCGAATGAGCCAATAACCCAACTATACCGCCAAAAAACACTTACTTTCGGTTGTTTAATATCGACTATTCCTTGCCTGACGTTTTCAACCAGTTCCATAGGAGCTTTCAATTTCGGCAACTCATAAACCATCTGCCGAACCTTATCTAATTCAGCAGTCTCTTCTGCGCAATCAATACATTCTTGCAAATGCATTTTCACCCTATTGGTATCTTCTTCAGAAAGTTCATTATCTATATAGGGATTCAATAATTTCTTAATCTCATTGCATTTCATATATATTCACCCCGCTCATTAATTATTATTCTCTTTCTTTTTTATATCCTCATAAACCTTTTTAAGAATCTCTATTAATTTGTCAGATGATTCAGATGCGCTTCCCCTTTGTCTTTTTGACTCCAATCTGTCCGCTTTACCTTTTCTGCTAATTCCGGCATCCTTTCTTAGCGTTGACTGATTTGGTGGTGCCGCAGAAACATCAAACGGAGCTCCTGTTTTTCCTGAGGTTTTTGACTGCGCCAGTCCCCCTTTTGGGGCATCTTTGGCGTCATGCTCCGCTACTTCGTTCTTTTCATCAGATTCCTTCCCCTTGTCCAAAGAATCCTCTAACAATTCCCTCTTGTCTATCGCTAAATCTTTGGGAGGTAACCCGGCTATTAGAAATCCGCTTTCTTTATCTTGAGAAGATTCACCAAGATATTTTTGCATCTGGTTTACTTTATCCAATTCTGCCACCACTATTGCAGAGATATCAAACCGCTGAGACAATAGAATCTCTTTGGTTTGCACAAGTTTATATTCGGGCGCCTTTTCATTAAGTCTTTCAATAATTATTGAAGTCAGGTTATCCACTAATTTCAATATGTCCTTTTTATAATCATCACAGTTTACCTGGCAGGAAACTATATATTTCAATGGTTCGGAACCTTGAGGATAATAACGGTAAACATTTGCAATAATTCTGATTTGAGAATCATTAACGACATAGAAAACGCCTCCGATAATCACGTCGGCGTTAAAGGAATTGATAATCTTCTTGCTTTCCGGTGTCAGTATAACCCTTTCTTCTAATACAGGCAAAGGATTAATCTTAGTGCTTTTAGATTCTCTCATCTTTTCCACCAGGTCATAACGCGGCACTGATTGAAATGTCATGCTTTGACTCAAATTAGTGATGAGCCAATCAGGAATAGCAATTTCCAGCCAACGGGCATCGGAAAAATCAGCGCCATTCTGAAAATCGAATACGATTACATTGTTTTTCGTGTGCGGTGTTGTAGCCGTTGCCGCAGAATTATTATCTGTCGCTTTTTGCTGATGTTTCGGATAGAGTATCACAAGCAACCCTATTATAATTGCGGCCAAACCAATACCGATAGCAAGTTGCGGCAGCACTTTCTTTTTTATGGTTATCGCGCGATGCGCTGTTATTTTAAGAGGCGTTACAGGCGTATTCTTGATTGTTACTGCCTCTGTCAGTTGAATATTGAACGGTTTCGAGCTATCAATCGTCGGCAGTGATTCGGTAACGATAATCATATCTATCTCACTGACAACATTTTTTATTGATGGGTATCGGACTTCTTTTTGTTTAGCCATCATTTTCATAACAAGATTTACGATCGAAATAGGAATATCAGGATTTAACTGGCGGAGTGAAACCGGTTCTTCTTCCACTATCTTTTTTAATAATGATAACGGAGTCTCGGCTTTATAAAGCTCTTTCCCCGCAAGCAATTCATAGAGAACCACTCCTAATGAATAGATATCGGAACGCTCATCAATGGCAGAAGAAGTGCATTGTTCCGGCGAACTATACTGGGGTGTCCCGAGATAAACGCCTTCCTGCGTGATTTTATTTGATAGGCGTGACCGCGCCAATCCGAAATCCATCACTTTAACATGACCCTGTTCATCTATCATAATGTTAGACGGCTTAATATCCCTATGAATAATTCCATAACGATGCGCTAAACTCAACGCATCAGCAATACTGCGAATAACAATCAGGCTATCCCTGATTGAAAAACGATAACCTTCATTCAGATATTCTTCTAATGTCTTGCCTTTGATAAACTGCATTGCGATGTACCAGCAATTAGTGAACTTATTAACCGAATAAATCTGAACAATATTAGGATGTTCCACTTTTGCGGTAATACGCGCTTCCCTGATAAAACGTTTAATAAATTCTTCGTCGGTAAGTTGTTGTAATAATATTTTTATGGCGACATTCCTATCCAGCACTTTGTCATATGCTTTATAGACTACGCCCATCCCGCCCCTGCCTAATATACTGTCTACCCGAAAATTACCTATCATCTTGCCTATTATTCCCAGGTTATCCGGTATCGATTCTTTATTATCTGACATTTTTAACTTCCCCTTTTATATAACTTTTTCTGCCTTCCTATAATATTAGATAGCCCCCGTAAGAAAATTTGCTGATAAAAATAGTTTTTATAGCAAATTCTTGAGTTTCATTCTTAATACCTGCCTGGCTTTTTCAAGATTAGTACGCACGGTCGAAATCGAAATCTTTAGGGCTTTTGAGACTTCCTCATAAGAAAACCCTTCAATATCTTTCAATATAATAACTTCTTTCAATTCAGGCTCTAATGAATTCAATACCTCTTGGATATATTCTTCCCGCTCTTTTGCCTGAAGATTAAGGCTTGGAATATTTCGTTCGCAATTCTCTACGCTCTTTGCTCTTTGCTCCAAATTGTTTTTTATCCTTTGGCGTTTATGCCGATATGCGACGCACTCATTAAAAGCAATGCGATAAAGATAGGTAAGCAAAGATGCATCGCCCCGGAAATCCTTGATATTCTGGAATGATTTGAGGAAAACCTCCTGGCAAATATCAAGAGCATCGTCCGGAGCATTAACCAAACGGTAGATTGTATTATATAAGCGGTCATGGTACCGTTTTACTATCTCCGAAAACGCATTAGCATTACCCTGCTGGCTTCGCTCAATGATAACCTTTTCTTCGGTAACGTCATTTATCTCATACAAATCGGTTTCAACCATAATAAATTATTGTCGTCTGGATTGTTTACGGCAGGTGACAAGATTCTGATTGGTGTCTCTAATCCTATTCATAAGCCATTGGCTTTCGCTGTCTATTTCTTCAGCTTTTAAATATATCTTCATTGCCTCTCTGAATTTTTCTATCGCTATATTATTCTCTTTATCAAAAGTGCTGTCTTTTTTAAAGGTGTTTTGCAGATGCTTGACTCCTTCATCATAAAATCGGTTCCCTTCCTCGACCAATCCTTGTGCCGCCTTTTTAACAAGACGTTTAACATAGGGTGGCGGAACAGGGAACTCTATCTCTGTCGGCGTTATGGGCGCTGTCACCGACGGGGTTATTCCTTCCTCTTCCGTCTTAACCGGAACATTATCAGAAATAATCGTCGGGGTTATTTCTTTTTCCTGTTTAATATCGGAAATAATCGTCGGGGTTATTATTTTCTCTTGTATCTTAGATGGAATTTTATCGGGGATAACATCTATCTGAGAAACATTTTTACGATACTTAAAGTAAGAATAAATGAACTTGTCAAGCATGCTTATTACTTCTGATGTAGTCAATTTCTTTTCAATCTGATAATCATAAATACCCCAAACGACTCCCAGAAGACTGATCATTAAAAGAATAAAAAGAAACGCAAAAATACTTTTCATTATTCTTATCGCTGAAGCAGTAGCAACCCTGCTGGGCTTCCCAGCCCGTTAGAAAGAACCTCAAATAAAGATACAGACATAAGTAAGCAATTAAACCCCAACGGGAAACTTTCTAACTGGGCAAGTGTTACAAATTTTATCAGAATTATATAAATTCTTCTTGAAAAGTAAAGATTTGTTGTTATATTCATAGTATCTCGTTTATTCCAGTATAGAAAAGTATATAATATGAACACGAATTAAACGAATAACACGAATAAAGAGATAATTATTTTATTCGTGGGATTCGCCGTATTCGTTTTATTCGTGTTTAATCTTCTGGTTACGGAGTTTTCTGATTATGAAATTTATAGCGGACTTTCATGTCCATTCCAAATACAGTCGCGCCACGAGTAAAGATATGAACGTGGAAACTCTGGCGCGCTGGGCTGAGATTAAAGGCATTAATGTCTTAGGCACCGGTGATTTTACACATCCGAACTATTTCGCCGAGTTGAGGCTTCGTTTGACCCCGGCTGAAGAAGGGCTATACCGCCTCAAGAAAGATAAATCGCCGACCAGATTTATTTTAACCAGCGAAGTATCCCATATCTTCACGCAGAATGGCAAAAGCCACCGGGTTCATATAATTATCTTTGCGCCTGACCTTGAAACCGTAGCGAAAATCAATGCTCAATTAAATAGAATCGGCAATATTTCATCCGACGGCAGACCCATACTCGGACTGCCGGTAAAAGACTTGGTAAAATTAGTCCTTGATGTATCCCCGAAATGCTTCCTTGTTCCGGCGCATGCCTGGACACCATGGTTCTCGGTATTCGGGGCATCTTCGGGATTCGACTCTATTGAAGAATGTTTCGAGGAACAGTCTGAAAATATTTATTGCATTGAAACGGGATTATCTTCAGACCCGCCGATGAACTGGCGATTGTCTGCATTGGACAAAATCACTTTGATATCAAATTCAGATGCGCATTCACCCAGGAAAATCGGGCGTGAAGCCAATGTCTTTGACTGCGATTTGTCCTATTCTGAAATCATTAACGTCCTGAAAACAAAGGATACCAAAAAATTCCTTAACACCATAGAATTCTTCCCCGAAGAAGGCAAGTATCATTATGACGGACACCGTAATTGCAATGTTATCCTGTCACCTGATGAAACTAAAAAACACAAGAATATCTGCCCGGTTTGTAAAAAACCATTGACTATCGGCGTATGTCACCGGGTGGAACTCTTAGCAGACCGCCCGGTAAACTTTATTCCTCCGAATGTTATCGGTTATAAATCTCTCATACCCCTGGAAGAAATAATTGCCAATGCTTTAGGTCAAGGCGTCGGAACTGTCGGCGTTGAGGAGGAATATAAAAAACTTATTGCCCGCGGTAAAAACGAATTCAACATCCTTTTGGATATCCCGATAGATGAACTTCGCCTGTTAGCTCCGCCACGGATTGTGGATGGGATTCGTCTGGTCCGCGAACGCAAATTAAATATAATTCCCGGTTATGACGGTGTTTTCGGTAAAATATCTCTGTTTGAAAAACCCAAATATGATGAATCGATATCGGAAAAAACCGGCTTTGAAGACTCTCCTAAAATTGCTGCTGACAGTGTCAAAGAAGAAGCCAAAATCTCTTATCGCATCCCCGATATAAAACCAGCTCAACTGAAGATGTTCTAACCTGCCCCGTTAGAAGTGTCTTTACAGACTCTGGCACCGAAAACAACGTCCCTTCTGACACTTCTAACGGGGTGAAGAAGCCCAAAAAACTTGCTACTGCCTGACCGACCAAACCATTCAGGCGGGAAATATAGCAGTTCTTATTGATTTTCTAACATTGCCACCGAAGACGAGCCTCGCCCTAAAGGGCGGAGAATATTGATAAATCCCCCTTAATCCCCCTTTAATAAAGGGGGAAATAGGGGAATTTATGCTGGATTTTCATTAATAACTGCTATATGCTTCAGATCTTGCGGGTCGACAACAATTTTCCTACCACACCGGTATTAATAAAATATGGTCCGTAATATCCATAGATATATCAACACTATTAGCCGTCACCTTGTTGATAGGATTCAGATTGCTCTTGTCCATTAAGAAACCAATCCCGGTAAGCGTTGCATAACGAACATAAGTATTACTATCTTTATATGCTTCTATAAAAATTTGAGCGGATTCCCTGTCGCCTAATAATCCAAGCGTATGTAAAGCATATAACCTCAGAACGAGATTTTTTGATTGACCGGCTTGTTGAATTAATTTCGGCAAAATAACATATTTCTTCTTGCCTAACATTGTCAAGGCAACTGCAACATTGGTGTGATAAGGCAGTAAAGAATTATCGGATTCCATCTTATTCCATATTTTTTGCAATACATCAATTCCTCTCTGGTCCTGAATCATTCCTAAAGATATAATAAGATATGGGGCAAGTATTACATTATTCAATTGCTTGTCATCGCTAAGCATCCTGGTTATTATCGGGACAGCCCTGTTATCCTTGAGCAATCCTAATCCAATCGCAGAAGCCGCCTTAAGCAAATCCCTCGATTCCTTGCCTTCCAGAACCTTTCTCAAATCTGCTTTGGCTCTCTCATCACCGGTCAATCCTAAAGCAATCAGCATCAACCCATCGGCATCATTAG
Source organism: Planctomycetota bacterium (assembly GCA_043801445.1). Lineage (GTDB taxonomy): Bacteria > Planctomycetota > MHYJ01 > JACQXL01 > JACQXL01 > JAZDFP01. The sequence continues at coordinate 13,435 of JAZDMB010000031.1, forward strand.
ACTCGTTTTTCTGAAGCGCCTCGGAAATAAGTTCATAGGATTTAGCGTCCCTTATCTGTGCCAATGCAATAGCCGCTAAACCGCAGACCTTGGGATTTCTTTTATCCGTCAAGAATGAAATAATAGAATCTTTAGCCGCCGGTTCGCCAATCATTCCCAATGCAACCACCACTGCAGAATTGACATCCGCTTCTTTCTCCGTGGCTGGAGTGGACTTTTTCAGCACATCCAATGCCTCCTTAGTGCCGATACGGCCTAACCCTAAAGCCGCATATGCCCTGAGGACAGGCTGTTCTTTTCCGCCGCCCTCAAGCAAATTAAGTATCTTACTTAAAAGCAGCACCGCAGAAGTATCTTTGAGATTACCTAATGAGAGACAGGCGCAACACTTCACCTCAAGATAATCATTATCATATAGGATATTTTTCAGTATTTTAGGTATTTCAGGGTCGTTTGCTATATATCCTGATGCCAGCGCCGCATAGGAACGTCTTAAGACTCCCAGGGAACCTCCTTCGTTCTTCTTCTGCAACACCTCTTTGATAACCTTGGCAGTGGAAATATCACCGCTCAGGCCCAATCCGAATAACTCATTATTCCTGACGAAAAATCGTTTATCATTATCATTAGCCTTTTTAAGGATATCTAACGCGGTAAAATTATAAGCGGAGCCGGCTTTACCAAGCGCGATTGCCGCGCGAAGCGCTATATACAGGTCTTGTTCATATAATGCCTTGCCTAAAACCTTAACAAGTTCATCATATATCGGATAGATTGTCAGCGCCATTGTCCCGTTACTATCAGCAACGATTTTTTCCCATTGAACATCCTCTTTAAAAGAGAGATACATATCGCGATTCCTGGTCCACCAGACTTCCCACGGCTCTACTATGCCTAATAAAGATGAAGCGCCGTCGGTTGCCCGTAAACTCTGAATAAGCGGCTGTAATCCGAGCCCTAAAGTCGGACGTTGCGGTCCCATCGGTGCTGTTGACTCCGGATCAGACGGGTTGGGTGTTTCCGGTGTTTCAGGAGCCGGTTGCGGAGAGCCCGGTTGTTGCGGTTCTTTAGGCATTGCCGGTTTAGACGGTTGCGCCGCTCCCGAACCCGGTTTCATCGGTCTCGGGGTAACCGGCATCGGTACTCCGGGCATTGGCGGTATATCAGGCGCCACCGGTGTTTCAGGCGTTGATGGCGCGACACCGGGTACTGTCGGTGTTGTTTTAGGCGTTGTAGTAGATGGTGGCGGTGGTGTAGTAGATGGCGGCATTGGTGTAGTTGGCATCGGTATCGAGGGTGGCAATGGCATCGGTGCAGTAGGTGTAGGCGACGAACCGCCGCCTCCTCCGCCGCCTCAGCCTCAGGAACATGCGCCTCCCTCAAGATATTTTACTTCTGATACAAACAAAAATAAAGCGCTTAAAAATACCAGCCACATTACAAATGTTTTTATCATATCAATTCCTCATTTATCGAAATAAATATACATCTGATTTGGAACGCTGTCAAGGGAAATAATATTATTTAATAAGCCCCGTCAGAGATTGCCCCGATGTAACATCGGGACGTTAAAATCAACTGAATTTTCATACTAGTTGCGAATGCTATGCAATAAACCGGTTATTCTATATATAACCAACTCATCTCTAACGGAGTAAACAGATTAAACTATCCGCACGAGCAATAACGTGCCTCCGGAATTTTACTCTTCGCCGGATTTTACACGCGCCCCGAAAAAGCGGGCAACGTTGCTGAGACTGCTGTAGCCGACGAAGCCGTCGTCGTAGTCGCCAAGGCACAGCATCCGGCCCAGGGCTTTTCCGTCAACAAAGTCGTCAGTATGCCAGATTCCGATTTCATCACCATAGACTTCTTTGTGCTTTTCCAAATACTTCTTTGCGGTTGTCTCATCAACGCCCAAAAATGGCAGTGTTTGAGGATGCTCTAAAGCGGAATCGACCGGAATTCGCTCGGATAGCGAAGCCATTAATTTCTCATACGGAACCATAAAAACCCCTTCTTTGCCTTTCTCTGCAAATCCGACCAGTTTCAGAAATTCCTCTTGCGGAATCTCTCCTGCCCCGCTGGACAAACCTGCGTCTAAAGCAGTTCTGATATTTTCCGGCTTTGAAAGATAATTCGGAATATGCGCATAGACAATCACCTTTGAACCTTTTTGAGTTTGGCCGGTTGCGACTATGCTCGGCGTTACATACCACTCTTTCCAGATTGCCGAATCTCCGTTATTTTTGATTCTTCGTTCGATTATTTTCGGCATGAATAATGGCGCATAGCCTGCATTTTGGCAATCATTCAAAGCAGTTGGAATATTGTCCGCGTAAAATGATTCGAATTCTGAATTTTTCGGCATTATTTTAGCCTCTATAGTAATAATATTTAGAATTTCACCACAGAGACAGAGCTACTGCCTCCCTTAGGGACAAAGAGCACAAAGAAATTATGAACTCCTAATTCCCTAACCTTTGTGTCCTTTGTGCCTTTGTGGTTAAGACCCATACGGGCAGCCAATTTCTAAGTATCTTTACTATACGTTAAATCTTCGTCAGGCGTCCCCAGAATTCCCTGCCTGACATCAGGCAGGCTCAACTCAGTAATTCAGTAATTATTTTAACCTGGACTTCTTTCGGGATTCGGTCTTTGTCTTCGCCGATATTTGCGATTAGCATTTTTAACCTGTCCCGCTGTATTTTACCCAGCGAGACAAATCGCACGCCGATAAAATAAATACCGAATTCACCGGACAATTTGACCCAAGCCACCCGGCCCCTAACTCGGATAGGGTCTTTTCTGGTCAAAGGGGTAATCACATCCAATAAAAGTTTATTCTGGGTTAACAACTTCTTGGTAATGAATTGAAGACCGCTTTCTGAAATATCCAGGCAGATATATTCTTCCGAGGTGGGTCTGATTAATAATCCGAAAAAGCGGCTGGCGCACAAGCGGCTTCTCAGCCCTTTAATATAATAACGTTTATGACGTCGATGTTCTTTAGTCATTGTTATTCCTCAAGACGCATTAAACTATTATGAATGGATTCTCAGAACAGACCACCTTCCCAAATCGGGCAGACATATTTTTTAATCCTCTATTTTAGAGGATACAATAAATATACAGAGATATTTGTAGTCTGTCAAGGGGAATCTTAAAATGTGTCGCTTGGAGACCAAATCTCACATTTCCTATTCTCTTGCCCTACCTCCTACCAACTTCATACTTTATACTACATACTTCTCTATCCCCTGCCCCGTTAGAAGCGAAACCGTAGAGGAGATAATAACCTATCAGAAAGTCTTACATCCCATTCAAAGAACGCTTCTAACGGGCTGAGAAGCTAACCTTGTTACTGCTACTGCCTCAGCACAAATAAATAATTATCCTGTTTTCATGGCCTCCTTATAAATAAATCTTATTTCTCTGTGAACTCTGTGTCTCTGTGGCTACGTTTCTTCTCTTAACCTACCTACTTCATACTTTATTAATCCGTGTCCATCTGCGTTAATCTGTGTCCTATCCTTTCCGTATTCATATTTATTCTAAAATTATCCGCATCCATCTGCGTTCATCTGCCTGCCCTCCGAAGCATTGCGTAGGAGGGTGGTTCCTTTATTTAATCTGTGTAATCTGTGGCTACGCCCTCAGCACCACCACCTCAAACGTATTATCCGCAATAGCCGGCTGGTTCAGCAGGATTGAAATCCCGGTGCCTTGCGGTAGCCCCGGTAACAGAAATAGTTGCCTAATCAACTGGTCTTGATTTGTGGGAATAGAGTAACCCAAAATCACACCGCCATTCAAATCCGGGTCTCCCAGAGGCGGAAATAGACCGCCCACCTGTTGAGCCGGAATCGTGATGCTGATAACCTTATACGCTAATTTAGATTTCGTCACCGCGCCGTTCTGGATTTTTTCCGTTGACACACTGTCTACTGCCAACTGACTACTGCCTACTGCGCCAGCCCCAATTTCATCGGTAGCAACAGGAGGCACCAACGGTCTTACCGCCCCACCGCCACCCGGAGCAATCCACTCAAACCTTTCCTGCGCCTGATTATAAGAAGGAATTTCACCATTAGCCGGAGTATCAATTGCCCGGATATGTCTTGGCTCAACCGACCCGTTGATTATTTCCAAGTAACCAACTGAATTAGATGCCAGTTTTATTTTGGTAACCGCAGAGGTTGCGAGTTTGGCAGTCGTAACAGAGCCGTCCACAAGGTCATCCGTTCCGACACTTTTATCAGCAACCTTATCTCTGGTGATTGCTCCGTTGGCAATCTTTTCCGTTGTAACCGCGCCATTCGCTAACCGCTCACCGTCAACCGCCCCGGATGCAATCTTTTCGGTGGTTATTGCGCCGCCGATAATCGCATCGGATGATACTGCGTTCTTGGCTATTTTGGGTCTGGTTACTGCCGAATCGATTATCTCATCGGTTCCGACTATCTTGTCGGCAATCTTATCTCTGGTAACAGAACCGTCCTTGAGATGTTTTTCCTCAATCGCATTATTTGCGATTTTATCGCCCGTGACCGATTGCAGGCTTAAGTGTTTTGTTTTGATTTCGTTGGCTCGGTCGTATAAAGTCCTTGCCATAATGCATCACTCCTTTCGCGTTCCCGAACCGATGGTCCGGGCACAGGTTTAATTTAGTTTGGTTGTCATAGTAAAACGCATAGTTTTTACAGCGGTATTTATATTGGGTTAACGCCTCGCATCTTTTCATAAATCACCTCTTTTCCACCGCAAAGAACGCAGAGAACTCTGCGCCCTCTGCGTCCCTGCGGTGAATTTTACAGACTACAACATTGTGTATATCTGCGCCTCCAGTTTCAGTTGTCCGTTATCCACGTACCAGACGCAATAGGACTTATCCGGAGTGCGGGTCGAAACCCAGTCATCTGCCTTAAGCGGGTCAGAAACGCTCTCCAGGAAATCCTTGATACGCTGGTTATGGTCGGCTAACTGTGTCGAATCATAACCGCTGGCTGTGACTATCACGCCGGTCTGGGTCAGGAGTTGGGTCAGTCCTGCCCTCAAGGTCGCTCTGAGCCGTGCCTTGGCGATGTCATAAGGACCGCCGCCGGGCAGAACCTCGGAACCTTCGGGCAATTGTCCCGCGAGGGTCTGGTTGCCGGTCAGCCAATCTCCCATAATGGCTGCGGCTTGTCTGCCCCGTGCCTTACTGCCGACCAGTCGTAGAACCCTGGTCACGCCTTCTTCCCAGGCAGATTGCTTTGCCTCGACTGCATCCTTGAACCGTTTGGCAAATACGCCGTCCACTTCCTCAAAAGCACGGTCTATGTTGTCATTATACTTGTTGTATGAATTGAGGATATTTGACCTCTGCATGGTTTTGATATCAGCCGCTGACAAATCGCCCTTGGAAACGAAACTGCCGTCTACTAAGGGTTCATATTTCTCGGCTGACGGGGTGGCAACTATCTGGCCGTATGCCGTATCATTAGGTAACCGCGCCTTACGGCGGTTATTCATAGTCTCGGCATTATTGGTCAGGTTTTGGACCCATTTCACGCCCATATCCGGGTCAGGCGTAATCAGGCTGAGCACCGGTATCGAAACTTTAGTGTGTATCATTTTTGTTCACCACCTTTCATAAAAGTTAAAAGTTATAAGTTAGAAGTTTCCGCCAAAGGCGGATCCGCCTCAAGCGGAAAAAGTCAGCCTGCCCTTCTGCTCCGACGGAAAGAGCAAAAGTCCGTCTGGCAGACCAACTTCTTCTATTCCTTTGTGTTCTTTGTGTCTTTGTGGTTAGAATTCTCCTTATCTATTCTATCAATAATTTCATCCTGCCATTTATCGTTCTGTTCGCGTTCCCCGGATGTTTGGATGGGCTCTTCATTCAACCGCGGGTTATAGCGGAAACCGCCCCTGGGACGGGTCTTGTCATAACACTGTTTACAAAGCCAATCCTCGTTATTACGGTCATATGGACCTATCTCTTCACCGCATTTGCAGCATTTGCCGAATTCGCTTACCATATCGTTATCCTCCTTACTCACCACAAAGGACACAAAGGGCACAAAGCAAAATTATTCTTTGTGTTCTTGGTGCTCTTTGTGGTTAAGAAATTCGTATATCTGATTGATAGGAACAATTCCAGCCATAGTTGTAACGAGTTGGAATTGATAAACCTTGACCCAGACTGCTATCCCAATCACTTCAAAGGTTCTGGCATCATAGACCGGACCGCCGGAATTTCCTGGAAGTATAGGACTACTGATTTCCCAAAATGGACATTGAGCAGTGAGCAATGAAAATTGTGCGTTGTTAATTGCTAATTGCTCATTAATCGCCGTGATATGTCCATAAGAGGGTCTTGGGTCTAATCCAAGCGAGCAACCAACAACCCAGACCGGAGCGAACAGATATGGGGTATAATCTCGTGGTGCTAATCGTGCAGAATAGATATTAGAAATTAGATGTTGGATGTTAGATGATTTCAAGAGTGCCAGGTCTTTTGTAGTATCCGTAATAACAACAGAGGCAGTAATAACCGTTGAGTCATATAATTCTATATTAACTACGCTTTGCTTATCTACTACATGACAAGCAGTTAAAATATAAATTGTATTCTTTGTGTCTTTGTGGTTAAAGATTACTCCGCTTCCGGTACCAAACCCAGTTGTAATTCTTACTGTTGGGTAAAGAAGTTTTTCGTATTCATCCTGATACGGCGTATATGAAACCTTATCCAATGAAATCGTTATCTCTTTTACTTCTCTCTGCGGACTCTGCGTCTCTGCGGTGCATATTATTGCTATTACCAACAACCCATAAACAACAAATCTCTTTACCATATCGTTACCCTCCTTTTAGAGCCAGTTTGAACTCAGTGAATTACTGGCTCTTATCCCGACTACTCGTCGGGGCCGGAGATTATCCGCAGAATCAGTTAAATCCGCGGTTCCATTCGCTTCTCTCCTACACCTATATGGGCTAAGTGAAATGCCAAGGTATATTTCAGGGGGTAAAAAAAATGGCTGATTGTCTCTAAGTGCTTATAAAATATGGGAATAAAAAAATATGAGATTTTTTAGATAAGTGCAAAGTTTGCACTTAGGTGGTGGGGGGTGGGGGGAGGTCTGGGAGGTGGGAGCGCCGGGTAATATGCTTGAGGGGTCTTCGTTATATGCCTGAAGGGTCTTCGCTATATACCTGAAGGGTCTTCGTTATATGCCCGAAGAGTCTTCGCTATATGCCTGAAGGGTCTTCGCTATATGCCTGAAGGGTCTTCATTATATGCCTGAAGGGTTTTCGTTATATGCCTGAAGGGTCTTAGCTACATACCCGAAGGGTCTTCGCTATATGCCTGAGGGGTCTTCGCTATATGCCTGAAGGGTCTTCGCTATATGCTTGAAGGGTCTTCGTTATATACTTGAATGGTCTTCGCTATATGCCAGAAGGGTCTTCGTTATATAGGGGTTGGGGACAAGATTGAAAATGCGGGATTAGAGTTTCAGTAGTGTTAATCCATGTATCATATCCCCAGAATTTGGTGATTAAATAGTAACCCCTCGTAAGGAAAGGGTATTTCTGATACTAATAATCTCTTGGCAGTAATGCCTGCCATCTTTTTCTCACGCCATCAAAGTGTTCATACTCAACATCGTGTTTCCAGATAAAAGGTAATGTATTATTTGGCACAGTGAAATAAAAAGCTAGAAGTAAACCAAGAGACCAGTAACAATTTACGTTAACATCTATTCTTGTATTTATATCTTTTAAAAATCTTTTTTCTTCCTCACTAAATACACTACATCTACCACTAAGATATTGACACTGGTTTTCTTCTAGTATGTAGCCTGGCATTACCTTTATGTTTGTGTTATCGTGCACATATTTAATTCCTTGGGGAGTTGCACATAAACATAACAAATAACCCTTATGACTAGGATTCATAATTTGATTTAGTTTATCTGTAATGTGCTTTACAGATTGGTTTCCCGTCCCTATTAGATCATCAATAAATACTATTTCTGATCCGCTAGGTAATTTAGAAATTTTCCACCCCTCAATTATTTTTTTGCTATATTCCTTAAACGCATGTCGAAATTCATATATAAGAACATCGCCACTTTTACCTTCTTCTCCAAACTTACAAATATAACAATTACTACTTTCAATCAGTTTCCTATTATTTGATATTACTTTGCGTAATAGACTTCTTATTTCTCTGCTATTTAATATTATAAGATTATCAAGTATTTTCTGAAATAACGACTCGTCCATTTTTATCTGTGATTTCCATCTATTAATAGAATTATGGATATAGCCATTATATATACGCAACTTATCTTCTATATTCATTGGCATTAGTCAATATGTTCAATAATTCTTTTCAGGTTATTTTTTAGCTTTTTTAATTGGTCTACAAGATAAGCATCATTAATAATGTCAGGGTTTATTGTTTCTAGGTTCTCATTTAAATAACTAATGTATTTAATAATATTTTTCCTAGTCCGATCTTGTTCAATATCTTGAACTGCGAAAATTTCCAGTCCTATATCTTTCTCTCTGATAAACTTGCTAATTTTCGACTTAAAGTCATTAAACTTATCAATACTTTCGTAATAAGCCATGCATTTACGCATATCACGAAACTCTTTAACATCAGTGATAAGTGCGTTTAGGAATTTATCCTTGCAAGCGTCAATAAAAACCTCTATTTTATCAGGATATCTGAATTCATCTTCGTGACCTAATCGATATGCTACTGCATAGATTTCGATAAAAAAATCGGTCGATATTTTACTGCTTTTTGCCATTAGGGTATTACGATATTTCTCAGGAAACCATAGCAACATTTTACACCGCCTAACCATAGATTTATTGACCCCAGTAAAATTAGACAGCGTGGCGTCATTATCCGTTTTTAATTTTTTTATAAGAACATCTAATTTCAATGCTGTTGGAAATAGTGCCCATTCTCTCCTGAAATGATGGATATTAAACATAAAAAGAATGTTTTGTGTAACATCTTCCGGCTCATCAATAATGTTCGCTGGTACCAACTTTAAATTTAACTGTTGTGCGCAACGCCATCTTCTTTCCCCGTCCAATAAAACATATTTTGTCTTAGGAAAGCTTTTCTTGTTTTCATAAATAGTTAGAGGGACAAGAATGCCAACTTTTTCTATTGAGTCTTTTAGTTCCTTTAATTCTTCTTCATCAAATATCATTCGTGGGTTGTGTGGGTTTGGAGAAATATCTGATGGTGATACTTGCAAAAGTGTTCTTTTTTTTATTTCTGCCATTATAAACTCCTTTTATAGTTTTATTAATTCCGTAATTTCGGTGACACAATATTTAATTCTCCTGTTTTCTATATATTACATTCTGCCTACTATTTCAACTTATTTCTTCTTATCTTTCCTCTCCGAGCGGTCGGTGATGTGCATTACTTCTTTAATTGCCCTTTCCCGGTTATAGAGTTGGCGCTTGGAGGTCTTCAATAGATGAGCCACCAAATCCATATTCTCGACCATCGCATAAAAGACCACGAAGAGCAGGTCAAATAGGGTAAAATGCTTGAGTATAACCTTCTGGTTGACCAGGAACAATAATACCGCCTTGGCAAATAGTTTGAAGGTCAGGCGCTCGCCGGAATAATCACTGGGCAGGTGAAACTTGCCTGACTCAATAACCTTCTCGAAGAATGAGAGTTTCTTCTCATCTTCGCCATAAGTGTGAATTCTTCATAGACCGTCACCTTTAATACCTTTCCCTATTTCGTTATTGAACTCATAAGGGTGAAATAGGAAGTCGGCCACCCAAAACCGGGTGAAAGGGCGGGAAACTAATCCGCCTTATGCCTCCTTATTTTTATATGCCCGTCGTCTTTAGGAATCAGGTTCTTAGTATGAATGCGTTGTTTTAGGTTATTATCATCAGAGGGGTGGCAAAAGGCGATAATGCCGCGGGGGTGAGTCACAGCAAAATCGCCCTTATGCCGCGGAGGAACTGGGACACTCTGATAATAATAATGTCATATTTACTGCACCTCACCTCCTTTCGCCACATATATGAACGTTTGAGACACCCGAAAAACTGCATGCCCCGTTAGAAAGAACCATAATTAGAGATAAAGACAAACATATTAGTCTTTCACATCGTCCAAGAACTTTCTAACGGGCTGAGAAGCTCAGAAAACTTGCTACTGCATCGAATCTCAATTTTTATCAATAAATATGCGCCTTCCAAGACATACAGATTTGCCACAGACCCGCCTGCGCCGAGGCTTCGGCGGGCAGGGATTTTACGGATGGGCACGGATTAAAACCGGTGTGTGTCACCGAACCCATTAAGTGGTCAAGATTATGTTTGACAATGACAGTTAGCTTTGATATGACGAATCCCGATTAATATGATAATGAATAAATATCAAACAATATGAAAATCATTACTAAAAAGGCTTGCCCCGTTAGAAGTATCCTTACAGACTCTGACACTGGAAACAACGTCCCTTCTGACACTTCTAACGGGGTGAAGAAGCCCAGAAAACTTGCTACTGCATTAACGCGGATAATAATCGGGTTGGTTTTGATAACCATCATTTGCCTGATTGCCGGGCAATTCTACTGTATAATCGAAGTCCCGCCTTATATCGCCGGAAGAGCTCCGGATATAAAATTTGCACCTGCCAAATATGGTAAAGGCGAATTGGTATTTGAAAATGGTATACCCATTCTTATTCTGCGCGGCAGCCCACAGGAAATCGGCGAACAACAAGGTCAATTGCTTAAACCTCAATTGAGCTTGTCAGTGGATACTTACTTAACCCGTTTCCTTAATAAGGAATCCACTAAGGATATTGCCATAAATGCAATGAGAAGAATGAAACCATTTGTTCCTCAAACATATCAACTGGAATTAGAGGAAATAAGTAAAGTAACCTCTATTTCTTATGATAGGTTATTATTACTGCAGACCATAATAGATGAGCCGCGTCTGCCGCGTTGCAGCGCGATTATGGCGTCTGAACCGGCTACCGGCCGGCCCGCCAAAGGCGGATCTGCCGTAGGCACAGAGGAGCAGGGGGAAAACCGCATCCGACCGGGAATAATATTCGGCAGAAATCTGGATTTCCTGTCACTGGGCGTAGCCGAACGTTACAGTTTAATCACGGTCTATCATCCTGAGAACAAAAAGGTATTTGCCTCCGTCACCTGGCCCGGATTTGTGGGCGTGCTTTCCGGTATTAATGAGGATGGGTTATCCTTGGCAATACTTTTGAGTTTGAGTAGCTGGGAGACTAATACTGCCGGAACGCCATCTATGATGCTTTTGCGCAAGGTATTGGAAGAAGCATCGAATGTCGAAGAGGCAATCAAAATAATAAATCAAGCCAAAAGGGTTTCGCCCATTAATCTGGCGCTGGCTGATGCCCGCAACAATTCTGCCGTAATTGAAATTACCTGGGATAAAACCCAGGTTCGTTATCCTGACGAGTCGGGATTGCTTTATTGCACCAATTGGTTTATGAGCAAAGAAATGACAACCGGCAATGGTGATTATCGCTATGACACAATAGAACGGTTAGCAAAGAAATATTACGGCAGAATCGGATTGACTGAAACGATTGACATTCTTAAATCAGTTGCCCTATTCCGTATAAATTTGCAATCAATGGTGATATACCCGCAGGAAAAGGTGGTTTATTTGGCAATCGGCTCGCTCAACGCGGCTAAAGAGGAATTCAAAAAAGTGGATTTAATGCCATACCTCAAATAGGAATAATTAACCGGGAATGACGTCGGACGATTACAAAGATTTGCCACACCTGCCCGAATAAACATTCGTTCAGGCGGGGAGACACATAGGACACAGAGATGTTAAATTAAAAGTTAAAGGTTAAAAGTATCAATCTGTAAACGGATTAAAACCGGTGTCTGTCACGACCTGATATTGGTTTATTTTATTACTACATATTCGGCAAGAGAAGAAGACTCAGGTAAAGATTGTTTATCCTCAGCCATTCCATCAAGATGCATTTGAATAGCATCATACATATTCTTTTCTGTTTCCCGGGTGGTTTTGCCTGTGGCAATACAGCCGGGCAAATCAGGTGAATAAGCGGAATAATTTCCATTTGCCTTTTCAATAACAATTAAGAAACGATGCATAATTATATAAATTATATATTCCCCAGTGGTTTGTCAATATAAAATTAGCCACAGAGACACGGAGAAATATAGGACACAGATGAACGCAGATGGACACGGATAATTTTATAAAAGGGATATGAATACAAGAAAGAAAGAAATAAACCACCAAGTAGGCAGGCAGATGAACGCAGATGGACGCGGATAATTTTATAAGGAGGCCAGGAAAACAGGATAATTATTTACTTGCGCTGAGGCAGTAGCAGTAACAAGGTTAGCTTCTCAGCCCGTTAGAAGCGTTCTTTGAATGGGATGTAAGACTTTCTGATAGGTTATTATCTCCTCTACGGTTTCGCTTCTAACGGGGCAGGGGATAGAGAAGTATGCAGTATGTAGAAGGTCTGGCAAGAAAAGAGGGAACGTAAGATTATGCTTTTTGAATTGTTTTAACAATGATGCGAGAGCCTTCGATTTTCGCTACCTTAACCGGAGTGTCTTTGTCTATCATTTCGCCTTCGGTAACCACATCAAATCTTTTGCCGTCAATCACAACCGTTCCGGATGGCCTGAGATTAGTAAAGGCAACGCCTTCTTTGTCAATCAGAAAAGCAAGCCCTGATTTTTCAGAATGGAATCCGTCTTCAATATGCAGACTCTTTTTCAGGGTGAGTTGCTTAAGCCCGAAATAAAACATTAAAGGTATGGCTATTACGGCTATAATAATCTGTCCGATTCCTAAAAGAGTACTCTGCTGGAATCCATAATAGATGCTGCTAATCAGTCCCAATCCGCCGATAACTGCCAATACTCCGCCGCTGGGCACAAAGACTTCCAGGAATAATATTACGAATGCGACAAGATATACTAAAATAATTAATTCAATGCTCATAATAAAAATTCGTAACCACAGATTACACAGATGGACACAGATTTTCGCAGATTAACACTAATAATTTTTATAAGGAGACCATGAGACCAAGATACTGAATTCCTTATAATATTAATCTGCGTAGCCCACAGGGCTCTGCGTTTATCTGTGTTCTATTCTTACTAACGTTAACGTTTTAAGTCAACATTATTCATTAAAAAAGACCAGATATCCGATTGCTGTTGAATAGTTTCCGATAGAGTGGTTCCCCCGCCGTGTCCTGTTTTTTTACGGACTAATAATAATATTGGTTCACCTTGCGGATTTGTCGGATGCAGTCTTTCCTTGCTTCCCTGTGCCTTAGGCAGATCCGCCTCTGGCGTGACCTGCTGCATTTTCGCGGCCATCTTCCTGACATGAAAAGGATAACATCGCGAATCATTTTCACTTGCCACGAAAAGAACTGCCGGATATCGCGTTCCATCAATGACATTGTGGTATGGCGAGTATTTAACAAGGTATTCAAATTGCTCGGGATTGTCGGCATTGCCATATTCCTCAGTCCAGATACTAGCATAACCGAATTTGTGATACCGGAGCATATCCAGGAGCGGATTACCGCAAAAAGCGGCTTTGAATAAATCCGGTCTCTGGACAACCACGGCGCCTATCAATAAACCGCCATTGCTTTCTCCTCCAATCACAATTTTCCGCGGATTGGTATATTTATTCTCAATCAACCATTCGGCGGCGGCGATAAAATCATCAAAGACATTCTGTTTCTTCTCAAGCATACCGGCTTTATGCCACTCTTCTCCATATTCACCGCCACCGCGTAAATTAGGAATTGCAATCATTCCGCCTGCCTCAAGCCATACGGTGTATACTGTCGAGAATACCGGTCCCATCGGAATATTAAATCCGCCGTAGCCATATAAATATACGGCGTTATTCCCGCTTTTTTCAATATCCTTGCGATGGACCAGAAACATGGAAACATCAGTGGAATCTTTTGATTTATACCACACCTGTTCGGTAACATAATTAGAAACGTCAACATCAACCGGGGGACGATGATATAATTTCAGTTCATTTTTGGCGAAATCATATTTGAAAATAGTATTCGGGTAGGTATAAGAAGCAAAGGAAACCCAGACGTCATTCTGAGCCCAATATCCCCAAATGCTCACAGTCCCGATTGTGGGCAGGGTAAGGTCCCGTATATATTTGCCGTCAAGGGTATATATTTTAATTATTGTGGCAGCATTATGGGAATATACCGCATAAAGATGCCCGGCAACGGCATTTACCACTAAAAGGTTATCATCCGTTTGCGGAATCAATTCTTTCCAGTTTTCCTTATCGGATGCAGTCTTCTTATTGCTACCCTGTGCCATAGGCAGATCCGCCTCTGGCGGATTAAGATTATTTATATCTGCCACATAAACTTTTCCTTTCGGCGCATCGGAATTGGTCCAGATGATAAGTTTATCTTCGATTATCTTGATGATACTGTATTTCGCATCAAATCCGGTTGCGATGGGTATCATAGGCCCATCATCGTTGAGTTTTTTAAGATATACTTCATTCTGATTGAAGATAGTCCGATAAAATACGACATATTTCCCGTCCTCGCTGCTAAGCGCAAGATGAAAATATTCTTTAACCTTGTCGTGCCAGAATACCTTTTTGTCTTCTGATGAAGGTGCGCCTAATTTATGCAAATAGACCGCCCCCCAGTATGTTTCGGTCTTCGGATATGCCGTATAATAAAAGCCGGAATTATCCGGTAACCAAGCAACGCTCCCCTGCTGCCAGCCGAAGAGCGAATCGGATAATATTTTCCTCGATGATACTTCCATTATTTTGACGGTTGATACCTCATCGCCTGCCGATTCGGTTCCGTAGGCGATATAAGAACCATCGCGTGAAGGCGTAACGGAATGTATGTTTTCTAATTTCCATTCATTCGGATTGAGTACGAGTTCTGCGGTAGCAGTTTCATCGACTTTGGTATAATATGCCCAACGTTCCCAGTCTTTCTTTTTTGCCCAGAAGAATATCCGATTCCCTGCCATCACTTTTTGAGGTATTCCCTCATCGTCATATTTCAGCAGTTTATCAAGTCTTTGAGCAATCCCCTGGCGTTGCGGTAATTTATCAAGGTATGCCCTGGTAATCTTTTCCTGAAGCGATACCCATTCGCGCACTTCCGGAGCTTTATCGTCTTCCAGCCAGCGGTAGTTGTCAACGATTTTTGTGCCGTGCAGTTCATCGACTACTTCGGTTTTGATTGTCTTCGGATAATTTATCTTTAACTGTTTATCTTTTGTGTTACAAGTGACACTGATAATCAGGATGCCGATTATTATGAATAGACTAAATATTCTCTTCATCTTTTTTATAGTATAAGAAATTGTATGACCACGGATTATCTGTGTTAATCTGTGTTAATCTGTGGTTACGGGTCTGGAGGTTCGTTCTACTACAATCCGGCTGCCGTCTATATCTATAACCACGACGATTTCGCCCTTGTTAATAAAATCACCTTCGGTAACCGCATCGATGGTCTCATTAGTCTCTTTGCCTGCCGAATCAAGAATGGTTATTTTACCGACCGGTCTTAACGCCGTAAAAACAATGCCTTTTTTACCGAGGAAAGACGCCCCGATGGACATCGGGGTGCTGACAAATCCGGCATCGGTATTCTCGTCAGCCGAAAGAACCAGGTGATTAAAGAATGGCACTGATGAAAGATAACGAACGAATAGCATAAAAGTAATTACGGCCAGACTAAAAGAAAGGCCGACCACGATAAAATTCCTCTGCAAGGTTTCCAATTGCCACGGCGCGCCTTTGACATCCGGTATGGTGAATCCCTGCATTGACAGAATCAGGCTGATGAAAATCAAAACAATACCGCTGATGCCGAATACTCCAAAACCAGGCAATAAGAAAATTTCCACGGATAATAAACCGATGCCCAGCATAAATATCAATATCTCGGTAAACTCAGCCATGCCGACTAAATAGTGACCGAAGAAAACGAGGCCGAAACAAATAATAGCAATAGCTTCCGGTATACCCATTCCGGGCATTTTTAGAGACATTCCGGCGGCAATCAAACCTGCTAATATTAAAATCCCGGCTACTACCGGCGAAGTTAAATACATTACCAGATATTCAGACCAGGTCGGCGTAATCTCCTTGAACCTAAAATTATTGACGCCTAAAACCGGCGGGATTTCAGAACGGTCCTCTTTTATGGCTGAGGCTAAACCGTATTTCAAGGCATCCTTTGCCGTGAGATTCAATAGTTTGCCTTTGGCAATGACCAATCCAATATCTTCAACCGACTTGTTTTTCGCATACGCCTCCTTTATTTCTTCGGGAGTAAGAAACTGGCGCACGCCGTCGACCAATACTTCCCTAACTTCCATTTCCTTATCAACCATTGCCATGGCAAGATTAGTCGAATAGCCTTTTTTCTCGGCGCGGGCTTTGAATTCAGCCCTTAAAGCCGAGGTGTATTTTTCCTGATGGATTGACTCGTTGCCACTGCCGGCAATCACCTCAGCCGAACCGATACTCGAAGTCTGTTTCATTATGATTTTATCAGCCGAGATGGATATCAGCGAACCGGCTGACCATGCCCAATGCGTGATATAAGCCACAGTGGATATCGGGGACGCGCGGTCTATGGAATTACAGATGCCGATGGTATATTCTTCGCCTTCGCCAACCGCACCGCCGGGCGTATCTATTTCAAAAATGATTAGAGCTGCATTTTCTTCTTTTGCCTGCTCCACGGAATGGCGGATAAAATAAGCCAGCCCGCGGTCCATAATAGCGCCTTTTATGGGGACTACATAGACCAGAGATGTCGGACCGGGCGTAATATTTGCGTTTTCAGTGCGGCTGACAGCGGTTGTCTGGGCATTTATCCCACACACCAATGCATTGGTGTGGGGATTTATTATTAATATGCCGCCGATTAAAATAACGAGCATTAAAAAATATTTCATCATATAGAATTTGTTATTATGGATTAAAATATTGATTCGTCAACCCCGTTAGAAATAGGTCGCCCTTAGGCGACCGTAACGCTATATAAAATTCGTCTGGCTTAGTAGATAACATCTATAAATTCTTATTTGTCTTAATACATTTCTATCAAACATTTCTAACGGGGTCAAGATAATTGATTCGCTTATTTCAGTTTTCCTTATGATTGACCCCGTTAGAAATATTTGATATGATTATATAATAATATAAAAGGAGTGAAATATATCGTTGATAAAAGGTAAAAAGTTACGGTTAATACAGTCGCCTTTAGTCTACGCCGTTAAAACTCTATGATAATATCAATAACAATAAAAGAATAAAATGACAAATGAAACGATTATTTTGGGAAAGGAATACGACGACAAGTTACGTGACGCCGTGCGGGCCACGATGCGCGAATTTGGAGGTAAGATTATTGATAAGACATGGGGTGTTGGGGGTTCCCAAGAAGTAGAGCGGGTTAAATCTATCGTTGAAGGGAAAACAGTTGTTATTGAGGCAGAAACTTATATTGGATTGTCGATTAACGGTGATTCTATTCTCGTTCAGCGTATCGCTGCACGTGTGAGGGAACGAATGGCGGTTGGTTAATTATTACTACAGCGCCAGCCGGATAATTGAGGAATATGACGGTAATATGATTAAATATAATGGGAGGGTAAATATTTATGAAAAACTTAGACCGACGTCAGTTTTTAAGAACTATTTCTGCTATTGGAATAGGAGCTATTACTACAAATTACCTTAAAACATACGCTGAAGACAAGACTAATAAAGACGATAAGCCATTGCCTAAAACAATATTAGCGGTTGTTGAAGGAGAAAAACCTGCTGAAGCGACATTAGCCGCCATAAATATTTTAGGCGGAATCAGCCAATTCGTTAAAAAGGGTTCTGTAGTTGTCATTAAACCTAATTTTTCATGGGAAAGGCAACCTGAATCAGCCGCAACCACCAATCCCGACGTGCTTTCAGCTGTTATTAAAGAATGTTTTAAGGCGGGCGCTAAAAAAGTAAAAGTAATAGAACGAACCTGTAATGACGCCAGAAAATGTTATCAGGTTTGCGGTATTGAAAAAGTTGTCAAGGAAACAGGCGCTGAAATTATTTTATTATCGGGCAACATCAAAGAATACAAGGAAATTAAAATTCCCGATGCCAAGGAATTAATATCCTGTCTTATCGCCAAGGATGTGTTAGAATGTAATGCCTTTATCAATATACCGATTGCCAAGCACCATGGTCTGACCAAACTGACGCTGGGAATCAAAAATCTGATGGGTATCATCGGAGTTAATCGCTCAGGAATACACAATAATATCGGGCAGAAATTAGCTGAGATTCTGGCGGTTGCCCGCCCGCACCTGACTATTATTGATGCTTACAGAGTCCTGGTCAAAAACGGCCCGACCGGCGGGAATCCTAAAGACACAATTCTATTGAAGAAAATTATTGCCTGCGCTGATCCGGTTGCCGCGGATAGTTATGCCGCTACTCTTGCACCTTTCGGGCTGCAAGGTAAAGATATTAATTATATCAAGGCTTCTTTTAACATGGGATTGGGAGAAATGGATATTACCAAACTCAATATTGTAGAAAAGAAAATATGATTACCTTAAGACGTATCAGCCAGATATTTTTCCTGTTACTATTCATCTTCCTTCTCATATATCCTTTATCTACTCATAATCTTTTCTTTATCTCAAATCCGCTTCTGGCATTAAGCACAATCGTAGCCAGTCGGAATTTTCACTCAGCATTCATAGCGGCACTGGCCGTAATTCTTATTACCGTATTTCTCGGCAGGGTATTCTGCGGGTGGATATGTCCATTAGGCAGCACAATGGATATATTTCTCAGACTCAAGAAAACCAAATCACACAATTCCGATTTCCAATATCTGCGACAATTAAAATATTTTATATTTCTATTAATCATTGTTGTAGCTATTTTTGGACTTAATATTGCCGGTTGGTTTGACCCGATTACCGTTATTTTCAAATCCTATGCCTTGAGCATATATCCGGCTATGGATTATATGTTAAAAGGAATTATTAATGGCATCGGATTAGACTCCATTTCTAACCCCTTAAACGATGTCGGAATATTGGATAATAACAGCGTATTGTTTCATAATTCAATCATTTTCTTTCTGATATTAGTCGGTATTCTTTTGATAACATTTTATCAATCACGGTTTTGGTGCCGTAATCTTTGCCCATTAGGCGCTTTATTGGCGATTCTTTCCAAATGGCGATTTTTAAATCTTAATATTAATAAAAATCTATGCACAGAATGTAATCGCTGTGTTTCTGTTTGCAAAACAGGTGTGTTCAATAACGATTTGTCCTTGAATGACGAAGAATGTATCCAGTGTTTTTCCTGTGTTAAGAAATGTCATAAAAAAGTGGTTTCTATCGGATTTTCAAAGGATACATCTCAAAGAATTTCCATACTTCCGGCTCGGCGTAAATTACTTATTGCCTCTGCTTTTTCTGTATTATCTGTCCCGCTTTTACAGAGAAGTTTCCTGCTAAAAAAGGGGTTATATATTCCGCGCTTGCGTCCGCCCGGAGCAGCCCGTTCAGAAGAAGAGTTCCTGGCTAAATGTATCCGGTGCGGCCAATGTATGAAGGCATGCCCGACTAACGGATTACAGCCGTTACTGGCAGAAAACGGGCTCTATGCAATGTTCTCACCGGTATTAGTTCCCCGTATCGGGAATTGCCGGTATAATTGTAATATCTGCGGACAGGTCTGTCCGAGCGGTGCGATTCCATCTATGACACTTGATGATAAACAAGAGTGGAAAATAGGAACGGCTTTCATAGATACAACCCGCTGTATCCCATATGCTGATAAAAAGGAATGCATCACTTGTGAAGAATTCTGCCCTGTTCCTGAAAAAGCAATACAACATTCCGAAAAAGACGGAATAAAATATCCCTATATCATCAAGGAACAATGTATTGGTTGCGGATTATGTGAAAAGGTTTGCCCTGTTTCCGGCACTGCGGCTATCCGCGTTTCACCTATTATGTAATGAACAATTTACACTGAGCTAATACTCATTGCTCACTGATTATTGTGTTTATACTATGGAACTAAAACGATTTGTTTTCGGCATTCTATTGTATTGCTGGTTGACTGTTATTTTGTTGGTGTTATTTATTAATGAGATACCGCCTTTCTCTTTCCTTGGCGTAAATAGCCTGACTGCGCTTATAGAAGAATCGAAACTATTTTTCATCGCTATCATCTTTCCTTTGATTGCCAGCAGGATAATACAGGAAAAATCATTGTTGACCGACAGCAAAAAGTCAATAGTATATTTATTAATTTTTATCCTGCTGTCATTACCGCTGACTCTTTTGACATCGTATTTCAGCCCAACAGCGCCCGGCGCATTATTACTGGCCGATTTACTGCTGGTGTTCATAGTGTTATGCCAGGTTTCTTTATCTTTAAAATCATCCGATTCTAATATCTCAGTTTATTACTCTGTCTTTTTCTTATTTTGCGGAATAGGACCTGTCCTGTACTATCTGATTTTGGAATTCACCAAACAATCCTGGTGGTTTCTGATTGCTATCAATCCATTCTGGTTATTCTGGCAAATAAAACAGACGAATATATTTTATTCTGCATGGCTATTACAGAGTCTTATATGGATTGGAATAGTTATTCTGATTGTTTTTATCAAAGCAATTGTTTTAAGGTTAAACAAACCCCGATGCGAATCGGGATAAGACCCGGTAAAGTCCCTGACGGAACTAACTGGCTCTAAAAGAAATTACCATGAAGATATTTTCCCTGTCGTTCCTTCTGTTATTCTTGTTTTTCACTGCTCAAATATATGCAACGCCAGAGATGGATTCGGTAAAAATCGGCTGGGGTGAAGAAGGTTATTATCGTCTTGGCTATTTTACACCTGCTCAAATTAGACTGAAAAGTGATACCGATTTTGAAGGTTTAATTACCATAACAATAGACAATCTATCGTACTCTAAAGATTTCCAATTATCCAAAAACGATACTGCGAATATAGAATTTAATGTTTTAATTCTCTCAGACCAACCAAGCATAGAAATAACAATCAGGGAAAACAATAAAACTCCCGTTAATAAATATTATTTTTCAAGGCAACTGCAAAATGTTCATAAAGACGAGTTTCTTATTGCCGTAGAAAAATCATGCCTTGATATATTTCAAAGTAATTTCACTGGGAAATATCCGGACGCTGCCAGGAAAAGCAAATTCGTGTCCTTTCAAAAAGAAGAATTACCCAATGAATCTATATCTTATGAGTCTTTAGACCTAATAGCTTTGCCTGATGCTAATCTGCCGCCATCCATTCAAAATGCTTTATACAGCTGGGCTACTGATATGAATGGTATTGTTCTATATAAATTAGGTGATGCAGAAAATATCCCGCAACTATTTAAGACCAAGAAAAATCCTTACTCGGAAAATCCCTGTATCAATTCTGGCATTTATAGAAAAGTTACTTACCAACTCATTCCGCCATCAGAAAGAAAAACACTTTCGGACTATATTTTAATCTATAGTATCATTACGGTAATCATATTTTTTTTACTTTTGCCGCTCAAGAACACAAAGAAAATGGTAGCCACAATTTTTTCCGTGATTTCCATAGCAATATTTCTTTTTTATGCTTTTTATCTTCCGCGCAATCCTATTGTTGAAATGAATGATTTCGGTCAAACCAATGGGTTATTTATGCGAATCTTGGATTACTCCGCGAAAAATGATATTGTTCTTGAAAGAAAGAAAGAAGATGCATTCATAATAAAACCGATATACAGGGACACGAAATCTATGACGCATACTAAAATTCATTACCATTCAGGCTATGCTCTGCAAAGCGCTACGCATAACACGAATGAGGAGTTAAAGGATACGATAAGAATAGAATTCCCTAATAACTCGCAAGATAAAACTTTTATTTTTCAGGTTTACACTGTTAGAAAATAAAGACTTAACTGTCTATTCCCGGTCTTACTATTATAAAAGGAGAAAAAATATGTATCGTGTAGAAGTTACAAATACTGACAGCAATTCTGCGTTCAAAGTAAAATCCAAGGATTACGAATTTATTATAGACACAAAGGGTAAAGGAATAACTCCTCCCGATACATTATTAGCAAGTTTAGGAGGATGCATCGGCGTTTATCTTCGAAAATATTTAGAGGGATATAAACTCGCAATAGATGATTTTAGCATAACCGTCGAATCGAATTTGTCTGGAAATCAACCAGTTTCTTTCAAAGATATAAATGTTTCCATTGATTTAAAAGGATTGCAGATTGATGAACATAAACAGGCAAGATTATTAGAATTTATAAAAAATTGCCCCATTCATAACACTTTAGAAGCTAAACCTCGCATTGGAATTAAATTGGTTTCTTAAATTTGTTTTACTTTACTAATATACAGTAATCTGCTACCTTGCTATTTCTTGATTCCATATAATAAAGAGGTATACTTAATTTAATGAGCGGATTTTTAGCAATTGTTTTATTAACATATCGCGAATCTATTCGCAAAAAAATACTCCTGATTCTTGTTATATTTTGTATCGGACTGATAATCTCATCGGTTTTGTTCCCTGTTGTTTCACCCTCCGCCAAAATCAAGTTAGTTCAAGTATGGACATTTCAAAGTATCACATTTTTTGGGATACTGATTGCTATCTTTCTTGCCGCTGTGTCAATACCATCCGACATTGAAAATAAAAGGATTTTCCTGGTTTTAACCAAACCTATCTCCAAAGAAACCATTATGATTGGCAAGCTTGCTGGTTTTATTTTGATAACAGGCTCTCTTATTTTGGTAATGGGATTGGTTGGATTGGGTTATATCCGTTTAGTTGCTCTCTTTTCACCGGGAGCCAAAGAATCTTTAGAGGTCAGCCAGCAAATTAAAGCGAGCGAGTTTTATTTCCAACAATCATCTGCTCCTCAAGAATCATTAAAAGAAGATAGCGGCAGTTCGCTCGAAGGATTATACGGTAAAAATTTAGATGTGACACTGACTGGTGCAAATAACAACTTTGTCGCATATAAGTTTACCAATCTAAATGAGTATCTCTTGCCTGATAAAACAGTAAGGGCGGCTATAAAATTAAAAATCGGCGAGGAAAAAGGTCGAGCTTCATCCAATCTGCTGGTAAAAGTTTTCAATCCGCTGACTACAGAAATAAATTCTCAAAAGACAGAAGTAGCTTTCAAGCAACCGGAAATAATAAAATTTGACAGGGGATTAGTAGATGAAACAGGGGAGGTGCGTGTATATTTATATCGGGATAACCCGGCAAGTTATATTACCGCAGATCCTGAAAGCGTTGTAATTCTCTCATCGCCATGTAGTTTTGAATGGAATTTTCTTATTTCTTTGGTTGTTATTTTTCTTCAGGTAGTATTAGTACTTGTTTTTAGCGTAACCTGCTCATCATTCCTGTCAGGTCCTGTCAATATTTTCTTAAATATGTTTTTGTATTTCTGCGGAAGCGGAATGCAGTTCTTGCAATCATCACTTGATTTAATGAAACTATCAATGCTGGAACAAATTAAACAGCAAAATTTAGCTGAAATAGCTAATCAGATACATCAGCATTCTGATAATCCGATACCTTTATGGTTGATGCAGATTTCAGAGAAAATCTTAGGGGTCGTTTTAAAGCTCATACCTGATTTTTCCCGTTTTAATACATGGGATAATCTGCTAAAAGGATATGCAGTAAATATTTCAATGTATACTAATCTGCTGGAATATCTTTTTGTTTATACAGTAATAATGCTGGTTATTGGCATTATTGCTTTCAGGTTACGTGACATTAAATGATTACAAGCGAAATCGATATGGCAAATAAATTATGAGAACAATAAGAAAATATATTGTCATTATTATAGTCATTATTTCCTTTTTCGCCAGTCAATTCCTTTTAAAGAGTCGCATCTATGTGCAACCGGAATATCGTGAAATAATAACTTCCAATCCATTCAGTACATTACCACCAATAGATTATTTAGGCACTTATATAGCCAGCGTAGCAATCGGCGGGTTTAAACCTTTATTAGTTGATTATCTCTGGATTAAACAAGACAGATTACAGAAAGACAAACAATTCGAAGAAATCAGATTGTTATTAAGTATTATCGCCAGACTCCAACCTCGATTCGTAGAAGTCTGGTCGTTTAATGCCTACAATATGATATACAATATATCTTCCCAGGAAAAAACGGCTGAAGCCAAATGGTATTGGGTTAAAAGCGGGATTGATTATATTAAAGAAGGAATGAAACATAATCCGCAAAATCCCGCTCTAATTCAATGGCTCGCTTTTTTTTACTATCATCGCATACCTCAGGAAATTTACTTCATGCAACAAGTTGAATCCACAGAAGGGCTTGATACTTACGAGGTCGCGGCTAAATGGTATCAGACAACCATACAACTTTGTAAGGAAAAAAAATCATTCCAATTAGCTACATCATATGAATATATGTATTTTGGCTGTCGTTTTCTTCATGCATTTGAACTACTCAGAAAAAATAGATTTGATGACGCAATAAAGGAGCTGGAATATGTGATGACTTCTACACCGGATAAAGCAGAAGCGGACAGAGTAAAAAACTTAATTGAAGTTCTTAAATATGATAAAGAAATCAGTCAAATTCAGATAGAAACCCCTGATTTTATAAGTAAAAATTCATCCCTTCTGGAACAATATAATAGTCTTGTCAATAAGCATATCGGTTTTGATTTTAACCCTATCAATGCTCGTATTGAAGTCATATTAAACAGATACATTAAAAATTGTTATTATCTCATAGGCAATGGACAATATAATGAAGCGAATGAACAAATAAAATTATTGCTTGCCGAAATAACTAAAATTACACCAAAACTTGACTTACATCCATCTCGATGGTATTTTCTTAATCTTTTAGAAAGATTTGAAAAACTGCAGAATTTAATTAACACTGAGTGTTATTTAAAAGCCCAGAATATTAATGATCAGCGTTGGGAAGAATTGAAATCATTATACGAGCAATATATCAGAAAGTATTCTTATCGTTGGTTGTTATTAGACGAAAAAGAGAAATTAAATAACCTTATGAGTAAGTAGCACAGAAAGGAAGACTTATGAGTGAGATACAAATACCCTTGGGATGGTGGATTGCTCCTATTGGCGCGGTTTTGGCGTTATTATTTGCTTACATTTTCTACAGAGGAATGAAAAAGCAGGACCCGGGTGAACCTGATATGGTCCGCATTGCCGGCTATGTTAAGGTCGGCGCTATGGCATATCTTAAACAGCAGTATAAAATCGTTGGGATAGTTTTCATCATATTGGTTGTTCTTCTGTCATTAATGGCTTTTGTGTTTAAGACCCAATCAGCCTGGGTGCCGTTTGCCTTTTTAAGTGGCGGCTTATTTTCAGGCCTTTGCGGATTTTTGGGAATGAAAACCGCGACCGAGGCGTCATCGCGCACAGCTTTCGCCGCCAAAACATCATTAAATAAAGGATTGGTTGTGGCTTTTCGTTCCGGCGCCGTTATGGGCTTGATCGTGGTCGGTTTTGGATTGATAGATATTTCCGCCTGGTTTTATGTCCTTTATAAATGGGTTGGAATGGATTTACAGCATGTCACGATTACAATGCTTTGCTTCGGGATGGGCGCATCAACCCAGGCCTTGTTTGCCCGTGTCGGTGGCGGAATATTCACCAAGGCCGCTGATGTCGGCGCTGATTTAGTCGGAAAAGTTGAAGCCAACATTCCGGAAGATGACCCGCGTAATCCGGCCACGATTGCCGATAATGTCGGCGATGTCGCCGGAATGGGTGCTGACCTATATGAATCATATTGCGGTTCCATCTTAGCCGCCGCCGCCTTGGGCGCGGCCGCCGCTTTATCACTGGGTATCAAAGAAGTTGATAAAGTTATTATGTGGGTTGTTCTGCCTATGATTATTGCCGGTGTAGGCAATATATTTTCAGTTATTGGCGTATATGCCGTCAGAACCGGGGAAAACGCGTCTCAAAAGGAATTGATGAAGGCGCTTTTCCGTGGCATCAATTTGACTTCATATGCCACCATCATTGTCGCCGGGTTTGTTATTTATTTGCTTCTGCCCCAAAACTGGCTGGGATTATGGGCATCTATGGTATGCGGACTTCTGGCCGGCTTGGTTATCGGCAAGGCCACCGAATACTATACCTCCAGCGATTATAAACCAACCCAGGAAATCGGCAATCAGGCATTGACCGGACCGGCTACGGTAATCATTGCCGGTATGTCCGTTGGTATGATTTCAACTATCATTCCGGTTTTGACCGTCGGACTCGGTACGATACTGGCTTATGGGCTGTCCGGCGGATTCAGCGACCCGATTTTAGGTCTCTACGGAATCTCTCTGGCGGCTGTTGGTATGCTTAGTAACTTAGGTATCACCTTGGCAACTGACGCTTATGGTCCAATCGCGGATAATGCCGGCGGGAACGCCCAGATGACCAATCAACCGGCTTTTGTCCGGGAACGAACCGACGCCCTGGATTCACTCGGCAACACCACTGCGGCCACCGGAAAAGGCTTTGCCATTGGTTCAGCCGCTTTAACCGCTCTGGCGCTGGTCGCGGCCTATATCGAAGAAATCCGTATGGCACTAGTCAGGACTGGCGACGTTGCATTAGGATTAGTTCTGCCCAGCAAGGCCAGCATCACCTACTTTATGGAATACTATAAGGTTCATTTAATGAATCCGATAGTTTTGGTGGGTATTTTCCTCGGAGCTATGTTAGCCGTGGCCTTTGTGGCTATGACATTAAGGGCGGTCGGCCGAACCGCCAATAAAATGGTGGTTGAAGTTCGGCGCCAGTTCAAGGAAATCCCGGGACTGCTCGAAGGCAAGAAAGACGTTTCAGCCGATTATTCCAGTTGCGTCAATATAGCCACCCGTGGCGCCCAGCACGAAATGATATTACCATCGGCTATGGCCATTGCCGCGCCGATTCTGGTTGGCTTGGTATTGGGTGTGGCCGGCGTCATCGGCATGCTCACCGGCGCTATTGCCTGCGGTTTTGTGCTGGCCGTGATGTTAGCCAATTCCGGCGGCGCCTGGGATAACGCCAAGAAATGGATTGAAGGCGGCCAACACGGCGGCAAGGGCTCTTACGCCCATAAAGCCGCGGTAGTCGGCGATACAGTCGGCGACCCGTTCAAGGATACCTCCGGTCCTTCTCTTAACATCCTGATTAAACTTATGTCAATGGTAGCCATAGTTTTTGCCGGGGTGACCGTAAAATATTCGCCGATTATCGCCCAATGGCTAGGCATTGCCGGTAAATAAATAATAATGAGAAATAAATCGAAAACACATGCTTTGTCTGCTCGCAGGCAAGCAAAAGTAAAAGATAGTAAATTAACCAAAACACGCCCCGATGCCCGCCTACCGGTAGGCATGGTCAAATCGGGGCGTGATTTCGCCCTGCTTTGTGCCGACCTGATTGAAGCGAAAAGAGGTTTTGATATCACTATCCTGAATGTCTCTAAACTACTTCAAATAACAG
The DNA here is from genome assembly GCA_043801445.1 of Planctomycetota bacterium. Classification (GTDB taxonomy): domain Bacteria; phylum Planctomycetota; class MHYJ01; order JACQXL01; family JACQXL01; genus JAZDFP01. The sequence goes on from JAZDMB010000031.1 coordinate 41,105, forward strand.
ACTACTTCATTATCTGTTCCGGTAAAAATAAAAAACAGAATCAGGCAATTGCTGATAATCTTTATAATAACTCAAAACTCTACCAATATGGTTACAAGCCGGAGTTTAGCTCGATTCATGGTTATCAAGAAGGCTTATGGATTTTAGTTGACCTGGGCAGAGTCATTGTTCATATCTTTTCAGAACCACTTCGGAAGTATTATGACCTTGAATTCTTATGGGCATCGGCACCTCGGGTAAAAAAATAGCATCCTATTACCTTCCATTATATTATTATAGATTCAGATTATTGATTATTTATTGCATTTTGTTATTATTGAATTATTAATCACAAAAAACTAACCTATACAACTATGAACAAATATATAGATAATCTCTGCCAGAAACTTACTGAACTAAAATCGGATGCTTTTCTCGTTACCAATACTATAAATATCCAGTATCTCACCGGATTCACAGGAGAAGATAGTTTTTTACTGGTAACGCCAAGGACGTCTTTTTTCATTACCGATTCCAGATTTACCGAACAGGCAAAAGAAGAGATCGAAAACAAGAATATCAAAATAATCCAGCATAAAGACGGATTGCTCAAGAAAATAGCAGAAATAGTATCGGCTAATAAAGGGAGTAAAATAAAACGATTGGCGTTCGAATCATCTTTTATGTCTGTTAATTTCTTCAGACAGCTAAAAAAGAATCTCAAAAATGGGATAAAATTATTACCTGCCCAGAATACGATAGAATTATTACGAGCCATAAAAACACCGGAAGAAATAGAGAAAATCAAGAAATCTATCAAGTGCGCGGCTGATGCATTTAATAAAATAAGAAATTTTATCAAGCCCGGCATAACCGAAAAGGAAATGGCTAATGAAATTGATTATTATATGCGAAAACTAGGGGCGGCAGGCAGCGGATTCCCGCCTATTATCGGGGTTGATGAACGCGCGGCATTACCGCATGCACCAATTTCTTCCAAAAAAGTGTCTGTTCAATCTCTGGTTTTAATAGACTGGGGCGCCTGTTATAATGCCTATAATTCGGACTTAACCAGAGTATTATTTATGGGTAATGTCCCTGCAAAGACAAAAACATTATATCAAATAGTTTTGGAAGCCCAGCAGCGTGCAATTGATATATCCAAACCGGGCGAAATAATTCAAGATATTGATTCCGCAGCTCGCAATTACATCAAGCAAAAAGGATATGGTAACTATTTCGGACACAGTCTAGGCCATGGTGTCGGACGAATGGTCCACGAATTACCGGGTATCAACATTAAGAATAAAGAAATATTAAAACCGGGTATGGTATTTACTGTTGAACCTGGAATTTACTTGCCGGGTAAAGTAGGAATAAGAATTGAAGATATGGTACTGGTGACTGAAACCGGCTGCGAGGTTCTTACTGACTGTGTACCAAAGAAATTATCCCAAATGTATCTTCGCTAAATTTATTTGACACGATTAATTATATTATCTAATTATGACGATAGATATAATTGATGAAACTTTATTATTCCACGTTTTTAAGGCCGTAAAATTATTCTATCAAGAAAGGACTCTATTATGAAAACAATATCCGCAATAATGAAAACGGTAAACTGGATAGTAGCAGTTTTTTTCACTGTCATTTGTTTCTTATGGTTTTTTAATGCGATAGATTTAGGAATGATTGCCGGATGGGCCGGAGACGTAAATCAAGATGGCCAGACTTATCGATACTTACTAGCCATTGGCGCATTTTACGTGCTTCTATTTAATTTTGTTTATTCACTTGGTCGCTGGTTCACCCGTAATTATGCTTCAAGTGTCAATGTTAATTCTCAAAGCGGTTCTTTTTCTATAGCCATTTCTGCCATTGAAAACTCTCTGCGCCGGTCAGTCAAAAAACTACCAGAAATTCACGATGCTCATATACGCGTTTATAAAGATAAAAAGAATTTAACTAAACCCATCCAATTTTATACTACATTCTCGGTTTGGGAAGGTGTTAATGTTACGGAGGTAACTGATAAAATCAGGTCCGCTATTACACTGCGTTTCAATGAGATTATTGAGGTCAAAGAACCCCCCGTTTTTACTATTATTTTATCTAATATCGTAGAAAGAGAACATCGTAAAATTGACCTGAAAAAGAAAGATAAAGATTTTATTGACAGTAAGATATTTTACGGGCCGGAATATCCTATTGATGATATTGATTAATCATTACGACCCCGATGAATGCTTACAAGTCCCGCTCCAGCGGAGAAGTACAAATTGTCATGCCAGATAGAGTCCCGCCATCTCAATGCCGAAAGGCGTTAACAATTTTCACATGGGAAGGAATGTTTTCCTCGTTTCATGGCGCCTTAATCGGTGGTATATTTGTGACATGGTATGTGATTGACTTAGGAGGGAAAAATATCCACTATGCGCTCCTGACCGCAATCCCAACACTTGCTGCTGTTACCCAAGTCCTGGCGGCTTACTGGTTACAATACCTGCACCAAAGAAAAACTTTTACCATTATCACATCAACTATATCCCGTTTTGCCTGGTTAATAATCGCTATTATTCCATTTCTATTCATCAAATCAACTTCATTAAGCATATTTTTCGCTGTTTATTTGCTTCTAAACATCCTTTCTTCCATGTCGGCTAATTCATATCTTTCATGGATGGTAGATGTTATCCCGATTCCTATCCGCGGTCGTTATCTTGGCATACGCCTCATGCTCTGCACTATAGTAGCCGGTGTAGCCGGATTAGCCGGCGGATATTTCATAGAAGATTATTTACCGAAATGGGATAAAGAAATATTAAAAATCTTCTCTTTTCTAATTACGCCTTCCTTAGGCGCGGGGGAAAGCATTAGATTCATCGGTTACGGTATAATTTACTTCATCGCCGTATTAATCGGGGCTATTCCTGCACTGGTTTTACTCTTCAAACAATATGAACCGCCTTTCAACTACATTCCGCCAGCACAACCGAGCCAAAAAACAAGTGATAATAATCAAGAACAAGAATCAACTAAAAAATCTCTGCTAAGTTATATGAAGGAGATTTCGAAATCACCTAATTTCAAAAAACTTCTCTTTGTAATGATTATCTGGAATATTATAAACGGATTTTCAGCCCCATTCTGGCTTCCTTATGTAATTAAAGACCTGCAGATGAGTATTAAAGCTTTGACTATATGCGGTTTTTTGGGTAACATCTGCCGCATTATTTCTTTGCCTATCTGGGGAAAACTTATCGACCGTTTCGGCAATAAACCCATTATCATATTTGCTATGTATGTAATCGGATTCCATCCTTTGTACTATGTGCTCTCCACACCGAACTTTACCGCATTAATTTATCTTGATGGCATCTCCAGCGGTATTATGTGGGCCGGTGTTGAAATAGCCACATTGAATCTGCTCTTCGGTGCGAGTCCTAAAAAGGGCAAGGAAATGTATTATGCTATTTATATGGCATTGACCGGATTAGCAAATGCTGTACCGCAATTTATCGCCGGTTGGGTCATTGATATGGTGGCTCAATATAGATTGCTATCTCTGACGCCTGTTCAGATACTTCTCTGGTTTGTCGCGGTCGGAAGATTTGTCTGCCAAATCTGGATGGTTAAAATAGTAGACTCCAAGGAAAAATCCGTACTTATATTTGTCTCTTATTTGTTAACCCAGATGAGAGATGGGTTTGGTTTCTTCCGCTTTTTTATTCCATTCAAAAGACACAATAAGCCCGCCCTTTGAATTTATCGGCGTTGATGTGTTGTTGAAATTGTGTCGTAAAACTTCAGAGGAATAAAATTACTTGCTGATTTTAGTGCTCCTATCTAAATAATTAATCCACTTAACCTCTTTTTTTATATCTTCAAACCATTTCTCAATAAACTTACTCTTTTTATCAGAGGCAATTCTACCTTGAATATCTTTCTGCTCGGCTTCAAATTTAGCAGGGTCCGGTACCCGTTTTTCCAATAACTGAATGACATAATACAGATTGTTATCCGCAAAAACACCGAATTCGCCTTTTTGCTTCTTGAATAATGAATCTTTCAATTCTTTCCCGGCCGGTTTAATCAGAATAAGATTATCTTCCGAATTGAAAAATACAGTCCTGGCGATTTTACCGCTTTCCTTTGCCAATGTTTCAAACCATTTTTTTCTCAATTCATAAGTCAGATTATCATCGTTCTTTTTATCCTTGAGTTCCTCGTTAACCTTATCAGATATATTCTGGACGAGTTTATCAGCGTTTGACTTAGCCGTCTCGTCGGATTTATACCTGATAAAATCCAAACTAACCTTCTCCTTTAATTGAGCCGTCAGTTTGGGTATATAAGTCCCCTGCTTCTTTAGAAGCCTGAATATAAAATGTCCTTTATCCGTTGAAATACTCCGGTTGACCTCTCCTTCCTGTGCCGAGGCTACCTGTTTTGTAAAAAACGATGACTCCCCTACTTCCTTTTCCAATTCGCTGATATTTTCAAGAGCAACAAATCCTGTTACCTGATAATTAATGTTAAATTCCTTAGCCAGTTCTTTGAAATCAATCGGTTTATCCTGCAATTCAAGTAACGTAATCTTTCCTTCTGCCTTCGTAATACGCTCTATAGCTTGTTCTTTAGCCGTATCTGCTGATAATTTGTTTATGATGTCATCTTGGGCTTCCACAAATGACTTAGTCGGATATTCTTTTTCTCTATTTCTGCTATAGTAGTTCTGCATTGATTCATCAGATGGTTTAGACAACTCATTTTGAATCTTATCCGCAGCAGCCATGATATATTCAATCTGCACTTTTTGGGGTATTTCATATTTACCGTTATTTTGCTGAAAATACCGGGCTAACTCGTCCTGGCTTTTTACTGTGGTCTTATCCAGATAATACTCCGGGTCAAAAGCCAGCCACTGAATTTTAATCTCTTCAGCCTTGGATAAAAAATCATCATATGCCTCTTTGGTATTAGCCGAAATAGATGCCGTAACCATATTACGATATTTATTTATTTTCATGAATTCGCCGACAACCTCTTCGAAAAGTATCTCTGAAACACGCCAATTATTTAATGTCCAGACATATTTTTCATAAGAAAATCCTTCCTCTTTGTTGCCGAATAGAGGCAGCGTTTTGATAAAATCCCTGATTTCGCTCGGTGTTACGGTCATACCCGACTGATCAGCTAAAGCATCCAGCATCAATACCAGCCAGGCTAGGTTATCAAAATACGTCTCTTTCTGCTTTTGGTAAAGTTCTATATCGGTCATATCAAAAGGAGGCTGGAAAGTAAGATAGAAAGAATTATTGTTAAAATGAGCCAGCAAGCATTCGGTCCAGATTATACAGTGCTGCCGTCGGTTTTGGAATTCTTGTATCGTTATTCTCTTACCCCTAATCTCGCCGGCCATGTTCTCTTTACTCTTAGAATTGAAAATTGACGACATTTCCGAGGTGATACCAAATGTCAATGCGGTAAAAATTACCAATCCAAACAGAATCTTCTTTTCGTGTTTTTGAAATGTTCTTAACATAATTTTATTTTACCTCTTCTATTTTAGGTAAGTCGTTAATTGATGATAATCCTAAAACTTCTAGAAAGTTATTAGTCGTGCCGTAAAGTATGGGCCGGCCCAATGATTCCCCGCGTCCGGCAATCCGGACCAGTTTCTTGTCCATCAACCCGCGGATAATCGCGCTGGAATCCACGCCTCTGATAGAATCTATCTCAGCCCTCATTATCGGCTGTTTATATGCAATAATTGACAGCGTTTCCAAAGCCGCATTGGATATAACTCCATCGTTCCGGCTCTCGTGTAACTTTACCAGATACGGATGATATTCTGGAATAGTCCTTATTTGGAAACCGCCGGCAACTTCGTTAATAGTAAACGAATGACTATTTGTCTTATATATGCCATTCAATTCGTCAATACACTGTTTAACCTGAGCCGGAGAAATATTATCTCCGATGATATCCTTTATCCGGTTAATCGTAAGCGGTTTTTCAGATGAGAATAATAACGACTCTACGATGAATTTAAGATTATTCGGTTCGGCCATTTTATTTATTATATATTATCTGTGTCCATCTGTGTTAATCTGTGGTTGCATTTTATGTAATTTCGCTTCTTTACCTAACAAAGATTCTATTCTCAGTAATTGATTATATTTAGCCACCCGGTCGGTGCGCGAGGCAGAACCGGTCTTAATCATACCGGCATTAGTCGCCACTGCCAAATCGGCAATGAAAGTGTCCTCGGTCTCGCCTGAACGATGCGAAACCATAAACGTATAATTATTCTTCTTTGCAAGATTGATGGTATTTAATGTCTCGGTCAACGTACCGATTTGATTCAGCTTTATCAGAATAGAATTTGCCACGCCTTCCTTTATCCCCCGTTTTAATCTGGTGGGATTGGTAACAAAAACATCATCGCCCACAATTTGTATTTTCTTGCCGAGTGTTTGGGTCAGCAAGGCCCAGCCGCTCCAGTCATCCTGTGCCATACCGTCTTCAATGGATATTATCGGATATTGCCCGACCCAGTTCCTGTATAAATCAACCATCTGTTCGGATGAATAGACCTGCTTGGAAGACTTTTTGAATACATAGGAATTATTCTCGAAAAATTCGCTGGCAGCACTGTCAATTGCTAAAGCCACATCACTACCTGCCTTGTATCCTGCCTGTTCTATGGCTTTCAAAATGACCTCAAATGCCTCTTCGTTGGATTTCAGGTTCGGCGCAAAACCGCCCTCATCGCCCACCGAGGTGGAATAACCCATACCTTTAAGAACCTTCTTAAGATTATGAAAAACCTCTACGCCCATCCGCAATGCCTCTGAGAAAGTCTGGGCGCCGTGCGGCACAATCATAAATTCCTGGATATCCAGACTGCTATCGGCATGGGCGCCGCCATTAACTATATTCATAAATGGAACGGGCAGAGTCTTGGCATCCGGACCGCCCAGATACAAATAAAGCGGCGCCTTCTTGCCATTAGCCGCTGCACGGGCGCAAGCCATCGAAACCGCTACCATAGCATTTGCGCCTAATTTACTTTTATTGGCAGTCCCATCAAGTTCGATTAATAAATTATCAACCGCCTTTTGTTTGGTAATTGATTTTCCGAGCAGCGCCGGAGCGATAATATCATTAATATTAGACACGGCTTTGGTCACACCTTTGCCCAGATACCGTTTGGGGTCGGCATCGCGTAATTCCAATGCCTCGTGCTCGCCGGTAGAAGCGCCGGACGGCGCTGCGGCTCTGCCTAAAACACCATTCGTCAAAAGAACATCCGCCTCTACTGTAGGATTACCCCTGGAATCCAATATTTCACGACCGACAACACATTCTATTTTACTCATAATGCAGATATTACACAATTTATAATAAATAGTTCAAGAAAATTATAATAAATTAAATGCGGCAACAAGTTTTGTTAGCTTCACAGCCCGTTAGAAAGAACACAACTTAGAGATAAAGATAAACATATTAGTCCTCACCCCCAACCGAGAACTTTCTAACGGGGCATGTTGAGAATAATTACCACAAAGAATACAAAGTTATTAGACATTAGTTATTAGTCATTCTTTAGTGTTAATCTGCCTGCCTACTTAGTGAAATCTGTGGTTAAAATTTTAGGTTAATTCCCGGACTTCTGCAAGATAGAGGTCAAGTAGATGGCGTATAGAGGTCAAGTATGTGTGTTATAAAGGTCAAGTAGATGGCGTATAGAGGTTAAGTATGCGTGTTATAAAGGTCAAGTAGATGGCGTATAAAGGTCAAGTATGCGTGTTATAAAGGTCAAGTATATGGCGTATAGAGGTCAAGTATGCGTGTTATAAGGGTCAAGTAGATGGCGTATAGAGGTCGAGTATGCGTGTTATAGAGGTCAAGTATATGGCGTATAAAGGACAAGTATGCGTGTCGTAGAGGTCAAGTATGCGTCAGGTAGAGGGCGAGTATACGCCTTATACTCCATATCAGTAACCAAGGTAGTCGGTATCTACTACCCTACCTACCCCCCCCTGTCGTTTTGAAGGAAATCACCTGTTCCAAAGGCGTGAAAGTAATGGTTTTTAGAGAATTGTTATCATAATACCCTGCCCCGTTAGAAGCGAACACGACCAAAGGAATAATCTTTTGAGTAAGTCTAATTACTCGCTATTGGACGCTTCTAACGGGCTGTGAAGCAGCAAAAACTTGCTACTGCATTATAATAAATGAGTTAAGGAAATAGACTGTCCTCCACCCCAAATTGTCTGGTGCCTGAAACGAGCCGTTCGTTGCTCTCTACGAACTGGTTGTTGCCCTCTACGAACCGGTCGTTGCCTTCAGTGAACAGTTCCCCGCCCTGAACGAAACGTTCTGTGAAGTCAGTGAACCGTTCCCCGCCCTGAATGAACCGTTCATCCCTTGGGATAACTCTTTCACTCCTTAGAGTAACTCTTTCACTCCTTGGAGTAACCCATTCACTCCTGGGAGTAACTCTTTCACTCCTGGGAGTAACTCTTTCACTCATTAGAGTAACTCTTTCACTCCTAGAAGTGACTCTTTCACTCCTTGGAGTAACCCATTCACTCCTGGGAGTAACTCTTTCATTCCTTGGAGCGAACCACTCATTCCTTGGAGCGAACTATTCATTCCTTGGAACGAACCACTCATTCCTTGGAGCGAACCGTTCATTCCGTGGAGTGAACCGCTCATTCCTTGGAATGAACCATTCATCCCTCATGACAAACCGTTCATTCTTGGGACTGAACCGTTCATTCCTTGGAATGAACCATTTATTCCCAAGATATGGCGGGGCGGACTCACTTCTACGAGGAAGTAAAGACAGGGGGGTATGCCTATTTTGGTAAAATGATGCCTTCCCGCCAAAGGCGGGTCTGTCCGCCAGAGGCGGATCTGCCTCAGGCACAGAGGTGCCCCCAAAAGACTGCATCCGACCTATGGCACAGGGACGCCCGAGATTATCCCTTTCGGGACTCCATAATGGAGTACCGGTATTCTCAATAGAATACCGTAAGGTATCCCCTACCGAAAAACTGGCTTAGATAGTGGATTACCAAGGACGGTGGGTGTCACTAACCCAATTATTAGGGTATGCTGTCTCCATAACACGGACAGGGAAATTCTAAAGTTATGGGTGGTTTTAATTCAAATGCTCCAGAGAAGGTAATGCGGATTTTATAGTCCTTTTCGCCTATAATAGTTGAAAGATGATTCTTAATACCATCAATATCTTTTATGATACTTTTACAGAATTGGGGATGCACCGAAATATTAATCCAACCGATGAAATGCTTACCTTGTTTAATCGCATCTTTATAACTATTATCAAAACTACCAATGTGCCTTAAAATATCTATCTTGACCAACGCTGGGATAAATGATTGGCCTTCATCCCAAACATTAGTACCATAACGCACATTAAAAATACTTCCATTATTTGTCGCATTCTTAAATGCAATTTTGATTTCATGTTTTTCTTTTGGCTCTCCGACACGATTTTCCCTTAGCAGAAATTCGATTGTTTTAGCATTATCACATTCATAATTATCCTCATAAATATCAACATTCAATTCTAAATCACCCACCTGCTTTTTATCCTCGTAATAATATTCAGGAATTATCTTGCTGTAGTGATTTAACAAACTAATAAGATGCGTATTTAGAAACAAAATCACTTTGTCTCTGAATCTATAACCAATTTCTTTAGCGTCGCTAATGTGTATGCGATTATAATTACGTAAAATACTATTTCCCTCGATACACAATAATCCCCTGATTGTATCTTCTATTACTTGATAATTAAAATCCAAACTAAGTTTTGTTTTAACAGATACAATCAGGTTGTCATTACACAGCCAATCGCCAACAGGACCAATCTTTTCTATTTTCTTAAACTTTTCTTTCTCTAATTCTTTATAAATAAGCATTTCTCCACTTAGAGACTTTAACTCTCCAGCAATTTTATCTGCGTTTCCCACCTTGTTACTTTTAGAAACCTCTGCAAGAAGTTTTATTAGATTATCTTCTGTAATTACTTTCTCCCATTCCATTAAATTGTTATTAATATCTGTTAAATCATTTTCAAATAAACCTAATACTAAAGAACTCGCTAATGGATTGGTAAGATTCTTGACCCATTCTTGTAATAGTTTCCCTAAATATTTCTTAACATAAGGCGTATTGCATAAGTTGCTTTCATATAAAAACCAGTTATGTAACTCATTTTCGCTTATAAATCGTATGGGCATTACATCCATCATTTTAATTGCTTTCCTATGATTTCAATTTCTTTGTTTGTAAGTCCATAGAGTTTATAGACCAATTGGTCTATTTCGTTATCGGTCTGGTCTATCTGCTTCTGGATTTGTTCTTGCTCATTGCCCTTGGCGGTCTGGATTTTCTTGCTTAAATCCAGCATTACATCCACTAACCCCACTATTTTATCATGCATTGTCTTTTCTTTAGGGTTACTAAAATCAATGGTGCGGATGGGAAGTTTCGCCACATTAGTGAGCAATACTTTTGCAAATACCTTCCCCTTATTTTGTGAAATTTGAGAGTGATTAAAGTCCAAGAATTTCGAATTGAGTAAACCAAGAATATATTTAATGCTATAGGATTGATTTTTCATTTGAACGCCGTAAGAAAGTGAATCATAGTAGTAATTATTTTTCTCATCTAAAACAGCGATAATCTTATCGGATGTTTTCCTTATTAATATCTTTGGGGAAATATAAATCTCTGGATCGCGCAAGGCAAAATCAACTCTTTTTTGTGCAGTCATCCCTGGCTTGCTTTTAATATCTTTTAATGTTAACCGATTTTTAAGTGTTTCATCATACAAAACAAATATTCCACTCCATTCAATTCGATATCGCTGTAAATCTCTACCAAGCAACATTGGGTAATGTTTTTTTGTAGATTTACCTTGAGATAATAAAACATCTCTAACATTACCAGGATTTAAGCCGTTGCTTACTACGCAAATCTCGTTAAGTGGCACACAATTACTTTTTTGTGTTATTTCGGGTGATAGAAATGTAAACCCATTAGTCTTTAGTAGGTCACTTTGTTTTGCACGGTGAATTATAGGATTATAATTGTCTTTTTCTCTCATGGTATCAACAATTTTGTATTCAAGCGTATTATTTGTATTCTTCTTTGTTTTCTTCACAACAATAATAATGCTATCTCCAACTTCTGCTCCTATAAACACTTTTTCTCGAATCTCTAATATTTGTAAGATAGAATAATTAACAAGTAGATATTTCCTTATTTCATTGAAGTAAGTGTTAAAAACTAATGATTTTGGTATGATGTAACTTAATAACCCATCTTGGGCAAGCGTGCTTAACCCTTTTTCCAAAAATAATGCGTATGTATTCGTCTTATATGCGTTAAACTTATATTGCTCATAATATCTTTTTTCTAGCGGGAAATCAGAACCAATTAATACATACGGTGGATTCCCAATCACGACATCAAACCCACCTTCGCTGTTGCTTCGGTGGGCAGGCCCGCCTTTTTTCATAACCTTGCTAAATGATAAGTCCCAATTGAATGGTTTCACTTTATACCAGTCATCGCCGAAGAACTTCTTTAGTTCTAATGCGTCGCCGGAAATAAGCGAATTGCCACATTTGATATTGCCATCCAACATCGGCAAAATTGCGTGTCCGGCTACCAAGCCGTGCTCGCCGTCCAGCATCTTTAACATCAGGGATAGTTTGGTCACCTCTACTGCCTGTTCGTCTAAATCCACGCCATAGATATGGTCAATCAGAATCTGACGCTTTTCGTAGATGTCCAGATACGGTAATTGTTCTTCATCTTCAGGGTGTAATCTCTTTTGTCCGGCAGTATGTTTGAGTTTGAGTTTCTTTTGCCGGCGGTAGTAGTTTATCATTTCGTCATAAGCCCTGATGAGAAAACTGCCCGAACCGCAAGCTGGGTCTAAGATTTTTAATTCCTTAATCTTGTTATGGGGTAATTCGGTTAATAATTTGCCGATAGTATTTTTAACGATATAGTCAACGATATATTCGGGGGTATAATAAACCCCGCCGGCTTTCCTGACCTCCAACTTCATTTCGTATTTGACCTGAGAATCAGTTAACCTGATGGTATCGCCCAGATATTCCTCGTAGATATTGCCCAAGACCTCTAAGGGAATCACATCAAATTGATAGGGGTTATATGTCCCTTCAATAATCTTCTCCATTACGAGGAAATCAATGGCTAAATCCTTTTCCCATTCTTGCGGTCTGAATAAATCGCTGTCAAAGTTAATATTGTAACTCTCAAATTCGTTCTTAAGGAAGAGCATTGTATTAGTGCCGACCGTATCGGTTCTTTCGTCAAATAGTTCGTTGAGATGGCGGCGGTGAACCAGCCCGCGGTCTTCGCAGGAACGCATAAAGACAATCCGGTCAAGGAGTTTCTGGGTGATTTCTTTGAGATATAAGGCATCCTTTTCTTTGTCGCCTGAATTGAAGAGTTTAGGATTATTCTTAAAGATGTCTTTGGCTAATATTTCGCGCCAGTGCTTGAGGTCGGCAAGAATCGCTTTGTCAACCGGCAGTTTTTCCAGTTCTGATTTCTTGAGCAGGAGTTTATCAAGTTCACCATTGAGAGCTGATTCCTTTGAAAGTAGCCAGAGTTCATCAAAGTAATCAAGGTATTGATCATATTGAACATAAGCCTTTCTTCCTTTAAGCGGATTTTTCAGATTGGGCTTAAGGGTAACATCAAAGAGCCATGTCTCATCAAAATTAGTCAGTAAAACGAATGGGACGTTCTTTTTGTTATAACCATATTTCAGCACCTGTTCAACGTGACCCATTAAACCGTCTTTGGGTGTCTTGGCTTCTACATATATTTTAATCCTGCCGTCTATTTTCAGGCCATAATCCACCCTGCCCCGTGAAACAGATTCTTCAGGGCTGACTTCATTACGGTCGTTGACATCCCAACCCAGCACATCCTTTAGCAAAGGCATTATGAATCCGGTTTTAGTTGCTTCCTCGTTGTAATCATTGATTTTACCGGCAGTTGATTCGCTTTGATATTTGGCGATTAACTTGGCAAGATTTTCTCTGGCTTGTTCTTTGGTCAATTTCATAATTATCTTCATCCTACTATTTCCGCCGGGGTTGTGCAAGGGTTTCAGAAGCGGCGTCCCGATGCTCCGATACGGAACGCTCCGCATCCGAAGGCATCGGAGCGCTTTTCCGCCAGAGGCGGATCTGCCGAAGGCACAGAGAAGCAAGAGAAGACTGCATCCGACCGAAGGCACAGGTCTCCTGCGGCGACTCGGAAGCGACCCTTCTGACTCGCCCGTGGCGAGGTAGCGATGAAAGGACATCATCCGATAAATCCGGGTATTTCGGATACCAATTCAGGTAATCTCTCGGTATCTGTTTTAACATTTCTTCTACTGCCAAAATTCAGCGCTAAATGTAAAAGCGGGTGGGATAGATTCCCCGATAGCCTTCTTAATATAGCTGATATTTTAGTGAATTCTCTTTTGACCCACATTTCTCCGGTTTGAAGTTCATAAGGAGTCATATTCTTCGGTTTGAAAACAACCGTAGAATGGTCATAATACTTCCAGTCGGTAGTCAGCAGGCGTCCTTCTCTTTTCAACTGTTCATATGTTCTCGTCCCGGGATAAGGCGTCAAAATATTCAAAGAAGCCGTACTGATTTTATTTCTCTCCAAAAAATCAAGGGTTTCAGGGAATGTATCCTTTGTATCTCCGTCAAAACCAAAGACCATCGAGGCATGGAAATGAATGCCGAAATCCTTGATTCTTTTTACGGCATCTTCTATTCCCTTAATTTCCTTGATTGATTTTCGCATTGTTTTTAATTGCGCCTCAGCCACGCTTTCTAATCCGAAGAAAAGCGCGGCGCATCCGCTTTCCGCCGCCAATTTCATCAATTCCGCATCATGAACAAATGAGATGGATGCCTGGCCCACCCATTTGATTTTACAAGCGGTTATCGCCTTAAACAATTCCTTGGCATACTGAGGTTTTCCGATAATATTGTCATCCAGAAATATAAATATTTTACCCCGTGAGTCTTCAATATCGCGGACTACATTACTGATAGGAGCGTGGCGAATCTCTTTGCCGAATATGTCTGAAACACAACAAAACTCGCAACTATAAGGACATCCGCGTGTCGTCATTACCGGGATAACATTAAATAATCTTTTTTTGGCAAGTTTCCTGAACTTCAATGGGATATATCTATCCAGAGAGGGTTTGGGATGATGATATGTTTTTTGCAGGACGCCTTTCTTGAAATCTTCCAGCACCTGTTCCCAGACACCCTCTGCTTCGCCGATGACAACCGAATCCGCATACTTGAGCGCCTCATCAGGCAGAAGTGTCGGATGAACCCCGCCCAAAACGACCTTTTTACCTCTTTTCTTGAATTCCTGCGCCAGATGATAGGCGCGCGGGGCATTCGCCGTCATACAGCTTATTCCGACCAGGTCAAAGTCTTCATCAAGATTTATTTTCTCAGTCTCTTCTTCGACTGTTTTTACCTCATATTCCGGAGGAGTAAGTCCTTCTAAGATATGCAAAGCTAACTGCGGTATCATAAGTAACTTAGAAGTTTTTATATCAAAGTCTATACTCGGTGAAATCAATAATACTTTCATATGTGTAATTTATTTCAGCTTGACTTATTCAAAGAACACAGAGCGTGTCCCCAAAATTCAGAATTACCAACAATATAAAAACACTTATAATTTGCAAAGATACAGAAAAAAATGTAATATTAATATATTGTATTCTTTATACCGAATACATAGTGTTATCCCTCTGGACGACGGGACCCCATTATAGAATGGTATGGATTTATAGTATATGAAAAAGATTGAACACAATAAGAAGATACGCAATATTGCCATCATCGCTCACGTTGACCATGGCAAGACCACGCTGGTGGATTTTATGCTCCGCCAAAGCGGCGTATTCCGCCAGAATCAGGAAGTCACCGAGCGGGTGATGGATAACCTTGATCTGGAAAAAGAACGCGGGATTACCATTGCCGCCAAGAATTGCTCAGTTTGGTGGAAAGATATACGCATCAATATTCTTGATACGCCCGGACACGCTGATTTCGGCGGCGAGGTAGAACGCAGCCTGAGCATGGTTGACGGCGCCATTCTGCTGGTCGATGCGGCTGAAGGTCCCCTGCCCCAGACAAGATTTGTATTAAAAAAAGCTCTTGAATCCGGACTCAAGATGATTGTGCTGATTAACAAAATCGACCGCAAGGACGCCCGTCCGGTTCAGGTACTGGACGAAATATATAATTTATTCATAGACCTGGAAGCAACTGACAAGGATTTGGACTTCCCTGTTTTATATACTATCGGACGCGAAGGCATCGCCCAGAAAACACTGGAAAAACCAGGCACTAATCTGGATATCCTGTTTAACACCATTATCGAAACCGTTCCTGCACCATCGTATCATCCGGCAGAACCATTCCAAATGATAGTAGCCGACCTGGACTATTCAGATTATGTAGGACAACTAGCTATCGGCAGGGTTTTTAACGGACATGCTAAATGCAATGATGACCTAGTCTGTATAAAGGAAGGCGGCAAGACCGAACCTATACGTATAACCAAGCTGCAGATATACAAAGGAATTTCACTGGAACTAGTTGACGAAGTCCATCCGGGCGATATTATAATTCTGGCCGGCGTTGAAAACGTCAATATCGGCGACACTATCTGCACCAAAGAAGTGCCCAAGGCATTACCACGCATCCTGGTTGACGAGCCCACAGTCTCAATGGCATTTACCCAAAATACCTCGCCCTTTGCGGGCAAGGAAGGCACCTATGTCCAGGCAAGGAAAATACTGGAACGCCTGCGCAAAGAAACCCTAATTAATGTGGGCATACAACTGGAGGTATCGCCTGAATCAGATGTCTTCATTGTCAAAGGACGCGGTGAATTCCAAATGGAAATACTGCTGGAAACTATCCGCCGTGAGGGTTTCGAAGTGACGGTAGGCAGACCGCAGGTAATATTTAAGAAAAAAGAAGGCGTCAAGGTGGAACCGATTGAGCATTTATATATTGACTGTGATGAAACCCATATCGGCGTCATTACCGAAAAGATTTCACAACGCAAGGGACAAATGATAAATATGGTTAATCACGGCACCGGCCGTGTCCGCCTCGAATTCACCATTCCTACCCGCTGTCTAATCGGCTATCGCAACGAATTTCTGACCGATACCCGTGGCACCGGCATTATGAGTTCGTATCTCAAAGGATATGAAGAATACCGAGGCGAATTCAAATCGCGGCTGACCGGCTCTCTGGTAGCTGACCGCGACGGCACAGCGGCGCCTTATGCGCTGGAAAACCTGGAAATGCGCGGAGCGCTTTTCGTCAAGCCCGGTGACAAGGTCTACCAGGGAATGATTATAGGCGAATACAGCCGCGAGGGCGACCTTAATGTCAATGCGGCTAAAGCCAAGAAACTGACCAATATGCGCAGTTCCACCTGCGATGATAATATCATCCTCAAACCGATTCTACCAATGACATTGGGCAAAGCTATCACATTTATCAAAGACGACGAAATGGTTGAAGTCACGCCCAAATCCATACGGTTACGCAAGAAAATTCTTTCCGTAGATGAACAAAAGAGCTTACGCGCACGTACAGCCGTCCCGCTTTAAAACATCATATAACTTCCGGAATTACCCCTATTTTCTAAAAACACCGCCTTACGAAGTCGCAACGAGTCCCGATTATTTCGGGACATTGCGGTTAAATCGCTCATTTCATTTTGCGGAGTCGCAACCCCCCGATGTGACATCGGGGGATAAACTCCGTTCCCGATGGGCTATCCAAAGTAGCAGCAACGGGATCCCGATGCTATACCAACGGAGTGGGGTTCATTCGGGACCCGCCTGTCCCGAGCTATGTCTCGGGAATTATTTCGGAGCGGTGAGTGTTACCGCTCTACCATCACACGACGGGCTATTGTTTGGTTATTTTCTTAAATTCATCATCTTCCCAAAGTGTTTTGAAGGCATTGTCATTAATGGCTTTTTCCTTACATTGCGGATAGAGCCCGATGGCTTTTCGCAGAAAGACAAATGCATTCGCTTTATCGGTCATAAGCGCATAACAACACGCCTTTTCATACCAGACAAAATCATATTTAGGATTGAGTTCCAGGGTTTTATCAAAAGCCTTAAGCGCCTCATTATATTTACCCATATCCTTCAGAACCAGCCCATTACCGAATCTCGGCTCTGCATATTCCGGGTTAATCTCAATGGCTTTACCATATGCCTTGAGCGCCTCGTCATAACGCCCCAATTGGCGTAAGGAAAAACCCTTGCCGCAAAATGCATCTACGTATTGCGGTTTGAATTCTATGGATTTATCATATACCGTGATAGATTCCTCCAATTTACCCACAATACGCAGGAGATATCCTTTTTGATACCACATATAAGAATTTTTCGGATCAAGATTAGTAACTTTATCAAACATCTTGAGCGCTTCTTCATTTTTACCTAACTGACGCAATATGCTTGCTTTAAGATACCAGACATTAATATTGTCCGGTGTTAGTTCCAGTGTTTTGTTCATAACTTCAATGGCTTCATCGTATTTTTGCGCCGATAGCAGGATAAGACATTTGTTTATATATGCCATATGCATTTGCGGGTCTAATTCTATGGCTTTGTCAAAGGCACTAAGCGCTTCCTGGTTATTGCCGCCCTTTTCCAGCCAGAAGCCTTTTTCATACCAATCTTGGGCTTCTTTATTTTTATCAGGTTCCAGCTTGAACGGTGTTTTGATTTCCTCTACAACAGGCACCGGAACATCCTGGATAGGTTTATCCGGTTGGGATACTGGTTTTAGTGGCACGGTACTGCAACCGACCAATAAAACAAACAGAAATATTACAGCGATTTGACAAAAAAATATTTTTCTCATAATAGGTTCCTTTTCAGACTGTCTAGAAAAATTACAAACACCTTATTATGACAGCCTAAAATAACAAGATATTTGATGGAGAATCCCATTAAATCTCTAATCTCCTGCATAATTTAGGAATACCATTCTATGCTATCCCCCAAATTACATTTATACTGTATTCAGTCCTCCCAATATTTACGCTCTCAGTTCCGAGGTACAACTCGGACACCGAGTAGCTTTGATATTTATTTTACTGAAACAGTAATTGCATTCTTTAACATCTGTTTGAACCAATGCTTCTTTAGGCCGGTGCATTCGGTTTATCTGTTTAATCATAATGAATATGACAAACGCCACGATGATAAAATCAATCACGGTATTCAAAAAGAGCCCATAATTGATGGTGACCAATCCGGCTGATTTGGCATCCGCCACCGTCTTGATAGCCTTGCCGACCGAATCACCCGAAAGAATTACGAAGAAGTTAGAAAAATCCACCTGGCCCAGCAGTAAACCGATGGGCGGCATAATGACATCGTTGACGATAGAGGTGATGATTTTGCCGAAAGCAGCGCCGATAATAATGCCGACCGCCATATCCAGCACATTGCCCCGCATGGCGAATTCCTTAAATTCTTTCAACATATGTCCGTTCCTTTATTTATTAGTTTATAATTATTTCTCTCCGATGCCGCACACCAAGTCATAAATTCCGTGTCCGCCCTCCTTCGTTCTACAGGAACTTCGGAAAGGCTTGCGCTTTGATTGATTCTACTTGCCATTAACTCTTTTGGCAAGAAAAACTAACTATCCCGAAATAATCAGGACTCTCTGCGGCTTCGCAGATAAACACAAAATTTATCGCAAAGACACTAAGACACAAAGAAAATAACCAGTTAATTTCTTCTTGGTGTCAGAATTTATCCCACTGAGATGCCTTCGTGGTTATACCTAACGGTATTATATATTAATAGTATCCCGTAAGGAACGAGATTTTCTTGATTTTTTTACTCTTTTCATTTTACACATTAAGGGTTTTCATTCATAATAAAAATTATGGAAAACAAGGGTAAGATACTTTTGGTCGATGATGACAAGAGTATTTGCAGTGTTCTGAATATCATATTAAAAAAAGAGGGTTATGAGATTGTCACAGCCACCCGAGCAAATGAGGCATTAGTCCATTTCAAGTCTGCATCCAAAGAAAACCCATTCGATATAATCATCCAGGATATCAAGATGCCTGATATGTCAGGTTTGGAATTAATCAAGCATTTCCAGAAAATAGAGCCCAATGTAATAATTTTAGTCATCACTGCATTCTCTGATGATAAAACAGCGGCAGAGGCAATGCGGCAGGGCGCCTATGATTACATAAAAAAACCGTTCGATACCGAAATCGATTTGAAGCCGGCCATTAAACGCGCCATACAATCACACCGGCTCCGCCAGAATCTCAATATCCCTAATATGGTCGAGAATTTTAAATTCATCAGCACCACACCCCAGATGAAAGAGATTTATGACCTCATCCGCCGGATTGCACCGACTAACAGCACGGTTTTAATACAAGGCGAAAGCGGGACCGGTAAGGAGCTGATTGCCCGTTACATCCATTATAACTCGACCAGGGCATCAGAACCATTCCTGACGGTAAATTGCGGCGCTTTCAGCGATAGTCTCTTGGAAAGCGAATTATTCGGTCATGTCAAAGGCGCCTTCACCAGCGCATTCTCGGATAAGAAGGGCCTTTTGGAAGTAACGAATAAAGGGACTTTTTTCCTGGATGAGGTTTCGGAACTCTCGCCTGCTTTGCAGGTTAAATTATTACGCGCCATCGAGGCGAAGGAATTCATACCGGTCGGCGATACCCAGATGAGAAAAGTGGATATCCGTTTTATCGGCGCTACTAATACCGACCTGGAAAAACAGGTTAAAAACGGCAGTTTCAGGGAAGATTTATTCTACCGGCTTAATATTATCTTTATCCAACTGCCGCCTCTACGCCAACGCAAAGACGATATCCCCCTTCTGGCCGGCCATTTCCTTTCTAAATATAATAAAATAATGGGAAAAGAAGTTAAGGCTTTTTCCGAACAGGCGATGGATTTTCTGACCGGTTATGCTTGGCCCGGTAACATCAGGGAATTGGAAAATGTAGTCCAGCGTTCGGTCGCATTAAGTGAATCTGAAATCATCCAATTGTCTGAATTTAATAACAGAGGAAAATATTTTGCGAGCGTATCTGACGCCGCAGAGATTCCGGATTCGGATAAAAATTTATCGCCGCTGCCGTTAACAAAAGGTTTTAAATTAGAGACAAAGATAGAAGAAATAGAAAAGGCCTATATCAAAAATGCACTCGAGCAAACCAAATGGAACCAGGTTGATGCCGCTAAACTACTGGGTTTGAATACCAGAGCATTACGATATAAAATAAAAAAATACAGCCTTTAGAAGAAGCCACAGATGGGCACGGATTAAGCAGAGTAAACAGATAATTACTATAAGAAGACCATGAAACCACGACAAATTAAACCACAAGATTTCTCAAGATTAACACCAGAAAAATCTCGTTTACCTACCTAGTGAAAATCTAGCACTAATTTCGTGGTTAAAATTTCCGCCTGAACCTGCCAGAACGGCCATTCGGGCGGGCGGGCGAATGAATAGTCGGGTAGGTGTAAAATCCGTTTACTAAATAATATTATTTACTTGACAACAATAAGGAATTAAATATACACTCAAATATATCTAATCCCGTAATCTTATCAGGGAATACCAAATGAAGAAGTGGTTATGCGGTGTATGCGGTTATATTTCGGACGGCGATAATCCTCCCACTAATTGCCCCAAATGCGGCGCCCCAAAAGAGAAATTCAGTTTAATACCTGATGACAAATCCAAATTAATTGAACGCGCGCGTTTTACCAATGACCTCCATATGAAATTAGAAACGCTGATAAACAAGGTTATTAAGGTTACCGAAAAAGGAATCCAAGATAATCTTGACCCAACTTGCGTTTCATTATTTAATGAAACAAAAATCGAGGCGGATATAATCAAGCAAATGATTAAGGCCGAAATTCAGGCGCATATGAATAAAGGTAAATGGGGTTAATAATTAATCAATAAACAAACTTAAAATAACACAATTATATGAGGGGGTGATTAGTATGTGTGGATGCGGTTGCGGAAGTAAGAAAAAGACAAAGAAGACAAAAAAGACTAAGAAATAGAACGATTCAGTATTATTCTACCGGCAATGTAAACAAGTCGGTGGTGGTATAAGGCGGAAGATGGAAAATATTTTCATTCTTTCTGGAAACTTCCGCCATAACACCTGTTATTTCGTAAGATTGGAAACTACAACTAAAAATATTTATTCTCAAGATTCAAATAGAAAGGTAAGAAAATATGGCGAATGCAGAATTAATAGACACAACTACTATTTCCTCGGTAATGGATGAAAGACGGAAATTCAACCCATCCAAAGAACTTTCCCAAAAAGCCTATATTAAAAGTTTAAAAGAATATCAAGATCTTTATAAGGAATCCATTGAAAACCCGGATAAATTCTGGGCAGAACGCGCCTCGGAACTCCACTGGTTTAAGAAATGGGATAAGGTGCACGAAAGTGATTTTGCCAAAGCCCAGTTCAAATGGTTTATCGGCGGAAAACTAAACGCTTCCTATAATTGTCTGGACCGTCATATGGCCACAAAAACCAAGGATAAAGTCGCAATTATATGGGAAGGCGACAGCGGCGAAACCAGAAAATACACCTATGCTGATTTATACCAGCAGGTAAATAAAATGGCCAGCGTCATGAAGAACATGGGCGTAAAAAAGGGCGATAGGGTAACCATTTACCTGCCTATGATACCGGAACTAACAATGGCTCTATTGGCCTGCGCCAGAATCGGCGCCATCCACAGCGTAGTATTCGGCGGTTTCAGTTCTGAAGCGCTCATTGACCGCATCCAAGATTGCAAATCATCATTTATGATCACCTCAGACGGAGGATTCCGGGGCGGGAAAAATATTCCCATCAAAGAAACAGCTGACAAGGCACTGACCAAATGCCCGACCGTTAAAAAGATGCTAGTGATTAATCACGCCAAGGTTACTGTGCCCATGACCCCGAATCGGGATTACTGGTGGCACGATATGATGAATGATAAATCCATACCCGATCTCTGCAAACCGGAGGAAATGGACGCCGAAGACCCGCTGTTCATTCTTTATACCAGCGGCTCAACAGGCAAGCCCAAGGGCGTGCTCCATACCACCGGCGGTTATACGGTTTATACCTATCTTACCTTTAAATGGATATTTGACTGCCATGACGACGATATTTTCTGGTGCACCGCTGATATCGGCTGGGTAACCGGACATAGTTATATTGTCTACGGACCTTTGTCAGCCGGCGCAACCGAAGTAATGTTTGAAGGCATCCCGACCTATCCCAAGCCGGACCGGTTCTGGGAAGCCGTAGAAAAACACAAGGTCACGGTTTTCTATACCGCGCCGACCGCTATCCGAGCATTAGCCAGCTTCGGCGAAGAGTGGACCGCCAAACATCCCATGCCTACTTTAAGAATTTTAGGCAGCGTGGGCGAACCGATTAATCCTGAAGCCTGGATGTGGTATTACAAAAACGTGGGCAAGGAACGCTGCCCGGTGCTTGATACCTGGTGGCAGACCGAGACCGGCGGAATCCTGATTACTCCGTTACCGGGCGCCATTCCTGTAAAACCTGGTTCTGCTTCTATGCCTTTCTTCGGTGTCGTGCCTGAAGTGGTAAATACTGAAGGGAAACGTGTCAAGGCTAATGAAGGCGGTTATCTGGTTATTAAGCAAGATTGGCCCGGAATGATGCGTGGTGTTTATGGCGAGCCCAAACGATTCTTTGATACTTACTTCACCAGATTCCCCGGTGTTTATTTTACTGGTGATGGAGCCAGACTTGATGAGGAAGGATTCTATTGGTTAATGGGACGCGTTGATGATGTTATCAATGTCTCCGGACATCGTATCGGCACCGCTGAAGTGGAAAGCGCCCTTGTTTCGCATCCTAAGGTAGCTGAATCTGCCGTGGTTGGGTTCCCTCATGATATTAAAGGACAGGGTATTTATGCCTACGTGACACTCAAAGGCGGTATCGAGGGGAATAACGATATCAAGAAAGAATTAACTGCGCACATTAATAAGGTTATCGGACCGATTGCTAAACCCGATGTGATACAGTTTGCGCCGTCACTGCCAAAAACCAGAAGCGGTAAAATAATGAGACGAATCCTGAGAAAGGTCGCTGAAGGAATTACCACTGATTTAGGTGATACATCCACTTTAGCTGACCCAAGTGTAGTGGAACAAATAATTGCCGGGTCGAAACAGGCGCTCCAAAAATAGGAACAAATCAATAAAAAAGGAGAGGGTAATATTATTACCCTCTCCGCTAATAATCAAATAAACCTATCTCAAACTACCTTTTAATACGAACCAAACATTGGCCGGTCTTTCTGCTAACCGCCGCATAAAATAAGGATACCAATGGGTTCCATAAGGAAGATATACTCTCAGGCGATATCCGTGTTTGACAAGTTTTTCCTGCAGGTCTCTTCTGATGCCATAAAGCATCTGGAATTCAAACTTATCCAAAGGAATATGATTATTTTTCACGAAATCAATCGTCCAATTAATTATCTTATCGTCATGAGTCGCCACTTCCGAATAGGCGCCATTCTTTAATGCCTCCTGGCTAAAAAGGATAGAAAGCACTTTTATATAATTTGCATCTACATCTTTTTTTTTGCTGAAGGCAACCGAGGCAGATTCCTTATAAGCCCCTTTGCATAATCTCACTCGCGGTCCTATAGATAAAAGATTCCTGATATCTTTCTCTGTCCTTGTTAAATATGCCTGAATGACTATACCGGTTCCGGAGAATCCTTCCTTGCGTAATTGCTGAAAAATATTGAGCGTCCGGTCGGTATATGCCGAGCTTTCCATATCAATCGTAACCAATTTCTTGGATTTCTGAGCTTCATCCATAATCTCACGCATATTTTTCAGGCAAAATTCATCGCTGATATCAAGCCCCATCTGGGTTAATTTCAAGGAAACACTGATATCAAACGAATTTTCCGATTTGATGCGATTGAGTATATTAAAATATTCCTGAGCTGATTCAAGAGCGGCTTTTTCATTCTCAACGCTCTCGCCCAGATTATCCAGGCTAATCTTGATACCGCGTTTGTTTAATTCCTTGGCTGCAGTTATTCCGTTTTCCAGGGTCTCACCCGATATAAATCTCTTTGAAATAATCTTAGCCGGACCTGAAGTGGACATAAGTTTCTGTAAAAAGGTCCGCTTTGCCAAAAATAAGAAAAAATCTTTCATTGGGTCCATATCTCAGCTCCCTTTCTATTCTTATTGCTTTTCTTAACTATTTCATCTTTTACGCGGTATCTTGGAAAGGTCGGCAATTTGAGAAGAATATAATTGATTTATCTTCTTGTTCAATAAAATGCGATTGCTCCTAATATCATCTTCTTTTACATTTACAAATACTTTGTCAAAGAATGTATGCGCCGGTTTGGCAAAGACTTTATGGTAAAGCCGTGATGCCTCTTCGTATTGTTCGGCGTCTATCAGCTTCTGAATAGCATCCTTGTTATCTTTATAGGCGTTCCAGAATTCTATCTCTTCTTTCTCCTTAAGCAGTATTTCGTTAACCTCGCCATCTACCTTGGTGTTCTTGCCGATGTTGTAGGTTCGTTCCACAACCTCCACCAGTTCGTTCCAGAAAGATTCTTTAGGAAGGCTCTGTAAGGATTTAAGTCTCAAGTCAAATCTAAATAGATTATCAAAACCCGCATTAACGGTTGCATTAATAAAGTCAATATTATATTTTTTATCTAAATAAATCTGTATTAATCGCTCACGAATAAAAGATATTATCTGCTCAGATAACCTTGTGTTTTCCGAGTTTTCAATAGCGCTTTTACTGAAATTGATAGAATCACTAACAATTTTATTAAGTGAATTTAACTTTCTTAAAGAATAAAATAAAATAATATCAATAATTGCCCGTGTTTGGCGTCTTAATCCATATGGGTCAGCAGAACCCGTGGGAATTAAGCCACGAGAAAAACATGTTGTTAGGTTATCAAATTTCTCTGCCAGAGAAAGACAAATACCAGCATTGCTTTTAGGCAAAGCATCACCTGAGAATCTGGGTTGATAGTGCTCCTTTATGGCTAAAGCGACATCCGGTTCTTTATCTTTGAGATATTCATAACCAATAATCCCCTGTAAATCAGGGAATTCACCAACCATACCAGTTAACAAATCTGCTTTGCATAAATTAGCAGCAGATTCTATTATTTTTATGTCATCTGTAAATGGATGTCCTAAATTTGCTGCAATAAATGTTGCTAACCCTTTAATTTGTTCAAGTTTTGCTGTTCCTAATACGCCTAAAAAAGATATTGTGTCTAATCGCTTGGCATATGCGTCTAAAGAAATTTTGCGGTCCTGTTCCCAGAAGAAAACTGCATCAGAAAGCCGTGCCTTAAGGACCCGTTCGTTTCCTTCTTTAATCAAAGCGGAATTTTTACTGTCAGGATTATTACTAACAACTATGAAATGCGATAAGAGTCTGCCATTTTTATCCTTGAGCGGAAAATAACGCTGGTGTAATTTCATTGCCGATTCTATTACCGCCTCAGGCAGTTTCAGGAATGACTCATCAAACTTACATTCTATTACAGTCGGATATTCCACTAAATTAATAACTTCATCCAATAATTCCAGCTCATTACAGATGGCATCATATTTTTTCGTAATCCTCTTAATCTCTTTTTCTATAATGTCACGGCGTTCATTATGGTCAATTATAACCCTTGTTTTCCTAAGAGCATTCTGGTATGTTTCGAAATTAGATGATGTTATTGTAATCGGGTTATTAGATATAAATGGATGTCCGAAAGTTTCATTGCCGGAAGCAACTCCGGTAAGACTAACTTTTATGGGCTTTTTGTCAAAAACTGCTAAAATATATCTTAATGGACGGGCAAAAGTAAGTGTTTTGTCTGACCACCACATTGATTTAGGAAACGATAATGATTTTATCAATGCAATTATAGATTCAGCAAGTATCTTTTCTGTCTTCTCGCTCTTTATGATAAGAGAAGCATAACATACCTTCCCTTTTGACGTATCCTTGATTTTGATATCAGATGAAGAAAGATTATATCGCTTAATAAATCCATTATAGGCAGGAGTCGGTTTGTTATCACTATCAAAGGCAACAGAAGCCGGTGGCCCAATAATCTCTTTTTCTATGTTTGCTTGAATTTCAGGTAAGTCAGTAATAAAAAATATCATCCGCCTCGGTGTAGCATATTTCTTTATATCTTTATAACTTAATTGCCGTTCTTTAAGGTATTCATGGAAAAATGAAATACCCTGCTCTAAGGCAGGTTGGATGTATCCGGCTGGAATTTCCTCTGTACCAAGTTCTAATAAAAAATCAGACATACTAAGATATTGTTCCTCTTTTCTTATTAAATTATAATAAAGTTCTATGAATCTCAAGATAAAATAAACAAAATAATATTGACCGAATTATTTCATCTCATTATAATACAGCGTTAATAAATTAGACGCTAACTTATCAGCCCGACAGGACATCCGGTCCCCGCCCGACCGAATCAATTCAGTCATTCGGGCTGGTAGCGGGAAGGAGACTACTATAATGGCAGAACATCTGAAAAAAGTATCAATTATCGGAAGTGGTTCTTTCTTACCTGATAAAGTCCTTTCAAATGCTGATTTAGAAAAGATGGTGGATACAAGTGATGAATGGATTACTACCCGAACCGGCATAAAAGAACGGAGAGTAACAGAGGATGGAGTATCCACATCAGATTTAGCAACGAAAGCGGCTATTAGAGCACTCGCATCAGCCAAGATTACTCCGGAACAATTAGACCTGATTATTTTAGGAACTGCCACTCCTGATAACATTTTCCCGTCAACCGCCTGTCAGCTTCAAAAAAATATATCGGCATCAAACGCTGCGGCGTTTGATATCTCTGCTGCCTGTAGTAGTTTTGTTTACAGTTTGACTGTCGGCTATAGAATGGTTGCCAGCGGCGCATATAAAAATGTCATGGTGCTTTCCGCTGATGCGCTTACGAAATTAACTGATTACACGGACCGCGGTACCTGTGTGCTTTTTGGTGATGGCGCCGGCGCTGTTATTCTCCAGCCCCACGACCAGGGACACGAATTACTCTACAGTTATATAGGTGCTGACGGCAGTGGTTATGAGTTTATGATATTACCTGCAGGTGGAAGTCGGATGCCTGCTTCACATAAAACCGTTGATGAAAGACTGCATTACATCAAACTGCGCGGCAGAGAAACCTTTAAATTTGCTGTCCTGAAAATGGCTGACCTTGTTAAAGATGCTGCCAAGGCCTGTAACATTAATTTAAATGATGTTGCATTGATTATTCCCCATCAGGTAAATATGCGTATTCTTGAAGCAGCCGCAGAAAGACTTAATCTACCGATGGATAAAATCTTTATTAATATCCATAAATATGGCAACACATCATCAGCATCAATTGCAATTGCCTTTGATGAAGCCAGCCAATCCGGCAGACTAAAAAAAGGTGACATAGCAGTGTTGGTTGTATTTGGCGGTGGGTTAACCTGGGGTGTTACAGTTATCCGCTGGTAAATGACAACTTATATTTTCGGCATCTTATCTGTATGATTAAGAATAACCGATAAAGCATCACTCAATTGAGCCCCATGTTTTAGCCAATGGGCCAATCGTTCTTCTTTAATTGTAATTTTCTTACTAACATCAGCTTTAGGATTATAATTACCTAAATTTTCTATATAAGCCCCATTCTGTTTGCTCCGTTTATCACTTACCACGATACGGTAAAGGGGTTCATTTTTGCGTCCTTGCCGCACCATTCTAATTCGTACAGCCACTTTTCATTACTCCTTCCTATGTCAAGTAAACAGTATTCAAGTAGTAAGTAAAAAGTATTCAATACTACGATACTTACTACTTAATACTCTATTTTAGCAATACTGTCTCTTATGTCAAAAAAAAGATTATTAATTCTTAATTTATAGCATAGAAAATTATATTGAATCTTTCTACTGATTTTAAATCAGTACAATTTGAGAGATAGGGGTCTTCCGCTAATATAGAACAATTTGGTCTAAGCCTCAGGTTAAAAGAATTAGTTATAAGGAAATCATTACACGAATTAGACCTTAAATCTGTGTAATCTATGACGATTTTCTGACTTCACATTTTTATCGTAATAATTAAAACTAAAATTAATGTCCATTTACTTTATAACTCTTATTTTTATTGCTAATGGATTTTCAGAGAAATTGACTATTGCAAACCAATTTGTTAATATAATATCATGCAAATGGTAAAAGCATTTATACTAAAAGCACCAGGCACAAATTGTGATTACGAGACTTCAGTTGCTTTTCAAAAGGCAGGCGCCCAAACAGACTCTTTCCATATAAACCAATGGCTTGATAACAAATCATTAATACACCAATATCAAATCCTGGTAATTCCGGGCGGGTTTACCTATGGCGATGACATAGGCGCCGGAACAATTCTAGCTAATGAAATTACCCGAAAATTAATCGGCGAAATTAATAGATTCATCGATGACGGAAAATTGATAATCGGAATATGCAATGGATTCCAGATGTTGGTCAAGACAGGATTGTTACCTGGTTTGTCAAAAAATAACGGGCAGCCAATCAGGGAAGCCGTTCTCTTCACCAATGATTCCGCCCGCTATGAAGATCGCTGGGTCTATTTGAAAAACTACTCAAAGAAGTGTGTTTTTACTAAAGATATACCCGAGAATATTATTTATCTACCTGTTGCACACGGTGAAGGTAAATTTATTACTCAAGATAAAGCAACCCTTAATAAAATCAATGACAATGACCAGGTGGTCTTTAGATACTGCGATGCCAAAGGCAAGCCCACCAGCCGTTATCCTCTTAATCCTAATGGAGCAGAGGATAATATTGCGGCTATATGCGATACGACAGGTAGAATCATAGGAATGATGCCGCATCCGGAACGTTTTCAGGATATCGTCAACCATCCTAGATGGACGCGGGAAAAGATTAAAGAACCTGACGGTATGTTTATCTTCCAAAATGCGGTTAACTATATAAAAAATAACCTGTAAATTATCCACCATTAAAACAAAGCTTCGCCTTAAGGCGAGAAGGAGATGCTATGAGCAAAGTAATTATTATTATGGGCTCGAAAAGTGACACGGAACATTCCCAAAAGATTTCCAGCATAATAAAAAGGATGGGAACAGAATGTATTTTGAGAATTGCCTCAGCTCATAAAGTCCCACTTAAAGTATTAAAAATAATCGAGCAGTATGAAAAAGAAAAAGTGATCTTTATTACCGTAGCCGGAAGAAGTAATGCCTTGAGCGGTTTTGTAGATGCTAACACTTTCAGACCGGTAATTACCTGTCCACCGTATAGTGATAAATTCGGCGGTAATGATATTTACTCTTCCATCAGAATGCCATCCGGTGTTTGTCCGATGCTGGTATTAGAACCTGAAGAAGCCGGGCTTGCCGCCTTAAAAATACTATCTCTTAATGATAAAGAATTATCTAAAAAAATACAGGCATATCAAAAGACGAAAAAGAACGAGATAGAAAAAGACGATCACAAATTGCAAAAAATGCGTTAAGCACAGATAAAATTGACAGACCTGCCTGTCAATATCCTATTCAGACTGCACTATCCTTATCAACATGTAGCTTATTAACAACCTTATTTAACATCATCTCCACCCTGCTTGTACTGATGATTCGGCAAACAGGTATTCCTAAAAGGAATTATCTCCAATATATCAGCAGTCATTTTGATTGTTACCGACCCGAATTGCGAGGTGGCTAAAATACCAATATTTTTCTCATTACGCATTTCAATAATATTCTCATCTGTTTCATCTCCTTCATTGTTAATCAAAGCATATTTGGGATTTACCATTTCCATTAATTCTTCTATATAGGATCGTTTATTCTCAGATTTAATTACAAGACCATGGTGGGGTATCTGTAAAATATCACCTCTTAGATCAAGCCGGTTATTATTGAATAACCAATCCATCCCTTTTGCCTGAATATCACCGCATAGAATTATAGTTTTATTACAATATGGAATTTTAATAACCAGAGAAAGGTCATTCTGATTGATATGCCGATATTTTTTTATGTCAAGCAACGGCGGACCTAAAACATCGGCAACAATCTCAGAGCAGATATTTATGCTATTACCCTGAACGATTTGTTCTACAGGAATCTGATACGAGTTCACCAAACTCAGCATTTTTTCGCCGTCTTCAGAATAACCAAAATAAGGACTGATTAAAACATTTTTTACAGGGAATCGCTCCAGGATACTCTGGACACCGTTGATATGGTCTAAATGAGGATGCGAAAAAATAATGGTATCTATTCTGGTGATTCCTTTTCCCCAGAGAAAAGGGATAATGACTTGTTCACCGATATCGCGTGACCCCATTGTGCCGGCATCATAGATGATTGTTTTGCCGTCGGGTGTTTCCATTATAAAACTTGCCCCCTGGCGGACATCAAGCATCGTTAAAGTCAGACCGTCTTTTTTGCAATCTAAATTAGTACTAACCGCCCAGCCTAGAAAAACTAATACAAATATTGTTACTGCTGTGATACCTAACGGTATTCTATTTAATAACATCCCGTAAGGGATAAAATATTTCTGGCTTATGAATTTCAGACGATAACCAATAAGCCATAGAAAAAATAATAGGTAAAATATCCAAACGAATATTGAAGGAATATCAGGCAGATAAAAATAGGCAAACGGGAAATGACTGAACCAGTCCACAATTTTCATAACTGCTACTGCCAGAAAAGAAATCAACGGGTTAAGATAAGAATAAATTCCTAACGCTATAAAAGGCAGATTAATAAAACCAATGACCATTATAAGAAAAATCAGAGGCGAAAGAATAATATTGGTAATAACAGCGATAGGAGTAACGATATTAAAATAACACAAAACAATTAGAAAAACACCAAGACAGGCAGACATAGATACCGCAACAGAGTTAACCAAATACTTCTTAAAAATAACTACACATTTCTGAATAATTGTAGGTTCAATAAATGTCGGTACAAAATCGTCTATATTTTTGTAGCGGAATAACAAGAGGAATAAAGGACTTAGGCTGATAATAGATAAAACCGAGATGAAAGAAAGTTGAGCGCCGGCGCTAAAAACCTCCTCAGGGTTATAGATGGCTATAATTAATGCGGCTAACGTTAATGAATTAAATGGATTTGATTTACGATTAAATATCTCCGCACCGAGATAAACAACTATCATCACCAGAGACCTGCTGATAGGCGTGGAGAACCCGGTCAGCAAAGCATATAATACCGCACTGATTATCAATACAACAGCCCTTTTCCGCCCTGTCATACCCAACAATCCCAAAACGATAAAGAAAAAACCTGCCAGCATTGCCAGATGTAAACCGCTGACAGAAAGATAATGGATGGTGCCTGTCTGCATAAATTGATTTTCCATCGTATCGGGAATAATTGAACGATTACCTAAAAGAAGCGCCTTGATTAAAGATGCTTGTTGTGAGTCAAAATAAATATCAATTTTCTTTCCCAGAAAGTTTCTAAGTCGCTGTAAAATATTCCAAATAGCATTGCCTTCATTAACACCCCAATATGAAATGTCTTCTGCGCTTTTTATCTGAATGGTTTTATAAATATCCTGTTGTTTAAGAAATCGCTGGTAATCAAATTCATCGGGATTGGTAGGACCACGAATAGAATAAATTCTGCCTAGAATACGAACACGGTTACCGTACTTTATAAATGATAAATTCTCTGCTGATTCCAACCCGTAAAAACTCACTCTGACCTTGCCGTTCACAAAAGATTTTTCATCAGCCCATGACATGATTCTTGCATTAATAACGAAATAACCTGATAGTTTATTATCCACCTCAGTAAATTCATTTTTTAACTGGTAATACAACGGTTCATCTATAACTTGTCCTTCCAGATAAACAGGTACATTTTCCGCCTTGAAATTAGAGATATGATTCGCTGGATAATGATAGGCGATTAATAAACGAGCCGAACCAGCAAGAAAACATAAGATTATAAGAAGGGCATCAAGAATAATGGTTTTACGTAATCCATTAAAAATAAGACCTGCAATGAAAAGAACAATGAAACAACCCAAGATAACAATAATTATTTTTGACAGTAAATGCTCAAATGGAAAATCGGAGAAATAATCAGATAAAGCGATGCCGCTGATAAATGCAATCGCTATAGGAAGGAAAGGACGGGAAAGGGGAAATTCACTCTTCATATTTTAATAGTTTACCAAAATATGATTTGAAATTATTAAATAATCTTAAGTATTCTTCAGGCGTTATTCTCTGAGGTCTTAGTGTCGGCTCTATTTGAGATACTGACAATAATTCCTCTATTTTTGATTGCTGCGAGTCAATTCCAAGACTGTCAAAGGCATTTTGTAATGCCCGAACAATGATTTTACGCCGATATGAAAAAATAAGTTTTAATAATTTCTTAAGCAGGTAATAATCTGTCTTTAAGAAGTCAGCCGGGAATCTTTTAGTCGGGGTCAATAAAATCAGGCTGGAATAGACCTCCGGCTTGGGCCAGAAGACATCCGGCGGCACTTTTCTGAGCATCTTGCTTGTGGAAAGATAATGGCAAATAATGCTGACCGGACTATAGTTATGAGCGCCCGGCTGAGCGGTCAGACGCTGGGCAATCTCAAGTTGGACCATCAAAAGCATCATTTTAATCGGTAATTTGCTTTCTAATAAAAGCATAATTATCGGCACCGCTGTCTTATAGGGCAAATTAGAAACTACCTTTATTGAGCCGGCATTTTTATCAATAACATCAAGCACATCAGGATTTATCCTATCCCTCTTTCTATTAAGAATACTGGTTCTGATAAATTTTATATTCGGTAATTCGCCGTATAATTCGCGGGAGATTTCCAGAAGGTTTGAATCAATTTCTACTGCCCAGATATATCCGGCGTTTTGCGCCAGAAGATGAGTCAGAATCCCAGGACCGGAGCCTATCTCTAAAACATTATCATCGGAAGAGAGTTCTGCTGTTTTGATAATGTAATTCAGGAAATTGGTATCCATTAAAAAATTCTGTCCCAGAGTCTTTAATGCGGTAATATTCCTTGCCCTGAATAATTGCAATAGATTGGCTTTATTTAATTCCATTTTTAATTAAGATTGTTCTTTAAGTAATGAGACAACGATTTTAATATCATCCGTTAATGGTGCTTCTAATGTCATTTTCTCATTAGTCTTAGGATGGTAAAAAGTCAGGCGTGCCGCGTGGAGCGCTTGACGGTTGAGGATGCATTGATTCCTATCATCCGCTACCCCTGAATTGATATCCGAGAGATACAGTTCCTCACGCAGGCCATAGGTCTTATCGCAGACCACCGGATGACCGATTGATGCCAGATGCACCCTGATTTGATGTGTTCGACCGGTTTTAGGTAAAACCTTAACCAAGGTAAATCCCTTAAAGCGTTCCTGGACTTCATAATATGAAAGTGCCCCGCGTCCCTCATCTTTTTTACACACCATCATCTTTTTATAATCCTTGCTATGCCGGCTGATTGATTTTTCTATCACATCAGAATCAAACTCCATCTCCTTTTCCACTAATACAATATATTGTTTCTCTGTCTTGCGTTTCTCAAATTGTTGTGCCAAATTGAAATGGGCTTGAACAGTCTTTGCGGCCAGAATAACCCCGCTGGTATCTTTGTCCAGCCGATGTACAATGCCGGGACGATAAATGGGAATATCACCTTCTTTTGCCTGTATTCCTTTGGGTCTATTGGGAACCGGCAGGGTCCCGCAATGATGAAGCAAGGCGTTAACAAGGGTATGTTTCCAGTTACCACCGGCTGGATGCACAACCATACCCGGCGGTTTATTAATTGCAATAAATTCGGTATCCTCATAAATAATATTCAGCGGTATATCTTCAGCCAGCATCTGAGGTTTGATTAATGCCGGTAATTGAACGTGGATAATATCACCCTGATGTAACTGATGGCTCGGCTTAGAAGCAAGATTATTGACTTTGACTAATTTATCCTTGATAAGCCGCTGGAGCAAGGAGCGGGAATATTCCTGGAATCTTCTGGTCAGATAAACATCAAGACGATAATCCTCAAGAGTTGATTTTTTGACAATAATCTCTATGCAAGTGAGATGCTCATAATCTATCTGAAGTGGTTTCATACCTAACGGTATTATATTTCATAGTATCCTGTAAGGGATCAGCCATAAAATAAAGGAAGGAGGTTTTTACTCTAATAATCTGATATAATGGTCTTTATTATGCTCGAAAACATAGAGTGCGGCAAAGACCCAGTTATCGCGCCAGCCCGGCGCATGCGATTTACACCATTCTATGGCAATTTTATTGCGGTCGGGCGACTGTTTTATCTTTTCCCCCTGAATCCAGATTTCCTTTTCAATCTCGGCTAACTCTGTTTTTATTTCCGTGGCAGGATTAATCGTGCGTGTTTTTAAGATGTATAATTTTATCGCCAATTCATCTGTAGGTAAATCCACATCTAAATGCGTTTTTAGTTCAGTCTCCTTGAATTTCTTTATCGCATCCTTGTTATTGCGTATGAAATCTTCAAGGTCTTTTTCCAATTCCTTATATTGTCCCAGACAATAATTCTCAGAAAGTTTTTTCAACTCCTCTGACATATGAATATTCCCACCCTGATTTATTGGCACTGAAGAATTTAGCATAATCTCGGCAAAAACTAATTCCACTAAGACATCAATGTTATAGACATTGATACAGTATCTTAATATCTACCTGATGTCAATAATTACATATTTTAATTTTGATATTATGCGACCATCACAGAGTTGGTTCATGTAGTTTATCGCCCTATATATAATAACGGCTAAAATATGAAAAAAGATGAGGGATTTGTGGGGAAAAATAAGGAACTTATTCTGAATCAACCACCCGTACGGGATAGAACACAGATAAACACAGAGCCCTAAAAACTACGCAGATATTCAAGATAAAATATAATTTTTTCTTGGTCTCAGATGGGTGAAAAAGTAATTTCCTCAAAACCTCTTGTATTGTCAGTGTTAATCTGCGAAAATCTGCGTCCTATTTGGCGTATACGGGCTAAAGAGACGTTCTTCCTAATATCCAACTTAATACTAATAAAATCCCGGCTGTAAATATTGACCAAGGGGCGAAATCAATCCTTCTGATTTCTTTTTTAATATCATTATTTGCGGGAGGTTGTACTGTATCCATAACCGATATGCCGTTATTGTCCGATTCCTCTTCGTTGCACAGCCCAGAACCCAGCGTATAATCTTTGGATAAAGGATGAAAGTAATTTATCAGATTGGTCCAGAAAATAGGGAACGAAGGCGTTAATGTCCAATCTACTGAATCAATCTCACTACGCCATTCTACTGGGAAATTGAGAATAATCATTTGTTGCTCTCCCCTTTGCCACTCGCCGAGCAAAACGCAATCTTCACCATCTAAACCCCTTGCCTTTATAATCGGCTTGAGGTATTCCTTTTCTACAGGCAGAAGTTTTACGGCTGAAGGTATGTTATTGAATACATTCAGGTCGCAGTATTTTAAGATAGGCGACGAAGTATCTATGCCGGTAACAACCGGATTGATTGTTTCTCCCTGATAATTCCAGAAGAGATTATTTGCAGGGATGCTGTTGATAATTATTGACTTAGCAGGCAGGGTTACGGGAAGCGTCTCGTTAAAGACGGTGATATCGTGGTACGAAGATGTATCATCCAAAAAGATGGACGGGATTGACTTTAATGCCTTTATAAGCGCAGGACTCTTTTTACCGATTATATTAATGCTGTATGGGTCGGGAGTCATCAACCAAACCTCATTATCACGCATCATTTCGTCTTTACTATCCAAGACAATCTTCAGACGCGATTTTTCCGGCAGATGGACATCATTGAAAAATAAATCTCTTTTCTCATTGGTACCGAGATTAATCTTCTCATGCCCCAATACCTTGTCAGGACTATCTTTAAATGTGCTTATCACGTCTATAGCGATATTATTCGCCGGGCGTGATGAATAGTTTTTAACTGTTACAAATATGTCATAGTAATCTTTTTTGTTCGGAGTAGGAGTTGCCGCGGCGTGAATAATTGCCTTATTATCGGAGGGCTGACCCACTAAAATCAGGTGCGGTTTTTGGCTGAACCTGTTTAATACTGATTCAGACGGGAGTTTATCGGAGCAGAAATATAATTCTCCTTTAATACCCTGGGATAACGAAACCAATGTCTCCACATCAGAAGAAATCTCCATCAATGTCAGATTATTAATCACATTAAACGTCTCATAACGCTTGAGTTGTATGAATGACTTCAGAGGAGACACCTGATATAAAGAAACTGTTGTATCTGCAGGCGATTTCACAATCACTTCTTTTATCTTTTCTTTCATAACTGCCCAGCGACCGCCTGCGATTACACTATAAGTATTTCCGCTGCCTTCAAAACTGGCGCTTCCCATACTGGCGGAGTTATCTATGAGGAAAACGAGATGGAGCGGTTCGGGTTGGGTAATCCGCCAGACCGGCTTTGCCAGGGCAAAGGATAAGAATATCACCGAGAGGATTTGGAGGAACAGAATCATATATAACCGGCTCTTCTTGCGGACCGGGCTGGCAGTTATATACTGCTCAATCTTTTTCCAGATAAACAAACTACCGATATCACGACGCTCGGGCCTCTGCCTGAGCCGATGCAATATTACCACCAACGCAATCGATGATAATGCCAATAACCCTAACGGGCTTTCAAGAATCATGTCTATAAAAATTATTTATCTTAATAGTTTTCTTTGTCTTAACAAACGAAAAACCACATCTTCTAAAGGCGTCCGGGTATTAAGATGAAAATACTTTATGTTATGTTTCAGGCAAAAACTATTCCACCCTTCTGAAAAACTTGAGAAAATATGCCGGTATTTTGAAATCGTCTTATTATCTATCCGGATAACCTTTTCTTCTCCCGATTCCGAATCTCGTAATCTGTATAAACCGTTTAAAGATGGTGCTTCATCAAAGTCGGAAAAAATATGCATTATATTTATTATGAAACCTTTATTATTCAATCTTTCCAGAATCCGATGCAGTAGCAAAATTTCAGGGCTTCCCAACCCGTTAGAAAGTTGACCGCAGTCATTCTGAAGCGATAGCGAAGAATCTCTTTGAGACCCTTCACTTCGTTCAGGGTAACTATCGTCATCTTTATCTTTAATTATGGTTCTTTCTAACGGGGCATGGCTATCATCACCCCCGCCTGACCGGGTATCCCCGCCCGGATGGACATCCGTTCGGACGGACAATCGGGCAGGTATATTCTCAAACAAATCCGATAAAAGAATAAAGAATCCTTTCTTGTTTATTATTTTATCAAATCTAATGCAGGCATCGTATATATTGGTTTGCCCGATTGGTTCTAATTTCCTCAAAAAAGCCATCATTTCAAAGAGTTGCTTATCTGATTTAAAGATTCCGGACGTATGAAAGCTATTGTGGCTGAAAGCAAATAAATGAACCGGTTGACCAATAATCAAACCGATGTAACCCAATACCGCGACAAGTTGTTTGGCATAATCTATCTTGGAAATCACATCCCCGCCAGAACTAGTCTTTCGGGCTGGTAGTCGGGCAGGTATTTGAATATTGGTTGATAACATCGATGCGGATATATCCAGCAGGATATATAAAGGGACACTTTTCTCTTGTGCAAATTCTTTAATATATAATCGTTCTAATCTGGCAAAAGCGTTCCAGTCAATATATCTGGTTTCATCGCCGTGTGTGTAGTCGCGGTGACCGGTAAACTCAAGCCGTCCTCCTCTCCGACTCATTATCTGCTCGCCGACTGTCCCGGAAAACAATATCTTCTTAACGACAAACCTCAGTTTCTCTAATTTCTTAATAAATTCTTCCGGGAAGACATCTATTTCTTTCGTAGATTTAGATTTATCTGAAGATTTAAGAACTCTTAACAAACTCATTTTTTAAATATTAAGAACACGAATCTGACGAATAGATACGAATAATTCACTCGCCCGCAGGCGAAGTCTCGCCTCCGGCTAATGGGATTAGCTTAATTCGCGTTATTAGTGTTTCCGTAATATTCTTTTATCATAATCTTTCATTTTACGCTAATTATTTTGACTTAGTTTATCTTTATGGTATTATCAAAAGAAGTATTAAGTATTCGAGTATTTAAGATATTCCGATACTTATTACTCACTACTTATTACTTCTTTATCGGAGGCAAAAAATATGTCCGGACATTCACATTGGGCAACTATCAAGCATAAAAAAGGGGCTACTGATGCCAAGAAAGGGAAAGAATTTTCCAAGGTAGGACGTTTATTGATGGTGGCGGTTCGTGAAGGCGGAACCGACCCTAAAACCAATTCGAAACTCCAATACGCCATGGAAAAAGCTCGGGCTGTTAATATGCCCGGTGAAAATGTCGACCGGGCTATAAAAAAAGGTGCGGGTGAACTTGACGGCGTAATATTAGAGACTATTGTTTACGAAGGCTATGGACCTGGTGGCGCCGCAATCATGGCTGAAGTCCTCTGCGATAACCGTAACCGGACATCTTCAGAAATCAGAAAAATATTTGAGTTGCATAACGGCAAATTGGGAGCCAGCAACTCGGTTAACTGGTTCTTTGAACGAAAGGGTATTATTACTATCATTGCTGATAAAACCAAGGAAGATGCCATAATGACAACTGCCCTGGATGCCGGGGCAGAAGATGTCACTTCCGAAGGAGATACTTTTGAAGTAACTACCAACCCTAAAGACATAGAAAAAGTCAAAACAGCCCTTAAAGAAAAAGGCTTTGCTCATAAAACCGCTGATATTACCCTGGTCCCTAAAAATTATGTTACCCTGAATAAACACGACGGTGAAAAGATTATCAAGCTGATGGAGTCATTAGAAGACCACGACGATGTCCAGAATGTCTATTCCAATTTTGATATTGCTGAAGAATAAATGTAATGTATTAGCAGATTGGAACCACTCCCGATTGAACATTATTCATTGAACATTGTTATTTCTTCTGCGGATAACTTCATTTGGATAAATAATTATGGGCGTAGAAACACTTGTTTTAAAAGGCACTAACGGAATAGCAGAAGGTGAAATATTTTATATTCGCTATGGGGAAATTGTTATCATCGGCCGGGGGCATGAATGTGATATATCATATCGTAAGTTTGACAAGTATCCGCAAAGAGAATCTGAAAATAAGGGTTTATTAGCAGTCTCCAGAAAACACCTGAGAATCGCATTTTATAATACCCATTCGGTTGAATTAAAAGATTTAAGCTCTAATGGAACTTATCTTAATGGAAAACAGATTAAAAAAAGAGCTTTTATTACTCATATTGCCACGAATGAAACACCTTATGAGATTAAACTCGGACATACTGAAACATTTATCCTGACAGCAGACTCTGAAGGAACCGCAGGTGGAAAAGATTCTAAAGAGGAAACCATCAGCGACTCCGAAGAGACCGTGCTTGCCTCGCCGTTCCCGACCCCGCCAGCTCGGGACGAATCAGACAGAAACGGAAAAGATTCTAAAGAAGAAACCCCCAGCGACCATACTTAAATGAAACCCCGCCAGACAATTGTTATCACGATGGGCGAGCCGAAAGGCATCGGACCCGAAATAATCATTAAAGCGCTGACATCACCTCATATACAAAATCTGTTGCCCGGATTTAATTTCTTGATTATCGGCTCGGCAAAAACACTATTACAAACCGCCCAGAATTTAAATATCAATTTCAATCCCATAAAATTATCAACCCCGACTATACCATCTCAAACATCAGATAATATCTTTTTATTTGAACCCAGCCCATATGTATATGGGCTGAGTGAACCTAAAAACGCATCAGAATCTCGCAATGGTCTGGAATATATCATTTCTGCCGTTAAAATATTACAGGCTAATAAATATAACGCATTAGTTACCGCACCGGTCAGCAAACAAGCCATTCAGGAAACCGGTTATTCTTTTGTGGGCCATACGGAATTATTAGCCCAAAAGACCCTTTCCCGCAAGGTAACAATGATGTTTGTTGCTCCAAAACTAAAGGTCTCTTTAGTTACTACTCATATCGCATATAAAAAATTATTATTGTATCTGACCACTGAAAAAATATTATCCGCCATAGAACAAACCGAAGAAGGACTAAGAAAATATTTTGGAGTCAGCCAGCCGAGAATAGCGGTTTGCGGATTAAATCCACACAGCGGGGAAGGCAAAACATTCGGCAGGGAAGAAAATACTATTATCAAACCGGCTATTGAACTTGCCAGACGCAGGAAAATTATCTGCGAAGGACCGTTCCCGGCTGATAGTATCTTCTATCGAACAATACAGAATAATCCTAACAATCATTCGGTCGGATTTGATGCTGTAGTTGCCCTATATCATGACCAGGGACTTATCCCGATAAAAACACTGTCATTCTTTGAAGCGGTTCAGGTTACACTCGGATTACCATTTATCAGAACATCTCCAGCCCACGGCGTTGGCTTTGATATTGCCGATAAAGGAATTGCCAATCCGGCATCTATGATAGAAGCCATTAAATTAGCCGTTTCTATGGCTAAAAAAAATAATTCGTTATTTGCTGATTAACTCTGCCACTTACGGAACATTGAAGAGTGTCCCACTAGGAAATCAATCCCATTCTCTGGCCGTGTATGTGTAGTGGTTTTCTCTAATTCCAGCTTGAAATACCACAGTTTTTGATGAAATGTATCTGTCAGATGAAAAAGTAGTTATGTTGGTATGCGTCATATTTATAATCATAATGATATTATAATATTGATATTAATAGATTTGTCAAGAGTAATATGAATGGGGGGGGGGGGGGG
>JAZDMB010000006.1:0-3000 GCA_043801445.1 Planctomycetota bacterium
GCCGGTCCCGCCTTTGGCGGGATGGTGAAGAATTGTTCACGTGTTGAAAATAATCTCCATACAGATCTTATTTTATAAGGTTTCTTGGGGGGGGGGGGGGGGGTAGATAACAAACACCAAATCCCGAATTATGACCTATTAGATTTCGTTGCATAAGTTGGTAATCTACTACAATAAATATTCCTGTCAAGTATTTTTTAATATTTATTTTATTTTTAAACCACTTTGACTAAGGAACACTTCTCGTCCCTGACGGGACTAACTTCACCCAGCCCTATTGCACCCCGCGGGGTGTGAACGTGCAAGGGCTGGTTCATTGTTGCTTGCCGCAAAAACTTGCTACTGCTTGCCCCGTTAGAAGCGTCCGTACAAGATGATATATACCTATAAGTAACATATTACTCTATTCGCATAGTATCGCTTCTAACGGGCTGTGAAGCTAACAAAACTTGCTACTGCTTTTTTCTTGATTTTTCCATAGAATGATATAACACCCCTTACGGGGCAAGAAGTAATGTAGTAGTCCCGTTAGGAACCGAACTTTAATTGACCCCTCGGGGAGTTTTTCTCTGGGTTGCCCCTTAGGGGTCATTCTGAGCCGTCGGCGAAGAATCTCAATATACGTTTTATGAGATCCTTCGCTCCGCTCAGGATGAGCGGTTCGGGGGCGAAACACCCCAACCCCTCACTTTAATTATGTTTAAGAACTTGAGATTATTTCTACCGTTTTTGAAGGAACACCAAAAACGATATATCATAGCCGCATTTGCTCTTTTTGCCACTGATGTTATAGATGTTTCACTGCCTTTGCTGACCGGATATGCCGTAAATGTAATGATAGAAGGCGTCTATGGAAACATCTCAAGACTTGAAGCCACGAAAAATCTGATCTTAATCGGCCTGGTTTATTTTGCCGGCGTAATGGTGCAGGGCGGCTTGCGCTACTGGTGGCGATATCTTTTCCAGAGCACTTCACTTTCTCTGGTGCGCAATTTGAGGAATAAGTTTTTTGCGCATCTCCAAAAGCTATCATTGAATTTTTTCCACAACGCCCGGACCGGTGATATTATGTCCCGTGCCACTAACGATGTGGAGTGGGTGCGGATGTTTTTGGGCGAAGGCGTAACCATCATACTGGATATCAGTTTCTATTTAATGATGGCGCCGTTCATTATGATAAGCAAAAGCCCGTCTCTGACGCTCTATACCATCCTGAGTTGCGCCTTTTTGCCTTTCTTTGTGAACTCGGTAAGCAAGCGCTTGCATACCAAAAGCGCCCAGGTGCAGGAATCAATGTCCGGCATTTCACAATCAGCCGAAGAGAATTTTTCCGGCATCAGGGTGGTGAAATCATTCGCCCAGGAAGAAAATCAGTTAAACCGCTTTCGCGAGGCAAATGATATTTATCTAAAAAAGAATTTATCATTAGCCAAGACGTCATCATTCTTTCATCCGTTCCTGCATTTTAACGTCGGCATCAGCGCCTTCATTATTCTTTTATTGGGCGGATTGCAGGTGATTGACGGTAAAATAACTCCGGGTGACCTGGTGGCTTTTC
Organism: Planctomycetota bacterium; assembly: GCA_043801445.1. Lineage (GTDB taxonomy): Bacteria > Planctomycetota > MHYJ01 > JACQXL01 > JACQXL01 > JAZDFP01. The sequence continues at coordinate 1,559 of JAZDMB010000006.1, forward strand.
TACAGCTTCTGGGAAAAATCGCATGGCCTATGATCGGACTGGGTATGTCGGTAACCATATACCAGCGGGCTTCGGCATCCCTGGGCAGATTGCGGCAGTTATTTAATATCAAACCGGAAATGACGGACACCGGCACTGTGCCTGCGCCCAAAGACAGAAATCTGGAGGTGGAATTCAAAAATATCTGTTTCTCACATAAGATTCCTGAATTAACCCCGGACGGGATACCCAAACAAGACGATTTTAAAACGATGCCGATATTTGATAATATCAATCTTAAAATTCCGCCCAATTCCACCGTAGCGATTACCGGTCCTGTTGGCTCGGGCAAGACAGTTTTACTTAACCTGCTCTGCCGGTTTTATGACCCTGATTCAGGTGCTATCTTAATTAACGGGGTAAATATCAAGGATTATTCCATCAAAGACCTGCGGTCGATAATGGGAGCAGTACCGCAGGACATTTTCCTCTTTTCGGAAACAATCAGAAATAATATAGAATTCGGGTTTGATAAGCCGCCGGATAATGAGGCAGAAAAACTTTATCAGACGGCTGAAGCGGTGGATATGAGCGAAGCGATAGAATCACTGCCTGATAAATATGAATCGTATCTGGGCGAACGGGGCATCAATCTATCAGGCGGTCAGCGCCAGAGAGCCTCCCTGGCGCGGGCTATTATTAAAAATCCTCCTTTGCTGATTCTGGACGACTGTTTCTCGGCTGTGGATTACGAAACCGAACGTAAAATCCTCAGGAACATTATTCAAAACAAGTCCGGTGGACAAACAGTAATCGTAGTTTCTCATCGCCTGGCTGTAATGAGTATGGCTGATTTCGTCGTTTTTATGGATGAAGGAAAGATTGTTGAGCAAGGTACGCACCAGGAATTGCTGACAAAAAATGGCGCTTATGCCCGCTTCTGCGAATACCAAAGTGTAAAAGAACAATTAGAGGAAATATAAATTAGGTAGAGAGTATATCAGTATTATGCAAACGTATCATCAGGAAGATGACATTGTAAACAAGCAGTATGACCTGAGTCTGGCTAAACGGCTTCTGGTCTTTGCCAATCCCTATAAGGGATTGGTAATTTTCATTATCGTTCTGACCTTTGTTTTAACAGTGCTGGGCGTTGCCCTTGGGCCAAGACTGCAGGGCTTGGCATTAAACGAACTTATACCCAACGCAGAATTTGCGGCAGATGAATTCACCGGCAATTTCTCCGTCAAGAACCTATGCGATACGCTCAGGCAGGATAATTTTGACATTCCGAATGATACGATTGACGCCTTGAATAATCTATTAAAACAGGACGACCTGTATGAAAAATCCATAGCAACCAGAAGTCAAACCCCTTCAAAAGAACTTATAAAACTGAAGGAAACGTTCAACAAGAGAAAGGATGAAAAAAGTCTAAACAATCTTAATAGAGCTGTGTTAGA
>JAZDMB010000011.1:0-12588 GCA_043801445.1 Planctomycetota bacterium
TTCCTGGGAAGTTGTGGCAGTGCCATATGAAGTAGTAGTGCCATAATTGAAATAGGCAGTGGTATTACTTCCTTTGGGATTAATCGTGGCATTTAATCTGGCTGCGTTATAAGTGATATTGTTAGCGGCATTAGTAACGCAAACAGGCACTAATCCTACAGTAGTAAAGGTCTGATTTAACCCATTGTATACAAGACCCGCATAACTATTGCCTACGATTGCCCTGATTCTGAAGTTATAGGTGGTATTTGGTGATAATCCGGTTATGTTAGCGGATAGACTGATAGGATCCGCGCTGGAGCCGGATTGCAGATTAATATTTTGAGAAGCGGTAGTGCTGCCATATGACATAGTTGTCCCGTATTGGAAATATACAAAAGTATCAACACCAATGGGAATGACCGTGCCGTTTAGGGTGGCAATAGTCTGATTGATGTTAGTGGCTGAATTGGTTGTGATTGACAATCCGGATTGATCCGATGCACTGCTACCGCTGGGGTTTTCAACGCCGGCGCCACAGCCGCCATAATTAAAGGCAACAACAAAGGCTATAATAAATATGAATGCTCCGATGCTACGATACGGAGCAGTCCGCATCAGAAGGCATCGGACTGCTGCAATCCTTACCCATAATTTATTCATACATGTATTCTTTTACAAAATACTAATTAAAATAAATTACCATATTGAAGTCGTTTGTAGTCTGCGCTATAAATTTCCGTTTAATTTTAATGTATTCAGTTGTAGCAACTCTGTGGCAGGTTTCAACGGCTCTCGGAGAATTTATAAATCCAAATACTTCTTTAATAAATATATATTTGATTCACAATAATGTCAAGGATAATTTAGTATTAGTATATAATATTCAGAAGGAAGATTAATAGAAGAAATGTAGATTCGCCGCACCTGCCCGAATGAACACCCGCCCGAACGACCGAAGATCGGGCAGGCAGGTTACGCCAAGTAGGCAGGCAGATTAAATAAAGAAACCACCCCGCTGGGGCGGGACTCCGCTGTCGCTTCGCAGATGAACACGGATAATTCTTATAAGAAGGCCAGAAAGACAGGAAAGAATTAATCCTCTTGGTCTCATGGTTTCCTTATAATTATTACGGCTCCGCGTTCTCTGTGTCTCTGTGACTAATTTTTCTTGACAATACCTTTGAAATGGTTTTCAACATTTTCAATTATGAATAAATATAAATTGTTTCTGCTGGTTTCATTGGTCGCATTTATTGCTTCATGTTCGGCTATTCCGAAAGAGATGCCCAAGGTGATTCCTGATAGGACCATCATTTCACCTGCCCGACCGGCTGGGTCAGGCGGGAAAGATGCCTGGCTCGGCATCGTCGGGAAGCCTGCCGCCAATGGTGTGGAAGTTACGGATTTATACGTGAATTCACCGGTCAGCCAATCCGGTATAAAGAAGGGCGATGTTATTATAGAATGTGACTCAACGAAGATTGTTGATACCGAGTCGCTTTTATCAGCCATCAGCCTGAAAAAAGCCGGGGATACAATCAAGATAAAGTTCGTCCGCCAGGAAGAAACCATAGAGATAATTGATTCGGTCTCAAAGACACAAACCACCGTCTCAAAAGAGGAATTTCTCAGGCGATACCAGGGATTCAGGGAAGGCACTAATCCGGGCGATAAGCTGGAGTTTACTGTCCAAAAAAAGTCAGTGGTAAAAGAATTGACACTTGCGCTGATTTCTCCGCCCAAGATATTTCATCCGGTTGCGCCGCCTGAACCGCCCAAGCCCGAATTGCGCGGTGCTAAAAAGGCCGGCTGGATGGGTATCAGTATGGGACCAATAAAGGACCTGACCAAGATGGGTATGGAAAAAGGGCAGGGCGGGATAAAGATAAATTCAGTATCGCCCTCGTCACCGGCTGAAAAGGGCGGACTCAAGACAGGCGATATCGTCATTGCATACGACACCAATACCTTCTCGGGCGAGGAATCAGGATACATGGATAAAATATCCGAACATATAAAGAACGTGGGTAGCGGCGGAATCGTGCCATTGACCATTCTTCGTATTGTGAATGATATTAATCTGAGCATTAATAATAAGAATGAGCCGATTGAGGCGGATAAAGTTACGGATGCTATCAACAACCTCAAAACCGGCGATTTGATGAAGACGGAAATAGTCAGGAATATCCGGAAACTTGAATTGAAGATAACCCTGGGCACGCGGATGATGGCCACTAACAAGGAACAATCCGAGCCGGAGCCCAATGACAAGATACATCCTGAATTAGCTGATTACACCATACCCATAGAAATCCTGGCCAAAAAGATTATCAGCGATACCGGCATAACGGACAAATACCAGGACCTGCTTAAACGTTACAGCGATGACGAAAAGGGCGCTGACGATTTCCGGTTGAGGGATATGCGTTACCTGCACCGCGACCCGTTCAAGATTCCCAGGGTCTGCGATGATTTGATAGCTAATGTCAGGAATAGTGTTTCGAACTGTGATAATGCCGGGCTTCTGGAAACAATCTCTGCCCGGTTGGATGAGGTTATATCATCGGATGCAGCCTTTTTACTGCTACCCTGTGCCATAGGCAGACCCGCCTCTGGCGGGGGCGAAGACATCGCACTGATGAAACTCAAGACCGGAATCTCGTTGGAGGAGCATTGCCAGCAAATTGAGGAATTGCTTAAACGGACTGAGAAATACCGCAAAGAAGCGTTTGCCGGATTGACTGATGATGATATTTTGTTCATAAAGGATAATATTTACGGATTGACCGACCGCTGGATGCGCGATAGTAATCTTGCGGATCCTAATGAGGTCAGTAAACGCAATGAGATTGATAAGAAACTGATACAATTATGCGGCTATGTCAATTACCAAAAACTATTCGTTGCAGGCAAAATGCTCACCTGTGTCTTGTCCCAGGAATATCTGGACGGGCTTAAGAAAGATATTGAGCGCGAAGGAAAAGATAAAGAAGGTATTCTGATTAGCAAGGATACGCCATTCGGAAAGATTATCATCGCCGGTAAGGGTAATAACAAGTATCAGGAAAATGCCGCAATAATCATAGACCTGGGCGGTGATGATTTCTATGCCAACCGGTTAGGCGGGTCGGTCATGCCAGAGCAGCCTTTTTCGATTATCATTGATTTTGAAGGCAATGACCGTTATTCATCATATGAATACGGATGCCAGGGCGCCGGATTTATGGGTGTGGGCATACTTTATGACGGCGCGGGCGACGATATTTATATTGCCCAGGACTGGGCACAAGGCAGCGGTCTGCTGGGTATCGGTATCCTGGTTGATAATAACGGAAATGATAGCTTTAAGGGACAGGAATATACCCAGGGCGCCGGACTATTCGGGATAGGTATATTGATAAACCGGGCGGGCAACGATTCTTATCAGGCAAATAAATCTTCTCAGGGATTTGCCGGTCCCAAGGCCTTCGGGCTGCTGATTGATACCGAGGGCGATGACAATTATCTGGCCAGCACCAAACATCCCAATGGCTATCCGGATAATCCCGGGACATTTGACGGCTGGTCCCAGGGATGCGGCACGGGTATGCGGGCATATGCAGACCCGTCTATGAGCCGTTCAGGCGGAATCGGCGCGCTGATTGACGAGAACGGGGCTGATAATTATGAAGCCGGCACATTCTCACAGGGCGGCGGATATTTTTTCGGCTGGGGCATGCTTTGCGATGCGGGTAATAATAATGATAACTATTTAGGCACCAGATATGCCCAGGGATTTGCGGCGCATTCGGCGCTCGGATATTTCATCGACGAAGGCGGCGATGACCGGTATAAAACACTGTGCGGCGTGGTAGCCGGTCTTTCATGGGACCTGACCTGCGTGGCTTTTATAGACAAAGGCGGGAATGACATCTACGATGCAGGCGGATTCTCGCGGGGCGCCACGGCGCATAACGGTTTCTGCCTATTTATGGATTTGGGGGGCAAGGACATTTATAAAGACAGCGTTGCTAATACCGCAGGCAATACCTACCACGGCGGGTATAGTTTATCGGTGTTTCTGGACAAGGGGCCTGAGGAAGACAGCTACCCCAATCGCATCAATAATAATATAGAAGTTAATACCGAATACTCTATTTTTATAGACACGGATAAAGAGATAGAAGACCTGCTCAAGGATGACAATTACAAGGGAATGTTGAAGAATAATATCAAGCCAAAAGAAAAGACCAAGCCAAATGACTGAAGAATAATTCACCACGAAGAATACAGAGAAACGGCTACATAAAACTGTCCCTCTGGTCCACCACATTTAGCCACCAAAACACCCATCCGGTTATTGCAAAATAAAAAGTCGGTAATTCAGAAAGAAAATGAACCTTCCCGGTTTTTACCCGTTTATATGATCGGAGAAAAGTCCCGACACTCGCCTGATTAGTCAGGCAGGTTCGTCGGGATAACTCGCTGTCCCTAACGGGATTCCCTGCGGTCATAACGACCAAAGGTCTAACAGCGAGTAAAAGGAGGCCGTTATGATAACCAATCATCAAAATAGCCATTCGGAAGAAATCCTGATTCAGGAAGGTTCTGTCGCAGAAAAAGCAATGGAACATAAATTAGATTTCAATCTCTGGTTGCAGATGCATATTCACAATGCGCCGTGGTGGGGTTTATCGCTTGTTTTCCATATTTTTTTAATCCTTATACTTGCCTCAATCCCCTCTTCAGGCAATAACCTGATACCGGAAATACCGCGTGAAATCACTTTTAATCCTGATAAACCGGAACCGGACATGCCTAAAATACCTGATGACCCGATTAACCAGATTGACCCAGAAAAGATGGATACAAAATTGGTCGACCCGCAAAATCCTGATGACACTAAACCGCCCAGTCCGGACGACATAGACACACTGAGTAATATTATTGACAATAAACTGGTAGGCAATAATGACGCAATAGGTATTGGTAGCGGATTAGGTCCCAAAAGACGACGTGGTCGACAAGTAGAACACATTGCCAAGGTTTCTGAATCTGCCGTGTTAGCAGGACTTATCTGGTTAGCCAGGCACCAGAATCCTGACGGTTCATGGGGCGCCAAGTCATTCCAGAATCAATGCCGCGGCGTCAAATGTTCGGGCACGGGCGATGAACAATATAATATAGGCCTGACCGGATTATCAATGCTTGCCTTCACAGGCGCCGGTTATACTAATAGTTCACGGGATAATTACGAAGGCATCTGTTTCGGCGATGTCGTTCGAAAAGGCGCGCTCTATCTTACCGGTATCCAGCTTTCGGACGGTGCTTTCGGCGGTGTCAAAGAAGGTAAATTTATGTATAATCAGGCATTGGCTACATATGCTATGGCTGACCTTTATGCTTTAACTATGGATAATCCGGCCGGTGTTTATTTCAAAGATTCCGTAGAAAGAGCGGTTAAATATATTTTAGATGCCCAGAATCCCGGCAAGGCATGGCGTTATCAGCCCAAAAGCGGTCAGAATGATACCTCGGTCAGCGGGTGGGTCACGATGGCTTTGAAAGCCGCAGAAGGCAGCAATATTCCCGTTCCGCCGGAGGCATTCAACGGCATTAAATCATTCTTTGATGATGTTACCGATAAAAATTACGGCAAGGTCGGTTATACGGAACTCGGTAGCCTTGCGGTCAGGGGAGATGAAGACCAGCGCCTGGTGAATGCCAATACGATACCGCCTTCTCTTACCGCCATCGGTATAATGGCTCGCATCTTTATAGATAAAAAAACTACCGACCCATTAATAAAGCTTGGAATTAGCCAGATTCTTTCAAAACTGCCGGCATGGGATACTTCCAATCCCTGCATCATTGATTATTATTACTGGTTTTATGCGTCATATTGCTTGTTTCAGTATGATGGGCCTAAGGGACAGGGTTGGACTGCTTGGAATGAGAAAATCAAAGACGTTTTATTAAAACATCAACGCACTAAACCGGACGGTTGCGCTGATGGCAGTTGGGATTCTCTTGACCGGTGGAGTAATGAAGCCGGAAGGGTTTATTGTGTTGCCACTAACGTTCTAACATTGGAAGTTTATTATCGTCTCGGTATAGTTAAATTAGGAGTAAAACACTAACCTGCCCGCCCCGTCCCGAACCAACGGGGTCGGGAACGGCAGGCAGATTGACACGGATAAGAATTCGTTCCACTCCAGAATGAAGTTACCCAAGCAAAACTGCTTCGGGATCCCCCAAACAACCTCTCTGAATAGCCCATCGGGAAAAGACACAGAGGTCACAAAGAATTCTTAGTGTTCTTTGTGTCTTTGTCCCAAAATGGGATAAATGGTGGAAATAAATTTCATCTTGGTTTCGTGGCCTCTTAATATATATTATATTTTGATTGACTATTCGGATTATTTCTAATAATAATTGCTTGAGTACATTCTCATATAATCGAAGAATATAAAACAAAATTTATTATGAAAATAAATACAGTCTGGCAGACATCTCTGTCCGAGAGTGACGGGTTGAAATTCTTTAATCGCGGTAAAGTCCGTGATGTTTACGATGCCAATGATTATTTGTTGATTGTTACCACAGACCGGCTATCAGCTTTTGATGTGGTTTTGCCCGACCCGATTCCTTATAAAGGAGCCGTGCTGACCGCCCTATCCATCTTCTGGTTTGATTTGATAAAAGACATTACCGCAACCCATTTTATCACGGCTGATTTCGAGCAAATCGTTTCCAAAATACCGGCAATTTCCAAGCATAAAAAGGAATTAGAAGGCAGGACAATGCTGGCAAGAAAGCTGAAGGTTTTTCCGGTAGAATGCATTGTCAGAGGTTATTTGGCCGGTTCGGGCTGGAAGGAATATACCAAGGCCCAGAGCGTCTGCGGAATTAAATTGCCGCCGGGCTTAAAAGAGTCGGAACGGTTAAAAGAACTTATTTTCACACCGTCTACCAAAGCGACCAGCGGACACGATGAGAATATATCTTTCGAGAAAATGGTTGAAATAATTGGTAAAAAAGACGCGGAGGAATTAAAAAAGAGAAGTTTTGAGATATATGAACGGGCTCATCAATATGCCCTGGGCAAAGGAATAATTATCTGCGATACGAAATTAGAATGGGGGAAAACCGGCCAAGATGAGATTATTCTGGCTGACGAGTTATTAACCCCTGATTCTTCCCGTTTCTGGCCGGTTGACAGTTATGCGCCGGGCAAGGGACAACCTTCTTTTGATAAGCAATTTGTCCGCGATTATTTAGAAACCTGCGGCTGGAATAAAACACCGCCGGCACCTAAATTACCGGTAGAGATTATAAGAAAAACATCAGAAAAATATCAGGAGGCGGCTGCAAGATTGATGGGCGTCCCGGCCCGTTAATCCCGGCGAATTCTGTCGGGATAACGGGGCAGGCATATAAAAGACTGACAGTCCGCCAGATTTAAAATTCTTGTGTTTCAGGTTATAATATTTAACCATATAACTTGTAACGTTCTTTATGCGCGGGTGGTGGAATTGGCAGACACGTACGTTTGAGGGGCGTATGCCGTAAGGTGTGCGAGTTCAAGTCTCGCCCCGCGCATAAAGATAGCGAAAAATAGGTTTAATCTATTAGACCTATTTCTGTTATTAAATTTATTGCATGGGAGTAAATTCATGAAAAGACGAATCTCAATATTCATTACTTTATGGTTATTTATTTTAATCGGTCATGGCATTGGCAATACCTCATTGGAATCTTCGGTGCCAATAATGAAAGCCGATGATATAAAAATCGGGATGACCGGTTATGGCAAAACGGTATTCCAGGGGACTAAAATAGAAAAGTTTGATATTGAGGTGCTAGGTGTCCTTAAAAACGGGAGCGGTCCTAAATATGATATGATACTGATAAAATGCCATCATCCGGTGATAGATAAAGCGGGTATTATTGCGGGTATGAGCGGCAGTCCGATTTATATTGTAACGGATAAAGAGAAAGAACCCGAAGGCATACTTATCGGCGCCTTGGCATACGGCTGGCAATTTTGCAACGACGCCCTTGCCGGTGTTACTCCTATCGAAATGATGCTGTCAGACTTGAATAAACCTTTAGAAAAAACAGCAGGGTATTTTAAGAACGACGCTGAGGAGAAAATGGTCAGAGAAAAGAATTCCCCTAATAATATCGGAGTTATGGAAATGAAGCCGTTAATGACCCCTTTATTCGTTACGGGTGTAAGTTCGTATCGTATGCGGAGCATCGCCAAGGCATTAGAAAAATATAATCTTGTGCCGGTTCAAAGCGGAGCGGCAAGTAATGAATTAAAGGAATTAGTAAGCAAGGAGCTCGAACCGGGCAGTCCGGTTGGTGTAACCTTGGTTCGTGGCGACGAGAATTGGACCGGTATCGGAACCGTTACTTACCGTGATGGCGATAAAATATTGGCATTCGGACATAGTATGAGTGATTATGGCGAAGAAGTTATTGCACCGCTGACGAACGCCTATATTTATGGCACAATGTCAAGCCTGAGAAGTTCATTTAAATTCGGTTCAGCCGTGAACGAGGTAGGTTGCCTGCAACAGGACAGAAGAAGTTCTGTCAGCGGTATATTAAAGAAGACAGCCAAGATGATGCCGATGAAAATAATTGTGGAGAATATTAAAACCGGGCGCAAGGAAACATTTAATTATGAAGTTTTACATCATCGTAATGTTCTGCCGGATATGCTTCCAAATTTGATGATGAGTGCGGCGGATGCAGTTGAAGTTATGCCTTTTGAACCAGCGCTGATTGAAGTTACCACCCATTTGAAAATCAAGGATTGCGAACCAGTTACATTCAAACGATTAGTCAGCGATACTGCTTCCGGAGCTGGCTGCAGCGCTATTAATAATATTTTCAACCCTATCTGGAATAATCCTTATATGAAGATTGAAGTTGAGGATGTTTCCTTTGAACTGCGAATTATTAATGAAAATAGGGGGTTGGAATTAATCAATGTCTGGACAGAGGTAAAAGATGCCTTACCGGGAGAGACCGTTACGATTTATTGCCAGCTTAAACCTTATCTTAAAGAACCGTTCATCAAGACGATAGATTTTACCATTCCAAAGGACATGAAACCCGGTCAGAATGTAGATATTACCGTTATGGGCAGTAACAATATAATGCCGCCGTTACCAAGCCCGACAAATGTAGCAGAGTTGATAAATTACCTTAAATCATTTTATGACGGCGGTAATCTAATAGCCATAATGACATTACCCAATATTGACCTGAGAATTAAAGGTGATAATTATAAATCTTTGCCGAAATCATTCCTGAGCGCTTTTATAAACCAATGGCAGGGGCCTGTCTATGGCAGTTCAGGCTATGATACCTACAGACGACGCCCCACACTAGAGAAACCTCTTGAATTAGGACAAGATTATTTACTATCAGTCGAACCGATGCAGCATATTGTTTACGGCAGCGATAGAGTTTCCCTTAATATTGTTAAATATAAAAATCGTTAGTAAATAAAGAAGGAGATATATTCATATGAGAAAATCAATTTCACTTGCTGCATTTTTGTCCGCTATGTTTTTCCTGCTGGTCGCTGCTAATCTATATGCCGTCCAGACTGCGTCGTGGGAGATTAATGATAGCGGTGATTGGCGAAAAGGGGAAATGGAAGGAGCCGTTCTTTCTCCGGATGGCTTTTTAACGATGGGCGCCACAGCCACTAAAATTGCACTTGTCAACGCACCTATTACCGACGAGGATACCGGCCTGTGGTGTAATGTCAGAATAAAAGACAAAACCTTTTTTGGTTCTGCCAAAGGAATCGTTTATTCCCTAAATACTAAAGAAAATAAATTGGAAGAGGTTTTCAATACGCAAGAGTGGTTAGTGACCTCAATGGTAAACCATAAAAACAATATTTTTGCCGGGACTATTCCCAATGGCAAAATATTCAAGATAGACAAATCAGGCAAGGGTTCACTTTTTGCGACATTACCGGCAGGCGGAAAATATATCTGGCAACTCTGCCTTGATAGCGACAACGTTCTTTATGCCGCTACCGGCCCGGAAGGCAAGATTTATAAAATTGACAAAACAGGTAAAGCCGAGGTTTTCTATGATACCAAGAAGAAAAATGTTCTATCATTGATATTTGACGGCAAATCATATTTTTATGCCGGAACGGCTGAGCCGGGCATAGTTTACCGCATTTCCTTAAAAGGCAGACCGGAAATTGTGGCTGATTTCGGCGAACTGGAAATAAAAACACTGTTATATTATAAAGAAGAACTTTTTATAGGAACTAATAAAGGGGTCAAAGTAGCACCTCAGGAATTTCTCGGATTGATAAAAGGGTCTGCTAAAAAGGCAGAACAACTGCCGACACCTGGACAAGGGCAAACTCCAAAGACAATAACTCCGGATAAGCAACAGCCGGTGCCGTCCGATGAAAAATCACCTGACAAAAAACAACCTACTCCCCCGCCGGATAAAAAATCTTCCGAACAAACTCCAGACCGCAAATCTACCTTTTCAGGACAGGGAGAAGAACAAGAAGAAACAGATAGATTAAAAAAGAGCAGCGTTATTGTAATTGAAGATGGAGATGATAAAACTTTGATTGAAGAACCACAACCAATATCTGATGATGATAATGAGGGGGAAGAAGAACCGACACCGCCACCACCCATTGCTGAATCTAAAACATCTGTCAGTTCTGCTGAAATAGTTTCAGCGCCGCCGCCGGAAACACCCCGACCACCGGTTTATTGCATTATTTATAAACTTACTAATAACGGATTAATAAAAGAATTTGTGGCTCTTAACGATTGCTATATAACAGATATGAAGATGGACAAAAACGGCAGCTTAATCGTGGGAACAGATAACAGCGGCAGGGTCTATCAGGTTTCTCAGGATGGCAAGTTTTTTATCCCTTGTGACTTTGATGCCGGGCAGGTCTTGACGTTAGTAATGAACGATGATGATGAATTATACGCGGTCGGCACAGGTAAAAAAGCTTACGTGTATCTGATTCAAAAAGACCTCGCAAGAAAAGCTTCTTTCACAAGTGATGTCCGGGATGCTAAATTCCCGGCCCGCTGGGGTAATTTCTCATTTAAGGGGCAGGGCAGTATTATGCTCCAGACCCAGAGCGGTAACACCGTAAAACCTGATGAGACATGGTCAGACTGGTCTCTCGAAATAACTCTCAAGGCGGATGACTCCATAAGACCTGCAAGTCCTGTCGGACGTTATTTCCGCCTCAAGATATTTTGGGAAGACAAAGATACGATAGTTCAACATATTACCCAGAGTTATTTAATTCATAATCAACAACCTAAAATATTGGAATTCAAAATCAACCCGATTCCACCTTTGCCACCGACAGGTATCCCGCCGCGGATAACTGCCAGAAAGATTGCCTATCAGGCAAAAGACCCGGATAACGATGCATTATCTTATCGTATTTATTACCGGAACGAGAATCAGAAAGTGTGGATACTTCTTAATCAGGAACAGCCGGGCGGATTGATAACCATTAATGATTATAACTGGAATATAGATTCTCTATCTGATGGCAGATATTTTATTCGCTTAGAAGCAACCGACGAAAGAGTCAATCCTCAAGGGGCGGAATTAAAAGATGAAAAGATTTCCGAAGCGGTTATTGTGGATAATACAAAACCAATCATAAAAGAACTTGCCGTAAGCGGAAAATTAGAATGTTCCGGCAAAGCAGAGGATAATCTAAACCAGATTAAAAGAATGGAATATTCCATAGACGGCGGCAAATGGGCATTGGTCTTCCCGATGGATGGAATAATGGATTCCAAAGAAGAGGGATTTAAATTTATTCTGCCCGTAACGGTGACTGGAAATCATAACATCTCTATCCGCGCCTTTGATGCCTATGGCAATATAGGTATGGAGCAGATTGAGTTTGCCGCCCATTAGGGCGAGCCTCGCCCCGCCAAGGGACGGGAAAGGAAATAATTTTACATCATATGAAATACTTTATAGGAAGATTTTTATTCAGGTATCGCTGGATAATTTACATAGCGGTTTTTGTGCCGATGGTATTTCACTGGAACGGCGGAATTCTTCCATGGATGAAAGAAACCCAGCATTGGTCAACATGGCTGATCGGTTATGTTCTGTTGTTTTTCGGAGCGATGATAAGGATTTATTCCGCATTTTATATCGGCTGGAAAGGAAAGCCCGAAGACCCATTAAAAAGAACGCTTACCACCTGCGGGCCGTATCAATACAGCAGGAATCCCTTATACTGGGGCAATATCCTCGGCTTTAGCGGCGCCGCTGTTTTGTTTAAATTAATCTGGTATGCCCCCATCGCGGCTCTGGTCATCTTTTTAATACATCATTTTTTAATCCTATGGTATGAAGAAGAACGGATGCAGGAAAAATACGGTTCTGCTTATGAATCATACTGCAAATTGGTTCCCCGCTGGGGACCAAAAATATTCGGGCCAACTCCTTGCGAACCCAGGCAGTCATTCACTTGGACCAGAGTTTTTATGGCAGAATTAGGCACCATCGGCGGTTTCGTCGGCACCATTATTATGGCGCTTCTAAAGGCAAATTGGCTTTGTTAGT
>JAZDMB010000040.1:0-33622 GCA_043801445.1 Planctomycetota bacterium
ATATGTCTGGGTGGCAAATTATAGTTCTGCCGGTACTGTCACCCGCATCACGAAAGCAACCTATGACACGACCGAGATTACGGTGGGAATTGCTCCATATTCGCTGGGCGATATGACCGGCTATGCCTATGATAATTATGCTAACGTGCCGTAATGAAGTAAAAAGTAGATAAGTTGATAGGTTTATAAGTTGATAAGTAAGGCAGTAAAAACACTGCCAGTAATAAGAATGAACACCTTATTTACTTATCAACAACTTAAACAAAGGAAGGAGATTAATTGATATGAAACACATAGCACGAGTCAAATTGATATTAGTGGGGATGCTTTTGCTAATCGGTTTATTTCTATTAGCATCAGATGTCCAAAATCTTAGGAGTTGTTGTGGAGGAGTACCACCACCAAACCCACCACCTCCGCCACCTGGACAACCGTCTCAACCAACACCACCGGAACCAACCAAGCCACCGGAACCACCAGCGCCTACGCCGCCACCACCCTCTCAACCAACGACACCGGAACCACCTAAACCGGACCAACCTAAGCCACCTGAACCGCCAGCACCAACACCCCCGACGCCACCGGCACCTGACCAACCTAAGCCACCAACACCGGAACCGCCGGCACCAACGCCACCGACACCACCTGTACCTGAACCGCCGGCACCTACTCCGCCGCCACCTACAACCCAACCGAATCCAACAGCTCCAACAATACCAAACCAACCAACGGCGCCGACACAACCAACGACTACTCCATCTACTACTACTCCGGGATTAGCAAAAAGTCCGGTATCACAGGCAGCACAGCGTCCCGGTTTAAGTGGTGGATTAATGCCTCTCATCAGGAGTTTAAAACAAGGCGCTTCATCATTGTTAGCCGTAGTGGAACCATGGGAAGTCTGGTGGACCAGGAATCGCGATAACTACCTTTCTTTCAGGGAACCTATTGAATGGGTAAAAGTCGTTAGTAGTGACGATGGTTCGACATCAATGACAGTCTATCCTGGTTATGAGCAAGCTCTCAAAATCTTAGACCAGGCAGTATCCGATAAAAACCATCATATCGCAATGCGTGCGGCAACCGCACTCGGTAAAGCCATTGATGCTAAAAACCCTATTTCGGTTAAAGTGATAGAAACCCTGGAAAATGCTAATAAGACGGAGACAAGATATTTTGTAAAGAACAATATTTTATTAGGGTCGAGTTTGTCAGGCGACAACTCTTTTGTCGCTCTTATGAAACAGGTAGCGCAGGATAAAACCACACCGCCATTAAGACGCTGTTATGCGCTTCTGGCTATGGGTAATATAACCGGTGACCCTGAATTACCTAAGATAATGAGGAACATACTGGCTGACCATGATGATACCGAGGTAAAATCCTGCGCCTGTCTTTCATTAGGTAATCTCAAGGATGCCTCAGCAGTTCCCATTTTAGGCAAATTGCTTAATGGAGGTAATGGAAGAAAAGAACAGCCTGTCCTCAGGGGGTATGCGGCTTTAGGATTAGGCAGAATAGGAACCGAGGAGGCATTGAATGAACTGAAAAAATCTACGCCGGCCACTGAGAGAGATAGTGATGTTCTATCGGCAGTAGTGATTGCATTAGGATTGACCGGCTCTCCGGATTCAACCTTCTGGAAAACCAGAAAGGATTCTATCCTGTTATTTCTGACGCATAAAGATGCAATTATTCGGGGATT
This sequence comes from Planctomycetota bacterium, assembly GCA_043801445.1. GTDB lineage: Bacteria > Planctomycetota > MHYJ01 > JACQXL01 > JACQXL01 > JAZDFP01. The sequence goes on from JAZDMB010000040.1 coordinate 1,706, forward strand.
AGCCGCTATTTCGTTAGCCCAAACTAAGGATGATAAATCCTATGACCTTATTTCTGAGGCATTCCAGAAAAATAAATCTAATGACGCCGATGGATTGATGTTACTGGCTTTAGGATTAACTGGTGATGAAAGAGCCAAAGCAGATTTAAGAAAGGTGCTGGAAGATAAGAAATCAAGAAGTTTACGTATGGCTGTTGCGGCAATCGGATTAGGCCTGCTTAAAGATAGTGAATCTGTTCCGACAATAGTCAAGATGCTCTATGATAAAAAATACTTATATGACGTCGTTCTGGCGCCGTATCTTATCCTGTCTTTAGGAATGATACCTGCCCGACCTGACGGTCGTTCGGGCGGGCAAGACCAAGCTATTGAGGTTCTGCAAAAGATATGGGATATGATAGGAGAAAACAGCGCTTTATACCCCTATCATACCAATTTGGCAGTTGCCTTAACGATGTTAGGCAAAAGAGAAGAAATTGTTCTGCCTAAATTAACCGAACATCTTAAGCCAACACGGAAGGATACCCTTTTAAGGGCGTATGCCTTACATACGCTCGGATTAGTGGGTAACAAGGAATCCGTCCATGCATTTGTGGATGCGTATAAAGATGACAATACTTTTATCCGTTTTGAGACGATGGCAGGACTTGGGTTCTTGCTGGATGGAAGCAAAATAAGTCAGCTCAACAGGATAACAGAGAACAACATCGATTTCCCGATGATAATTATGAACCATATTATGCTGATACCGGTATGGTAATTCGGAGAATAATCATAGAAATAAGAAAGGAGAAGAGAAGTATGAAAAACCGTGTATATTACATAGTAGTAGCGGTTTTGTCCCTGGTGGCATTTGTAACAGTTTTTAATTATGGCGGTTACGGCGGCTGTCTTGGCGTCGGTGGTTTTAATCAAAACAGCGGAAGAATATTCGCCTCAACCTCCACCAATCCTGCGACCAATGTTACTTCTGATTCGGCTACATTAAATGGTACGGTCAACCCCGATGGTGTTGATACTTTTGTATATTTCCAGTACGGAACAACTATGACATATGGCACAATTACCGATTATCAGTTCATCGGCTCAGGCACGAGTCCTGTCAATGTTACTGCTAACATAAACGAATTATCACCTAATACTAACTATAACTTCAGGCTTGTCGTAAAAGATTATAACGGGCCAACCTATGGCAATAATATGAGGTTTATTACCGGTAATTAATTTCAGTTCGGAACCCGTAAGAAAAGGAGGTGGTTTGTAGAAGGAAACGAACGGTTCGTAGAGAGCGACGAACGATTTGTAGAAGGTAACAACCGGATTGTAGAAGGCAACGACTGGTTTGTAGAAGGCAACCACGGCTTGGAGAGGTCAACAAACGGTTTGTAGAAGGCAACAAACAGTTCGTAGAAGGCAACAAACGGTTCGTAGATGGCAACAAACGGTTCGTAGATGGCAACCACGGCTTGGAGAGGGCTACGAAAGGCTTGTAGAAACAAGCTGGTGTTTTATATAACAACTTTAATTTTAGTAACTTATAACAAATTACCCCCTCACCCTGCCCTCTCCCTCGGAGGGGAGAGGGTTCGGGAGAGGGTGGTTCAGGAGGTAAAATATGGCAAGAGATTTTATGCCGCGGGTGGATGCCCAGTTTGACGAATGGCTTCGTAATTTCAGCACTAATATCAGTGCGATTGCGACTCCGCTTGGGATTGCCCCGGCTCTGATTACTGCGGTAACCACAGCTTTTACCAATTGGCAGACGGCTTATGTGGCGCATCAGACGGCACAAAATGCGGCCGAGTCCGCAGCCGAAAACAAGGATGCAGTTCGTGATGCTGGTAAGGATGCCATCCGGGCTGTGGTCGGGATGATTCAAAAACATCCGGACCTGACCGACGCACAAAGGGAAACCCTGGGTATTACCGTGCCGGATAGGGAACCGACCCCGATTCCGCCGGACTATGTGCTGAATCTGGCGCCGCCTAACCTGATTCTGGACTGGAAACAACGAGGACAGGTAACTATCCACTTCGGCGTCAACCCGGCAAATGAGAAACGCAATGCCAAGCCGGCTGATATTGCCGGGGCCAGAATCTCGTATCGCATAGAAAGCGGGCCGTGGACATTCGTGGCGGATGACACCAACAGTCCCTATATTCATAATCTGGCCATCACCGAGCCGACTAATGTGGAATATCGGGCTCAGTGGTTTGATAAGAAGATACGCACGGGTCCGTACAGCGAAACGGCTAAATGCACGGTCTCACCATAGAAAGTAAAAAGTCAAAAGTAAAAAGTAGAAAGTTAGGAGTTAAAACTTTTAACCTTTAACTTCTAACTTTTAACTTCCTCCGAAGGAGGATTTATGCCATTAAAACCAAATGAAGTAACTACTATTACTATTGCAGATGGTGCAGTGACATCGCCTAAAATAGGCGAGTTACAGGTTTCGAGTTCCAAGTTACAGGTTGCCAGTGTAACTACGGAAAAGATAGCCAATGCGTCAGTAACCCGTGACAAAATCGGCGAGAAACAGGTGAGTAGTTCACGGCTAAAAGACGCCTGTGTCACCACGCCGAAGATTGCATCATCGGCAGTAGGCAGTAGTCAGTTGGCAGTAAACAGTGTAATCACGGAAAAGATTGCTAATGCGTCAGTGACTACGGAGAAGATTGCGGATAATGCGGTTACAACGAAAAAATTACAGAATGGGGCAGTAACGACCGAGAAGATTGCCTTTGTCGCAGTGACGAATGCGAAGATTGCTCCTGGGGCGGTTAGCAGTGTGCGGTTAGCGACCGGCGCGGTTACAACCGAAAAGATTGCCAACGGCGCAGTCACGCCCGCAAAATTGTCGTTTGTCCCGTCGTCTATTGCCCGCCCGATAACGCCGCCGGTAACCGCCGATGAAATCGGCGGGTTACAGGTTACAAGTTCTAAGTTACAAGTTGCAAGTGTAACAACGGAGAAAATACAGAATGGCGCGGTAACTCTGGAGAAGTTATCATTTGTTCCGGGCGGAGCGGTGAGACCGTTGGTGCCGCCGGTGGCTAACGATGAAATCGGCGAGTTACAGGTTACAGGTTCCAAGTTACAGGATGGTGCGGTAACTAAATCTAAATTAGGTTATAAGGTTATCAGCATCACAATTCCAGCATTACAAGTAGGCGGACTATATCCGCCTTTGGGAGACCCTGATTTAAATGGCGGTGTAATTTTAGGATACTCTATACCCACAAATCAAGACCAGCCGATTAGGCAATTATTCCTGTTACCGGGGCTACCGCAAGGCACAGGTATTTCAATCCTGCTGAACCAGCCGGCAATAGCGGATAATACGTTTGAGGTGGTTGTGCTGAGGGCATAGCAAGAAATTTCACCGCAGAGACGCAGAGTTCGCTGAGAAGAAAACTATTAATTTATTCCTCAGCGTCTCGGCGGTGAGAATATATGGTTCTTTCTAACGGGGCAGGAGTGGATATCCCATTTCCTTTCTCATTTTCAGGTATCCAATGGCGCAGAGGCGCGCCAATTGCCTGACCCGCATAATGTAATGCTGGCGCTGGCTGACTGCTATAGCGCGTCTGGCATCAAGGATATTAAAGGTGTGTGAGCATTTGAGAATATAATCGTATGCCGGCAGGACCAGATTGTTTTCTATGAGACGTTTGGCTTCTTTTTCATACATATCAAATAACTGAATCTGCATCTGGGTGTCGGCTGATTCAAAATTGTATTTGGAGAACTGGACTTCGTCTTCGTGGTGGATGTCTCCGTAAGTAATCCCTTTCGCCCATTCCAGATTAAAGACGCTGTCTTTTTTCTGGATGAACATTGCAATGCGTTCTAATCCGTATGTGATTTCTAATGAAACTTTCTCAACGTCAAGAGTTCCGATTTTTTGGAAATAGGTAAATTGGGTTATTTCCATGCCGTCCAGCCAGACCTCCCATCCTAATCCGGTGGCTCCGAGCGATGGTGATTCCCAGTCGTCTTCAACAAACCTGACATCGTGTTTTTTTATGGGGATGCCTATTTTTTCAAGGCTTTTCAGATATATTTTCTGGGCGTCATTAGGCGCCGGCTTAATGATTACCTGGTATTGATAATAATGCTGGAGTCTGTTCGGATTATCACCGTAACGGCCGTCGGTCGGTCGTCTTGATGGCTCAACGTATGCCGCGCGCCAGGGTTCGGGTCCCAATGCTTTCAGGAATGTTGCCGGATTTGACGTGCCGGCTCCTTTTTCTATGTCATACGGCTGAAAGATTACACAACCATAATCCGACCAGTAACGTTCTAACGTGATAATAATTTCTTGGAAAGTCATTCTGGTTCTAAGCTGAAAATATTTGCCACAAAGACACCAAGGCACAAAGAAAAGAACCCATTGATTTTTTAGTGTCTTCGTGCCTTCGTGGCTAAGAAGTTTTCCTATTTACTTATTACCTATTCTTTAGATGATTGTAAGAAATAAATCAATATATTATTACACTTAAATCTTGATTAAATATCCCAAGAAGTTTTAATGGTATAGTAAATTATATTAAATCTTGCCACAGAGACACAGAGGGCACAGAGACAAAGCTTATTTATTAGGAGACCAATAAAACAGTTATTTAGAAAGAGGAAATATATGACTATTAGTAAAGTCGGTGTAATTGGAGCCGGAACAATGGGTGCCGGTATTGCACAGGTATTTGCTACATCAGGTTTTGATGTTACTCTGGTTGATATCAAACAGGAATTCATAGACCGCGGGATGAATACTATCAATAAGAGTCTGGATAAGATGGTTCAGAAGTCAGTGCTGACTCAAGAAAAAGCGCGGAATTCTTTCAGGAAGATAAAAACTTCCCTGTCTGTTAACGATTTGAAAGACTGCAATTTTATCGTTGAGGTGATTATTGAGGATATTAAAGCTAAAAAAGACCTTTTCAAGCAACTTGATGCCATTACAGCTCCTGATGTAATTTTATCAAGCAATACCTCTTCTATTTCTATTACCGAGATTGCTGCCGCAACAAAAAGGCCCACAAAAGTTATCGGCATGCATTTTATGAATCCGGTTCCTTTAATGAAATTAGTGGAGGTGGTTAAGGGATTGGTAACCGGTCAGGAGACGGTAGATACGGTTAAACAACTTTGCCAACAATTGGATAAGACGCCTGTTGAGGTTAACGATGCGCCCGGGTTTGTGGCAAATCGTGTTCTGTTGCCGATGATAAACGAGGCAGTTTATACATTAATGGAAGGTGTCGCTACAAAAGAAGCAATAGATGAAGTAATGAAATTAGGTATGAATCATCCGATGGGTCCGTTGGCATTAGCCGATTTAATCGGACTTGATATTTGCTTGGCGATATTAGAGGTTTTGCACGATGGTTTGGGCGATACGAAATATCGGCCTTGTCCATTACTAAAGAAGATGGTTGCGGCCGGTCATTTAGGACGTAAGACCAAACGCGGGTTTTATGAATATTAGCTTCACAGCCCGTTAGAAATGACAGTATCGATAGATAATGAAATATGCGGATAGTTTTAGAACTGTTTGGGCGAACATTTCTAACGGGGCAGGCGGATTTTATGAATATCCATAATAGGAAGGTATAAAATCTAACCGCTGATTTAGCAGATTAAAACCGATTAAACAGAAAGTTCTATCAGTTAAATCCGCTTAATCTGCTTACTACAATAATTTATGAATTTTGAATTGACCGAAGAACAGCAATTAATAAAAGAAACAGCCGGAGACTTTGCTGATAATACGCTTGATCAGCTGGCTAGTCAGATTGACCGGGAAGAAAAAATCCCTCCTGAAATCATTTCTAAATTAAGCGAATTAGGATTCTGGGGTATTTTGGTGCCGGAAGAATACGGCGGCGCCGGATTAGATACACTTTCGCTCAGTTTGGTTTTGGAGCAAATCAGTCATGCCTGCGCTTCGACCAGCGTAACCCTTTCAGTTCATAATTCACTGACTTGTAATGCCATAATTAAATACGGCAGTCCGGAGCAGAAAAAGAAGTATCTGCCTCGTTTGGCAAAAGGCGAAATTATCGGAGCTTTTGCCCTGACCGAACCGGAAGCAGGAAGCGATGCGGCTTCTCTTCATACGCACGCTCAATTATCAAATGGTAAATATGTTCTTAATGGAATTAAGGCATTTGTTTCATCCGGTCCTTTTGCGGGTCTTATTATTGTTTTTGCCCGCACCCATCCGGATGCTTCATTAAAAGGCAAGGGAATCAGCGCTTTTTTGGTTGAGCCAGATTTGCCGGGCGTGAAAAGAGGACTAACGGAATCTAAAATGGGTCTCCGTGGGGCGCCTCTTTGTGAAATTGCATTTGAAGATGTTGTTCTTTTAAAAGATAATATGCTCGGTAAGGAAAATGAAGGGTTTGCTATTGCTATGGATATCTTGAACTGCGGCCGGATTGGTATAGCCATACAATCTGTTGGTATTGCCCAGGCGTCATTGGATTCTGCCATTAAATATGCCAAAGAACGAAAACAGTTTGGTAAATCTCTTAATGAGTTCCAGATGGTTAAATGGAAATTAGCTGATATGGCGACCGAGATAGAAGCATCCAGGCTTCTGGCATATCAAGCCGCTGTATTACGCGATAAGGGATTGCCTTATACTAAAGAGGCTTCTATGGCAAAATTATTTGCCTCTACCGTTGCAAATAAGGCGGCTAAAGAATCATTACAAATACACGGCGGGGTGGGTTATATTAAGGAATTTGCTATCGAGCGTTTTTTCAGAGATGCTAAAGCTACAGAAATCTATGAAGGCACATCAGAAATTCAACGTCTTGTTATCAGTCGCTTCCTATAAGAGTGGGACCGTTGGAAAACCGCAGAGGCACAGAGGTCGCGGAGAAGAAAACTATTATTTATTTCTCAGCGTCTCTGCGGTTAACTATCCCGTTTACTTTAAGATGATTGGTATGATTCAGAATTTGATTCCCGCACTAAAGAAACAACCTTTAAAATCAGAATCCAATTCTTCCCAGGAACCGGCCCAGGGACTGTCGGATTGGTCTTCACCTTTAGTCCGGTATGAATTATATTTATAACCGAATTGCACAGAGAATTGGTTAACCAAATTATAACTCAAACAAAGTTGATAACTTAAAGCGCTGCCTCTGGCAATAATATGTTCCGGTTGCTCAAATGCTGTGTCCGGATACCGCGTGCCTTTATATTCTGCTTTCACAAATGGACTATAACCTAAAGATGCTTCTACAGATAAATCCTTTAGTATATTTAATTTTCCTTTTAAACCTATTTCAGGAGATTCATATATCAGGTCGTATATTTGCCATTTCATTGCGAAAGATGTATTGGTAGAAACATAAGTATCTATCATAATAGTTGGATCCCTATAATTTGCAGAAATTGTCAGATAATTATAAGTAACAGTTGTATATAATGCATAAGGTTTTTCGATGTCAGTAATTAAATAATCAACCGAGAAGGCGAATATGGAAGTATCACCTTGGCTGGTGGAATATGATAGGTCTTTCATCACTCCGTTGGCGTCCCAATCCGTATCTCTAATAGAGCCGTTTTTTATATTGCCGGCACCGAGCATAATATTAAAAAGATATAATGAATCTTTTTCAGGGCAGATTGTTAAGTAAGCTTCTTGTATATTTCCATCAAGCGGATGAGTTAATTCCCATGTGTTAGATGCGCCAGCCGGGCCGCCATGCATTTTGAAATCTCCTTTGGACATCCACTGGTTGATACTTAGTTTATAATTTATGTTTGAGAGGGAAGACGATTCGTCGCTGATAATAGTTTGGGAATGGATGTTGAGTTGGCTAATAAAGACAATACTAAAGGCGCAAAGCGTAAAATAATTTAATTTCACACTAATCATTCTAGGCTCATTCTAGAATTTACGCTTTTCCGCCGGAGGCGCGGAGCTGCCTCTGGCATGACAGTATTAGAAATTAAGGGAAGCAAGCGCATACAGGCCGCCAAAATTAAATCTGGAAAGGAATTCCGGGTCATTACCATTCTTTAAGTTTACTTTAGTCAGTTTATAGCCAACGCCAAATGTTAATTGCTTAACAAGATTTAGTTTGAGTTCGGCATACAAATCTGACCATGAAACATTAATACCCGATGTTTTAATTTTCATTATTGTATAAGTCAGCTCTATTTGTGCTTTTTCGAGCAATGTTTCTTGAAGACGCAATCCGATAACTGGTATAGGCGCTCCCAAACTTTTTTCTGCTGTTATCGCGGTATTGTCTGAGGTGATTTGGCCGTCGATATAAAAGTATTTAACACCCAAAAGCAATCCTAAATCCGGTTCATCAGGCGCTCCAGCGCCTGCCGGGGTTTCCTGAAAAGAAAGACTCTCATATAATACAGACCCGATTGCGATGTCTAAATTAGTTTTTAGACGTTCACTGACAATAAATGTTTTACCGGCGATGGAAATATTTTGGTTAATGGTTTTGGTTCCTTCATAACTTGCCGGCATATACGATACAATTAATCTGCTCGTTCCTAAGAAATTAAACTTAGCTTCAAATTCCGGTACAGATGATGATTTAGTAATACCCAGCATATCTTTGAGGTCTATTTGTGTGCCGGTTAAACTTCCATTATCAGCTTTTATTTTACCGTCTATTGTACTATCCCATAATAAGCCCTTAACACGGAGAGCTGTTTCCGCATTACTTGTTACTGGATAGATTAACCACACAAGTATAATGAATACAGATAGTCCGATAGTCTTTCTCATGAATTATATGTCTCCTCATGATAATTAATAATATATTTGGGTCCCCAAAAACGTACCTCGCCCACGGCGGGGTGTATCAAAACAACCTTATATACTAAGGTTATTATTTTATTAATTGTCAATAAATTTTAAGATTTCTTATTTTCCGGCGGTTGCGCTGCCGGCGCTGGTGTTTGTTCGGATTGTTTTTCGTTCTTATCTTTTTTCTTCGGAGCAGATGCTTTTTTGGCGATTAGCAGTCTCATCTTACGTTGAGTCCGTTTCAGACTCTTGCGCAATGCCTTGATATTATCCTGCTTTTTATCCTGGGTTTTGGTTTTCAAAACCTTTACTTTATTTTGTAAATCTTCAATCCTGGCCATAATTTCTCCTCTCTAATAATGTTGTGTGACTATTGACATTCTTATTTTATAATATATAATAAATTTGTCTATATATTATATAAAATAATATTAAGCGGAACTTTTTTGCAGTTGAGGTGTTTAATATATTAATAACATTAAAAAAAGGAGGATAAAATGATAAGAACTATTGTAATCGTAATAACGATGGCTTTTTTGGTTAATACTATAAATTTATTAAATGCGGCAGGGGGAAGGGTGGCACCAGGTAAACCAGCCGCCGCTCCTGGTGCAAAAGTAAAACCGGGTATGTCGACGGCAGACGCACCTGAGGAAGTCAAAATTAATTGGCAGGCAGGAGATATTACGTCTACTATTAATGTAGCGGCTCCTCTAAAAAGGGTTATATTTATATATTTTTATTTTAACACTGCTAAGGAACAATTTCCGCCTAATAATGATGTTAAATTACAGAAATATTCTCAGGAACGATATATCTTTAATCAGATATGGGTTGCGACTAACACAGACAAGAAAGGTAAAACGTATATTGTGGATCCTGCAATTGCGTCATTTTTTGATAAAAATAAACTATCGTTTGTACCTATTGCAGTAGCATTAGACCCTTATGGAAACTTACTGGATAAATTAGCACCTCCTATGAGAGCTAATGCAATAATAGTTTTTTTAGATGCAGCAGAGAGAAAATTTATTGATATTCAGGCTGATTTGGATAGGCGTTATGAAAAGGCTGATAAATTATTGAAAGATGCGGAAAAGGCTTCTGGAAAAGATAAGGAAAATACCAGGACAAAAGCAATTTCAGATGCTATCAAAGCGCTTCAAGGAATAATCAAAACATCATACGAAGGGAACGAGACGATAAAAAAATCTTCAGATAAATTAGATAGTGTCAACGAACAAGGCAAGGGTGAATATTCGGGATTATTGAAAGGTTATGCTTCTCTGGAAAAAGAATTACAGGATCCGGCAAGCATTGTTCCGGAACTGGAAAAAGTAATAAATATTTATAAGGGATTACCGGTAGAGCAAGAGATAAAAGATGCTATTAATGATGTCAAGGAAGGGAAGATTCCGGAACGGATATTAAAGGAAATCGAACAGGAAAAACAACAGCAGAAAAACGAGCCTGAAAAATAATCTGACCACAAGGAATTAGTTTTTGCCTTTTCTTAATTTAAAACGGCTACAGAGTTTTATATAGATTACTTCCTGTCTTTTTCCTGCAATACCGCATGGGCGGCTGAAAGTCGCGCTAATGGTACCCGGAACGGTGAAGCGCTGACATAGTCAAGACCTGCAAAGTGGCAGAATATTACCGATTCGGGGTCGCCGCCATGTTCACCACAGATACCGACCTTTAAATTAGGTCTTGTTTTCCTGCCTTTTTCTGTTCCTATTTTTATTAGTTGTCCCACCCCATTTTTATCTATAGTGACAAATGGGTCTTGTGGCAGTATTTTGTTATCCACGTAATAATGTAAAAATTTACCGGCATCATCACGGGAGAAACCAAAAGTCATCTGAGTGAGGTCATTGGTGCCGAAAGAGAAGAATTGCGCCTCGCTTGCAATTTCATCCGCAGTAACAGCCGCCCGGGGGACTTCTATCATTGTACCGACCAGATATTTTATTTTAATGCCGGTTTGCTGGATAACTTCGGCTGCGACTTTATGGACAATTTCTGCTTGGTTTCTGAATTCATTGATATGTCCCACCAGTGGTATCATCACTTCAGGAACAATGGTATTACCTGATTTGACGATTTCGGCGGCTGCCTCAAAAATCGCCCGCACCTGCATTTCTGTAATCTCAGGATAAACTATCCCCAAACGGCAACCGCGGTGTCCCATCATTGGATTAAACTCGTGTAATTCGTTGACACGCGCCAATAGTTTTTCTTTTTGTTTAATCTCGTCTCCGGATTTACTTTGGATTTTCATTGTAGCGATTTCCACCATTAACTCTTCCCGTTTGGGCAGAAATTCGTGTAAGGGCGGGTCAAGTGTTCTGATAGTTACTGGATGACCTTTCATCGTCTTGAATAATCCTTTGAAATCATTCCGTTGGAGCGTTAATAATTTATCCAATGCCTTTTGGCGTTCGTCTTTAGTCGTTGCCAGAATCATCTCTTGCATAATGGGCAGTCGGTCTTCGGCAAAGAACATATGCTCCGTACGGCATAACCCGATTCCTTCAGCCCCAAATTTCATTGCATATTCCGCATCACGAGGAATATCCGCATTCGCTCTGACTTTCAATCGGCGAATCTTGTCAGCCCAGGATAATAAGGTCGCGAAGTATTGATACAATGGTGCTTTTTCCTCTGAGAGCTTGCCTTTTATGGCCTGCATTATTTCTGATTCCATTGTAGGAACATCGCCCAACATTACTTCGCCGGTTGCGCCGTCAATAGAAATAAAATCACCTTCTTTAATTGTTAATCCGCCGACAGAAAATATCTTATTTGCTTCATCTACTTTCAGAGCGCTGCAACCGACTACGCTGGGTTTCCCCATCTGTCTGCCTACGACTGCCGCATGCGAGGTCATCCCGCCTGTAGCAGTTAATACGCCTTTTGCCTGATACATTCCGTGGATATCGTCAGGCGATGTTTCTCGTCTGACCAGGATTGTGCGTTCGCCTTGCCCTGCTTGTTTTACGACCTTATCCGGGTCAAAGTAAACCTTGCCTGCTGCCGCACCGGGTGAAGCATTTAAGCCCTTGGCAATAACCTTGAATTTAGAACGTTGATTCGGGTCAAACATCGGATGCAGAAGTTGGTTCAGTTGTATAGGTTCTACACGACGCACCGCCTCTTCCGGTTTAATCAGTTTTTCTTTTACCATATCCACAGCAATACGCACCGCAGCAAGACCTGTTCGTTTGCCATTCCTGGTCTGGAGCATATAGAGCTTACCGCGTTCTATGGTGAATTCAAAATCCTGGACATCCTTATAATGGCGTTCCAGTCGCGAGGTAAATTCTTTTAGTTGCTTGAAAACCGCAGGCATATCATCGGCTAATTCGCTAATAGATTTAGGCGTCCTGATACCAGCTACCACATCTTCTCCCTGGGCATTGGTCAGATATTCACCGTAAAATAACTTTTCGCCTGTTGCCGGATTGCGGGTGAACCCGACACCGGTAGCGCTGTCATTGCCCATATTACCAAAAACCATCATCTGAATATTAATCGCTGTTCCGATAGTATGCGATATTTTATAGAGATTGCGATAAGTAGTAGCCCGGGGATTATTCCATGATTTGAAAACCGCATCACGTGCCATTTCCAATTGGATTATCGGGTCTTGGGGAAATGGTTTCCCGGAATGCTCTCGGATAATCTGCTTGAACTTTTCAACCAATTGCGGACCGGCATCGGTTTCCTTACGGGCTTTATCAAAGACGCTTTTTTCTATTTCCAAAACGACATCTCCGAACATTTGTAACAAACGGCGATAACAATCATATACGAAAGCCTCATTCTTGGTTAATTTTATTAATCCCTTAACCGTGTTGTCGTTTAATCCCAGATTAAGAATAGTGTCCATCATCCCGGGCATGGAGAATTTAGCGCCCGAGCGGACCGAGACTAACAATGGGTTTGCCGGGTCGCCGAATTTCTTACCGGATACTTGTTCCAGTTTTTTGACATATTGGACGAAAGTGGATTGAAGCTTATCGGGGAATCTCATTTTATGCTCATAAAATAACCGGCATACTTCGGTGGAGATAGTGAATCCTACGGGAATCGGCATACCCAATATCGCCATTTCAGCGAGATTAGAACCCTTACCGCCTAATATATCCTTCATTTTACCTGAGCCCTCGGTATTTTTACCGCCAAAAAAATAAAAGTATTTCATATGTTTATTTATTTCTCCTCGCTTTTTTTACTGGGGACAGGAAAGAGAGTATCCTCGTCTTCCTGGGGCATTCCGATAATACCTGCCAACGTAAAATCTATACGCCAGCCGTTATTTTCATAAACAAATATAAATTCCTTCTGGTATTCAGAGTATTTCCAATGTTGTAACACTACCTTTGCCTTTTCTATTGTTTTGGTGGTTTTTCCATCAGAGTCTTTTATGGCCTCATTAAAATATTTAACAGATTTAATATCCCAATTAATCAGCATACTTCTGATAAGCACGCCGAAAATGGTCCATTCAAACATTATTTTAAAATCGCCATATTTATAACGTTGGTGAGTGGATTTACTCAGGCAATAATAAGCCGTTTGATAATCTTCCTTTTCTAATGCTTCCCTTAAAATGCGAAGGTTCTTTTCGGGTGTTTCTCTTCTGACCTCGGTATCACGAGGTGGACAAGAAGCGCCCGTTAAAAATATCCACAGCGCTCCTAAAAATAGAATCACTTTTAACAGTTTCATAAAAAGCCGAGCATGAGATTTATATCGAGATTTGTCAATGAAAAATATAGGTATTAAGAAAAATACACAACAGGATAATACAATTATTGTTTTCTTAATAGTATTGGGGGAAATTATATTTAATCAGTATCCGTCAAACCTGCTTAACTGGTCAGGTGGGTAGGTCACAGATTGGAGTTTATCCTGATGACCAAGTAGGTAACCCATCGGGACTGATAATTTTTATAAGGAGACCATGAAACCAAGATTACAATTCCTGTTCTCCTGGCTTCCTTATAAAATATAAACCCGTATTTCTTTGTGTTCTCTGTGTTCTTTGTGGTTCAATGATTTCTGTGTTAATCTGTGGCTATTTTTGTGTTCTTTATGGGTAATTTCTTTTTTTATTTATATTTTACCTAATGATTTATCTGTGTTTATCCGTGTGTATCTGCCTGCCTACTTGGTGGTTTCATTAACGTCTCTGTAGCTATAGTCTTGCAAACGTCGACTGGAAGTGCCTCATTATCGGGGATTCGAAGACGAATTTGACGCCTTTAATCTTTTTCCGTCTCTGCCAGATTTTCAGGGCGCATTCAATCACATAATCCATGTGTTCCTGCATATAAACCCGGCGGGGGATGGCCATCCGGACTAATTCCAGTTTGGGAAATATGTTCTCCTTGGTGTCCGGATCGCGGCCGGCCAGAACAGAACCGATTTCCACCACCCGGATTCCGCCTTCTATATATAATTCAATAGACAAGGTGTGTCCGGGGAAGTGCTCACGCTTGATATGGGGGAAGAATTTCAAGGCATCAAGGTAAATGGCGTGGCCGCCGAAAGGTACCAGAACCGGCAGTCCGGCTTTTTTAAAGCCGCTGCCCAGATAAGCGACTTGTTCAATGCGATAACGCAGGTAATTTTCATCAAGCACTTCGTTCAAACCGATAGCCAGTGCTTCCATATCGCGGCCGTTCATTCCGCCGTAAGTCGGGAATCCTTCCAATAATACGCCTAATGGCACCATTTGCTGGTATAATCTTTTATCTTTTAACCCGATAAATCCGCCCATATTGACCAGGGCGTCTTTTTTGGCGCTCATGGTGCAGCCGTCTGTTTCGGCAAATGTTTCACGGACAATCTGCCGGATAGTTTTATTGGCATAACCCGGCTCGCGCTGTTTGATAAAATAGGCGTTTTCGGCAAAGCGGGCCGCATCAATAAAAAGAAGGCGTTTGTATTTGCGGGCAATCCTGGCTGCGGCTTTAATGTTTTCTAAAGATACCGGCTGTCCGCCGCCCGAATTGCAGGTTATGGTAATTAATATGTAAGCCACGTTTTTGGGATTGGGTTTAATAGCGGCTTCTAATTTCTTTAAATCTATATTGCCTTTGAATGGATTGGTGGAATAGGGGTTATATATATCGTTAATGGTGCAATCGATTGCCCGGCCGCCGGCGTCTTCTATATGCGCCTTGGTGGTATCGAAATGCATATTGCCGGGAATAATCTGTCCTTTTTTGACCAGCGCCCGGTCCAGGATTTTTTCCGCGCCCCGTCCCTGATGCGCCGGCAGGATATAAGAGAATCCCATAATATTCTTGACCGCGTCTCTCATATGCTGGAAGTTAACGCTTCCGGCGTAACTCTCGTCGCCTACCATTATCCCGGCCCATTGCCGGTCTGACATAGCTGAAGTGCCGCTGTCGGTCAAAAGATCAATAACAACATCCTGCGCCGGTAAAAGAAATGGATTATAACCTACTTCTTTAATCCTTTTCAGGCGATACTCTTTGGTATTGTTATAGATGGCTTCAACGCTTTTAATCTTAAATGGCGGTAACATTGTCATCTTTCTGTCAGTCAATTTATTCCCACACCAATATATTGGGGTGAGGGATAAATCAATTAAATATTCTTTCCAAACAGTTATTGTAAACAACATGGTTTACCTGTCAATAAAAACAATATTTTCCCATATTTTTTCAGGCATATTTTCGGTAAATTAAATTATCAGATAATATTGGCAGGTGTTTTTTTTATATCCCTAAAAAGAAGCAGGGTTTTATAATTTATCTTTCAGTGTCTTTGTGGCAGAAGTTACGAAGTTTCCTTGACTTAACTATCTTTTATGATATAAAGAATTCTGTTCCGGAAGATTTTGTGAAATACGTGCAGTTTTTTAGTTGACTCGAACATTCATATTATATATAGATACTTTAGTATTGCAATTATAAAAATCTGGCTATCAGCTCGGAAAAAAGCCCTTTGGGGCATCCCTGTGCCTGAGGAACCTGCCCGACTACGGTCAGGCGGGGATCCGCCTCGCCGAGGCGAAGCCGAGGGCGGGCTGGCGGACAAATATTAATTATGGAAAAGCAGATTCCTTTTTTAGATACTAAAGTGACTCTTTGCTTGGCGCCGCCCCGAAGGGCGAGCCTCGCCACAGGTGAGAGACCTATTAAAACAGTCCCGTTAGGGGAAAAAATATCAACTCTACATAGAAAAGAAGTCGTGTTCCATAAAACGAAAAAAGAGAACTGCTTCATTTTATCAACAATCATACATGCTATTCTTTTTGCCGGCCTTATTTTTGCATCAGGCACTCGCCATTCTCCCATGTTATCTACACCTATAGTTGCTTTTATTAAACCGGAACCGATAGATATGGATATTGAGGAAAGAGTTAATGATATGGTGGTTACTCCTATAACTCCTGAAATACTGCCGGACGTGATATGTATCAGATTGGAATCAACGGAATCCTCTGAAAGTCGTATCATCCCGCAGGCATCTACCGCTGATTATTCCACATCCGCGCACCTAAAGCCGAATGCCGAAGGCCGTAACAGAAAACCTCCTTATCCCGAACTTGCCCGTCGACTCGGACAAGAAGGATTAGTTGTATTATTGGTAGAAGTTGACGGGAACGGCAGGGTTTCTGATATTACACTTAAGCAATCATCAGGTTATAAATTATTAGATGATGCGGCATTGCTCTGCGTGAAAAGTTGGCTGTTTAATCCGGCTACTAAAAATGGTAAACCTGTTGTAAGTAAAATAGAGATTCCTATTCGTTACAAGTTAAGCTAACTTGTAATCACTGCAATAATTTTTAATAAACAATTTGACTGATTTACCCCTCCCCCCCCCATAAGTATTATGTTTATAAAAAATATATTACTGATAAGCAATAAGCAATTTGTTTTATGACAGAATCATAAAATAATTTAAATATATGCAGTTTTTATCGTGTTTCAAACATTCTTATATATAATAGTATTTCGTATACCCAGTCCCTGTACACAAAGGCTGGGAAGAAAACGGTGGTTTTCATGAAAACATTTATAGCATTAGTTGCAATCGGGTTTTTGCTAATCACTACATCAAATATTATAAACGGGGAAGAGAAACAAGATGCGCCCAGGGAAAAGGAACCAGAAGTAAAGGAAACAATCCCAATAAGCCCGACACCATCTGCACCAGCAATAACCCCTAAAAAAAAGGAGCCGGCGGCAAAAGAACCGACCAGCCACCTGACAATGGACGAAATAGTGGTTGTCGGCGAATCTATCGCAGTGCCGGGGATTTCGGTCATCGGCGTAAAAACCATTGAGAAGGGCAAAAATATCAATGTGCCTGATGTTTTGAAGAATGAACCTGAGATTGATTTAAAGAGAAGAACTAGCGTAGGTGATACATCGGATACGCTCAGTATCAGAGGCATGTCAGGGCAACGGATTACGCTTAATATAAACGGCAGGCCAACTAATGCTACGGGTGCAAATGGTGCTTATTACATAGATTGGGCAACAGTGCCTCTTGACAACATAGAAAGAATTGAGGTTATCAAGGGAGGTAATTCTGTAAAATACGGCAATAGTTCCCTCGGTGGAGTTATCAATGTTATAACGAAAAAGCCTACGGAAAAACCGACTTTCTCGCTTTTTGGAACATATGGACAGGGCAATGCAGTTGATTACTTAGGGAATTATAGGTTCACACACACCTATAAAATCGGTCCGGTGGGTTATTCCATAGCAAGCAGTTATCAGAAATCAGCGCCATTCCTCTGGAATAACAATTTTGAGGAAAAGAATTTCTCGTCTAACTTTTATATAGATATGCCCCTTAATGCAAAGATGGGACTCGGGCTTCAGTATGCAGATGCAAAAAGATATCTTATAAGAGAAAACAGGCAATCTACGGACCCTGATAACCCCAACTTTTATAAAAAGAAGTATTCGAAATATCCTCTTTCTTTTGGAGAGACTTTCACTCCGGCGTTTGGTACCGCTGCTACCCCGGGACCGGGAGCCAATTATGATAAGGTAAAATATTACTATGATTTTAGTTACATACAGCCCATAAGCGATTTCCTCATCGATTTCAAGGCTTATGAAAATTATGAAGATAGGTATGATAGAAATTTCTCGACCAATTATGTTAACTCTTTTTATCAAGATGGCACGCTTATTTTTGACAGAACGGTGGAATCAGACCGGTGTTATGGCGGCAGTATTGAGGTCACCAAGCCGATAAAAAATCATGAGATTTCAGCCGGTGTTCAGCACAAAGTGCTTGCATATGGAGATATAACTTGCAACTATATTGATGTAATCTACAATGCCGTAACCTCCACCACTGTTCTGCCTTCCACGGGAAAGAATTACTCCGGCACTACACCGATACCAAATCAGAGAGTAATTGCGGACGGTTATTATATTCAGGATGACTGGAGGATAACAAAAAACCTTCTGCTTACGCCGGGCGTCAGGTATGACACCTTTGGCAATAACGCAATAAATAACAGCACCATGCCTGAAGTGCATGACAGAGCCATAAACCCGTCCTTGACGGCAACTAACAAGTTTACTGATAACGATATTCTTACTGTGTCTTTATACGAAAAGTTCAGAACGCCCACTATTCCAGAGTTGTGGATTTGGTTCAGCGGAAACACAGCGGGAAAGCCTGATTTGAAGCCTGAAAAGAATACTGCAGAAGAAATTGTATTTCAGCATAACTTCAGCCGGACAAGCAGTCTGCGTTTCTCAGCATACCAATACAATATTACGGATTATATAATTCAGAGGGGTGACCCTAACTGGAGAGGCACATATAATATTGATAAGGTTAATATCTGGGGTGGTTCTGTTGAAGGAAAAACTGACATCACAGGGGAAGTTGCAATTAGAGCCAATGTCTCCAATCAAACAAGCAAAAAGGTAGGCGATATCTATGACACTGCGAAACTTACGAATGAACTGGATTATATGCCGGAGTGGAAGGGGAACCTTGGTCTTGAATTCAAACTGCCCAGCCAAGCCACTCTGTCGATAACTTCCAAATTTGTAGATACAGCGAAGACTATGTATATTTATAAAGTTGGAACCGCGCAGAAATCTAAACTTATAGAACTCAACCATTATGCCACAATGGATATAGAGTTTAAGCAATCCGTATCAAAGAACGGCGAATTGGGCATATACGTTGAAAATATCTTTAACAGGCAGTACGAGGAAAGGTTCGGGTACCCCATAGCCGGGAAGGTTGCCGGAGTTTCTCTTAAAATGGTCTTTTAGAAATTAGATTGAATCTTGCCACAGATTTCACAGATTTAATTTAATCGGTGGAATTTGTTTTTGTATTAAATTACGCTGATTTAATCCGTGTAATCTGTGGCTATTTTTCTTGACACAGCACTTTTTTAGAGTATAGAAAAGTATAAAATTTAGCCACAAAGGCACTAAGGCACGAAGAAAACAACTCGTTAATTTCTTCTTGGTGTCTTTGTGTCTTCGTGGCAGAAGTTACGAAGTTTTCTTAAAATTACAGAAAGGATAAACAATGAAAAAGGCAATCATAATAATAAGCGCATTATTCATTTTGACATCTTTTATCGTCTTGGCTCATGATACCGAAAAAGAAATTGTTCCCCGCATCAAAGGAACATATGACGACCTGAAATGGCAGCGTTGTCTTGAGTTCCACGGGCATGAGTGAGCGGGTACTGCGATTGGCTTCAGGGTCGCTGAAGCGGTGGCTGAGAAATTACACATTACTTTTTCAGAGGACGAGGAACTCGTGTGCGTTACAGAGAACGATGCCTGAGCGCCGGACGCTATTGCTGTAGCCGTGGGCTGCAGTTTGGGCAAGGGGAATCTGATATTGCGTAACACCGGTAAAATGGTATTCAATTTCTTTAACCGCAAAACCGGCAAAAAACTGCGGATATATTATAAGGGTGTTTTCGGAAAGAAAGAGGGTCAAATGAGCAGTCAGGAACGAATGTTGCAAACGGAATATGTCCTCAAGGCGCCGCTTGATGAAATATTCGATTTCTCACAACCAAAGTTTGAAGCGCCGGAAGAATCGCGTATCTTCGGAAATATTAATTGTGAAATATGCGGCGAAACCGCGCCTGAACACAAAATTCGGCTCCAGGACAATAAAAAGGTATGCCTCGACTGCTTCAAGCAGTAGCAGTAACAAGGTTAGCTTCTCAGCCCGTTAGAAGCAGTAGCAAGTTTTGTTAGGTTCACAGCCCGTTAGAAAGTTCTCGGACGGGGTCAAGGACTAATATGTTTATCTTTATCTCTAATTATGGTTCTTTCTAACGGGGCAAGTGTCCAATAGAACGAGTAATTAAAGTTACTCGAAAAATTATTACCTTATCTGTGTTCACTTCTAACGGGGCAAGGGGAAGTGGTAATATCAGTACCTGCCCGAATGAATCGTTCAGGCGGGTAGGAAAGTATAAACACGAATCACACGAATAAGGCGAATTACACGAATTGATGGACTATAAATAGATTTCTTATATTATTCGTGGTATTCGTTCCATTCGTGATATTCGTGTTCCTCTTTTCCTTGACAGGTGAATTCACTTTTGATTAGATAAATAAAAAATAAGCTATGAAAAAATATCTTGCCATTCTGTTTTTTCTGGGAATAACCCTGGTTCTATTCCTGGCTAAAGAGCCGACCGGATTAAAGCAGGGTGATTTATTCGGGTGAGGCTGAGGCATGGCTAAAGATGATGAGGGGGTGGATTCTCCTCCGGGATGGAAAACTTGGGATGCGGCTAAGCAACGGGATTGGGAGCATGGCTTGGAACGTGCAAAAAACGCTATAAAAAGACACGGACAGGAGAAGGTTGAATCGGCGCTCCGTCCCTTAGACGCAATGGCGCGTAAGGGCGTCCCATTGGAAGATGCGCAAAATGCGGCTATAACATTATTGGACCGGGGAGCGGTCTTGTCAGATTTCGAGCCCCTGGGTAAATTTGTCGTAGCCAAAAATCAGCAGGGACTTAAAGGAAAAGATTTAATCGAAGTTATTACCCAGGAAATTAAACGGCTGAAAACCGAGCGCGAAGAACTTGAAAAGAAGATAAAAGATAAAAAAGATACCGGCACACCGCCTGACCCCTTACGGGGCGAGACCCAAGAAAGTAGTCCCGTTAGGGAAAAAGACAAAGATAAACCAAAAGAAAAAGCCATAGAGTATCCGCCGGGCTGGGCAACCTGGGATAAGGTTAAGCAACAGGATTGGGAACGTGGTTTGGAACTGGCAAAAGATGCTGTAAAAAAACACGAGCAAGACAAAGTCGAATCGGTGCTCTGCACCTTAGACACGATGGCGATTAAAGGCGTCTTATTGGAAGATGCGCAAAATGTTGTTATAACATTATTAGACCAGGGAGCAGATTCATCCGATTATTATCCCTTGTATGTATTTATTATAGGGAAAAATCAGGAAGGAATTAAAGGGAAAGAACTGATTGAAGATATTATTCTGGAAATCAAACGGCTGAAAGACCGGCATGAAGAACTCCTCAAGAAGGCGAAAGAGAAAAAGGATGCCGGCCCGCCGCCTGAAAAAGATAAACCGGAAGAAAAAACTAAGTAAAAAATTAGCCACAGAGACACGGAGTTCACAGAGACGAAATTTAATTCCATAAGGAGACTATGAAACCAAGAGGATTAATTTTTTCTTGTCTTCCTGGATTCCTTATAGTATTATCTCTGTGTGCTCTGTGCCTCTGTGGCAAAGATCTAATATAATTTCATGTAATAATATAGAAGGAAAGGAATTAATGAAAAATATAAGCATAATAATAAGTACATTATTTATTATAACCGCCTTAATCGGCTGTGTATCTAATAACACAAAAGGCGTTATTCCCTTAAAAGGTCAGGGTGTAAAAGAGATTCGCCCCAACGTAACCGGAACATATGACGACCTGAAATGGCAGCGTTGTATTGAGTTGCACGGGCATGAATGTGCGGGTGTGGCGATTGGCTTCAGGGTCGCTGAAGCTGTGGTCGAGAAATTACACCTTACTTTTTCAAAAGATGAGAGACTTGTATGCGTTACGGAAAACGATGGCTGACCTAACGACGCGATTCAAGCGCTGCTAGGTTGCAGTTTCGGCAAGGGGACCCTGATATATCGGAACACCGGCAAAATGGTATTCAATTTCTTTAACCTCAAGACCGGCGAAAAGCTGCGGCTCTATTATAAGTCTCCTGAATGGGGAAAGACACTCGGCGAACAGACTAAGGAAGAGGCGCGAATGAATGAGGAATATGTCCTGAAGGCGCCGCTTGATGATTTGTTTGACTTCAAACAACCGACTATTCCGGTACCGGACGTAGCTCGCAAGTTCGCCGGAAAAGTCAAAAGCATTGCCTGCGAAATATGCGGTGAAATAACACCGGAACACAGCATCCGGTTCCAGGACAAAGGGAAAAAGGTATGTCCTGACTGCTTCAAGGAATATACCAGAGGGTGGTAGTATTAGGAAAGTATAAACACGAATAGCACGAACCTGCCCGAATGACCATTCGGTCGGGCGGGTAAAGCGAATCACATGAATTATCCCGAGTGCAGAAGCCCGAGAAGGAAAGCATCGGGATCCCTAAGAGAAGCCACAGTAGGTTATTCCTTTCGAGATACCGAAATTATTCGTGTCATTCGTGTCCCATTCGTCTTATTCGTGTTTAATCTTTACTCTCCTTTATTCCTTCTTTATTCGTGCCATTCGCTCTATTCGTGCTATTCGTGTTCTCTTTTAGTTCCATTCGTGTTTAATCTTTCCTGCCCTCATGGACTCCTTATAAATAAACCCGTATTTCTTTGTGTTCTTTGTGCCCTTTGTGGTTCAATTATTTCGGCCCCGTGTTCTCTGTGGTTCAATTATTTCTGTGTTAATCTGTGGCTAATTTCATTCCGCTAATATATTATTATTAATTATGAAAAAGCTGATTCCTTTTTCAGACGCTCAACTGAAGAAAATATCAACTCTAAAGAAACCTGCCCGACTGGCACGGTCAGGCGGGAAAGAAACCATATCCCATAAAACAACAAAAGGAAATAGTTTTGTTTTATATATTACTCTATCAATAATCCTGCATATTATTCTTTTTGACTTTCTTTCTTTTATATCAAGCTCCGGCCGTTCCTTCCGGTTATCCGAATTCGTCACCGTTTTTATCAAACCGGGAACGGCAACTGTGGATAAATGGGGTCGGATTAATGATGCCTCCGTTTCGTTAACCCCTGAAATATTGCCTGAGATATCATTTATCAGCCCGGAAAATATGGAAATGGAATCAATAAAACGAAATATAGAATTATTGTCGTCTTCAGAGATAGCGGTGCGCAAGGCGGCAATCGAATCGCTTTGGAATTTATCCCTTACGGGATCCCGTGGTCCAGAGGGAAAAGCCGAAGAGGCAATTTCGGAACTCCTCAAACTCTCATCAGATTCTGATGCCGGGATACGTAAAACAATAATTAAAGCCATTTGGGGCTTAAAAGCCAAAGAGGCGATGCCGAATCTTCTCAAACTCCTGTCAGACTCGGATACTGAGGTTCGTAAAACAGCGCTTGAAGCATTTTGGAGCCTGGAAGTCAAGGAGGCAATACCGGATATAATCAAACTCATGTCAGACTCGGATGCCGGCATACGCGCGGCATCAATTTACGCCCTTGTGAAATTGCAAGCCAGGGAATCAATAATGCAGATACCCAAACTCCTGTTGGATTCTGATGTAAATGTGCGTAAGACGGCAATCGAGACCATCTGGCATTTAAGACTCAAGGAAGCAATACCGGAGATGATGAAACTCCTGTCAGATTCGGATGCGGGAATACGCGCCACCGCAGTTGACTCCCTTGGTGACTTGCAA
Source organism: Planctomycetota bacterium (assembly GCA_043801445.1). Taxonomy (GTDB): domain Bacteria; phylum Planctomycetota; class MHYJ01; order JACQXL01; family JACQXL01; genus JAZDFP01. The sequence continues at coordinate 25,415 of JAZDMB010000040.1, forward strand.
GCCAAGGAGGCGATACCTGAAATGCTTAAACTCCTGTCAGATTCGGATGCCGGGGTGCGCCGGGCCGCAGTCAGCGCCTTCGGTAACTTGCAGGCCGGAGAAGCAATACCGGAACTACTCAAACTCCTGTCAGACCCGGATGTAACGGTGCGTGTGCCCGTAGTTTCTGCGCTTGGTGAATTACAAGCCTCAGAAACAATACCCGAGACCCGTCTGAACGTAGTCGGGCAGGTGATTAAACTTCTGTCTGACCCGGATGCAAGGATACGCGTCACAGCGCTTTATGCCCTTGGTGATTTGCGAGTCAAAGCGGCAATACCGCAGATACTCAAACTCCTGTTAGATTCGGATGCATTGGTGCGAGCCGCAGCAGTTTATACCCTTAAGGACTTAGACGCTAAAGAGGCAATACCGGAGCTCCTCAAACTCCTGTCAGATTCTGATGCCGGCGTGCGTGTGGCATCAATCTGCGCCCTGGTGAAATTAAAAGCCAAAGAATCAACACCGCAATTACTTAAACTCCTGTCAGACCCGGATACAGGGGTACGCAAGACAGCAGTTGAAGCGCTTGGTGACTTATCCCTTACGGGATCCCGTGGTCCAGAGGGAGAAGCCAAAGAGGCAATACCGCAACTAATCAAACTATTGTCAGACCCGGATGCCGAAATCCGCAAGTCAGCGCTCCATACACTTAAGAGCTTATCCCTTACGGAATCCCGTGGTCTGGATGGACAATCTGAAGAGGTGATACAGGAAGCCCGCCTGAACGTAGTCGGGCAGGTTCTCAAACTCCTGTCGGATTCGGATGCATCTGTCCGTGCTGCAGCAGTTTATGCCCTTAAGGATTTGCAGGGAAAAGATGTAATACCGGAGGCCCGCCTGAACGTAGTCAGGCAGGTTCTTAACCTCTTATCAGACCCGGATGCAATGATTCGGAAGGCGGCAGTTGAATCACTTGGTGATTTGTCCCTTAAGGGATCCCGTGGTCCGGAGGGACAAGCCGAAGATGTGATACCGCAAATGCTTAACCTTCTGTCAGACCCGGATGCCACAGTCCGTATGGCATCGGTTTATGCACTGGTGAAATTAAAAGCCGAAGAAGCGATACCGGAGATACTCAAATGTCTATCGGATTCGGATGCGGAAGTTCGTGTCGCATCAGTTTATGCCTTTAAGAGTTTACCCCTTACGGGATCCCGTGGTCCGGAGGGACAATCCAATGAAGCAATCTCGCAGACCCGCCTGAACGAGGTAGTCGGGCAGGTAATTGAACTCCTGACGGATTCGGATGCAAGAGTGCGAATGGCATCGGTTTATACACTTGGGGTCTTATCGGGTGCCATAGGCAGATCCGCCTCCGGCGGACAAGCCAAAGAGATAATACCCGAGATAAAGAAATCATTATCGGATTTAGACGGATACGTGCGTGCAGCAGCGGCCAAAATCATCAGCGAATTAGAAACCCAATAACAGCCACAGAGACACTCATTCATTGTTCAATGTTCACTGTTCAATGAACAATTAGCACTTAGTGCCTTGGTGGCTGACTTTCAGAGCTGCCTACATTAATATATATAATATAGTATCATAGGGAATTATAAAAGGAACCGCTGATTATGCGGATTAAGCGGATAAAGGATTCTTACCTTACATACTTCATACTATTAATTCGGGTTATACCTAACGGTATTTTGTATTCATTCGTGTTATTCGCTCTATTCGTGCCATTCGTGTTTAATCTTTCCTGTTCTCCTGCCTGCCCGCCTCTGGAGGGGTCTCCTTATAAATATAAACCCGTATTTCTCTGTGAACTCTGTGTCTCTGTGGCTAATCTTTCCTGAATTCTTTACCTACTTCATACTGTATACTTCATACTTCATACTATTAATTCGGGTTATACCTAACGGTATTTTGTATTCATTCGTGTTATTCGCTCTATTCGTGCCACCCGCCCGACCGAATAGTCATTCGGGCAGGTTCGTGTTTAATCTTTCCTATCCTTTTGGACTCCTTATAAAATATTATTAATTATCTGTGTTTATCAGTGTTTATCTGCCTGCCTACTTGGTGGTTAATCTTTGTGTTCTTTGTGGTTTCTTCCTATTTATATTCTACCTTATATACTACATACTTCATACTGTATACTTCATACTAGTTAATCTGCCTGCCTACTTGGTGGTTGCATTAACGTTTCCGTGTGTATCTGTGGTTAACTTTTCCCGTCCTCCTGGTTTCCTTATAAATATTATTAATTCTCTGTGTTAATCTGCGGTTATACCTATTCGTGCCATTCGCTTTATTCGTGCGATTCGTGTTCTCTTTTAGTGTCTTGGTGCCTTAGTGGCTAGGAATTACCCGTAAAAAAATATTTTCATAAAAATATAATAAAACTATTGACAAATTATAATCTCATGTTATAATCTCTGATAATACTTTAACAAAGGAGGCTATTTCGCAGCCGGCTACATTAATAATTCGGAATGCGTCATATCAAATTAAATAATAGGACGCAGATAAACGCAGAGCCCTATCTGCCCGACGGGTCAGGCGGGCGGTCTACACAGATTAATATTTATAAGGAATCCATGAGGACAGGAATTATAATCTTGGTTTCCTGGTCTCCTTATAGAAATTATCAGTGTTAATCTGCGAAAATCTGTGTCCTATTTGACGGATACGGGATTATATATAATGTAGTAGCATAGGAAATTATATTAATTTGCCACTCCCGAATGGAGAAACCCAAGGAGAATTACTTCGGGATCCCGAAGTAACTTCTTTGGATAGCCCATCGGGACAAGACACTCATTCATTGTTCAATGTTCACTGCTCAATGAACAATTAGCACTTTGTGCCTTCGTGCCTTAGTGGCGAGTATTTCCCATAAAAAAAATATTTTATAAAAAATATTATTATTTTGTTGACAAATGTCGATATTATGATAATATGCGTTTTAGTATATTCTTTTCCTTGCTCATTTAAACGAAGGGAGGTGAGAAAAAGAGAAGTACGAGGTCTCGGCTCATACTATTTATAAGGGAAAGAACGAGACGAAGTCTTGATGGGGACAAAGATTTCTTCTGTCACGAGGCGACAGAAACAATCCGAAAGTCTGCAGTCTGAAACAGACTAATTTAGATTTTACGGATTTAGTCCCATGTTTTATAATTAAAAATTAAAGGAAACTAAACTTACAAAGATTCTATCAGTTGTTTAACTGTTTCAATTGATAGAAAACATAAGAGGAGGATTTTTTTATGGGAAAACGGAAAGTTATTATTACCACATTGATGGTTGCTCTGTGCTTTTTAGCAGGGCTGACCATGATAGCATGTGGCGGCGGCGGCGGCGGTTCATCTGGCTCTTCAGCTACAGATGTTACACCACCTACAGTAAGTTCTACAGTCCCTGTTAATAATGCTACGAACGTAGGGATTACCTCGAACTTAGCTGTCACCTTCAGCGAAGCGATGCTTGCTTCAACTATTACCAACACAACTTTTACCGTAACGGGAACAGGTGCGGCTGTTGCAGGTGTTATCACCTATACAGGCGTGACTGCAACCTTTGACCCGACAGCCAGTTTTGCATACAGCACTGTCTATACCGCCACGATTACGACCGGCGCTAAAGACGCTGCAAGTAATGCTATGACTGCAACGTATGTATGGGCTTTTACCACAGGCGCAGCTCCGGATACCACACCACCGACAGTGGCTTCCGTAACTCCTCTCAGTGGCAGCGCAACAGCGGCTATCAACACAAGTATCCAAATTACTTTCAGTGAAGCTATGCTTGTTTCAAGTATCAGCTCCACAACAATTACATTGGCAAATACCGGAGCGGTTACAGCTACTGTGTCTTATGCCGGCGTGACTGCGACCTTGACGCCAATATCCAATATGGCATACAGCACTTTATATACTGTGACTGTTGTCGGCGGAACGAATGGTGTTAAGGATTTGGCAAGCAATGCTATGACACCGACGTACACCTATACCTTCACTACAGCCGCGGCTCCGACACCGGCAGATTCTATAGCGCCATTAGTGAATTTCACGTATCCTCTTACCGGTACTACTACTCTGGCACTTAACTCGGCTATCATTGCTACATTCAGTGAAGCGATAAGCGCCGGAACAATCAACACCGCGACATTTACATTAGCAAGGCAGTCAACCGGAGCTTCTGTTCCGGCTAATGTAACCTATAATGGCGTGCAAGCGATATTGAGGCCGACTAACAATCTGTTAGCCAGCACCGTATATACCGCTTCGTTAACCAGCGGTATTAAGGACCTTGCAGGCAATGCTAAGGTTCCGTACGTCTGGACATTTACTACAGGTACGGCATCAAACGTCGCCGCGCCAACAGTAGCAGTTACGACTCCTACTACAAATGCGCCGATTAACACCAGATTCTATGCCACATTCAGTACACCGGTGGATGCCGCAACCGTCACCGTTAATACATTTACCGTAAAGGTAAGTAGCACGGCTGTTGCAGGCACTGTGGTATATAATGGCGGGCTATCCGCGGTATTTATACCGACAAGCGCTTTGGCAGTTACTGCTACAGGTGTTGTCACGATTTCCGGCACGACTACCGGTCTTCTCGGGACCGGAGTTAAAGACATTTGTGGCAATCTACTTGGAGCTGATATAACTCCTGCCTTTAACACAACAGCGCTTTCAGACACTACCCTACCCCTAACGACTACCGGCGCTACTACTGTTACAGCTGTGGTTATTGGCAATGCCATAGATGTCGTATTCAATAAAGCGATGCTGCCTTCAACGCTCAATACCCTGACCTTTACATTAACCAAGGCTGGGGTCCCGGTTACAGGCACTGTGACTGTGGGCGCTTCTACGACTGCATCCTTTAAACCGGTTATGCCTTTGACAACCTCTACCGTATATGTTGCCACGATTAACGGCGCTACTGACTTGCAAGGCAATGCTCTGTCACCGACGCCGAGTAGTTGGACACTTACCACCCAGGACCTCATCGCGCCGACAGTGGTTTCTACACTTCCTGTTAATGGCGCCACTAACTGGGCGACTAATGGGATTATTACTGTTAATTTCAGTGAAGCGGTAAATGCTGCGACACTCGCAGCCGGAAACTTTACCCTAAAGCAAAACAACGCGAATGTTATAGGCACCCAAACTTTAGCCTACACTGCTGGAACCACGCAAGCGACCTTGCAACCAGGAACTGCTTTGACAGCAGGTCTTGAATATGTTGCCACGTTGAGCGGGGTTACTGACGTAGCAGGCAATGCAATGAGTGTAAGCAATTCACCGGTGACAACCGCCAATCCGCAGATAACTTACGTCTGGAGATTTACTGTAGCAACGGCCAATGCAGCTCCGGTGGCTTATGTAAGTCCTATTGCCGGTGCCACAGCTGGGGTTAACACCAAAGTTGTTGCCTTCTTCAGTGAACCGATGCTTGCTTCAACAATCACCAGTGCATCTTTTTACGTAGATACAGCGGCAAGCGGCGCTGTGACCGTTGACACCAATGGCTTGTGGGCAATGTTTACACCGACTTACAATCTGGCAGCCGGTTCACATACTGCCACGATTACGACCACGGTTTCTAATGCGAATAGCGTTGCGCTGGCCGCGAATTACGTATGGACATTTAGCGTAGCCGGTTCAGACGACGTTGCTCCATTAGTGAGTTACGTAGCTCCTCTTACTGCTACCACTACTGCTGGTATTAACACCTCTGTTATTGCAATGTTCAGTGAAATGATGAATCCTACAACGATTAACACCTCAACATTTACATTAATAGGTGGTACATATGCATTGAGTTCGACTGTTACAGGCGCCGTGACCTATTTCGGCACGACTGCAAGATTTACACCAACTGCAGCTCTGACAGCTAGCACCGCATATACTGCCACGATTACGACCGGAGTTGCTGACGTAGCAGGTAGTGGCAATCCAATGGCTGCTAATTACTCTTGGACATTTACTACAGCAGCGGCAGAGGACTTCGGCGCACCAGCTTTACATACGACTGCTACCTACCTTCCTGGTACTGCTGTGGCTAACTCGAGATTACCTTTCTTCTTTGCTGTCGGTGACGAGTTGATACCTTCATCGGTCAACGCCGCTTCAGTTACCTTAATTAAAGCAGGAACAACAGCTATTGCAGGTACGGTAACAACTAATGGTCGGTTTGTGACCTTTGCACCGGCCGCAGCTCTGACAGCGGGTCAGAGTGACTATGTTGTTACGATTAAGGGCACCGTTAAGGACATGGCAGGTAATGAATTGCTGGTGAATTACGACACATATAACTTAGGTACTATAGCAGCAGCAGACGCCGTCGCACCCACAGCTACTGTAGCTTCGAGTGGTACGACCCCCAATGTTATATTCACTGCCACATTTTCTGAAGCGATGGATCCTACAACAATCAACACCGGAACCTTTATAGTAAGGCTGACGGCATCGCCTTATACGCGTGTTATAGGTACTGTGTCTTACGGTGTTGCGAGTGGTACGACTGCGGTATTTACACCATTAGTTCCTATGGCCACTGCCACTGGATATACCGGATATATTACTACTGGAGCTAAGGATCTGGCAGGTAATGCACTGGCAACAGCACCAAGCTCTATAGTATTATCAGGAGGTACCACCTCAGCTACATTTGCACAAGTAGGTACTGGTGTAGCAGCAGGCGCTACAGATACAAATGGTAGAATAGGGACTTGGTCAGCTGGCAAACAGATTAAATTTACGGTAACAGATGTTGGCTGTTCAACATCAACAATTACATTGAATGGCAACGGAGCTACAACTCCTGCTGCTTACGTAAGCGCTGCTGATATCACATATAGTGCGGCAGGAACAATGGTATTTGTTGTAACAACAACTGATGCATTAGGCGTTGCGACAACAAGAACATTCTCGATGCCGGCGCATTTGGCAGCAGTAAGCGCAGATGCAACGATAACGACAGCATCAACTGTTAAAGGCACAACTGTAATAGGCATAGGAATACCACATGCAACAACAATTGCTACTATCACAGCTGGAACAATAAATATCACTGCAGCAAAAGCAGCAGATACATCAGAAGCAACAACCTTTATCACTGCATTTATTCCCACATTGACTGATGCAACATTATTGCGGTATAAAAAGGTAGTTAAGTATGCAACTGCTGATACTGCTACTGAAGCTAACGTTTTGACTCTTGCAGCTTATGCAGGTGGAGCAATTACAACCGGTGATTACTTTATAATAAAGGTAATTGCAGAAGATGGAACAACCACTCTCTTCTACAGAATTACGGTAACAATTGTCGGCTAATAGAGACGACACCATAGACGAACACGAAACGAGAGGCGCTTCCCCCCGATGGACATCGGGGGGGGCGCCTTTTTTGTGAGAGGGGACATAATTCGGGGGACACCCTGAGGAACAGATTAAATAACTTTATTAACCGCAAAATGATAATCCCGACGAAATAGTCGGGATAAGAGCCAGTAACGGTCTTTGGTTACTTCGTATCCAAAGCCCTAACTGGCTCTAAAAGGAGGTGACAAGGCACGTTTATGCGGACATCCCTACGACTTGGAGGGAGTTAGATACAACCCGTATTGAGTTAGAGATAACTCATATTGAGTTAGAGATAACCTGTATTGAGTTAGAGATAACCCGTATTGAGTTCAATCTAACTCAGATTGAGTTCAATCTAACACAGATTGAGTTCAATCTAACTCAGATTGAGTTCAATCTAACCCAGATTGAAGTATTCGTGGGACAGTCCCGCCCATAACGGGAAAAAGATGATAGATGAGAGAGAAAAGATGAGAGGAAGAAATTCAAACCTTTCATCTATAATCTTTCATCTTTCATCTCTTTGGTCGGGGGAAACGATACTAAAAATCGGGGGGTGCCTTTTTTGTTTAGAGGCAGTAGAAGCGAAGCGCCGTACTGCCTCTTAATCCCGATAACCCCGAACTTGCTTCGGGGGACATCGGGGTTGGGATTCCGTTAGCCACAGAGGCACAGAGTTCACAGAGAATTTAATTAGAGAAATGAATTTCTGGTGAAAATCTCGTGTTAATCTTGTGGTTAGAATCTCTGGTTACGAAGTTTTCTTGATATACTTTATACTACATACTTTATACTTCATACTAGTTAATCTGCCTGCCTACTTGGTAGTTAATCTTTC
>JAZDMB010000044.1:0-12693 GCA_043801445.1 Planctomycetota bacterium
GTCGGCTGTAATGAATTCTCGCATCTGCCGCATAAGACATCTTTGGGATTAGCACCTTCACATCTTAAAGTGCAAGCCGGGCAGATATATATGCATCCGCCGCAGCGCCGGCATTCATTAGACGTTTTATTAAAAGGCGTATTGATTTTTAATTTGTTACCGCGATTAACGAATCCGATGGCTTTTGCCATCATTTGCTCTTCGCATATCCTGACGCATAGACCACAGTATATACATTTTTCCCATTTTGGTTTGAATCTAACCTGTTTCAATCCCATTTTTGCCGCCATATCCTGCAAAGTTCTTGATGTGGGGCATTGAGAGATAAGCAATTCCAGTGTCATCTTTCTTGCTTCCAGAACCCTTTTAGATGAGGTTTTAACGACCAACCCTTCCTCAACCGGATATGTGCAGGAAGTAACCAGTTTTGCTCTTCCACCCATGCCGATTTCAACGATACATAACCGGCATCCACCCCACGGAGATAACCCTTCATTATAACAAAGAGTAGGGATCTCCAATCCCAAGAATCTGGCAACCTCCAATACTGTCCAACCTTCTTCGGCATCAAATTTGATGCTATCTATCGTTACTTTTGGCATAGCACAGCCTCAACTTCCTTCTTTTTATTCTTATTTTTTAACTCATCTATAAATTTCTTGCCGTCTTTGGTTTCTAATTCGCATCTTAGGCAGCGTTTGGATTCTTTGACTGCCTGAACCGCCGGAAGCCCATGCTCTACTTCTTTAAAAGTATGTTTTCTTTCTTCCGAGCCGATGTGTAGTTTTACGGGCCGTTTGGCATCGGCAATTTCTTCTTCTGTAAGTTCCACAGGTTCAATATACATAGAAGGCCTGGTTAACTTATAATCTCTCTTTAATTCCTTGCCGCTCAGGAATTGGTCAATGGATTCTGCGGCTATTTTACCGGCTGATACGGCTTCAACGACTGTGTTAGGTCCGGTGATTAAATCGCCGCCGGCAAAAATCCCTTTGTGATTGGTAGCCAAGGTTTCATTATCAACCACAACAGTATTATTTTTAGAAATATCCAAGCCGATTTTCTTGTCAATGAATGAAGTATCGGGCTGTTCGCTGATAGCCACGATGAGCGTGTCTAATTCAACTGCGAATTCAGAGCCTTCAACCGGAACAGGTTTCTTTCTGCCTGATGCATCAGGTTCGCCTAATTTCATCCTGATAAAATGGCATTTCTTTAAAGTGCCATTTTCAACAGTGATTTTGGTCGGAGCGGTCAGGAATTCTATTTTGATGCCCTCATTCAATGCCGCTTCGACTTCTTCTTTGAAGGCGGGCATTTCGGCAATCGTTCTTCTGTAAAATATCGTTACGTCTCCTGCCTTAGCCACTCTTAAAGCCACCCTGGCAGCATCAACGGCTGAATTACCACCGCCGATTACTCCGATTTTATTGCCAATCTTCACTTCCTTGCCCAAATTAATCTGACTTAAGAAAGCCATAGACGGTAAAACACCTTTGGCATCTTCTCCGGTAATACCCAATTTCAATGAATTATGAGCGCCGGTGGCAATGAAGACTGCCTTGTAACCCTTATCTAAAAGGGCGTCTATAGTTATATCCTTGCCAATCTGGGTATTAGTCTTGATATCTATACCGGAACTCCTGATATATTCAATATCTGTATTCAATATATCCCTCGGTAGCCGGTATTCAGGTATTCCTAAAGCAAGCATACCGCCGATAACAGGTTGTTTTTCGAATATAGTTGTTTCATAACCTTTTTGCGCCAGATAAAATGCGCAGGTAAGACCGGCCGGACCGGAACCAATGACAGCTACCTTGCCTTTGCCGTTTTTGGGTGTTGGTTTAGTCTTGAGCATCAATTTATTCTTCAATCCATAATCGGTGACAAATCTCTTAATATCTCTGATAGCTATCGGCTCTCCACCATCGCCGGCACAGCATTTAATCTCACAAGGATGATTACAAACACGTCCCAGAGTAGCCGGAAGCGGATTATCTTTCTTGATTACTTCTAAGGCTTCTTTATATCTACCTCTGGATACAAGAGAAATATAAACACAAGCCTCAGTATCAATCGGACAGGTATGCTGACAAGGCGAAGATATTATTTCCTTACAAACAGCCGCCCGGCATTTTTTCTGATTGATATGTTCAAGATACTCATCCTTAAAATATTTAAGTGTGGCTAAAACAGGATTTGGCGCAGTCTGCCCTAAACCGCACATCGATGCATCTTTTATGACTCTACCCAATTCCTCAATCAGTTTCAAATCATCAATTTTTCCTTTACCTTCGGTAATAGCCGTAAGCATTTCACACATTCTTTGAGTTCCTTCACGGCAGGTAACACATTTACCGCATGACTCCTCCTGAAGAAAGTTGGTAAAATATCTTGCGATATCAACCATACAGGTATTCTCATCCATAACAATCATACCGCCGGAACCCATTATTGCACCGACAGATTTAAGCGACTCATAATCTATCGGCAAATGAAATAGATTAGTAGGAATACAGCCGCCTGATGGACCTCCGGTTTGAACTGCTTTAACTTTTCTGTTTTTAGGCGCACCTCCACCAATATCATATACAACTTCTTGAAGTTTTGTACCCATCGGGACTTCAACCAAACCGGTATTCTGGACTTTGCCAACCAGCGAAAATATCTTGGTCCCTTTGCTGGTCTGGGTACCGATTTTAGAAAACCAATCAGCACCTTTGGCAATTATAATAGGCACATTAACCCAGGTTTCAACGTTATTAATATTTGTCGGCTTACCAAACAATCCATGCTGTGCCGGGAACGGTGGCCGCTGACGGGGCATGCCTCGCTTGCCTTCAATGGAGGCAATCAGCGCGGTTTCCTCACCGCAGACAAAAGCGCCTGCTCCCTTGGCCATTTTAATATCAAAATTAAATTTGCTGCCCAGGATATTTTCGCCTAAGAAACCCAATTCCCGGGCATCATTTATAGCTTTGTTTAAGTTCTCCACGGCCAGAGGATACTCGTTTCGAACATACATCCAACCCTCGTTTGAACCGATTGCATAGGCGCCGATAATCATTCCTTCAATAACCGAATGAGGATTACTTTCCAAAACACTCCGGTCCATATAAGCTCCCGGGTCGCCTTCGTCCGCATTGCAAATAACATATTTAATGTCGCTTTTTTGTTTGTGAGCCGCTTCCCATTTTATGCCTGTCGGGAACCCGGCACCGCCACGGCCACGCAAACCGGAACTCTTTATTTCATCTATGATATTTACAGGCGTCATACTTGAAAAAGCCTTAGCTAACGCGCTATAACCACCGGCGGCGATATATGCGTTTATGTCATTAGGATCAATAATAGCATTATCATTAAGAAGCAGACGCATTTGACGCTTATAAAAAGGAATATCCTTTTCATAAGGTAATTTTTTGCCGGTAACTGGGTCGTTATAAACCAAATCGTCCAGAATTTCTCCGGCCACAACAGTTTTAGATAAAATCTTAGCTACATGCTCCGCCTTTACGGAAACATACAATATCCCTTTGGGCTGGATTATGACTATCGGTTCAACCTGGCAAAATCCCAAGCAACCGGTCAGGATTAACTCCACTTTTTTGGCTAACCCCTGTTTTTTTATCTCTTTTTCAAAGGCTTCGGACAACTCCTTACTACCTTTCAGATAGCAGCAAGTCGCCTTAGTTGCCACTATTATTTTTATCTTATCCTTTGAACTGTTGGCAAGCAGAGACCGTCTTAATTTTTCCAGTTCATCTATGTTCATAATCTTTTTCATTATCTTTACCTCTTTTTCTTAGAGTGATATTTTCTTAAAATCGCATCAACCTTGACAGTAGTCATATTACCGTGATATTCGCCGTCAACAACCATAACCGGACCTAAAGCGCAGGCGCCAAGACAGTTGACGGTTTCCAGAGTGAATTGTTTATCCGGTGTTGTTTCTCCGGCTTTTACGCCCAGAGTTCTTTCAAGCTTATCCAAAATTCTTGCCCCGCCCCTGACGTGGCAGGCTGTTCCTAAGCATACGAAAACCAGATGTTTTCCGCATGGCTTTAATCTAAACGCATTGTAAAAAGTCGCAACTCCATAAACATCTCTCAACGGTTTCTTTAATTTTATGGCGGCTTCCCTTAACATGTCTTCAGGTAAATAATTATATTCATCCTGAATATCCTCCAGGAGCGAAATTAAAAGTTTCCCATCACGTTTCATAAGTTTGTCTACTATTCTTGACGCTTTTTTTGTTTCTATCATACCACTTCCTCTCTATTTCACCATTAAAGTTAGCAGTTTCAGTGATATATTTGCTTTTAGTAAATGATCTCGAATCACTTATTTATATTCTTTAATGTACTAAATTATCATACTATTTACAATAAAATCAAATATAATTACATAAAAACTTATGTTATTTTTATCCGAGATGCAAGTATAATTGCCCCATTTTCATGAAAATACAAGTATTAACCGGTACCCTTCATAGAGAGATTGTTAATGCTGGTATATCAATAGAACCCTTCTGAATGTCAAAGTCAGGCGCGGGTCTGTGGTTTCAGAATCTAAACCCCATCGTCAACAGCATCGTTGCATTATGTTTTGGCGTGCCCGGACTGACAGGTTTGTTGTCATATTCGTTTATTATCTCAAAATTGCTGTAAAGATGCTTGCTCAGATAAAGTCTCACCGACCCATCTGAACGAGAACGGAATTTCTTTAAATTCTTAGAGTTAGGCAGATATTCATATTTGTGACTCAATTCCCACCCTTTGGCAACCTTCCAGTAGAAGTTATTGATAAACTGGTATGAATATGTTCTATTTCTGAGTGTCAGGTTCTCGTATTCCTCCGAATTATAACTGGCGCCGGCATAAATCGATTCTCTCAGCGCATCAGTCTTGAGAAAATTGTAACTCAAACCACCGCTGGAACGACTACCCATCTCCAGTTTAGTAATCTGGTTATCCTCAAACACATGTTGCAGGTAGGAATAAAAATCGGCGGTAAGTTTACGGTCGCATTTGACTTCAGCCCGGCGCTGGAATGAGGTTAGATTATTATCGGTCTTACCGCGCAAATACAGTAATCCCGAATACAATTTAAGAATTTTGGTTTCTCCATAGATATCGGATTTGAATGTGGCGTTTGATGTATCACTCGGTCCGAATTTGGCATTGCTGAAGTTGCTTTCAATCGTGCCTGACCATTTGATTGCCGGTGGCGGCGGCGGTGGCGTGGTAAAGGTCAGATTATTCCCATTGATTGTTCCTGAAGAGTTGGTCGCCGCGCACCTGAAATTATACAGGGTATTTGAGCTAAGACCTCTCGCTGTAGCTGAAACTACAACATTACTCGTCCCGATGCCTAATGTTTGCGATGTGGTCGTTACTGTATATGAAACATTCAGACCATAATTGAAATAGGCGGTTGCATCAAGCCCATTCGGATTGACCGTGCCATTTAATGTAGCAGAATTACAGGTTCAATTAGTAGCCGCATTAGTGGTTGATGACGGTGGCGGTAATAAAGTGTTAAAGGTCAGATTATTCCCATAGGTTGTTCCGGTAGAATTGATTCCGATAACCCTGAAATTATACAGGGTATTTGTACTAAGACTGGTTACTGTGACTGAAACCGGAACATTACCCGAACCGCTGTCCACCGTCTCCGATGTAAGCATTACTGTGTATGATTCAGTCACCCCTAAATTAAAATAGGCAGTTGTATCAAGCCCATTCGGATTGACCGTGCCATTCAATCTGGCTGAATTATAAGTAATATTATCAGCTGCATTAGTAGTGCAGGTCGGCGGTGGTGGCTTGGGTTTCTCTTCAGCCCCAACAGTAGTATATATAGTTGCAAAAACGGTCCACGCCGTTAGAAATGATATTACAAGAAAACTCTTAGGAACCCGTAATAATATATCAATTTCGTCTGGTTTAGTAGATAACATCTTTAATGGGGTAAATAGCAAACATTTCTAACGTGGTCAAGGAAAAATATATCGTTAGAGATTTCCCTCAAATATGTCTTGACTTATACAGTCAAATAGATTAATGTATTTGGTAAAATATAATTAAAATTATAAAGAGGAGAATATTATGCCAAATAAAAAGGACCCGGAATCGCCAAAACAATCAGGTACCAAAGGCAAATCCGCCTCCGGCGAACAGGAACAATCAGAGAATATCCCTAATCCCTGGTTTGATATGTGGAATAAATTTGCTGAGGCTTTCAAACCTAATCCCCTTAGCACTACTGACATGGGCGGTTTCTTGCCATCGTGGCAATCCTTGTATGATGAGATGACTAAGAAATTTCATACCATACCTTTAAGTGGTGTAGGTGGCGATATCTATCCGAAATTTATTGATGCGGCGAATATTTATATGAAACTCTTTAAATCATGGGCAGATATGAGCGGTAATATTAATGCTTCACCTGAAGCAATGAACAATTTACTTAGTCTATGGCTGGACAGCCAAAAAGAAGTTTTTAGCAGCTTATTCGGATTACCGCTACCCAATGTTATGGTAAATAATATGGGTGATTGGTCTGAAAGCATTAAAAAATCACTGGGAAACTTCTCGCAATTCTATTCCCGTGATTATCAACCATTCGTTGAGAACTGGAAAAAGATGGCTCAAGAAATGAACGAAATAATCAAGGGGAAGCCGGATCCTGCCAAATACAGAGAATTCTACAACTCGTGGATTAAAGGTTATGAATCATCATTCGGTAAATTCATTAAAATGCCAATGGTTGGACCATCTCGTCAGGTCTTAGATAAAATACATAAGAGTATTGACTCCTTTATGAAATACTGCGGGGTAATCGTGGATTTCAATCTGGTTCTATATGCGCCGGGCAAACAATCAATAGAGGAATTATCTGAAAAGGCTTCATCTATTCTGAAAGGAGAAGTTTCTCAGGAAAAATACAAGGAATTTTATGAAATACTGATTAAAACATTTGAGGATAGATTTTATCAGTTGTTTAAAACGCCGGCATTCAGCGAAGTGCTTAAAACTACGCTTGAAGCGACTATGGAATTCCGCAAGGACCATTTCGCAGTAGTCGAGGAAGTTCTTAAATCCACACCCATTATTACGCGCAGTGAAATAAATGATGTCTATCAAGAACTTTATAACCTCAAGAAAAAAGTTAAGGACTTGGAAAAATTATTAAAGAATCATTCAACCCAAAAATAAGGGAGGTAATAAATGACAGCGACACAAACATCACCAAAAGATAAAACAAGAATAGATATTACAGAAGAAATGGACCGTCTGCAAAAGAAATTCTTGCATGGTATGGAGATTCTTACCAGCCCATTAGACACTTCATTCGGAACGACCCCATCAGAATTGGTCTATCAGGAAGACAAGATGCGGATATTCCATTATATCCCGGTGAAGAAAAAAGTCTGTTCACCGCCGGTATTAATGGTCTATGCTTTAATCAATCGTCAGTATATGCTTGATTTGCAACCTGACCGAAGTGTCATCCGCTATCTATTAAGTCAGGGAATAGATGTTTATCTCATCGACTGGGGTTATCCTACTCCAATGGATAGATTCATTACTTTAGAAGATTACATTGAAGGATATCTCAATAATGCTGTGGATGAAGTCCTGAGGCGCTCTGGAACATCCAAACTAACTTTGACAGGAATCTGTCAGGGAGGAACTTTCTCGACAATTTATTCTGCATTGCATCCTGATAAGATTAAAAATCTTGTTACTATTGTTACGCCTATTAATTTTGATACGGATACAGGTTTATTAAATATCTGGTCTCAGGTATTAGATGTGGATAAAATGGTGGATACCTTTGGCAATATTCCCGGTGATTTTATGAATAGCGGGTTCCTGCTGATGAATCCATTCCGTCTGATGCTTGATAAATATATTGGCTTTATGATAAATATTGATGATAAAGATTTCGTTAATAATTTTGTTCGAATGGAGAAATGGATTTTTGATTCTCCAGACCAAGTCGGTGAATGCTGGAAAAAATTCATCAGGGATTGCTACCAGAAAAACCTTCTCATTCAGAATAAACTAAAAATAGGCGAAAAGACCGTGAATCTACAGAATATCACTATGCCGGTCCTGAATATCTTTGCTGAGTATGACCATCTCGTTCCACCAGCCTGTTCCAGAGATTTCACTAAGTATGTAGGCAGTAAAGATACAGAAATTGCTTCATTCCCAACCGGTCATATTGGAATATTCGTATCTTCCCGTTCTCAAAAAGAAATATGTCCGCGATTAAGCGAATGGATAATAAAACGTTCACGGAATGAAAAAGGAGATGAAAAATGAGCGAGCTTAAATACATTGATATAAAAATTGGCGACAAGGCATCATTCTCTAAAACCATTAGTGAAACTGATATATATAATTTTGCCGGTATTTCCGGTGATTTTAATCCGGTGCATATCAATGAGGAATTCGCTAAAAATAGCCTATTTAAAACCCGTATTGCCCATGGGTTTCTGGGGGCGAGTTTAATCTCCACTGTTTTAGGCACAAAACTACCCGGACCAAATACTGTTTATATCTCACAAGAACTGCAATTCAAAGCACCGGTTAAGATTGGCGATACACTAACCGCTGAATGTGAGATTATGGAAAAAATAGACAAGAAAAAAATCCTTAAAATAAAAACTACCGTTTATAATCAGACCGGTTTTGCAGTAATAGAAGGCGCAGCAACGGTTTTAAAATACGAGTCGTAGATTATTTGTATTATCTGGAACGTTTCTGCGGCGATTGAGCTGAAGGAGTTTTGGGAGATTCCAATAAAACAATATAAGGCTGGTCAAACTGAATTTTGACATATTTAATACCTTGTAACTGGGGTGATATTTCTAAAACACGATAAAGATTTTTAATTTTCTCTTCGGCTGAAACTTCAAATAATTTATCGGTTTTTACGGGACGTCCCCATTCTATTTGGACATTATTTTTAGTTACAATCACTATTTCACTTAACTTTTTATTTACCTTGCCATTAATATTAGTGATATCAATTCTTGCAACATCCAATTTGGGATAAACTTGATATTTTTTCAGCACACCTGCAACATCAAGAGCATCTGATAATCCCTTATCCAACCATTTTTCTCCCGCTAATGGCGGAGAGCTTCTGACGCCTACTATAACTGGCAGTGTTATCGGCATGGAAGGAATGGTATAATATTCGCTGGGTAATCTAACGCTATTCTTATCCACTAAATAATAAAAACTGCGATTACTCATTTTTTTTATCTCAACTACTGCAACTGGCCTTCTTAATTCCAATTGTATTTTCATTTTATTGGGGAACTGTTTTTCTATTGATTTTACTTTAGCTACCCAACCATTCTTTTGGTATTTATTAAATAATTGATTTACAAGTTCTTTATCAAAAAGCGAAACCTGACCGCTCATTTGCATAGAAGCACGAATAGTTTCCGAGAAATAAGGTTCACTACACCAATCCGGTTTATGAAGCGCTTCTAATGGGGCAAGATTTATCTTATAGGAAGGTTGTATAGAATAATAGGCATATACCTTATGATGAATAATCAGGAAAAGAAAAACGAAAGTTGTAACAATAAATATGAAAATCCCCCAGCGTTTCAAGCTATATAGTAATATCTCGGACATTTTCATATAGAAAACTATCGGCAAATTAGAGCTAATTCTAAAGTAAATAGTTACAAAACCTATCGCAATTACTTTAGTTAGCAAAATTAATGGTAAAAACCCGTGATGGCGCGCTTTCTAGGGTATCATTAAAGATAAAATAAATACTCGTAATTATTGAATCCTAATTTTCGAGAAGAGAATAAGATATGTTTTATTGGCGGTATTTACTGGCCTTGGATTTTTGTTGTGCTGTCCGTAAATCCTTCTGACCTTGTTTCCTTCTGGTTTCACTTGGTTTCTCGTAGAATGCCACCCTCTTTAATTCATTGAAAATATTAGCATCGATACACTTCTTTTTAAAATGTCGCAATGCCTTATCAATTGAACCTTCTACTCTTATTTTTAATGCAGACATATTATATATTTTTTCTTCCAGACGGGACTAACACCCCTGAGAAAATTATTCCGACCGTGTGTTAGGTATTATGGCCGTATGTGTAATCCCGCCTGAGAAGAAAATTTTTACTTAAGGTTTACGTATTGGATGTTCTATTTTTTGCAAAACAAGCATCACAATATACTGGTTTATTCATCCTTGGCTTAAATGGAACAGTAGTCGTTTGTCCGCAATCAGCACAAGTTACTTCAGTTCGAACCCGCTCAGCAGTTTGATATCCGCTGTCAGAGCCAACCCTCTTGCGTCGTATCTGTCTACAGCTTGGACATCTTTTTGGTTCATTTGTATAACCTTTTTCCTGGTGGAATTGTTGTTCCTCGTCAGTGAATGTAAAATCACTCCCGCATTCCACGCATTTTAACTGTTTACCTGCCATGATTGTTTATTCTCCTTTCGTGTCTTGGCCTCAGGGTTCCAAGATTCTTTTAATTTTTAGTTATACCATAAGATATCTACTTGTGTCAAGAAAATAATTATTTTTTATTAAAAATATAGCATTATACTTCTTCAACCTGCCAATAACCTAATTCAACAGAGGTGGGGCGATTAAAAACAATAATAGTTACTTTTATCATGCCTTTTGATGGAATAATTTCATCTATTACACCATCAAAATTCTCAAAAGGCCCTTCTTTGATTTTAACATTATCACCCTTCTTAAACTTAATTTTAACCTGCGCTTCGACTGATTGTTCGGTCGTAGTATCATTTAATAAAATCTGCTCTATTTCTTGTGCCGGAACCGGAGTTGGATTGCGGTCTCCCAGGAAGCTTAAAACTCCTTGAGTTTCTTTAATAAGCAACCATGTTTGTTCATTTAATTCCATTTCTATAAAGACATATCCTGGATATCTTTTGCGTTCAATAACTTTTTTTTGCTTACCTCTGATTTCGGATATTCTTTCCTTAGGGACCATTACCCTATAAACCTGAGATTCCAAACCATTTGCTTTAATACACTGTTCTAACGAATTTCTAGTAACTTCTTCCTTACCAGTAGGAGCCACAACAACATACCAATTCTTAGCCACAAATAACCTCTTTCTATTTAATTATGTTATTAATATCTAACTTATGAAGTATAGTTTTTCTGCTCTCAATGATTTCTATAAAACAGAAATGCCATTTAAAATTTTATCTGTATAGGAATAACTGCGCCATTTTATGAAAGACTATATCAACTATAAATATAAATAATCCGATAACAACAACGGAAATAATAACAGCAACGGAAGCACCCCAATATTCATTTTTAGGAGGCCATGAAACCTTTTTGACCTCATATTCAGTTTCTACAAGAAAGTCAGCCATCGATGGCTTATTAATAATAAAACGGTTGATTAATACTATAATAAATAAAAATACAAGAACAGAAATAAGCGTTCCATATGTAATGTTTAAATCGAAAAATGGTATGTTATATATCAAATTACCCCAAAAAGTCGGTTGAGCTGGTATCTTTTCCGTGTTTTCTGCCGGTATGAAATAATATAATGAAATACAACCAAAAAGAACAAGAAGACTAATTAATCCCCATGTCACAAAACGAGTTGTTAATCCTTCTCTCTGCCTGTAATTAATTATATTCATAAATTAATCTATCAAGAAACTTATAAAATCCCTAACTGTTAATCTCAAAACACCGAGAACATTTTTTGCTATTATTCAATAGCGAAAGGTAAAATGTAGTATTCCTGAAGTTATTGTAATCAACATAAACAGGTCTGGAGGGATTCGAACCCCCAGCATCCGGTTTTGGAGACCGGCGCTCTACCAGTTGGAGCTACAGACCTAAAATAATAAATAAAATCTTAAATCCTAAAGTTATTTTTTCTTTTCTTTATGCGGAGTATGAGCTCTACAGATACGACAAAACTTACTTAACTCCAGTTTAGCTTGTTTTTTCGTATGCTTACTAGTACGATAATATCTATTACCACACTTTGTGCATTCAAGAAAAATCCATTCTCTCATATAAAATTATTATAATAAAGTATTCAATAGACCTCAAAATAGAATATGCTCCCAAGAATATATCCTTGTTCTTCAGGCGTATAGTAAAAGGATTTTATTCTACTATTTTAGTAACCATTCCGGCACCGACGGTTTTGCCTCCCTCACGAATAGCAAAACGCATTTTATCTTCCATTGCCACAGGCGTAATTAATTCTACGAGCCCCTCGACGCGGCGCTGGCCGACTGGCGGGCGCTGGACCCGGCCGCGGTGACGGAGAAGCTGCGGGGCGGGTGCGCGGGGGCGCGCGGCAAGGCGCTGTGGGACGCCGGGGACTTCGCCGGGGCGGCGATGTGGTTCCGCGAGGCGCTGCGGGCGGACCCGTCGCAGGGCGCGTGGAGGACCAACCTGGTGGCGGCGCTGCAGCGCATCATCGACCCGCTGGTGCGCGCGCGGCGGTGCGGCGAGGCCAAGGGCCCCATCGACGAGGGGCTCTCCTTGGCCCCCGGGGACGAGTTCCTCCTCGAGGCGAGGCGGTTCTGCGCAGCGCGGTGACCGCCCCGAGCCGCGCGCGCGAGCGGGTGAGCGATGGGTTGAGCCACCCGACCTGGAAATGCCGACGAGGACGTCGG
>JAZDMB010000056.1:0-31901 GCA_043801445.1 Planctomycetota bacterium
TAATGCGGCGGATAATATTACTCTTAATTCAACCAGATTAAATGGGACTGTTAACCCAAATGGAGTAAATGTTACCTCTTGCTACTTTCAGTATGGCACTTCTACATCTTATGGAATTACTGCAACCGTTACTTCTCTTCCTACCGGCTCAAGTCCGGTTAGTGTTACTGCAAACGTAAGCTCATTAACAGCAAATACCACATATAATTTCAGGGTTGTGGCAACCAATGCCGGAGGCACAACTAACGGGAATAATCTGACTTTTGCTACCACTCTCCCCAGTTTCACTATCACCTTTATTCCGACTACAACAGGATACATAGGAACAATCCAGAACTGGACCGTGACGACTACCGGTATCTATCGTATAGAAGCATACGGTGCTCAGGGTGGCTCCACTGCGCAAGCAGGTGGCAGTGGTGCAAGAATGCGTGGAGATTTTTCTCTGACTTCTGGAACACAAATTAGAATTCTTGTTGGTCAAACTGGAGCAAACCCTTCACTTCTGGGTGGTGGAGGAGGGGGAGGAGGAACTTTTGTCACATATGCTACTAACGTAGCATTAATTGTTGCCGGAGGAGGTGGAGGCGCAGGTCAATCTTACGCAGGTAACCCTGGAGTAACCGGAACAACTGCCGGAAGTAGTACCGGAGGAAACATCTCTGCGGGTGGGAGTGAAAGTGCTGCGGGGGCTGGTAGCACAGCAAGTTATGCAGGAGGAGGAGGCGGCGGCGCCCTTGCGGGCAATGGTGTACTATCAGCCGGTGGCGGTGGTTTAGGTTCTGGTGGCGGAGCAGGTTTAACGGGAAATGGAAGTCCGGGCCAAAATAGCCAAATTGCTCCTAATAGCTTCGTTAATGGCGGAGCCGGCGGTTACCATAATGCGACTTATGGCACTGTAAGTACTAGTTTTGGTGGTTTTG
The DNA here is from genome assembly GCA_043801445.1 of Planctomycetota bacterium. Classification (GTDB taxonomy): domain Bacteria; phylum Planctomycetota; class MHYJ01; order JACQXL01; family JACQXL01; genus JAZDFP01. The sequence continues at coordinate 924 of JAZDMB010000056.1, forward strand.
GTGGTGGGGCAGGAGGTGTAAACTATACTTATGTTGCAGGTGGCGGTGGAGGAGGTGGATACTCTGGAGGTGGCGGTGGTTCTGGGTTAGGTGTAGGTGGTGGTGGTGGTGGTGGCGGTTCATACAACACCGGCACAAATCAATCCGGCACAGCTGGCGCCCGGTCCGGTGCTGGGTTAGTGACCATCACCTTTAACCCTTAATATAATAATGGGAAATAAATATTCCTTAACACAAATAAAACAAAAACCAAAAGAAAATTATTAGTAGGTAATTTTACCTGCCTTTAACCTTGAGGTTAGCACCAATTAGATAAACCAGCTTTCACGAGATTCCTCTGATGCCAATCTTGTTTACCTACTTGGTGTTTTATTTCTTTCTTGTATTCATGTCCTTTTTATAAAATTATTCGTGTAATCTGCGGATATCATTTCAGCATTTCTACATCAAATGTATTATCTGCTCAACAAGATTGAAACACCGATACCTTGCGGTAATCCCGGTAACAAAAATAATTGTCTGAACATCTGATCTTGATTCACTGAAATAGAGTATCCTAAAATCACACCATCATTAAAATAAGGGTCTACCATGGGCGGGAATAATTACCCACTTGTTGGACTACTGGAATTGTGACGCGGATAACCCTATAATTTATTTAGTGGCATTTTACCGTATAAGCCAATACGAGTAAAGTAGAATCTCGAATAGAAGGATTGAATTATTTCTAATTCAGGTCAATATTTTCTGGGGTCTTGATTATTTGACATAGCGACATTTAAGTATATAATATAATAATATGAATAAAGAAACGATTAAACGACTGGTAGTATCACTCGATGACGACATGAGCACCTTAAGCACGGCTAACCCAAGTATCTATGCTAATATCTATGCGGATAAATATAACGCCATTCTGCATGAGCTTAAATTATTATATAAAGATGACCTTTTTATCCAAGGATTAAAAGAATTGGTCACGGTTAATAATGATAACAGCATGGAACTTACCCGTCTTTTCCGGAATGCTAATATTTCAACAAAGCAATTAAAGGCGTTTCTTGAGGGAGAATAACACATATCTACCTGTAATCCGGAAAAACAAAACCGAACTCCACGCATTCCGTTAATAGATGAGTATTGCGTATTCAGAATTAGAATTAAATTTTCGCAATAAACATTGACTATCTATGCAGAAAAACTATTATATCACTTAATTGAAAAAACATTTATTAACCCATTAGACTGTCGGAAACAGAAAAAGGAGGTAAATATGCGGAGGGTTATTTTAGGACTGGGAATAGCGACGGCTCTTTTTGTTTTAGCAACAGGTTGTAACAAGCAAGAGCTGGAAAAAACTAAAGCGGAATTAAAAACAACTCAGGAAAAACAAGAACTGACCCAAAAGGAATTGGAAATAACCCAGACAGGATTAAAAGACTGTAACACACAATTAACGCAGAGCAAAACAGAACTAGATCAGGCCAAGAAAACGTTAGAACAATCTCAGACAGAATTAAAGGACTGCAACACACAATTAACACAGAGCAAAATAGAACTGGACCAGACCAAGAAAACGTTAGAACAATCTCAGACAGAATTAACCCAACTCAAAACAGAGCTGGAAAAGACTAAAGCGGAATTGGATAAACTCCAAAAAGAATCAGAGAAAAAACCTGCCCAGAAATAAAGGGAATTTAACAGCCTGCGGTGACACACACCGCAGGCTGAAATACCCTATTATTTAGTCCGATTCTTCGAAGCCCGCTACGCAGGGCGAAGAAAATAGCGCTACAGCATAGTACAAGTCAAATATAATAGGACACTGATTGTTACGCTTTCAGTAGGGCAAATACGCATATTAACAAAATTTTTAGTAGTACCCAAATGGGTGAAAAAATCAAATCCACCGTAATCATTTTAATTATCTGTGAAAATCCGTGTCCTACCTGACCGACCTGTCTTTCAAGCTTGGTTGACTGATACACGTTTATTTTATTTTGCCTTCAACTGGGCTGGAAGCATCTGCCACAAAATATTTCTTTGGGATTCTGCCTGAAAGATATGCCAATCTGCCTGATTCTGAGGCGAGTTTCATAGCCCGGGCCATATTGACAGGGTCTTTTGCCAGAGCAATGCCGGTATTAAGCAACACGCCATCTGCACCTAATTCCATTGCCACGGCAACGTCTGAAGCAATCCCTACTCCGGCATCAATTATCACCGGAACTTTGAGGCGATTGATTATCATCTGAACATTCATCGTGTTAACGATACCAAGACCCGAACCAATAGGAGCCCCGAGCGGCATTACGCAAGACGCTCCGGCATCTTCCAATCTTAAAGCTGTAACTAAATCATCAGAACTATACGGCAGGACAGTAAAACCTTCCTTGACCAGTATTTTGGTGGCTTCAATCAAGCCATTCAAATCGGGATAGAGTGTTTTTTCATCGCCGATGACTTCGAGTTTAATCATGTCTGACAAGCCGACCTCGCGGGCAAGCCGTGCCGTCCGGACGGCCTCATCAACCAAATAACAACCCGCAGTATTAGGCAGTATTTTATAGGATTTCTGGTCTATATAATCCAGCAACGACTCTTTCGTTTTGTCCGTAAGATTTACACGCCTAACCGCAACGGTAACGCAATCCGTGCCTGAAACTTCAAGGGCTTGTTTCATTACCTGAAAGGAAGAATATTTGCCGGTACCCACGAATAACCGCGACTTGAATTCATACTTACCAATTTTTAATTTGCTGTCCATTTTATCCTCCACCCACAAATGATATAATTTCTATTTTATCGCCTTCTTTTAAGTATTTTGCATCATACTCTTTTTTGGAAACCACTTCAAGATTTAATTCTACGGCTATTGCCTCCGAATTAAGTTTCAAGGTATCTAAAAGTTTTTTAACGGTTAAGCCTCCAGCAATTTCTTTTAGAGCGCCGTTAATAAATATTCGCATCATCATAAAGTAAAAGGTTATGGCTTTTAACTTCTTGTTTAAACAAGAATTATTTCAATTTGCTTTTTATCAGACGGGAAAAATGGTTTAATACGTCGTTTAATTTATCTACTCTTTTGCCGCCGGCCTGGGCGAGGTCTTTACGACCGCCGCCGCTACCTTCAACTATAGACGCAATTTCTTTTATTATCGTTATCGCATTGAAATCTTCTTTACATAGCTTCGGCGTCATCATTAATATCAGATTGACCTTATTGCCTTCGGCTGTTCCCAAAAGAGTTATCACTAATTCCCCGCTATTCCTGAAATAGTCGGTAATAATACGCAGGTCGTCTATTGTTTTATTTTCCAATATCTCGGCAACTATTTTAACGCCTCCGATCGGATTCGGAATAGAAGTTGCCCGGTCCATAAGTGTCAGGGCAATTTGATTGTTTTCCTTTTGATGATACCGGACAAGCTGGTTCTGAATCAGTTCGAATTTTTCCTGAATCTGTTTAATCTTATGCGGTAATTGATTAAAGGTTGTCTGCAATAAATCAGCGCTTTGGGACAGGATTTTTTCTAATTCTTGAACCTTTTTCAGCGCTTCCTTGCCGGTAACAGCTTCAATTCTTCTTGTCCCGGAAGCAATAGAGGTATCCGAGATAACCTTAAAATAACCGATTTCACCGGTATTTTTTATATGAGAACCACCGCAAAGTTCTTTGCTGTAATCACCGCTGCTGACGACTCTGACATTATCCGAATATTTTTCGGAGAATAGAGCCATTGCACCCATCTTTTTCGCCTCTTCCAAAAACATTGTTTTTATGGCAACCACGGCATTGTCTCGAATACACTGATTAACCAGTTCCTCTACAGCGAGCAGTTCGTTGTCAGTCGGCGCTTTAGACGTAGAATAATCAAAACGAAGTCTATCCGAAAGCACTAAAGAACCTGATTGTTCTATGGTGGATCCGATAATATTTCTGAGTGCATAATGAAGCAAGTGAGTTGCCGTATGATTACAAGCGATGGACTGGTGATGTTGGGCATCTACCACAGCCTGAACTTTCATCCCGACTTTTACTTCACCTTTTTTTAGATTTCCGATATGCATCACGTATTTATCCATACGTTGCGTATCGGTAATTTCAATTTCAACGCCGCCTGTTTTCAGCCAGCCGGTATCGCTCACCTGTCCTCCGGACTCGGCATAGAATGGAGTTTTATCGGTAATGACAGCAATTTCATTCCCCGAATGCACTGTATCCGATTGAGGATATACCTGCACTAATTTACCACCGATCAGGATAGCTTCAATTGTTATCTCTGCAGACAAAGTATCTTCGCCTATATATATGGTTTTGTCGAGTATATTCTTTATATCGTCAATTTCGGTGCGAGCGAAGATTTCCGATGCGATTTTGGAGCCGGCTCGTGAGAGTTTCCTCTGTTCGGATAAAGCCTTTTCGTAAGCGCCAATATCCAACTTAAACCCTTTCTCGTGTAAAATGGATTCTGTCAAATCAACCGGGAATCCGTAAGTGTCATATAATTTAAATGCCTCTTCTCCCGGGAATATTTTGCTGTTAGCAGTCTTAAGATTTTTAATGGTATCATCTAATAGTTTTATTCCCGAGTCTACGGTCTCCAGGAATTTTTCCTCTTCTGCTTTTATTACATGGCTGATTTGACTTTGCTTATCATTTAATTCAGGATATGCATTTTTCATTAACTCAACAACGACGGGAACAATTTTATACAGGAAAGGTTTTTTTACCCTGAGGTTCATACCATCCCGCACAGCCCGTCTTAAAATACGCCGCTCTACATAGCCACGTCCTTCGTTTGACGGCAAAACTCCATCGGCAACAAGAAATGTCAAAGCCCGGCTGTGGTCCGCAATTCTTTTTACCCGCGTGCCTTCTTCACTTGATGGCTTATAATCTATCTTAATAATATCAGCAGTATGTTTGATTAAATTCTTAAAAAGATCTGTTTCAAAATTAGAAGTCACACCCTGCATCACTGCAGAGATGCGTTCTAATCCCATACCGGTATCAATATTCTTCTTTTTTAAAGGCACTAAAACTCCCTTATCCTGGCGTTCAAATTCCATGAATACTAGATTCCAGATTTCGACAAAACGATTGCAACCGCAATCTACGGAACAAGTTGGACTACCGCAACCATATTTTTCGCCGAAGTCATAGAATATTTCGGAACAAGGACCACAGGGGCCATTAGGCCCATCAGTAGGAGCGTTAGCGGGCCAAAAATTGTTATCTTCACCAAAACGGAATATTTTATCAGTAGGTAGCCTGATTTCATTATGCCAGATATTATAAGACTCCTCGTCTTCGTCATAAATAGTGACACTAAGCCGTTCTGGTGACAGATGCAATTTTTCTATGAGGAATTCCCAGGCAAAGTGGATGGCTTCCCGTTTAAAATAATCGCCGAATGAAAAATTCCCGAGCATTTCAAAGAAAGTATGATGGGCAGGTGTGCGTCCTACTCTTTCAATATCAACGGTCCGCAGGCATTTCTGTGATGTGGTCGCCCGTGGAGAAGGCGGTTGAACGCTGCCTAGAAAGTAATTCTTGAACTGATTCATCCCAGCGCCGGTAAAAAAAAGCGACGGGTCTTTAGAACTCGGGACCAGGGAATCACTTGGATATACCTTGTGGTCTTTGCTCTTGAAAAAATCCAAGAACATCCTTCTTAATTCATCAGATTTCATCATTGTATTAACTTATCAAACCATAATGCTTTTTAATAACTGTTTCTATTTCTCCGGAGATTTTAGGATTCTCTTTTAGAAATTCTCTGGCCTTGTCTCTTCCTTGTCCTAATCTTGTCTTTTGATATTCCAGCCAGGCGCCGCTTTTTTCAATGATATCCAGACTGACACCAAGGTCAATCAAATCACCTTCGCGAGAAATGCCACAGGCATGAAGCAAATCGAACTCGGCTTTTTTGAAAGGCGGTGCTATCTTATTTTTAACAACATTTACCCTGGCATGTATCCCGATAACTTCATCATTAGCATTCTTGAGAGACGATACTCTTCTGACATCAAGTCTGACTGAGGCGTAGAATTTCAGAGCCCGCCCACCGGGCGTAGTCTCCGGATTACCCCAGGAAATACCTATTTTTTCTCTAATCTGATTGGTAAGAACAACGCAAGTCTGGCTTTTACTAATGGCGCCAGTAAGTTTTCTGAGTGCCTGAGACATCAATCTTGCTTGCATTCCCATCGGTGAGTCACCCATTGCTCCTTCTAACTCCGATTTAGGAACCAGAGCCGCTACTGAATCAAGAACCACTAAATCAACTGCATTACTTCTAATCAGTGTTTCAGTCGTTTCTAATGCCTGTTCGCCGCTGTCGGGCTGAGAAATAAGTAAATTATCTACATTCACCCCGATTATCTGGGCATATGTCGGGTCAAGCGCATGTTCCACGTCAATAAATGCGGCTGTGCCGCCTGCTTTCTGGGCACTGGCAATAATATGCAAGCATAAAGTCGTTTTACCAGAAGCCTCCGGACCGAATATTTCTGTAATTCGACCTCTGGGAACTCCTTGCCCGCCCAAGGCAATATCCAGACTTAAAGAACCCGTAGAAATACTCGGGACATCTGATTTGGTTACATTGCCTAAACGCATTATGGCACCCTTGCCGTATTGTTTCTCTATCTGTGCGATTGCCTGCTGAAGAGCATCTGATTTTTTGTCGTCTGCTTTAGGCTCCTGCTTTTTGGTAGATGTTTCTGCCATTTCATCCTCCTCTCCTGATATCAACATCAGGTCCTTTATTATTTTTTAACTTGTTAGTCTCGCTTAAATTATATCATTATTTTAGTTTAAAATCACGAATATTTGTATAAATTGGGCCATCTGATGTAAGTATGCTCTGGAATAATGTAATCTGATTCACCATTTGTATTCCGAAAGATTTATTCGCGTACTTGCCTGCCCATGCCTCAAAATTATTATTGGCCTTGGAGAATTTATCCCTTGCCAGCGTAATATGGGCTGAAAAACCTTTATCGTCAGGTTGCAATCCTATCGCTCTAAATCCTGATTCTAACGCCTGGTATATTTCATTAAGAGTAGTAGTCCTATCCTCACACCCAATCCAGATAACTTTTGGCTTTTTAACCGAAGGAAATGCTCCTATATTTTTTAGTTCTATTTCAAAACAATGATACTTATTTATTATTGATAACGCCTCGAATATCCGAGGCAATATATCTTCTGATATCTCACCGAGAAATCTAATGGTCAAATGAATATTCTCGGTTTCTACTAATTTAACATCCGGTTGATATTTTCGTATTAACTCCCGGATGGAAATAAGATTTTCCCTTATAGTTTCATCAAGCGTTATAGCAACAAATAATCTCATAAAATCACAATACCTTATACCTTATATCATACAAAAAAATATCTAACAAACCATTATTCTATAAAAATTTATTTTGATAGTACTCATTCTATCTAGTATAATAAGACTTCAAAATAATTTTTAAATTATTTATGTAGAACAAAACCTTTGACAAATTAATTTAACATTGCTAATTAAAATGTTATGAATATTGGTACTTCCGAACTTATCGTGATTGTAGTTTTGGCTATTATATTATACGGGAAACGTCTTCCTGAAATCACACGTGCATTAGGAAAGGGTTATCAAGAATTTAAAAAGAATGTCGATGATGTTAAAGATAACTTTCAAAAACAAGTAGAAGATTCATATTCTACTTCAAAAGCTGACAAATATTATACCGGTGCTTCAAGCAAAGAGACGGCAAAAGAAAATAATAAATTAATTCCGGTTACTCAATACGAGAATGACAGTAAAAATCAAGACGAAAATTTAGTAGGTTAGTAATTTTATGGCTTTTTTAGTTATAGAAAAAAACGAACTGAACGAGGAAATCCGTTCAGTTACATTAGAAAACGAGACTATAATTGGAAGGGAAAAAACAAACGCTGTTTTTATTGATGATTCTCGCATCTCAAGGCAACATGCTAAGATTGTCAGAGAAACTGACGGTTCCTATTATATAATAGACCTCGGTAGCCGTAATGGCACGATTGTTAATAATGAAAAGGTGTCTCGCTGTAAATTAAAACCAAAAGACCGTATCATCATTTGCAAGACAGTTTTAGTATTCAACGAGGAATCGCCTCAGCTAAAGGCGGATCTGCCTATGGCACAGAGACGCCATGAAGGGCTTTCTTCTGAAGCATCCGATAAAAAAGACCTTGCCTCTGAGATTCATAAATTAGTTCAGGATATAGATACCGCCAAAGACAAAGATTACGTTAAACCCAAAGAGACTGTTAATATAATAAATAACAAAACCTCGACAAAAGAGACATCTGGTTGGATGAAGCTTTTAGTTTTTATCAGTTTTCTTCTCTTTTTTATCGCAGTCCTTTTTTGGGCAAAATGGGCTGGTGAAAAATTAATTGCCCATCTAACAGAATCTCGCCAGGCAGAAAATATCCCCTCAAGCCCTCCACCTAAATAGCCGATAATATATGAGTTATAAATATTTTAAAAGTAATGATGTATTTTCAGTAATAACACTAAATTATTCTAATTTTATCTATTAATACTTTCAGCAATAAGAGAGAAAAATATGAAAAAATTTATCTTTTTAGTTATATTGATTGTTGCTGCATATTTAGTTTATACATATATTTGGAAACCATCGCATACTCCTAAACAAACACCTCCACCGCTAACAACCGCCAACTCAACGATACACATTCCGCCTCAATCACCTCAAAGCGGGATTTTCCTTTACGAACAGGGAAAATATAAAGAAGCCGCTAATCGCTTGGAAGAAGAGCTGAAAGGAAGCAGTTTGGAGGCGCCTGACCGTTGCTTGGATTATTTGGCATGGGCTTATGAAAATTTAGAGAAATCAGACAAAGCACTCAAGGTATGGGAGAGACTGTTAAAAGAACATCCGACCAGTATTTATTGCGGCGATTCTTATTATCAATTAGGAAAACGCAATAAAGACCGCAAACAAAAAATAGATTATCTGGAAAAGGCTCTTAAATTCACGGAAAGTCGGGGCGCACACGCTGCAGGTGCGGAATTGGGTGATTATTATTTATCACAAAAAGATATTGAAAATCACGAATATAAAGCCCGAAGCGCATATTCTCTTGCGCTTCAAAGCAATATCTCCAAAGAAAAAGCAGCCGAAATTAAAAACTCACTTATCGAACTGAATAAAAAACTGATTTTCTCTTCTTTCCTGACGCCAGACAGCACAATTTATACGGTTAAAGAAGGCGATAACCTGACGGCTATCTGCAAGAAATATAAAGTTGAAGCCGGCAGCGGTGATATCGCATTGGGACATATCAGACGAATTAACAATCTCAAGTCTGCCACAATCTTCCCGGGCGATAAACTCAAAATCATTACAGCTCCGATGTCGGTTAAAATCAGCAAGTCAAATTTTACTCTTACTCTTCTTGTGAATGACGATTTCATAAAAGAATATCATATCAGTGTTGGCAATCCCGATAAAATCAATTGCGAAACTCCAATCGGCACTTTTACAGTCGGGGTAAAAACCATTCATCCCACCTGGTATAAGCGAACCGACGACGGACGCAAGGAAGGAATCCCTTATGGTGACCCGCGCAATGTCCTCGGCACCAGATGGATGGGTTTTAAAGAAAGCCCTCAACTCGGCATACACGGAACGAGTCAACCAGAAAGTATCGGCAAGAAAATATCTGACGGGTGTATTCGTATGTATAATGCCGATGTGGAAGAGCTTTATGACTTTCTGTCTGAGGGATCAAAAATAGTTATTGAGGAATAAAAAGAATCAATGATTTGCATTTCGGTAACCGGGACCTCAATGTGGAAACTGTTAAAAAATCTTCATTCCGCATCTGAATTATCAGAATGTATTGAAGCCAGAGTCGATAGCGTGCATGACTTTTCCCTTCCGACGCTCTTGAATCAAAAAATCATCCCTGCCATTTTTACCTGTCATTCCAAAGCGAGCGGTGGCTTTTTCTCCGGGAATGAAAACAAACGACTAAAACTATTATCTTCTGCTATTAATTCAGGAAAATTCAAGTATATTACTATTGATATCCCCGACCCGTTTAAAGTTTCTGCACCTGTAAAATCATTGCTTAATTTAGCCCACATAAAAAAAACCAGGGTCATCCTTTCTTATCATAACTTCAAAAATACCGATAATAATTTAAAAACTATCTATCAAAGGCTTAATCTTTTTAAACCGGCTATAATCAAGATAGTCACCTATGCCCGGAACTTCAGCGATAATTTTAAGATTTTTAAATTTGCACGAAAGATAACAAGTCGTAACAAATCCGAGAATCCCAAACTTATCGCTTTCTGTATGGGTGAAAACGGGCTTATCAGCCGAATCCTCTATAAAAAATTCGGATTATTTATGACCTATGCTTCCTACGAAGAAAATAATCAAACGGCAGACGGACAAATTCCATTCAGCCGGATAAAATATATTTATCACGCTGATTCTCTTGATTCCAAAACCAAAATCTTTGGGCTGATTGGTTATCCTATAAATCATTCTTCAAGCCCGTTATTATTTAATTCACTGTTTGAATCTAAACACCTTAATGCGGTTTATCTTCCTTTTGCTATTGAACCCATACATTTTGCAAAGGATTTTTCCATCCTAAACTCCTTTCTAAAGATAGATGGCTATAGTGTTACTATCCCTTATAAAATGAAGGTAATAAAATTGGCGAATAGATTAGATACTGTTGCCGGAGAAATAAAGGCGGTTAATACGGTTTATCGCAGGAATAATAAACTTATCGGAACCAATACTGACTGGCTTGGCGTATCCGATGCATTAGCCCCATTGCATAAAAACCTTCAAAGCAGGCAGGCTTTAATTTTGGGTAATGGCGGTGCGGCGCGGGCTGTAAAATACGCATTGGATAAAATGGGCATAAAATCAATTATGTTTTCCCGCCATCATAAAAACAGAAATGCCCTTGCCTGGCATAAAATCCCGCAATATTGTCAGGGTAAAGGGAAAGATAAAATCATTATCAATGCAACTCCTGTAGGCATGCTTCCGGATGTAGATAAAAGCCCCGTGAAGAAATCACTTATAAAGAAAAGAATGATAGTCTTTGATGTGATTTATAACCCGCTTGAAACCAAACTAATAAAATACGCTAAAGCGAAAGGTTGTCAGGTCATTAACGGTTTAGATATGTTCATCTTTCAGGCAATGGAACAATTCAAGTATTTTAGTCGTACGATATCTCCAAAATATCGTAGGTAATTATTCCGGCAGGTATATTTATTTTTACTACATCTCCGACTTTATGTCCTAATAACCCCTGTCCTATAGGAGTTGTAATAGCAATGCGGTTTTCTGACAGGTTAGATTCGCCTTCTCCGACAAAAATAAATTCATCTTCCGCTTTAGTATCCTTATCTTTAACCTTAACGCGTGCTCCGAAAGCAATTTCCTTGGTATTAATCTGTTTGGAAGTAATAACCTCAACGCAACTTATCTGGTTTTGTAATTCTACAATTTGCCTGTCAACACGCCAGAGCTCCTCGCGTGCCGAACTGAATTCGGCATTATCTGAAATATCGCCCATTGCCCTGGCTTCGCCTAAACGAATCTCAACCTTAGGTCTAACATCATTTGTTAAACGCTCAAGTTTTTCCTGTAATTTCTTAAGCCCTTCTGCAGTCATCGGTATTTTATTTACCATAATCTTATTACAATGTTTTATCTTTCCCGTCCCTGCCCGGCTATGGTCAGGCGGGTCTAATTGGAAAAAATATTTGTTTTCTTGGATTCATTATAAAAAATATATATAGTATTAACAAGAAAAAGAGGAACACGAATAGGAACGAATACGGCGCATGGCACGAATATTAAGATATAATTTATTATTCGTGGGATTCGTTCCATTCGTGTGATTCGTGTTTATACTTTCCTATACTGCAAGATATTTTCGTGTATCTGTGGTTTGGAAATATTGAAAGGAGTGGCATATGGATTTTGAACTGTCTGAGGAACAATTAGCAATGCAGAAAATGGCTCGTGATTTCGCCCAGAAAGAAATAGCACCCATTATAGAAAAAGACGAGGAAGAGCATCTTTTTAGGCCAGAAATCGTTCGCAAAATGGGTGAACTCGGTTTCTTTGCCGGCATAATACCGGAACAATACGGCGGCACCGGCAGTCCTACCGGAATGCTTGATACCCTTGTTATTAATGAAGAAATCGCCCGTGTCAGCGCCTCTTACGGTCTACCTTTCAATATGCAGGTCATCGGTCCCGGACAAGTCATCCTTAATTGGGGCACTGAAGAACATAAGAAAAAATATCTGCCTAAATTAGTTACCGGAGAATGGATGGGCTGTTTTGCTATTACCGAACCGAATTCAGGTTCTGATGTCGCCTCAATGAAATCTCTTGCTGTGGATAAAGGTGACCATTATCTGCTTAACGGAACCAAAACCTGGATTTCCAATGCCCAGGTTGCTGATATCGGTATTGTCTATGCCTATACCGACCCGGCACAAAAACACAAAGGACTTTCGGCATTTGCGGTGGAGTTGAAAAATATTAAGGGTATTACCACCAAACCTATAGAGACTAAATTAGGACTCCACTGTGCGCCCACAGGTGAAATTATATTTGAGGATGCCCGTATTCCAAAGAATGCTTTATTAGGCAAACTCGGTGACGGCTTCAAAATATGCATGTCAATGCTGGATAATACCCGTCTGAGTTGTGCAACCCGTGCAGTCGGAGTAGCTCAGGGCGCTTTGGATGCCTCTATCAAATATGCCAATGAACGAGAACAATTCGGCAAGAAAATCAGCGAATTTGAGATGATTCAGGACCAAATTGCCGAGATGTTTATAGAAATTCAGGCTGCCAGACTTCTTGTCCAACGGGCTGCATGGCTCAAGGATAAAGGAGTTCGTAATACATTAGAAGTCTCTACCGCCAAATATTTTGCGGCAGAAACTGCGGTTAAAGCCACTGGTCTTGCAGTCAAAATATTCGGTTCTTATGGATTCTCATCAGAATATCCTGTGGAACGGATGTTTAGAGACGCCAAATCTTTCCAGATAGTGGAAGGAACCTCTAATATCCAGAAGGTAATTATATCTTCGTCGGTACTGGGAAAACGATAATAGCGTATCAAGGAAAAAGCCACGGATTACACAGATTGAACTTAATCTGTGAAATCTGTGGCTAACATCCTATTATGAATAAAAAACTGGTATTTATAATCAGCGGTGTATTAGTTGTGGTTGCGCTATGCCTGATAATATATATTTATTTAACATCTCTTAATATCGCTGCGCCTAATCCGAAAAAAGAACCGGTAGAAATACAACAATCGCTGGATTATATACCTTCAACAAACACTTCTCAATCACATAAAACACAGACCGTAGAATCAGGAGTCTCTGCTGATCAACTGACTCCAAAAATAAAAAGCTGGAAGAAAGAATTCCCTGATTTATTCAGACAATATCCGGAACTTGAGGAAATGCTGAAAAACTCAAAAGGACAGGTAACATCACAGATAATAAAATCTCTGTTGTCTTATTCTGAACTGACCGACCATCAAACAAGTCAAGCAATAATAAAAACAGTCAAACCATCCGTAGAACCGGCTAAAAAAGAACGGGTAGCAAAAGCAATCAATTCATTATATGATTCAAATCCAAAAGAACGTTTGTCGGCTCTTCAAACCCTGATTGACCTACAAGCCAAAGAAGCAATACCGGAAATAATGAGATTATTATATGACCAGAATACTCTGGTGCGTGTCGGAACGCTTTATACGCTTGGAAAATTAGGAGCTAAAGATTCAATATCAGAAACAACAAGATGCCTGTCTGACCCGGATGCAAAAGTGCGCGCAGAAGCAATCAATACCATTAAAGTATTGAGAGGAAAAGACGCTACCTCCGACATAATAAGATTATTAACCGACCAGGATGCAGAAGTTCGTTGCCTGGCAATGGGTCGCCTCAGAGAATTGCAAGCCAAGGAATCAATACCGGAAATAATGAGGTTATTATATGATTCGGAGGCAACGGTTCGCAAAGAAGCGGTTTATACACTCGGAGAATTACAAGCTAAAGAAGCAATGGCGGGAATAAGAAATTTATTATCCGATTCGGATGAAAAAGTCCGTAAAGCAGCTGAAGATTCTCTTCGTAAGTTAGAACCTAAATAGTCCGGCATGAAATAACGGATGCCGAATCATCATTAAAAAATAAGAAGCTATTTATGAGTAATAAGAAAACTTTAATTGGTTTAACAATAGCTGTTATTATTGTAATATTGGCTTTTATGGTATTCCCAATGGTAATTCCGCACCTTTGTACTTTTGTGGTTGCAAAAAAGGCTGTTGCAAAAGCAGATATTACTATTATAAGTCAGGCGTTAGAAATGTATAAGACAGACAATAGATGTTTTCCCACAACAGAACAAGGCATTAAAGCTTTAGTTGAAAAACCTTTACCACCACCATCAAATTGGGGTGGTCCTTATTTGAAGAAAGAGCCGGTAGACTCTTGGCAGAAACCCTATAAATATCGTTGTCCTTCGCAAAATGGACAGCCAGATTTTGACTTATGGTCTCTCGGGCCTGATGGTAAAGATGGAACCGAAGATGATATAACAAACTGGAAGAAATAACCGTCCTTGGTAAGCCACAGACCTGTCCTCTGGCGGGAAATGACGGATTCCGACTAATCTGATTAGATTAAACAATGACCATTACACTTAAATCAAGGCTTGTTTTTATACCGACTTTATTTTCTCTGTGCTGTTGTTTGCATAGTTGCGCAATAAATAAAGGTTCTTTGCAGCCACTCAAAGATAATATTTCCATAATTCATTTAAGCGGTACTCCGCAAGAAATAGGCACGCAACACGGAACATTATTAAAGGAAAATATCAAGAAAGCAATTCAGGATGCCTGGGATTATGTGGATTTTATCGTGCCATCTAAAGACGATATATTATCCAAAGCAATGATAAGAGGCGCGTTATATGGCACCGCCAAAAAGTATCTGCCTTATATCCCTGAAGAATATATCACGGAAATGAAAGCATTAGCCGAATCCGCCGGCGTAACCTTTGATGATATCCTCCTGATTAATACCGGCCCTGAAACACCTTTGGAAGCCGCATCCGTAATGAAATCCGGTTTCTGCACCAGCACGGTTCTCAATAATGAAATGACCATTGATGGCTCCCTGTTCCATTCTTATAATGAGGATATTTATTTCCCGCCTTCAGGAATTACTGACAAAGAAACACACTATAAAAAGGTCCGGTTCTTTGACAAATACAAGGTCGTTTATTTCTATCGCCCCCAAAACGGCAATTCCTTTACGGTCTCGTTTGTCTGCGGATTTATCAATGCCTTTGCTGGTATGAATGAACACGGCATCTGCATCAGTCTGGTCGGTCCGCCCCCGAATAGCAAGCTGGCGATGGGGATGCCGGTTGGCTTCCAGATCCGCTCCATCCTCCAGAAAGCGCGAACATTAATCGAAGCAATTGATATGGCTAAATCAGCCCGATGGACACTTGAGGGACAAATTGCTATCAGTGACGGCAAGACCACAGTCAGTCCCGCTAATAGGGGTAAAACAAATAACGCAGTCCTGATCGACTTCGGTCCTGATAAATGCGATATTACAGAACTGAAAAATGGCAAGCTCAGCGAAGGATTCGGGGGAAACCAGATGAATAAATTATTATCAACCCGGGGTTATGACAAGAAATTAACACTCGATTTATTGATTAACCGTTTAAGATATCAACCTTATGACTGGGATGGTATCTGTTCAAAGGCAACGGCTTACAGCATGGTATTCCATCCATCTACCAGGCGATTCTGGGTTGCCATAGGCAATGCGCCCGCGCCGACCGGCACCTATTTCGGATTTGACCTGATGAAACAAAGCCGTCTCACTAAAGACACAGATAACTTTCATCCCACCTATCCTTATAACAAAGAAAACAAATAAAACAGAATCTATCAGGTTTGATATGACGAATTCCGATTTAATTTGCACAAACATAAATTTTCTGGTTAATTAAGTATAACTTATGAATGATCACGATGTAAAAAACCTCCAGGATATATTAAATTTGATGGCTAATCTGGAATCGGTCATCGCTGAATTGTATAAAACCTGCGGGTCTATCTGGAAAAACAACGAGGGGTTCTGGAATACCCTGTCTTCTCAGGAAACAAAACATGCCGCCAATATTCAAAAAATGAGTGAGCTCATCGCCAAGAAACCTGACATATTTTTTGTGGCACGCCCTTTTAACCAATTTGCAACCAAATCGGTCATTAACCAGGTTAAAGGTTACATCGATAAAGTCTATAAAGGATTAACGAATGAAACGGCGATGCTGACCATTGCCCGAGATTTGGAAAACTCTTTGCTCGAAGCCAAATACAGTGAAATTGTCAAAACCACGGATATGGAATATAATACCATGCTAAGTGAAGTAGTTAACCAAACCCAGGAGCACCGGCAACTTCTCAATAACCGACTCCACAATTAAATCTGTGGCTCCGTTTCTTCTCTTACCCCACATCCTACATACTATTAATCCGTGTCAATCCGCATTCATCTGTGTCCCATCATTTCCGTATTCATATTTCTTCTAAAATCATCCGTATTCATCTGTGTCTATCTGTGGTTTCTTTATTTAATCTGTGTCCCAAAATGGGATAAAGAATCTGTGGTTC
The DNA here is from genome assembly GCA_043801445.1 of Planctomycetota bacterium. Lineage (GTDB taxonomy): Bacteria > Planctomycetota > MHYJ01 > JACQXL01 > JACQXL01 > JAZDFP01. The sequence goes on from JAZDMB010000056.1 coordinate 17,704, forward strand.
CGGTTTCCCCGGCTAATCCGCCTTACTCAAAAAACTCAACAGACTATACTTCTCTGTGTCCTCTGTGTCTCTGTGGCTAATCAAATCTGTGGCTCAAAAAGTCAGTAAATGCCCGTTATCCTTGAGCCATTTCCGGTATTGCTTGTATTCGGGTAGCAGCAAAGCCACCTTTGCCCAAAATTTTCTTGAATGATTCTTTTCCTCCAGATGAACAATCTCGTGGACGACCACATAATCAATCACGTTCAAAGGCGCCATAATCAGATACCAGCTGAAATTGAGATGATTCTTTCTGCTGCACGAACCCCATCTTTTCCGAGCGCTGGTGATGGTTATCCTATTATATTTCAGGCCGGCAATCGCCGAATACAAATCCACCCGTTCCGCCATCTTGCGCCGCGCCTGCTCCTTATACCAACGGATAAAAACCTGTCTGGCCCGGTTGAGATACTTCCTTGACAACAGAAACACATTATAGAAAAACAACGCCTTTGACTGGTGTTCGACGACAGCCAATTTATAAGAATCGCCCATGTATAAAAATTCCTCGCCGTTAACGAATTCCTTTTGTTTCATCAATGGCTTCTGCTGTTCAAAGAAATTCTGATGCTTGGTAATCCAGGCCTTCTTTTTCTCGATTAGTTTATTGATATAATCGATACTGGTATGCAAAGGCGCCCGGACGACTAATGTCGCATCACGGCAAACCTCTAATCCGACAGTCCGGCGTCTGGACCTGATTATTTTCAGAACATTAATATCTGTCATTTTAATTAATAAACCTATTCAGCAATTAAGCATAATAAAGTCGAAAATAAACGTTAAGATGTTATCTCAACTGCATAATGTAGTCTTCCCATTCTTTCTCCAAGACCTCCAATTTTACCTTGAAGGCATCCTCAAATAATTGTTTGTGTTGAAGACGATTTTCAAAACCCGTGTTTTTGATTGCTTCAAAATAGCTTTCAAATTCATCGGCATACCGACCTTTATTATAATTCATAAAGAAATAAACAAGGCTCCAGGTATGAGAATATTCATAAATAGTAAAATTCATCTGGCGTATATTTATGAGATCTTCGAGACTCGGAACATCCTTCTTTCTAATCATATCCTGTATCAAGGACAACCTGCCGTAATTTATAATATTGGTTTTAAGAAAAGTTCCTTCAAATTTACTGGCTTCATAATAAGTTGCCAATCCCTCATTAAACCAAGCCGGCACCCGGGCATTGCATATAAGGTCAACAAACTGATGAGTGCCTTCGTGTAATAATATTGAGGTGGTATTTAGCGATTTAGGGTTTGTTGAGGGTTGATAAAATGTCATTATTCCTTCTCTAAAATACAATCCGTTGAATGGACCGCCACGGTCATGATATTCTTTGGCTTCTTTAAAAACATATATCTTGAGTTTATCTTGAGGCTCCTCCGACAGTTTAAATATGCTCTTGGCTTCAATATAAAAACATTCCATAACATAACAAATATCATTAAGAGCCTCCCGGGACAAATTGGTTTTAACAATATAATGGGCCGTCTCGGTAATACGCGCTTGTTCCCATGGCAGTTTTTCCTTATCAGCGCCCGGTTTATTAATAACGCCTTTAGGCGCTATCTGTTTTTTGAGTTCGGCTATCTTTCTTTCCCGCTCTTCTTTTTCCGCTTTTTCCCGCGCTTCTATCTGCACTTTTTCCTCGGCTGTAACTAATCTGCCTTTATATTCACAAAAACCGCCCTCCGGTATGGGGATATCCTGATAGCGCGCTAAGAACCGGTCTATGCGCCATTTTTCTTCCGGATATAATCTCAAACAGGAAGTCATTATTTGCTGTCCTTCCCTGAGAAGATTGTGATTATAACAGAAAGCCGCCAAATAAAAACGTTCTGATTTGATAAGGTTTCCCTGGAACAAATCTAAAATCGCTGCCGGAGGAATATCCACCCACTGCCTTGTATAAACGCTTCCGCTTAATCCTGCAATTGAGCCTTCAAATCCAATATCATCCACCTTCGTTATCCAGACCGCACGGCTGTCTAACATAATCTTTTTGTGTGATTGATTAGTTGACGCATCTTTTAACATATTCTGGAAAAGCGAATATTCGCCTTTGAGGTCTTCTGCATAGCTGTTTACTTCTGTTTTTATGCTCTCCGTTTTTATTCCCTTCAAAAAACTGTCAAGTAAATCCAATGCCTTGGAATATTGGTACTTGGTAATGATCAAAGGTATCTTAATTTTATTTTCACCCCAGCGTATTTTTTCTTCAGTCATCCGCTGTTTTTCTTCCTGTCGGCCTTTTAAAGCATCTTCTTTCTCCTTTTCCGCCTTTAATCTGACTCGGTATTCTTTTTCTTCCATTTCTCTCTGAGTCTTTAACGCTTCTTTTTGCTTTTCATATTCTTCAATAGTCTTGCGGGCCAAATCTTCCTGTGTCAGGAACTTGCTGATTGTATCGGTTTCAGAAACAGGCACTATTGATGTTATTGAAGAAGAGATTACAGTTTTCCCTAGAGAAGATATAATCAGTTTTGTATTTATTTGCTTTGCCGCTAAGCGAATATTTTTCTTATTATCCTGGTGCTTGATTACAAACACCCATAAGAAAACAACCATAACTATAATAAAAGCCACGGTTAATGCGATAAATGGAGTGTTCGGGTTGGATGTCCTGCGCTTTACTGTTTCTGGCGGCAATTGCCGGGCAGATTGATTTATAATATCAGGAGAATTTTCTTTCTTTTGCATAATCGATTCATAAGGACCGATAATGAGCCATTAAATTATATGGTTGAAACCGTAACAGAGCCGCTTGATTAGTATTGTCGCATAGGCGCCCCGGGGCAGGTCAAATTCCAGAGTCATCTTCAATTTATTCTTATTGAGCTCGTCCGGTCCCGCATCCTTTGCCGCTAAATTTAATGGGAACACCAAAACCCTTCTTTCTCCCTTACGAAAATACGTCTTCTGCATTCCCCGAATGCGAAAATCGGATGTTTCAATTTCTTCCTCTTTCAGAATCTCTATGAAAATACCTGCTATTGTTTCATCGGAGAATATCGTCTTGTGCGTTACGAACGGAATATATTGCTCCTTTAATACGGAAAGCGTATCATCCTTTAATCTCCGGTAAAATATAAATTCTCCCAATAAATACGGGTATTTGATTAATGATTCGTCTTTAACTGTACCGATTAGAAATCTGCTTACCCCATTATTCCAAAGATAACTCTGATATGAATGAAGATACAAAAGAACTATATTAGGGTCAATGAGTTCAAATGCCTGCCTGAAGTTCGCGGGATGCTTTTTCAGGTAAGTCATGATTCTGCGCTCTGATGAATGAGGCAGAAGCTTTAAACATTCCGCCCAGTTACCCCAATTATCGCTGATAATATTCCTGATTTGTTTAACCAAGCCGTGGTCTTTACGTGAGGTTGATGTTAATACATTTTTCAATGCGCCTTCGGCATCCCGTAATATCAGTTGCCGGGCCGGGAATTCATTGCCGCTCCGAACCGAACCGAAACGCTGCTCATCAAAATAATTCGGCATCCCGAATTGCCTTATTTCTTGCAGGCGTTCCTTAATCCTGGCAATATCGGATTTACCGAGTTCGCGGATGCATATACAAAAATGATTCACATCAAATGAATCCGGTCTGATGGGTTTTTCGGATTGTCCCAAATATTTCAGGTTAAATAAATGATGCTGAAAATTATCGCGACATCCCTTATATACGGAAATCAACTGTTCGGTCCGGGCGTATTTATCCTTTAACCCGCCGGCAGAAATGTCATTACGCTTGACACCCCACCTTTGATTAATAACCTGAATAACCTCTATCGTCCCGATATCATTTTTAGTTAGTTGATAAACAGCATACCGGCCATTTTTATTGAGATGCGGATTATTAATCTCGCGGACAATAAAATCGTTGGGGGTCTGTTTAATCTTCATTGATATCCCAATGTGAACCCAGCCCCTGCGTGCAAGGGCTGGGTGAATTTATCAGCCGGATTATTTGCAAAGATTGCATTCCTTATGTTTCTTAAGAATATCGTCCGCCAATCTGTCCAACGCCTTGAAATCTGCTTCTTTCGGGTATCCTTTTATAATCACCGGCTCAATAATCTCTACTTTTAAATTAGTCAGCATTCCGGTAATATGCTCTGCCATTTTCCCACCCCAGCCGAAAGAACCTATCAGAGAAGCGAATTTTGCCTTGGGCCTGAGGGCATTAGCCAGATATGTCCCGTAAACAATAACCGGATGCGGACCAATTAAAACGGTTGGTGAACCGATTACTATTGTTGACGCATCTACCAGCGCCATTGCCAGTTCTCCTATATCTGTCCGGGTCAGATTAAACGGTCTTACCGTAATGTTTCGCTTTATCAACGCATCTGTGAAATAATCCACCATCTTCTGGATGCTGCCGTGCATTGAGATATAAGGTATCAGCACCTCGTTTTTCACTTCATCAGAAATCCAGTCTTTATATGCGTCTATAATAAAAGAAGGCTCGGGATAAATCGGTCCGTGGCTTGGCGCAATCATTTCTATGGCTAAATCATTTATCTTTTCCAGATTCTTTTTGATAATCGTCCTGAAAGGCATCATTATTTCCGCATAATAACGCTTGGCTGACCTGTAAACCGGCGGTTCGTTGGTTACATATAAATCGCTTGTGGCAAGGTGCGAACCGAAGAAGTCGCATGAAAACAGGATTTTATCTTCTCTGAGATACGTTACCATTGTCTCGGGCCAGTGCACCCAGGGGGTAAGAATAAATTCAAGCGTCTTATTACCCAGGGAAATTGTTTCCCTGTCTTTTACCTCTACGAATTTATTATCAGGTATCAATAATAAATCCTTGAGCATCTCTTTGCATTTCTGGTTGGTCACGACCTTTACCTCGGGATATACCTCAAGCACTTTTGGTATGGCTCCGGAATGGTCTTGTTCTCCGTGATGAGAAATAATATAGTCGATATGTTTGATGTTGAGCGCTTTTAGATTTTCTATCAACACGGATTCTTTTATCGGGTCAACCGTATCTATCAATGCTGTTTTTTCGCTGCCTTTTATCAGATAAGCATTATAACTGGTGCCATCCGGCAGCGGTATCAGTTCGTCAAACAATCTCCTATCCCAGTCTATTGCACCTACTGAATAAATATTCGGTTTTATTTCTCTTATCATAATTTTAGTCCTCCATTAAAACGAAGTTCTTATTCATAATTTAACCACAAAAACACAGAGAAAATCACCTTTTCCACAAAAGTTTATATAATAATAAGACTATAAAGCCATACAGTAAACTTGTTAATCCCACCAATAACCACGGAAGAGAGCCCGAATAAGAAATTTCATAAAGTTTATGCAAGAGAAGAACTGGTGCGATTAAGAAATCGATTATATAGACACGAGCATTAAGAGTAATTTTCTCTGCAAGAGAAACACAATCTCTTGGTGATGAACTACTCCATATCGTAAGATCAATTAAAAAAAATGTCATAAAATGTATTACTGGAAAAACAATTAAGAATATAACTTGTCCGCGGGTTATCTTTTTCATATATACTCCAAATAAGGAATATTTTATTCCCCTGTTTTCTTGGCTTCCTTATAAATTTATCGTCTTTCTCCGTGAACTCTATGTCTCTGTGGCTAATTTCTCCTTATTCTATTTTCTCAAATACTGATTTATCCTGTCCACAAATAGGGCAAACCCAATCATCCGGTAATTCGCTGAAAGGTATACCTGGTTTTATACCTGCATTCAAATCACCTTTTTCAGGATTATAGATATAATCGCAGACCGTGCATCTATACATTCCAGGTTTATTTGTTTTTGGTTTACTATCTTCCTTAACCTCTTTAATATAAGTAGGCGCTGTTGGCGGTGCCTTACCTCTCTTCGCTTCATGATAATAATCGTAGGTCATCGGCTCTGTTTCATTGATTATATCGGCATCAACTATCTTGCCAACAAAAACCGTATGGGTTCCGCAATCCATACTGTTAATTACTTCTGCCTCTAAATAACCGAGGGTATTATCCAGAACTACAGGCGCTCCGGTCGTGCCGACCTTATATTTCACATCCTTGAATTTATCAATGTCTCTGCCTGACTTGAACCCGAAAGTCCCTATGAATTCCATCGGCGTTGCTTTATTAAGTATGGAAACCGTAAAGACCTTGCTTTCGTTGATATATTCATAGGTTAGATTCTTTTTGTTTATGCTTATGGCTATGGTCGGAGGTTCAGAGGTAAGTTGAAAAACCGTATTGGCAACCTGGCCATTGAATTTACCTACCTTGCCGTCAGACTGGTTACCATTTTTGGAAGAAATAATATACATCCCGTAACCGATTTTATAAAGAGCTTTATTGTTCATTGTGCCTCCTGTTGAATTTTATTTTATAATGACTTTATCATTATCAGCATCATCTTAAACCTCTTTAATGCCTTTAATGAATGGGTTTTATTGGCGGGCATTATAATCATCTCGCCTTTGTTTAACACAAAAGGTTTGCCTGAGATATTTATTCCGACTTGACCGTCAAAGATATAAACCATCGCATCAAATGGTGCGGTATGCTCGCTCAATCCCTGTCCTTTATCAAAGGCAAACAGGGTCGCGGTTCCTGTTTTTTTGTTGATTAATGTTTTACTAACAACCGAATCTTTTTGATAAGTTATTAAACCCTGAAAATCCAATATTTTTGCCAGAAGACTTTCTTTATTGTCTTTCATCTAATTTGCTTATTGTTCCATTTCTTCCACTTCTCCAAACAGATTCACATCCTGTTTAGGCGAAGGTAATTCCTGAACCTTATTTAATTTCTTTTCTATAGTCCGTGATTTCTTGGTCGCATCATCAATGGTATTGCTTGCCTCCTGCAGTTTCTTCTGGGTCTTATCAAGCATCTCGCCGAATTTGGCAAACTCGGTCTTGATTGCTCCAAGCACTGACCAAACCTCGCTGGAGCGTTTTTCTATTGCCAGAGTCCTGAAACCCATCTGCAGACTATTTAATAGTGCAGCAAGCGTAGTCGGTCCGGTAAGAGTCACCCGATATTCTCTTTGTAATAAATCACAAAGTCCTGGCCGGCGTAAAACCTCTGCATATAGCCCCTCTACAGGCAGAAACAAAATGCCGAAATCAGTGGTATGGGGCGGGTCAATATACTTTTCTTTTATATCCCTCGCCTCCGATTTAATTCTCGCCTCTAACAGCTTTCCGAATTCCTCAATCAGCCCTAAATTCGCCTGTTCCTGCGCCTCGACAAGTTTTTGATAATCCTCTAATGGAAATTTGGCATCTATAGGCAGCCAGACTACGCTGTCATTTTTGTCTCTGCCCGGAAGTTTAATGGCGAATTCCACCCGCTCGCTGCTGCCTTTTTGGGTAACGACATTTTGCGCATACTGCTCGGGGGTCAATATCTGCTCCAGAAGATTTCCCAATTGAATCTCGCCCCAAGTGCCTCTGGTCTTGACATTGGTCAACACTTTCTTAAGATCGCCCACGCCTGACGCCAGGGTCTGCATCTCGCCCAATCCCTTGTGGACCAGCTCAAGTCGCTCGCTGACCAGCTTAAATGATTCGCCTAATCTTTTTTCCAGAGTAGAATGTAATTTCTCATCAACTGTTACCCGCATCTGTTCTAATTTTTGGCTATTTTCATCTTGAAGTAATTTTAATCTCTCTTCAATGGTGACCCTCATTTTTTCTAATTTATCCTCATTGGATTTGGTTAATGAGGAAATCTGGTTTAAGAATGTATCAAGGCCTGATTTCAAAGACTTATTCAATTCTTCCCTGTTTTGTGAAATTTCTTCTTTTACTATTCGTTCGGTCCGTTCCTGATTATCTTTCGCAGTAGAACCTCTGATTAACAAAGCAATCAATAAAAAAATAACCGCTAGATTGATCGCTATCAATAACACCAATAAAAATTCGTTCATAATTTATGTATCTGCTTCTATTTTATACCAACTTTATTGCTTGGGTCAATCTTAATCTTGTCAATTATATTCGTTCTGGCCTCTCTCCGAATAACCTATACCGTTGAACAGCCACCGTGCTGAAATAAAAAGGGCATCCTCTGCCGTTACAGCAAGGGATGCCCTTCAATAAAATTATCCGCCTAAATTATCTTCTGTCTTTGGGACCTTGTCCCTGGCCTTTACCCTGACCTTGTCCATCCCGTCCTTCGCCTTTGCCATGGTCACGGACACCTTTATTGGGATTTTTCCCTTCCCATTCCTTCCACTGCTTCCCGTCTTTATCATCCGGATGGGCGCGATACCATTCACGGGCGACTTCCCGTTCCTCCGAGCTGAATTTACCATCGCCGTCTTTGTCCCATCTCTTAAAATAATTAATATTTCCAGCGTGCCGGGGATCATGAGTGGCTCTAATGTATCTCTCCAATTCCTGTGCATTCAGTGCACTATCGCCGTCCTTATCCAATTTTTTAATTAATTGCCGTATCGCTTCGGCTCGTCGGGTATCCTGATCAGCTTTCATCTGTGCCTTTTCCGAATCACTCAGTTTACCATCTCCGTCTTTGTCATATTTTTTAATGGTTTCAGCGCGACTCGCGGCTTGATCCGATTTCATCTGCGCCTTTTCCGATTCACTCAGTTTACCATCGCCATCTTTGTCATATTTTTTGAGCAGCTTTGCCTTTTGGTCTTTCCGTTGCTCCTCTTTATTGCGTCCATTTTTGGCCGCGTCAATACGATATACGGTGAGTTCCTGTGCATTCAATTTGCCGTCGCGATCCGTGTCGTATTTAGCCATAATTTTTTGTATCAACCCTGCATCCCACTGGCGGTCGTTATTAAAATCACCGTCTCTCCCTTTATCATCGCCTTTTTTACCAGACTTGTTCTGGTTCTCCAGACGACGGGCATCCCGGTCGGCTTTCATCTGCGCCTTTTCCGCATCATTCAGTTTGCCGTCGCCGTCTTTGTCATATTTTTTGAGGATTTCTGTTTTCTTATTGCGTGCATCGGCCTTTTTATCGTCGCCCTGACCGCTGTTACCATCACCTATCCGATCAACCTTACCGCTGTTTTGGTCATCCTGATTATCACCGGGATTAACCCCTTTATTATCCGAGTTTCCCCCTCTGTCTCCGCTGTAGGCGGCAAATAACTGGACAGAACCCCATCCAATTATTGTCAGCACCATAAGTCCGATCAGTGCTTTTTTCATAATTCCTTTCCTCCTTTTAATTGCCCGCACGGGCAAGTTATCCCGATGAACCTGCCCGAATGATTTCGGTCAAGCAAGTATCGGGGTTTCGATATTACATCAGTATAAACCCGTTCTTGCCCGGAAAGTTGCGTAGAAAATTATATTTTCAGATTATTTATTGTTTCTGCCAAGACCATGAATGAAGCTCTACAAAATATTGGGAGATTCCTGCGGATTTGCGCGCCTTTCGATTTCGCTTACTCAGACGACTTTTTGATATCAGAATCCTTGATATCATCCTTACACTGTATCTTGAAATCCATAGTATTCCCGCGCCTTAAAACTTTCAGGTTCAATTCCGGAGCCTTACCTATCATATCCAGGAATTGCGTGAATAGTTTATTCAGAGTCGGATTATCATTTATTGAAGTAATGATATCATTCTTCTCCAGCCCCGCATTTTTTGCCGGAGAATCATCTTCGACTCTAAATATCGCCGGGTAATAACTATTTCCGTCAAGGGTTATTATCCAGCAAAACATTCCGATTCTCCGTTGTATTGACAAATAAGATTCGGGATCCTTGCGGAATGGTAATTTTTCAAGCATACTAGCAATAACAAATTGGCCTCCTACACGGAAATCGGGGTTGTCAGATGCGCCGACACCCGTTGCCGAATATATCGCTTTATTATCTTTCGCATCAATAATATCAAGCCGTGCCGATGGGCGGTAATATCCGACAACATAACCTAATATCGTCTCTGTTTTTGTCGTAAAATAGCCCGGCACATAAGTTGTTGCGGTTCCGCCCGTAGTAGACACTCCGTTATAAACAGACAGATTAGTCGTTATGGTTTGCGCCGGAACGTAATCCGGTATCGTGATAGATGAAGGCGGGGTATAATGAGTTTCATACTTGTTCTTGAAACAGCTCTTGACTATAAAATCCGGCCCTTTATCCCGTTCGACATACGTATAACCTCTTGTTTCTAACAGATTCCTGATATAGAATGTGATTTGTTTGGCTAAAATTGCGTTCGATTCCGACAGCTCAACTGAAAAAGTTTTATAATCGCCATAACTTACATCCGGATTTATATAAAATTTGATTAATGGTTTCTCACGTAAAAGCAACGGTTTTAAATTGCCGGAAGCCGATCGGCATCCTGCCAGGATAAGAAATAATCCTATCAATACGATAATTTTTATTTTATTCATTAATTCATCCCTTCTTATGAATTATTTTTCTTCACATTCCTTATGGCACCAATTAAGCAGGAAATGTTAATCAAGATTTCGCAGCGACTCTTTCAGATTTGCGTATTGCCCAGATAGCTCTTCTAATTTGAGTGTCTCTTTCTGGATGATTGCTTCCGGCGCCCTGGTCCTGAAATCTTCTTTTGCTAATTTCCGCTTGACCGATTCCAGCTGTTCCTGGATTTTTATCATCCGCTCCTGTAATCGTTTTTTCTCCACTTCTTTATCAATAATGCCTTCCAACGGAACGAAGAGTTTTAATACACTGACTATTTCTGTTGCCGAGTGTTTTGGCTGGGCAAGTTTGATTCCCAATTCTATTTTGCTGAGATTGGCCTGTTGCGTAATCATATCCTGATGCTCTTTGATGCCAGCCAATATCTCTTCCGATTCTGCGGAAATAATCAGAACCAACGGCTGTTTCTTTTCTATATTCGTCTTATTGCGGATATTCCTCACCCCGCGGATGATATCAATCAACGTTTCCATTTCCCTTTCTGTCTTTTCGTCTATCTGTGAAATATCAGCTGAAGGCCAATCCGCAATAATTATCGCCTTGTCCTTAAAATCTGCTTCATATTTCTCCCTGAATTTCTGCCATAATTCCTCTGTAATGAACGGGATAAACGGATGTAACATCCTTAATAACCTGCTGAAAATATGAGGTATTATTCTGGCAACTGTCTTATCTCCGTTATAGAGCCGCGGCTTGATAATTTCCAGATACCAGTCGCACAGGTCGTTCCAGAAGAAGTGATAAATCAGATGCGCGGCCTCGCTGAATTCGTATTTTTCTAATGCCGAAGTATAATCGCGGATGGTGGTATTGAGCCGGCTCACTATCCAGTTATCTTCAAAAATGATTCGTTGTTCGGTGTCCTGTTTTCGTTCTTCCCACCCTTCGGGGCGAGGCTCGCTAAAGGCGGCGGTTTTTTCATTCTTTCGTTCTTCACTGCTAAGCACCAGACGGTTGGCATTCCAGAGTTTGTTGCAAAAGTTGCGTCCGGATTCGTATGCCTCATCCGAGATGCTGATATCACCGCCCAGCGGAATATTAGCCATTATGCCGAATCTGAGCGCATCTGCGCCGTATTGGTCTATCAGTTTGAGCGGGTCAGGCGAGTTTCCAAAAGATTTACTCAATTTCCGACCGGTTTTATCGCGGGCAATGCCGTGGATATACACATCCCTGAAAGGCACCGAACCGGTAAATTCCAAACCCGCCATTATCATTCTAGAAACCCAGAAAAATATGATTTCCTTTCCTGAATTCAAGACAGTTGTTGGATAGAAATATTTCAGGTCTTCTGTTTCTTTAGGCCAGCCGAATACCACAAAAGGCCAGAGCCAGGAAGAAAACCAGGTATCCAGCACATCGGGGTCTTGAATTAGATTCGTATTCCCGCACTTCGGGCATTTAGTCGGAGTTATTCTGCTCACAATAGGCGGGCATTGATTTGCGGTTTGCGGTTCGCGGTTAGTGGTTAGTTGTTTAGTTGTTTGACAATACCAAACCGGTATTCTATGCCCCCACCAGAGTTGCCTGGAAATGCACCAGTCGCGGATATTCCCCAGCCAATTCAGATAAACCTTAGTCCAATGTTCAGGATAAAATCTGATATCTTTTTTCTCAGCGGCTTTTATGGCCGGTTCTGCCAGAGGCTTCATCCTGACAAACCACTGAAGCGAAAGATACGGCTCTATCATCGTCTCGCAACGATAGCAATGCCCGACCGAATGCATATATTTTTCCTGCTTTTCCAACAGACCTTCTTCGGCCAGCCGTTCAACAATCAGTTTACGGCATTCCAATCTATCCAATCCCTTATACTCGCCGGCATTCTCGTTCATCTTGGCATCTGGAGCCATCACATTAATAAATTCAAGATTATGTTTTTGCCCCATAATAAAATCATTGGGGTCGTGGGCAGGCGTAACCTTGACCGCGCCGGACCCGAAATCACGTTCAACTATTTCGTCGGCGATTATCTTGATTTCCCGTTTGACAATCGGCAATACCAGATTCTTGCCGATAAGGTTTTTGTATCTCCTGTCATCCGGATGAACTGCTACAGCCGTGTCGCCCAACATCGTCTCGGGCCTAGTCGTTGCCACAACAACATACTTGTCTTTGTTTTCTTTAAATGGATATTTTATCCAATAAAGTCCGCCTTCAATTTCTTCGTGTTCAACTTCCTCATCTGACAATGCGGTCTGGCACCGGGGGCACCAGTTAATGATATAATTACCGCGGTAGATAAGTCCTTTTTCATACAGGCGAATAAATACCTCTTTTACCGACTCGGAATATTCTTTGTCCATTGTAAATCTCAGCCGTTTCCAATCGCAGGAACAGCCGAGTTTCTTCAGTTGCTGGATGATTATACCGCCGTATTGCTCTTTCCATTTCCAGACCAGCTCAACGAATTTCTCACGGCCCAGCGCATGTCTGGATGTCCTTTCCTTCTTAAGCTGTTTTTCCACCACGTTCTGAGTGGCGATACCGGCATGGTCTGTGCCCGGCACCCAGCAAGTCTCATAGCCCTGCATCCGCTTAAAGCGCACCAAAATATCCTGCGGGGTTTCATCCATCACATGTCCCATATGCAGGATGCCGGTAACATTAGGAGGCGGGATAACCAGCGAGAATGATTTCTTGGATTTGCTGGGGCTTGCCGAGAAATAACCCTTTTCCTCCCACATCTTATAGATGCGGTCTTCTACATTTTTAGGCTGATAGGCTGTTTCCATAGTCTCGCCTGCCCCGTTAGAAGCATCCATATATTGTATAATTGTATATTGATATTGTTTTATCACATTGCTTTTGTTTGCTTCTAACGGGCTGAGAAGCTAACAAAGCTTGCTACTGCATTCTATTTTCTCTATAACGTAATGTCAAGAAAACTTTGTCCCTTATGGGATACTATTAAATATCTATACGGAGTTTTTATTTATAGAATACTGTTAGGTATAACTTCTGCCACCCCGCCTTGCGGGGTAAACTCCGGCACCAAGACACTAAGAATTCTTTGTGTCTTTGTGGTAAATTAATATAATTTTCTATGAAATCGAGATATGACTTATAACAGGAACAATCGGGGCGAGTGGATTTGAACCTCTGACTTTGGCGCCGTAGCGCCACGCTCTAAACTAAGGCCAGTTAAAATCGGGGCGGGAGGATTTGAACCTCTGACCTCTTGGTCCCGAACCAAGCGCGCTAGCCAGACTGCGCTACGCCCCGAATCAGATACTTTTAAGAAACCGTTCAATACCTCGCTTTTTTATTTTATATTCTATCCGGACAGATTCCGTTCTGCTGTTAAACTCAAATGATTTAACTAACTCCCATGGAACTCCGGCCTTCGTGAATTTATCTTCACCTGAATTATGTTCACGTAATCGGTTCACGAGGTTTTGAGTGCTACCGACATAATATTTATTTAATGAATCACTGTGTAATATGAGATTGTTGACAAAGTCAACAATTTCACCCTGAACGAAGTGAAGGGTCTCAAAACTGTGCTTGGTGAGATTCTTCGCTTCGCTCAGAATGACACCGTTGAATGGTTTTTCAACGGTCTCAATATATAAGTATAATATTGCTTCAACGACCTTGGCGCCGCAGGTGCCACGCCACGAAAACAGCATACAGAATATAAAATACAAACCCTAAAGTCAATTATTATCCCGCATTATTCATAAATGCTTCAAATCAGTGGC
>JAZDMB010000010.1:0-7564 GCA_043801445.1 Planctomycetota bacterium
GCACTTGCGTACTTACAAGCCAAAGAGGCTATCTCTGAGATAACCAAGTTATTATCAGATTCAGATGCAGGGGTGCGTGAAGCAGCAAAAGAAGCCATTAGTAAGTTACAAGCCATAAAATAAGTCTAAAGAGAGTTACAGTGTTATCTCTATAGGGATTAGACAGGAACTTGTTTAAATTATTTCTGATAATAAATAAGAAATGAGAAAGTATGAAGAAAGTAATTTTAATAATCGCTTCGGTTTTTGTTTTTATAAGTTGCGCGCATAATAACACTATAGATTATACTGCAGAGAAAATGGCTAAGTTGGAAAAAACAACCTACGCGCCGGTTGAAGGAAAGTTTATAGGTATCTGGCCGGGTGATAGTTTAATAACTAACAACGAACAGGCACAGCAGATTTTTGATATGGGTATCCGCGGAATGTTTTTGGGCGATACCTGGTGGTGGCCGGATTATTACAAGGGTTTTAATAACATTGATGAATTTTATGAAGCCGTAAAGATATTCCCGGTTAAGATGAAACCGATTGTAAGAGATGACTATGAATCTGAAATAATCAAATACCCATGCCAATATTATTACGTCGGTGAATATATTCTTAACGATTTAGGCGTAGCTTATGTTGAAAAAAGAATAGCTTCGGTAAAGAAAATAAGGCCGGAATCTGTTCTTATCGTTGACGATACGTTCCGTTTATTCAGAGGCAGGGTAAAGGTTTTGGATTGCGGCTATATGTATTCGGCTTATGAGGATTTAAAGGAATTATTGGGCAGCGGTATAGGATTGACGGTTGCTTCGGACCAAAGCGGCGCATGGCGTAAAATGAAAAAGAAATTCGGCGATAAATTTTTTATGGGCTGGATATTCGGTGAAAATAAATGCGATGAATATGAATCGCTTTTCCGAACTGCCGATGAATTAGGTTTAACCGGTATCTGGGTTTACTTCGGTAACAATGAACTTAAAACGCGCGATGAGGCGATAAAACATTTATACCAAATATGTGAAACCGCAGTAAAGACAGGCTGGTTAAAATATGGGGATAAGCCGGCATTGATTGATAAATGATAAATCACTAAGTAGGTAAATAAGATTTCAGGGATAGTTGCAGGTTTGATATTAGTATATAGTATGTAGTATACAGTATGAAGTATGTAGAAGGTAGGGTAAGAGAAGAAACGTAAATTCACCGCAGAGGTGCAAAGGACGCAGAGAATTTCTTTATGTCTTGGTGTCTTTGTGGCTAAATTGCATTTTCTAACGGGGCAGGGGGTATATAATATTAAGGCGTGGGTTTGGGTGGCTGATATATATAAGCCATTTGTTTGAGTCTGTTTATGCGTTCTTTCATCGGCGGATGTGTGGCAAATAAATTGGCAAGGAATCCCTCGCGGTTGGTGAAACTTCTGCCTAAAGGGTCGGCAATGCAGAGATGGGCTACGCCTTGTTTGATAGATTTGGTTGGTTCAGAGGCATTTTCTATCTTTTCCAAAGCGCTGGATAGCGCTAACGGATTCCGGATGATTTCAGCGCCTGAGGCATCGGCCAGATATTCACGTTTGCGCGAAATAGCCATCGCCATCATCTGGGCGATTATCGGCGCCAAAATGATAAATATCAGCCAGATAACAAATGGAATTATCGCGCCTGCTTTTGCCTTGCCGCGGGAACGTCCTATATAAAGCATACTTCGCATGGACCAGTTTGATAACAGAACAATTGCTCCGACTAATGCGGCGATAATGGTCATCAGGCGGATATCGTAATTACGGATGTGGCTCATCTCGTGGCTGATTACTCCCTGTAATTCATCACGATTGAGCTTTTCCAGTAGTCCTTCGGTAATGGCGATGCTTGAGTGTTCGGGGTTACGGCCGGTGGCAAAGGCATTTGGGTCAGCATCAGGAATGATATAGACTTTGGGCATAGGCAGACCTGACGCAATCTTGACTTCCTCCACGATATTATAGAACTGGCGTTCTTTTATGTTTGCCTGATTAATCGGTCGGGCCTGAGTGGAATACAGGACGATTTTATCGCCGCTATAGTAGGTGCCTATGACCGCGATTATGGAAACAATAAGCGCGATTGCGGTGCCGATGGGTAAGCCGCCCATATATAAAGAATCAAATCCAAAGCCGATAAAGCAAAAGAAGGCAATAAATATCAGCATTATCAGCCAGGTGTAACGGCGATTGTGTTTTTGCTGTTCGTAGATATTCATAAAATTATTTGGACACAGATAAACGCAGATTTACGGGATAATAATATACTACTTTTTTTATAAAGCAACCTGGATGGCTTTGCGTATCACCTCATCTTCTACTTCGAAGAAATCCTCAGATTTAAAGCCGAATATTACGGCAACGATATTAGAAGGGAACATCTGGACTTTATTATTATAATCGCGGACATTACCGTTGAAAAACCGTCTGGCTGCGGCAATTTTATCTTCGGTATCGACTAATTCATGCTGGAGTTTCAGGAAGTTTTCATTCGCCTTTAATTCTGGATATTTTTCAGCGACCGCAAACAGAGTTTTCAGTGTTCCCAACATCTGATTTTCATCCTGCGCCTGGCTGGCATAGGCGCCTGTATTATTGAATGCCCGGTTTCGCGCTTCGACGACATTTTCAAATACTGCTTTTTCGTGCGCGGCATAACCCTTGACGGTATTGACTAAATTGGGAATTAAATCGTAACGTCTTTTCATCTGGACGTCTATATCAGCCCATGATTCTTTGATATGGTTGCGTAACGAAACGAGTGTATTGTAAATAGCGATGAGAATTATTAAAGGAACGATAATTATTCCACAGGCGATGAATAAAATTATTAATAACATAATAGCAAGGTGTTAGATGTTAGTTGTTAGATGTTAGTTTTTAGTTGTTAGTTATTAGATATCAGATTTAGTTTGCAAGGAATTAATAAGTCCTTGAAGCAATCTGCCTATTTCCGCAATTTCATTTTCCAATTCTTCCTTGCTGGCTACATTAAGATATCCTAATTTGTATGACAATTTTATTATAGTAACTACTTCATACTGAGAGCGTAGGGCAATATATAAAAACTGGATAAATTCCTTTTTGGTTCTACATCCGGAACCCTCGGCGATGTTTAGTGGTAGTGAGGTTGAGGCACGTCTGAATTGAGAGGTAATTCCATAGATTTCATCTTTAGGAAAACTCTTGGTTTTATTGTAGACTTTTATGCAAAAGTCCATTGCTTTTTGCCAGACGATTAATTTTTCAAACCTATAACTCATTTTTCCTCCTCTAAAAACCAATAACCAACAACTAATATCTATCTATACTTTACATTCATCCAAAACATAATCAGGTGTTTTTCCATAGAACTTACTGGCAAAATCATACAAGCCGATATACGTTTCCGGTTTTATTTTCCCTCCGATGTAAAAAGCCAGATGCCTACTGTTGATTTCTATGAAGGGCACCTGAGGAGTCCTTAACAGAAATTCCATCATCTGAGGATGAATAATATCGTAGGCGAATTTCTTGTCATCCGATTTGACATAATATTTGCTGCTAAATTCCTTGCTTTCAAAATCAATATCATCAAATCCGATGACTCCGGCAATCTTATCAAAGAAATTTTCACGTCTGATATACAATGACTTAAAACGCTGTGGAATAATCAAAATGCAGACCGAGTAGTAATGAGTCTGCCTGTTTTTACCGGCTCCCGTAACATAGACATAATCGAAGATATCCACAGCGCAATTTTCTTTTTTACCGCCTATCACATTGTATGCCTTGCGCGAATGTCCTTCATTGAACAGTTTAAAGCTATTATATTCGGTATCTTTATACTCAGAATACTCTTCTAAATAGTTTAAATCCAATTTATGGGCTATTTGCGCCATTGCTTCACGGCGCTTTTTCTGGGCCTGCAAAATCCATATGATAACCCGTATGATACATACGAGTATAATAGCGCCGAAAATAACGGTAAAAATGATAAGTCCCATGGTTTATTCCATATCCGTCAAATAGGACGCAGATTTTCGCAGATTAACGCTGATAATTTTTATAAGGAGACCACGAAACCAAGATTGTAATCCCTGTTCTCTTTACCTACTTGGCTGGATTCCTTATAAATATTAATCTGTGTAGCCTTTAGAGCTCTGTGTTTATCCGCGTTCTATTATTAAGGGTGGATTCCGATTCACTATACATTAGAATTCCACCTTGACTGCCTTGCGTTCTTCAGGATTTTCCACATTGAAGAATTCCGATTCCTTAAATCCGAACATCCCGGCAACAACATTAGACGGGAACATCTGGATTTTGTTATTGAATTGCATTACGCCATCATTATAAAACTGGCGGGCGAATGATATCTTATTTTCTGTCGTGGTTAATTCCTCCTGCAAGGCAAGAAAGTTCTGATTGGCTTTTAGTTCAGGATAAGCCTCGGCAACCGCAAAGAGGCTCTTCAATGCCTGCGTTAAGAATCCTTCTGCCTTAGCTTGTTCGGCAATATTACCTGAAGCAGATGCCTGCATACAAGCAGAACGCGCCTGAGTTACTTTCTCAAAGGTTGAGCTTTCATGTTTGGCGTAACCTTTGACTGTATTAACCAGATTCGGTATCAGGTCATAGCGACGTTTCAGCTGGACATCAATCTGAGACCAGGCATTTTTTACCGTGTTGCGTAAGCCGACCAGTCCGTTGTAGGTGCCAATAAGCCACAATACAATGATTACCACCAGTCCGATTGCACCACCTATTATATATATCATATTTTCTCCTTTGCTACACTGCGAAATTCGCTACGCAGCACAAGCTTATTTATCCTTTTTAGGGTTATTCTCGTTTTGTTTATTTCCCAGTGATGGTATTTTGGAAATAAGTTGTTCCAGTTTAAGTCCGGTAAGTGATTCTAATATTGGTGGAAGTTGGGCAATGATATTAGTTACGTCTTTAGTCACCCTGGAAGCACCGGCAGAGTCACCACCTTGGTTAATAATAATAATCTTTTCGGTTTTAGAAAGCGGCTCAGCAATTGCCCGGGCAATCTCCGGCATTTTTTCCAGAACAAGTTGCATAATGGCAGCTTCGTTGTATGCCTTCCATGATTCTGCTTTTTTAGCCATTGCTTCGGCTTCAGAGAAACCGGTTGCCTTGATAACATCAGCCTGGGCTAAACCTTTGGCGCGTGTTGCTTCCGATTCACCGATACCGATGTTCTTGGTAGCATTTGCCTGGCCTTCTGCTTCGGTCATAAGTTTGAATCGTTGGGCATTAGCAAGAGTTTCGATACGGTATTTTTCCGCATCGGCCGGCTTGGAAATAGTGGCTTCCAGTTCTTTTTGCCTGCGCATGATTTCCTTTGTCTGCACATCAATCATCCGCTCTTTTTCCACGACTATAACCTGAATTTCTTCTGCTTTAACTGCCTGATTGGTTTTGTATTTCTGTAGGTCATAAGCCAGGTCTGCCTCAGCTTTTTTCTGATTGATATTAATTTGATATGACGCCTTTTTGACTTCGAAATTCTGGTTTGCCTCGGCAATTTTGGTATCAGCGGTGAATTTTGCCTCCTGCCCGGCCTGGTTAGCCATAGAACTCTTAATAAGGGAATCTCGGTCTGCCTCAGCCTGGGCAATAGTGGCATCTCGCTTGACCTGAGCAACTCTCGGCTTACCTAATGCTTCTAAATAACCGTGGTCATCTTTAATATCACGTAAGGTAAATGAATCTATGCTAAGCCCCATATTTGCTAAATCACCAGCCGATACTTCTTGAACCTTTTGAGCAAAGGCATCCCGGTTTTTGTAGATATCTTCTATGGTGAGTGTGCCGACAATACCACGCAGATGTCCTTCTACGGTCTGCAAGGCAATCGCTTTTATTTCTTCTTCACTTCTGCCAAGGAATCGTTCAGCAGCAGTCCGAATTGCCTGATCTTCGCCTTTAATCTTAACCTGTGCAACACCGTCCACATTAACAGATACACCGGTAATAGTATAGACCTCTTTTAATCTAACATCTAATGTCAGTAACTCTAAAGAAAGTATGTCTGCTTTTTCAAATATAGGCCAGACAAATGTGCCGCCGCCTTTGACTATCCTGAATCCAACAGCTCTGCCATCTGGCGTATGATGTTGGCGTCCGGAGATTACCAGGACCTCATTAGGGCCGACTTTGGTATAGCGGTTAGCATACATCCTTAATAGGATTAGCAACACCACTACAACTGAAATACTGCCAAAAGCAATCCAACTGTATGACATAGTATTTCTCCTTTCTATAAGGTTTTATAATATTTTTGAATCTTCTGTTGGTTTTACATAGAAGGTATTACCCATAATTTTTTCAATGATAACTACCGAATGCGATTTAATTTCATTTTTATAAGCCGAGCGGGCTGGTCCGGTATAACGAGTACCTCTGGAAACATAAGCAATCTCTCCGAGTCCATCCGCTGGAATTACCGTAATTACCTCTGCTTCCTGCCCGAGCATTTCACCGATTTTAGATTCGCTGCTTCCCTGAGTGGCTCTGAA
Source organism: Planctomycetota bacterium (assembly GCA_043801445.1). Taxonomy (GTDB): domain Bacteria; phylum Planctomycetota; class MHYJ01; order JACQXL01; family JACQXL01; genus JAZDFP01. The sequence continues at coordinate 6,538 of JAZDMB010000010.1, forward strand.
GAGCATCATAAAAAGGAAGAAGGTGATAGCGGCAATAACCACACCGGTCAATACTGCTATTGCTAAACTCGGATAAGGTGTCCATTTAAATACCTTCAAGCAAATCATTCCCATTGAGCCAAAGGCAGTAATAAACATTGCCACGACAACCGGACTGAGAGGGGAGAAATGAATTGTGCCTGTATCTTCTCCGCCACTGGTATCTATATGACCGACAATATCGTGGTCAATATCGAAGTGTCCGCCAGCTTCTGCTCCGCCTTCACCTCCTCCGAAGATTCCGCCGAAAATTGCGGAAATAACCGCATAAGCCAATCCTAAGAAAAAGCAACCAATAAAAACTATCTCCAGTGCTGCCATAATCATCACCTCCTTTTTAGTTATTATTTCTATCTTTATTTTTCAGATAACTTGATAAATTCTGATTAGATCTTTTTATGAATTCATCATATGAATATTCTTTGCTATTTTTTTCTCTTGGTGATGGTTCGGGTTTTTTTACATTAATTTCTTTGGCAGGTTTTGTTTCCGTTACATTAGGTTTTGGTTCAGATATCACATGAGAAGAAGGTGTTCGCATTGCTTCCTGATGGTGATAGACTGCGTTTAATTTACCTTTGTTATCAATCATCAACCCATATACTGGTATTTCCTGCGGAATAACAGGTGATTGTTTGATAGCATCAACTACTTTGCGAATATTTATTTCTTCATTTGTTATTATACCGAACCATTCTCTTAAATCAACATCTTTAAGCATATCCCGTGACTTGCCATATTTAGCGAATGCATCCGTTAAAGGCGCCACGTCCATCTTCATTCCGCAGTGGGTATGTCCGATAACCGCTATTTCTTTTACGCCGAGCATATAAATCCCCACGGCTAAAGAACGTATTATGCTATTGTCATAAGGCGTTATGGTATTGCCGGCATTCTGGATAAGGAGAGCATCACCGCGTTTGAACCCTAATGTCTTATGGATGAAATCTATTAAGTCGCAACTCATGCAGGTGACAATTGCCCAATG
>JAZDMB010000048.1:0-2256 GCA_043801445.1 Planctomycetota bacterium
AAAAACTATAAGGCACATGGAAACAATCCGAGCCAGATACCCATCGTGGTTTGTTGGAATATAAGCAAGGGCCGACATGTAAAATTGAAAGACACTGATGTCAGCTGGAAGTTTGTAGCCGATGTCGGAGATATTGGCGTGAGAGTTTTTACATTATCCAAAATGCCGGGTGTGGTGGTAAGTCGGGATATTAAAAAACAGGAACAAAAAGAGGCTGCTGTTTTGGTATAGAAATGAGGATATGGGGCATGTCCAAAAACCTTTTCTCGGAACAGCCATCAGCAATTTTCGAGTAAGTCTAATTACTCGTTACTGGGCGCTTTTAACTGGGCAAGCGGAATCCATCATTTCGAGCGGGGATCAGAGGTGTCCTGCCATGAGGTATTTTAAGGGCGATAAGAAAGGTATTTGCAAAGATGTTCAAGTATATTTTTGTTCCGGCGGTTTTATTAACCGTTTCTAATATCTTTATGATGATTGCCTGGTATGGACATCTGCGATTCCGGTCTCTGCCAATATGGTTGGCGATTATTGCCAGTTGGGGAATCGCTTTTTTTGAATATTGCGTTCAGGTTCCGGCAAACCGAATAGGCTATACTCATTATTCCGCTTATCAGCTGAAAATAATGCAGGAATGCATTACCCTGATAGTATTTACGATTTTTGTCTGGTTAGCCTTAAATGAACCTCTCTCCTGGCGGTATGCGATTTCTTTCGGGTTAATCATTGCCGCCGTGATTGTAGCGTTTTGGTGATATCTTCTTAATATTAGTATGTAGTATACAGTATGAAGTAGGTGGTATATAGAATGTAAGGGTTTTTCCTATTTACTGCTTAATGATTTATCCGTGTCCATCTGTGTAATCTGTGGCTAAAAGTTGACATTTCCTCAGCGAACAAATAGAATGGCAGACTATGGAAACAGCTTATCAGCCTAAAAATGTAGAAGACCGCATCTATAAGATGTGGGAAGAAAAGGGATATTTCGCGGCAACCCTTAATAATTCTAAGAAACCCTTCTCTTTGGTTATTCCTCCGCCTAATGTTACGGGCATCCTGCATATGGGACACGTTCTTGATAATACACCACAGGATATTATGGTCAGGTTCAACAGGATGAAGGGTTATGAGACAGTCTGGGTGCCTGGAACAGACCACGCCGGTATCGCCACACAGAATGCCGTAGAAAAATACTTACAGAAAGAAAAATTATCCAGACATACGCTTGGCAGGGAAAAATTCGTTGAACGCGTCTGGCAATGGAGAGAACAATATGGAGGAATAATCATCCAACAACTAAAGAAACTCGGTTGTTCCTGTGATTGGAAACGTCTGAGATTTACATTTGATAAGGAATACTCCGAGGCAGTAAAAGAGGTCTTTATCCGTCTTTATGAAAAAGGACTCATCTATCAGGGTAATTATATTATTAACTGGTGCCCAAGATGCCAGACCGCCTTGTCAGACGAAGAGGTTGAACACGAAGAAATTGAAGGCGGATTATATTGGATAAAATATCCACTAAAAGAAATCACAAATTCCAAATTCCAAATTCCAAATTATGTAATAGTGGCAACGACCAGGCCCGAAACGATGCTCGGCGATACCGCCGTAGCAGTCCATCCGGATGACAATAGATACAAAAACCTTATCGGCAAAACACTTATTCTGCCGATTATGAAACGGGAAGTCAAGATAATCGCCGATGAGATAGTGGAACGTGATTTCGGTTCCGGGGCAGTCAAGGTTACGCCGGCCCATGACCCCAACGATTTCTTTATGGGGCAAAAACATAATCTTGAATTTATTAATGTGATGGCTATTGATGCCAGGATGAACGAGAATGCAGGAGAGTATAAGGGGTTGGATAGATTAGAATGTCGTAAACGGATTGTTGAACGGCTAAAAGAAGAAGGTCTATTGGAAAAACAGGAAAAATATATGCATTCAGTCGGTCATTGTTATCGTTGTGAGACAATGATAGAACCCTATCTTTCTCTGCAGTGGTTTGTCAAGATGAAACCTTTAGCAGGACCAGCCATCAAAGCCGCTGAGCAAAAAGATGTTAGATTTTATCCCGAACATTGGACCAAGGTTTATCTGAATTGGCTGGGGAATATCCGTGATTGGTGTATTTCCAGGCAACTCTGGTGGGGACACCGGATACCGATTTGGTATTGTCAGTCAGATAAAGATTGCCCTCCATTTGCAAGCAGGGAAACACCTAAAAAATGCCCGAAGTGCGGGAATACAAAT
>JAZDMB010000053.1:0-27225 GCA_043801445.1 Planctomycetota bacterium
CGGCGTTTAATTTAATTTGTTCCATATATACTAAAGTTCAAAATTAATACTAAACACGAATAGCACGAATGGAACTAATCTCACGAATAATTTTAATTCGTCTTATTCGCCGTATTCGTGTGATTCGTGTTCTCCAATTCAACGGCTTACTAGATTAGTTACCAGTCATTTCTAACGGGGTCAAGGAAAAACAGCCGCAGATTTAATATGAGTAGATAGAATGTAGTAGGTAGGAGGTAGTATATAGAATATAGTATGAAGTATGTGGGCTAAGAGAAGAAAATAATTCACCGCCCCGATGTGCATCGGGGTAAACTCCGACGCAGAGGACACAGGGGAATATAGGACACAGATGAACGCAGATAGACACGGATAAGAATTTATTTACCACAAAGGTCACAAAGAAATAATCTGTGTAATCTGTGGCTTCCTTATTAATCCAACTGATTCCGAATCATTTACTTAGTCGCATATTTCAAATCATAGTTGTTACCATAGTAGCTTATGTGAATCCCGCCATTGGTATCTACGGCTATGGAGCTGGAACTGCCGCCTCCTGCGCCATCTACATTGGATACAACCCATGAACCGCTGGAGTTGGTAGTATACTTCAATCCGTAAGATGAGCCGTAAGAAATGTGCACATATCTATTGGCATCAACAGTAATGAATGCATCATTACAGCCGTCAGAGACGCTATCTATAACAGAGGTCTGCCAGGCGCCTGAGGAGTTGGTGGCGTATTCTAAGGCGCCGGTATTGTACTCATAATAAGTGATATGAACTTTGTTGCCGGAATCTACAACCAGAGAAGTTTCCCATCCGGCAGAATAACCTATGGTGTCTATTTGCGTAATCTGCCAGGAACCGGAGGCATTAGTAATATATTTGATGCTGTCCGGCGCTGAATCATCATAATAACTTATATGCACTTTATTATTAGAATCAAGGTCAATCGAGGTCGAATATGAGGGTAATACTCCGGCTGCACCGCCATTCACAATGATAGACTTTACCCACGAACCGGAGGCATTAGTCGCATATTCCATATCAAACGTCCAAGAAACAAAATAACTTATATGAACTTTATTGTTGGTGTCTAATGCCAGAGCGACATCGGATGAATAAGCTCCGGCATAAATAACCGCGGTAGCCCAACTTCCTGATGAATTCGTGGCATACATCATATCTCCGCTCGTTCCTTCATAAGCGATATGGACTTTTCCGTTAGTATCAACTGCTATTGATGTGCTATATGCAGTAGTGGGCGCATTGGCTACCGTAGTCACTACCCAGCTTCCTGATAAATTCGTAGCATATTTAAGTTTCTCGTTTGTAATGTCATAATAACTGATATGCTCTTTTCGATTGGCATCCACTGCAATAGAAGTATATTTCCCTACATTTCCAATAGTGTCTATGGAGGAAATTGTCCAGAGACTTGTTGGCGTTGCAGTTACCTCGCTTGATTCACTGCTCTCGCCGATGCTGTTCTCTGCCGTTACGACATAATAATAGGGAGTCCCATTAGTCCGGCCTGTATGTGTGTATGGCCTTGAGGCATTGGTAATCTTCGTACCGCTCGTTTTATTAACACCAGAAGTTGTTGACCAGTAAATGTTATAAGAAGTCGCACTCGTAACGGTGTTCCAATTGATGGTTATCGCTCCATTTTCCGCAGTGGCTGTTGCGCCGGTCGGTGCGGATGGTATTGTGCCGGTTATATTCGGCGTTGCAGTTGCCTGACTCGATACACTGCTCTCGCCAATACTGTTCACTGCTGTTACTACATAATAATAGGGTATTCCATTGGTCAAACCTGTATGTGTGTATGGTCTTGAGGCACTGGTAATCTTAAGACCATTCGTTTTCGTAACACCAGAGGTTATCGACCAGTAAATATTATAAGAAGTCGCATTCGTGACACTGTTCCAATTGATAGTTACAGTTCCATTTCCCGCTGTGGCTGTTGCGCCTGTTGGTGCGGATGGAATTGTGCCGGTTACGTTTGGCGTTGCAGTTGCCTCATTCGATTCACCGCTCTCCTCGCTATTACCATTGACAGATGTTACCACATAATAATAGGTGGTTCCATTGGTTAAACTTATATGAGTGTATGGTTTTGCGGCACTGGTAATCTTAATGCCACTCGTTCTCGTAACACCAGAAGTTACTGACCAATAAATATTATACGAAGTTGCGCTGATAACGGTATTCCAAGTGATGGTTACCGTTCCATTTCCCGCAGTGGCTATTACGCCTGTCGGAATTTCATCACCGCTACTACCGCTTGTTCCGCCGCCTCCGGCGCCGCAACCACCCAAAGCAAATACACAAATTGCCAACGCGGCCGTAATTATCATTATAAGTTTATTCATATTGCAATATCCTCCACTATTTCTTTAATGATATTAATAAATAAATTGCGCCTGTCATAAATTCCCCATTAATAACGGGGGAAACCCGCCTGACACCAGCCCGACAGAATCGTTCTGGCTGGGGTACCGGTCGGGCAGGTTCACTGCTGTATTCACTTGGGGATTATTTCGATTAACGTCTTCCTGCCGGCACACGGACATTAGGCAGAATCCGTTCCTGACGTCTGTCTAATGCTTCCTGCATAACCTTCATTGTTTTCTCAATATAAGGGACTTCGAAAATAGCGGTTGCCCGACCGCTGGGCGCGCCGGACGTGCAGTATGCAGATTCAATAGTTATATGAGCCCTGCCTAATTTCTCAGCCAGAGCCGCAAAAGCGCCGGGCCTGTTGGGTATTTCTACGGTAATCACCTTTGATTCTTTAACCGGTGAATTTATTTTAGCCAGAACAGTTCGCGCTAAATCAGCCCTGTCCACAACCATCCGCATTACATCCTGTCCGGCAGAATCGGTAATCGTTAATGCCTTAATATTGACTTTTTCATCTGCCAGAGCGCGGCATATATTAGCCAGCACACCCGGTTTATTTACGCCTGATATGGCAAACTGTTTTTCAATCTGCATCTTTATACTCCTTTTCTGTTACTGACATTCTTTAACAGTTAATTGATATCTATAATATCATTTATTTTTAACACTGTCAATATGTATTGTCAACTTTTAGCATTTTGTATTACCTTAATAATACAGGAAATTTAGCCACAGATTACACGGATTTAATCTGTGAAATCGGTGGCTTTTTCCTTGACAATATTCATGGATTTAGTCAGATAAATGAGGTCGGGCAGGAATAATATCCCGACATTCATCGGGATAACTCGCTGTAACTCCCGAAAGATTTCGAGATAACAGCGAGTAAAAGGAGATTGATTATGTTCGGTTCTTTAATAACTAAGGATAAGGCGTTTTTCGAGCTGTTCGAGAAATCATCTGCAAATGTTTCAGCCGGCGCCCGGGCATTAGCCGACTTAATGAAAAGTTATCCGGAATCACTCGGGGAAAAGGTAAGTATCATTAAGGATATTGAACATCAGGGCGATGATTTCACCCATCAAACTATAGAGATGCTCAACAAGACGTTTATTACCCCCATTGACCGCGAGGATATCCTCCAACTCATTACCAAATTAGATGATGTTCTTGACCTGATGGATGGAGCATGCGGTCGTTTGGCACTTTATAAAATAGATGAAATTACTTCCGAAGCCATATCATTTGCCGAATTGTTGATTAAAGCTACCGATATCATAACTCAGGCAATTACCGGGTTACGACATATCAAAAATTCCAAAGAAACACTTTCTTATTGTGTTAGTATTCATACTGTTGAAAATGAAGGCGACCAGTTATTGCGTAAGGCAATGACCTCACTCTTTGAGCGTGAAAAGAATAATCCCATTAATGTCATTAAATGGAAAGAAATCTATGAGGATTTAGAAACTGCCATTGATTACTGCGAAGATGTGGCTAATGTCATTGAGGGGGTTATCCTAAAATACGCCTGACCCAGCTCCATACTTTTTCTGTGCTGAGCAAGATGCAGTATAGGCAGGGTTATATCCAATTTCTGAGGATAAGATAACTTATGGCGGATACAACAGCCGCAGCAGGAATAGTAAGTAACCATGCCCAGACTACCTTTTTAGCTACGCCCCATCGCACGGCGCTTAAACGCCTGGTTGCACCGACACCAATTATAGAACCTGTTATGGTATGTGTAGTGCTTACAGGTATACCCAAGAATGTGGCTGTAAATAGCATAACGGCGCCGGCTGTTTCCGCACAGAAACCGCCCACGGGCTGTAATTTCGTTATCTTCTGCCCCATTGTTTTTACTATACGCCAACCACCCATCAGTGTGCCCAGCCCCATTGCTCCGTGACATGACAGAACAACCCAGAAGGGCACGTAAAATTCCGGTCCTAACTTGCCGGAGGTAAATAACAAGATAGCTATGATACCCATAGTCTTTTGGGCGTCGTTGCCGCCGTGCCCCAAACTATATGAAGCGGCTGACAGGAGTTGGAGCCGTCTAAAATATTTGTCTACCTTTGCCGGAGCAGAATTATGGAATAGCCATTGCACTATTGACATAAAAATGAAACCTATCACAACCCCTAAAAGCGGAGACAGAAATATAAACAGGCATATCTTCAGAACGCCACCTAGTATAACCGCATTAAAACCTACGTGAGTAACCGCTGCCCCTAATAGCCCGCCGACTAATGCGTGTGACGAGCTGACCGGCAATCCGGCATACCACGTGAATACATCCCATGTAATAGCACCCAGTAATGCGGATGCGATAACAACTGTGTTTATGGCTTCAGGATGAACCACACCCTTACCTATGGTGGTTGCGACGTGTAAGCCGAAGAACAGGAAGGCAATAAAATTGAAAAATGCAGCCCAGACAACAGCCCACTTTGGCGAGAGAACGCGGGTTGATACCACAGTGGCTATGGAATTCGCCGCATCATGCATCCCATTTACAAAGTCAAATATAAGGGCTACGGCTATTATTATTATAATTATAGTCAATCGGTATTCTCCGTATCGCCGCATTCCCGACCCGTGTTCTCCCGACAGAATTCGTCGGGACAGGACGGGATAAGATGTGATATAATTTTATTAGTCTCTTGAAAAGTAGTATATTTCTAATGGGTTAAAGGGTCAAGGAAAAACATTCAGATTTGGGACGATTTTTCTTTAACTTTATCCCTAAAATAGATATCTATTGACTTTTTATAAAACTTATTATAAAATAATACTGCTTTCTTGACATCTTATATTAGTTTATTTAGTTAATTAAGTAAAAGTTTATACAAATCAGACGAAATAAATTGGTATAAACGAAGAATTCTCGAATTATCTAAATAATACTATTTTTATTGTATAACTCGTTATAAGTATTATAATATATCGTTATGCTACCCAATAAGGCATTATATTTGATAATCGGTATTTTACTGGGCATTATTGTAATGGTTGTTGTAAAGAAAATACCGGCTCAAGAAATAAGCGCAGCGCCGCTCAAACAAACTGAAACCGTAGCCAATCAAGACTATATTGCTATTGCGGCAACGACTAAAACCGATACAAATATTGTCTGGTTAATAGATACAGCGAATAAGAAATTGCTGCTCTATGAATATTTTAACGAGAATGTAATAAAATTAAAAGCCGTCCGCGATATCAGATATGACCTTGATATTCCGGATGGTCTTGCTATACCGGCCAATCGTAAAGATGCTGACCCTCAACCTCTGGATGTAAAAAAGCTATACGACGAAATAAGGAAATCTAAGTAAAAAATATAATAGAAAATCATGTCGAAATCAGATGAATTTTATACTTTCGAAGAAGCTGTTAAAGAATTAAAAATCTTTGAAGATGAACTGAAAAAAATGGTTTCCGAAGGTGAAATAACAGCTTTTAAAGACGAAGACAAGTTGAAGTTCAGGAAAGAAGATGTTGTAGCCAAGAAATCCGAGAATATTACCGACCCGACTGTTGTTTTAGAATCTGATGAATCAGAAATACCCGTAAGTCCTACTGACGAGACTTTTGTTGACGACACATCAAATGTTCAGGCAACAGATATTGATAGTGATACTGACATACATGTGCCTGATTTAATGGAAGAAGCCGACGTAACTACACCTCTGGATTCAATTGAAGAAACAGTTGCAGATATAGGGGGAGAAGAAATAAGTCCTGATGACACCATTATTGACGATAGTGCAACTGCAACCGTACCAGAAGAGCCAGCACCAGAAGAGACCATATCAGATATTGATCAAACAGTACATATAAAGACTAAAGCACCCAGGCCCAGAAAAAAGATATCTCGTTTTGCCTCCCCGGCATTAGAAAGAGAGATGGTTTATTCCGAATCAATTTCGGTAACCACGGCTGTCCCGAAATTTAAGACACCTGTAATTTTCATTGCGCTATTAGGAGTAGTTTTACTATTTTTAATTCTTGTTGGTTCTTTTATTGGTGATTCGTTACGAATCAGCTCGGGGAGAGGTAAATATCCGATTGGAATTACTCGTGACTTCGGTCAAATGGTTTTAGATATGGTTGGAATAAAAAAAGAAGATGCAAATCTTGACAAATTCAAGAAAGAAGAATAAGCTAGCATTTAATAATAGAATTTCAGAATAAAATTCAATGAAAGGAGAAAAAATGACAACGCTAAAGAAAATGGCTCTGGTAATAACCGCAGGTTTGTTAATCCAAGGTTGCATATCCCAAGCGGATTATCGTAAACTGGAAACAAAATATAATACCGATGTGGCTGGTATGAGCGAACATATGAAAAATATCGGTGAGGCTACTAAAACACTGTCCCAGGAAAATCAGAAGATTTCATTCGAGTTGCAAGAAACTAAATTAAAAAATGAGGAATTACTCTCCAAAGCAAAAGTGGACGAGGAGACAATAACAAAGATTAAAGAAAGTATTCTTAAAAAACTCCAGGGGTTGGGAGGCGAAGGCGTATTTGTCACGGATAAAGGCAATTTAGAGATTCAAGGCGAGGTTCTTTTCTCTCCCGGTCAAGCAGACTTAAAACAGAAGGGCAAAGAACTGCTTAATAAGGTAGCGGATATTATCAAAAGTGAACCGGGATATTTGGTTCAAATAGTCGGATATACTGACAGTGATCCAATTGTACAGACTGCAAACAGATGGACAACAAAGTCCAATTTTGAGTTGGCGGCTTATCGCGCTTTGACAGTCCTTCTTTATTTAGAAGAACAAGGCGTTGACCCAGCCAAATTATTTTTGACAAGTTTTGGCGAACATCAACCAAAAAGTGCTAAAAAATCGGAAAATCGTCGGGTAGAGGTTTGTTTCATTAAAACAGCGTCAGAAAAAACTCCGGTAAAAGAAGAATCAACGCCGCCGGACGAAAAACAAGAAGAGAAACAAGAACCCAAAAACACGCAACCTTCAAAATAAATTAGATTGGTTTTAGAATTTTCTTAAGAATTTTTTCGAGGGTAGGCGTATCAACTTGACAATCCTTGCAGGGACCATGTGGACGGCTATTACGCACAGCAAATACCATTTTGGGAAAAAGAGACCTAATACCACCGGCAAGTTCTTTTTCACATGCAACAGCTATAACTCCATCTACTTTCCGCGAATAAACTTCTTCTAAAGCCATTTCACTGCCGGAAGCAACCGCACATTTTACTTTATAACGTTCACTTATTTCAAGAATATCTTTGACAACGCATTTACCGCAACGTTTACATTCAGATAAATCATTTACTATTTTCTGCGAGCATTTCGAGTTCTGCAGACAGTGAGAAAAAAGAATCATTACTTTTTCAGGCTGAAGATTTCTTTTTTTTCTTCCGCGAACAATATTATTTAACCCGACAATAAATTTATTAAGCTTATTTCCCAAATCTATCTCCTATCTTTATACGATAACCATTAGAAAATTCTTTTGCCATAAGCACTCTGCTCCCGGCGGGTTTGAGTCTCTTAATATTAAGATATTCACCTTGACCGCAAGAAACAACTATTCCATTATTGTTTATCTCTGTTATGTTACCTGGCGGTAATTTTGTCAAACATGCTTGTTCGTTCAAAGTATATCTTTGCGCCTCCAAAATATCTATTTTAATAGCGGATTTGCCATGAGATTGAAACATCGTATACCCCCCCGGCCAGGGATACATTGCTTTTATTTGGTTAATTATTTGTTGGCTTGTTTTATTCCAGTTGATTTCCCCATCGCTCTTCTTAAACTTAGGTGCATAGACCACTTTGATTTCATCCTGGGGTGTTAATTTTATCAAACCATTTTCCATATCGTCTAAAATACCTTGCATTATACAGGCAGATTCTATAGATAACCGGGAATCCAATTCAACAAATGTCTCATCATCTTTTATGTCTATAACGACCTGCTTAATAATATCTCCCGCATCCATTTTATTTGCTATTTTAAATACAGTAATACCGGTTTTCTTATCGCCATTGAGAATCGCATAATTTACAGGAGAAGCGCCACGGTATTTAGGTAAAAGCGAAGGATGCGCATTAATACAACCTTTAGATGGTATTTTCAGAACATCATCTGATATTTTTTGCCCGTATGCTATGACAATCATTAAATCCACTTTGCTGTTTTCTAATTGTTTTACAAATGACGGATTATTAATAGACTCCGGCTGCCAGATTTCTATTGGGTGTTTTAGCGCTTCCTGTTTAACGGGAGAAACGGCATCTTCTTTTAAACCTCTTCCTTTTTTAGTATCCGGCTGTGTAATCACAGCGATAAGAGAATGCTTTTGCTGATTAATCAGCATTTTCAAGGTAGGAACAGCAAATTTTGAACTACCGGCAAATATTAATTTCATCTCTGAAAAATTGGTAAATAATCGTTAGGTATCTGAAGAATTATTGTTGCCATTGCGGTTGCATAAGGTGAACCGACATCATCAATCCAGGACCCATCAGGTTGCTGTTGAGCGATAATTTCATTCTGGACACGTTGAAAATATTGTTGCCAATTTCTACCGCCTGCCTGAAACATTACTTGTGCCGCATAATAATGACCATAATAATAATGATAATCTCCATAGACAGCCGGCATATTATTCATAATATAAAGTATCCCCTTCTGCACCTCCGGGGTATTATATTCTCCGGCACTCATAAAAGAAGTCACACCGGCTGCGGCCAATGGAAATGAAACCCGGCTCGGTTCAATTAATTGATAATTAAAAGCTCCGTCCGGACGCTGAGACCTTTTAACATAACCAACGGCTTTATCAATCACCTCTTTCGGAACGGCAATACCAACATTCCGAGCTGCCCTTAAAGATTGCAAAATAGTTACTGTAACTGAAATATCCGCATCTATCGGTGATGGCTGATAACGCCAACCTCCATCAGGATTTTGACTGTTAATAATAAGCTGAGTGCTTTTCTTTAATTTTCCTTTAATATCTTCTCTACGGGACATTCCATAAACTTCTGCAAGGAATAAAGTAGCAAAGCCGTGCTCATACATTCGTGTTCCATATTTTGTAATGTAGCCATCTGTTTCTCTAACACAGCTCAAAACGAATTGCAATGTTTTTTCTATGCTGGCACCATACTTACCCCGGCCCGGAACACTCCCATGCGCCAGAAAAGCGATACCCGCTATCGCAGTAATACCAACATTATCATATTCTTCGCCTTGATAAGTCTCATTTAACTTATAGCCTACTCGACATGTCCATGAACCATTTTGATTTTGAGTCTGAGCAAGATAAGTCAACCCTTTTTCAATAATATTATTAATACGATTATTTTCAGCTTCCCCATTATTATCTAACTGTATGGGGAGTCGTTCTGATAAAGAATAAAGTACAGACAAGAACAGTATCGCAAACCCCATAAAACCTATTCTAATATAAAATGATTGACTTCTCATTGCTATTATTCAATTTGTCATCTGATTGATTTAGTAGCCTGGCTTGTTTTGTATATATTTATTTGCTCTGATGATGCTGTAATCAAGAAATTATTTACCAAAAGCAAATGGCCAGCCGGATAGATTTTTTCTTCTGGTAATGCAGTGTGTATATTAAGCAATTTCCCGGTTTTCAACCCTATTTCAAGAATACCCTTATCGGTAGTGGAAACGTATATTTTATCGTCAGTAATAGCGCCTTTTCCCATAAACTTATAGCCATCCTTAATCCATTCTATTTTACCGTCTTTTGCAAGATTCAAACAAATTAAACTTGATTCGCCGGAAACTATTAAGAGATTATCTTTGATGCCTACAAGGTATCTGATATTACCCATTTGTACGGCATCAGCATTCCATCGCCATAGTTCCTCACCGTTTTCAGTTGAAAGAACATAAAGAAAGGGAGAATCTATCGCTGTTATAATAATTTGACCTTTAGTTTTATTCGTCGGTAAAGAATCAGTATAAATAATCGGATTATTTACCCATCGCAGTGGTAATCTTGGAGGATTAATGGCCGGGTAGGTTGAAGGAATAGAATATTGCTCGTATTTTTTTAGCCATTTAAGCATACCGCTATATTTATCTACTGCTGAGATAACCCCCATATCTGAACAATAATAGATATTATCTTTATCAACAGTTACGGCTGAAACTATCGGTTCTCGGCTGGGATTATTAAAAAGATTAGTTTCTAAAATACCGGAGGCAATGAATGTCTTAAAATACACTTCGCCATTTTTCCCGTTAAGAGCAAACAGATAATGTTCAGGAATATCAGTCTGCTGAAGCATGTGAATACCAGCCAGATAAAGCACGTCATCTTCCGCGGCTGGCGCTACGGGAAACAAGATGTCCTCAAAAGAATTATTATCTTTATTGTCGTATGGAACTTTTCTGGTCGTCCATAAAATACGACCGGTTAAAGTATCAAAAGCAAACAATGTCCGTCGCGGAAAGGGATATTTAACATCAAGATATCCCAGTTTTCTCTCGTGCTTTTCAAAAGCGGTAATCAGTGGGACATAAAGTTTATGGTTATTATTTGAAATTGTTGCAGTATTGATAATCCTTTCTTCCGGAAAAATCTGAGTATTCTCATCAAGCGGTATCTCAAATTTCCATTTCTCCTTAAGTTTATAAGGATTATCCTCTTCAGCGGATGAAGTTTTATCAACCGCCTTTATTTCTTTCGGTTCTAACTCTAATACATAAATACCTAAACCTGTTGATAAATAAACCAGTCCATTACTTACTACAGGAAAATACGGTATGGATTCTACCGGCATTATATTATAATATCCCATAGTTATTGGTATCTGCCTTAGTTTAACCAACTGCGTTGGTAATGCAAAAAAACCAAATAGAGATGATAATATCTCCTTGGGTTCTTGAATAGACATGATTTGAGAATGAGTGTTATTACCCGCATAAGTCTGCCATGATTTCGATTCAGTTATCCCCTTATTATTTAAGAAAACATTGATTTTCTTTGCCTCGGGTAAAGACTCGGCAATTTCCGGAAATGTTCCTGACAGCTTCCGGTAATATTTAATTGCCTTATATAATTCGGCTTGTTCAAAATACCAGCGCATTAAAATAATCAGAGACATTTGACCGTGGTAAGTTAAAGAATACTGATTGGCTAACAAAAATAATTTGTTTATATCAATGACTTCCAATCTGGAGGTAGTAGGGTCTGCCTTACAACCCTGTTCAAAAATATGTTTCGCTACCGGCTCAAAAATCTCTCTATAAATTTTCTTACCGTCCGGAGGCAAATCTTGTAAGGATTTCTCGCAGATGTATTGCACACCCCAATAGATATCGTTGTTTTTATTATCTATCGTATTGTTAAAAATTGATTGATTTATTACATATTGAGGATAAAGTTCAATTGCCTTGTGATAGTTTTTTACTGCAATTATCCATTGCTGTTCCGTTTCAGCTTTCCGAGCCGCTTTGATTAGGTTCTCTGCTTCATTACTGACACGGATATAAGCACGACTCGGCTCAATCTCAGTATATGTATTGCTACTCACCACCTGGCTCAAACCAATCCCTATGATTAAGAACAATAATATCAGAATTGTATAATAAAAAATCCTCATATCGCTAACTATAATTTATTTTACCTGTTCAGTCAAGTCTTTAATTTCATAGCCTCCATACCTATACACCTTCCGTTTAAGTGTCATCTCGTAATATACAGAATTGATTAATTGATAACAACTTGATTTGCTTGTAAATAATATAAAGTAATGGTATATTTATAAATACTTATATGAACACCATTGGAAACATACAAAATAATATCTATAGACAATCAAATACAAAAAATACCTGCAATGATATCATTTTTAATGGAGTAGATTTAAAACCTATAGAAAAAAATCTCAGGAATGAACTTGGTACTTTTAGATATTTACTGAAAAAAGCTGTCATTTCATCTAATGGAATATCTGATTTGATAAGCCATTTTAAAAGTTTTCAAGGAAAATACCTCAGGCCTATCCTAACAATGCTTTCAGCTAAGGCTGTCATTTCCGATAAACCTCTTGATAGCAATCACTTTAATTTAGCAGTTATAGTAGAGTTAATACACAATGCTACTCTAGTGCATGATGATGTTCTTGACGAAGCAAAGTTAAGACGAAATGTTAAAACTTATAATCAACGTTGGGGTAATGAAATGGCGGTTCTTTTTGGTGATTATCTTTTTGCCCGTTTTCTTTCTCACAGCACCTTAATAGAATCACCGGAATTACTTAAAGCTATTTCCGAGACATCCAATCAAATATGTGTCGGTGAATTGGAACATATGCTTAAACGGTTTAATTTAAGACTCTCTGAAAAAGATTATTTAAAAATTATATATAACAAAACAGCTTCTCTCTTTGCTCTTTCAACATATTTAGGAACAGTTATATCAACCGCCAATAAAAAAACTATAAATGCCCTTACGGCTTATGGTAAAAATTTCGGCATGGCTTACCAAATTATGGATGATTATCATGATATCATTGACTCGGAAAAAACAAGTGGTAAATCAATAGGGAATGACTTGTTTAAAGGTAAAATTACCCTTCCAGTTATTCAAGCATTTAGAAAATCATCAAAAACCCATCAGATTAGATTGAAAAAACTCATAAATTCCATATTAGTTAATGGAAATAAGTTATCAACCAGTAAGAAAAGATTTTATGATATTTTAGAACAAACAGGTTCTTTGAGTTATACACATCAAATGGCTCGAAATTATGTTAATCTGGCAATTAAGAATCTTGCTGTATTAAAAGATTCTATCTATAAAGATTTATTAACATCTTTGGCAAAATCAATAGTCAGTTAAATCCATTACTAAAAAGTTAAGAAAATTATTAGCCACAAACTTAATCCGTGTGTACTTGTGGTTTTTGTGTGAAGAAATGGAATAAAAAATCGATTTTTAGTTAACATCCTCCATATTCCCGTGCTATTATCAGAAACAAAAAGGTATCCATTAATTTTAATATAACTAATTCCGAATTAAGAAAGGAGAATAAAATATGAGATATAATAAGGTGACAATACTAATTTGCCTGGCCGTAATGTTATTAATCTGCCAATCTTTTTTTTCTGCGGGATGTTCTTCGGTAGGCGGAATAAAAAAGGCATTTGGCGTCTCTGATGTTGAAGGCGCTTGGACCGGCGAATGGCTCGTTGGTAATTTTTATAATGGAAAAGCGACAATCAATATTAAGAAAAAAGAAGGAACTATCTGGGAATGTCAGATATGCACCGCGGAAACTGGTTTCCTTAAAATAACTATTATGTTCAACGAGATAAATCCGCAACATTTGGAAGTAGTATCTGCTACCGGCGATAAAGGTAATGCACAATTTATTGAGGATGCCGAAGGTAAGAAATTTGATATATATCTTTCGGGAAATTTGGGAGAAGCAAAGGCGCGGTTTTCGTATAGCGGTAATAGCTTAGTCGGACAATTTTCCCTGTTATCTATGCAGACTGAAGGCACAATTACATTAGAGAGACAAAAATGATTGTGAGAATTTTATATTCGGTTCTCATAGTTTCAGTTATCTTTTCGGGATTAAATTGCACCGCTAAACTGTCGGAGCAAAAACCGAATGCCCACATTCAAAATACCATTTCTGAAACCAAGCCGCCCCAACAATTCGGTTATCCAATATCAGAAAATGATGACTGCCTTATCTGGTGGTGCGAGGGGACATACAAAGTTAGGCCTAAACAGATTCTTCCGAGTTCCAAAAAGAAGACGATAAAAATCTCTGCTGCCCGAAATGAATACGAGCCATTCCAGCTGATAATCTATCCCAAACAAAATATTACCATTGATAAAATTTCAATCACTGATTTCAGCAACACCCAAAATATCCTGCCGGCGGATAAAAATATAGAAATCTTCATGGAAGATTATGTGCCTATTATCAGAGCCTTCAACAGAGCCAGTGAAAGAAAAGATGATAGGCTCGGGCTCTGGCCCGATCCTTTAATTCCTTCCTACTTAAAAATACCGCTACTTCTTGAACACTCTGAAAACCGCAGCTTCTGGTTCAATGTCTATATACCTTCCAAAACACCAGCCGGTGACTACGAAGCAAAGATTGGGATCAAAACTGCCGAATCATCCAATCCCATTGAGATAGCGGTAAAACTCCACATCTTTGATTTTACCTTACCCCAAGAAACCCATACCCGCACTGCTTATGAAGTCAATATCAATAACGACTGGCATAACTTGAAAGAACCATCTGACTTCCGGCTCGCCTATAACTTATATCTTCAGACATTGTATAAGCATCGGATTTGCCCCTATGACCCGATGGCTTATTATCCGATAAAGATCACTAAAATCACGCCCATAAAAAACGAAGACAAAATCGTAGACTATGAGATATTATTTGATTTCTCTGAATTTGACAAAGGAGCCGAATACTACCTTGATAAACTCGGGTTTGATTCATTTAACTTCCCCATCGACACCAATTACAATGGCAATCAGGCATTCACTGATGAATACAAACTGATTGCCCGAAAGATATTCAGCGCAGAAATAAAACACCTTGAAGAAAAGGGCTGGCTCAAAAAGGCATACTGTTATTGGATAGATGAACCTGACATCCCCGCCCATAATATTCCCATTGACTATGTAAAAGATGGGTTTAAGTTCCTGAAAGAAAATGCGCCGGGCTTGAAGCGTCTGCTTACATTCTCCAGAACACCTACACCTGATTCAAAATACTTTGATTTTGTCAATCTCTGGGTGCCGGTCATGCATCAGATTGACATTGAAAGGGCAAAAGAAAGACAGGCGCTCGGCGAGGAGGTCTGGTGGTATGTCTGTTGCGCACCGCGAGAACCTTATCCCAATAATTTCATTGACCATCCCGCAATCAATCATCGCATCAGATATTGGATGATGGAAAAATACAATATCCAGGGCGACCTTTACTGGTCAACCACCTTCTGGAACTATCGTAATCCTTATGAAGACGCTACGACCTATACGGACAAAACCAAACAGGAATCATACGGTAACGGCGACGGAGTACTGCTCTATCCGCCGGTTAAAACGCCGCCGAAAGAACCGCTTATCAGCGCGCCGGTTTCGTCAATCAGATTAGAACTCATCAGGGAAGGATTAGAAGACCGTGAATATTTCTGGTTGCTCAAACAGGAAATCAACAGAGTACGCTCAAGATTATCTCAAAGAAAACTCAAAGATGCGGAAGCGCTTCTTAATGAACCTGATAATTTAATCAGGAATCTCAGGGATTTTGAAAAAGACCCGCAGAAGATATACCAATCCCGGCTCAAACTTGCCCTGATGATAGAAGAACTAAATAAGATAAAATAAGTGGGTTTACAGACACTCCCCATACGGAAAGGAATGATAATATGCCAGAATCACAGAAAATACAAATGCCGAGAAAAGAAATAAAAGCAACCGCGCAAATAAAGAAAATAATGGCTGACCATTTCTACGAACTTGACAAGGCAATGAAATCAGGCAATCCAAAGATTGCCTGGTGCACCAGTGTCGGACCGGCTGAAATATTACGGGCAATGGGATTTGTGGTTTATTTCCCTGAAAACCACGGCGCAATGTTAGGCGCGACACGAATGGCTACGGATTTTATTCCGGTGGCTAATTCCATCGGTTATTCGCCTGAAATCTGTTCTTATCTAACCAGCGATATCGGCGCCTACTTAAAGAAACAAACACCGCTGACTAAGGCATATCCCGGAATTAATTCTATCCCCAAACCTGACATCCTTGTTTATAATACCAATCAATGCCGTGATGTTCAGGATTGGTTTGCCTTTTATAGCCGCGAGTTTAAGGTGCCGATGGTTGGAATTAATACCCATCGCGGAGTCGGTGAGGTAACAGATGCCCATATCAAAAGTGTAGCAGACCAGATGAAGGCATTGATACCGGCTCTGGAAAAAATCTCTGGTAATAAATATGATGAAAAAGAAATGAAACGGGTACTATCCCTATCCAAAGAATGCAGCGTTCTCTGGAAAAAAGTATTGGAGACTGCCACAGCAATTCCTTCACCTCTTAATTTCTTTGACGGGACCATCCAAATGGGTCCGGCTGTAGTGATGCGCGGGACTCAACAAGCGGTAGATTATTATAAATTGCTTCTGGCTGAATTAGAAGAACGGGTAAAAAATAAAGAAGGCGTTGTGGAAGGTGAACGCTTCAGACTCTACTGGGACGGAATGCCTATCTGGGGTAAACTCAGACCAATGGCTGAATTATTCTCTAAAATGGGAACATGTGTGGTGGCTTCAACTTATTGTAATTCATGGATATTCGACGCATTTGACCCTAATAACCCCTTTCACAGTATGGCACGGGCATACATAGAACTATTTATCGTTCGTTCGGACGATGCCAAGGAAAAATATATTGAGCAAATGATAAAGAAGTTTAATGTTAACGGTATAATTTTCCACGAGGCAAAGAGTTGCGCCAATAACACCAATAGCAGATATGGAATGCCCCAGAGACTACAAAATAGATTAGAAATGCCGAGTATTGTTATTTCAGGAGACCTGAATGACCTGAGGTGTTATTCAGAAGAACAGACTAAAACTGCGATTGAAGCATTTATAGAACAGTTGCAATCCACAAATATCAAACACGAATCAAACTAATAAAGACGAATAATTTATTCGTGAGATTCGTGTTCCCTTTTGATATTTAATTTTATTTAGGTGGTTTGGTTTTTTCGTCAGGCTTGACTATGGCCAGCGCCTCAGGTAAAAAAGCAGCCGCAATAGGTGCGGATACATCTGACCCCTTACCACCATGTTCTACCACTACCACAAATGCGATTTGCGGTTTATCATAAGGTGCAAAACCAGCCACCCAGGCATGTGATTTATGTCCCCAAACCTCGGCTGTTCCGGTTTTAGCTGCGACCGAAAAATTGCTGAGTTTCGTGCCATTTGCCGTTCCGCCTTCTGAATGAACTACTTTATATAAACCATTCTGTATATGTCTTACTGTATCAGGCGATAAAATTACTTTTTGATTACTAACCTCTTCTGGAATATTATCTTCACTGCTTTTGGGTACTGGTGTTTTAAGAATATGCGGTGTAATCAAAGTTCCACCATTGGTTAATGCCGCCATCATCCGGACAACCTGTAAAGGTGTCACCATCAAATCGCCCTGCCCGATTGATAAATTAAGCGTTTCGGACAATGACCATTTTCCCGCCTGAACGACATGGTCAGGCAGGGACTGGGAAGATACCTGACCGACCCAGCTGGAGTCGCTCGGGCTGATTGGATTATCTTCATCTTTATTTGATTGGGGAGACAGTTTTGCTAAACGTCCCTTATTCTCACCCGGCAGCTCTATACCGCAAAGGCGTCCGAATCCCATCCTATCACCCCATTTAATTATTGCCTCTCCGCCGGCTAATCTCCCGATATTAAAGAAGTAAACATTACAAGAATTCTTGAATCCATCTTCCAAGGACATCAACCCGTGTTCCCGATGGAATTCTACAATCCAGCATTTGAATTTTTTATATAATGGAGAAAAATAACCGTTGCAATGAAAACTGGTATTCTGATTAATTTTGCCTTCTTCTAAAGCGGCAATAGCAGTAACTATTTTAAAAATAGAACCGGCCGGATATTCGCCTGAAATAGCCCTATTATATAAAGGTTTGGATGGTGATTTGGTGATATACTCTGCCGTTTCTTTGTCCACCGGTGGTTGAAGATGGTTGGGATTAAATGAAGGCGCGCTTGCCATGGCCAGTATTTCACCATTATGTATATTCATTACCACAGCCGCGCCGATTTTACCTTTCAATGCCGCTTCTACCTTTTTTTGCAACGCCAGATCAATCGTCAGTATAACGTCTAAAGGCTCTACTGAATTCGTCCGGCTTAACTCTCGTCTTTGCTTATTCGAGTAATCATATTCGCTGAGCCTAACCGCATATTTACCGGCAAGTAATTTATTATGCAACTTTTCCACCCCGTTACGACCTATGAATTTATCCTTAAACTCACCCATATCAATCAAGGCTTCATAGGTGTTTTCATCCACATCCCGGCTAAGCATATCGTGGAAATAATTATTTTCTACGAAATCCTGATATTCCTCTTTCCAAACAGGCCCCATATAACCTATCACGTGACAGGCGAGTTCATTGTACAGATAAAACCTCGAAATATTTTCTGAAATATTGAATCCGGAAAAAAATTCCGGATGAGCATCAATCTGCAATGCCTGCTCTAAAGAAAGTCCTGAAAATAATTTATACTTATTGCGATATTGCTGTTTGATGTATTGTTTTATTTCGCGTTCTGATTTCCCTTCGGTCTGACTGATAACTTTTTGCTGGATAGCTTTAATCTTTGAAGCAATAACATCTGTTCGGCATCCTAAAATACCGGCCAATTTATTTAACACGTCAGATTTGAGCAGAGTCACATCCGAATAATAATCGATATTTTTAGAGCTCTTCTCTGCCATTAAATATTTATACGGCGTAATGAAAAGATCAAAGGTAAGTTTATTAGTAACCAGAACATTTCCATTACGGTCAAGGATTTTGCCCCTCGGGTCAGATATTAACTCAATAAGAGTAGCGTATTTCCGCGCCTGCGTAAGATAATAAGAATTGCTGATCACCTGAGATGAAAATAATCGGATAATAATAATAAAAAAGAGGACGCCGATGAATCCTAAAAATATTAAAATCCGTTTCTGGAACATAGAGCATATCGCATCCCGATATCAATCCGGACGCTTTTCTAACGGGCTGGGATTTTACGAAGACTTTCCTTGTAACGACCAAATTTCCCCTTATAAGTATTCTGAAGAAATTGTATCAGATGTAAAACTTCTTTGCATGTATTACTCTCAGGTGCGGAAAGAAGCTGTTGAAATGCCTGGACTGAAGTCAGTTTACTACGCCAGATAAGTTTATAAGATTCTTCCAATGCTGTAATGGTCTCTTTGGAAAAACCGCGTCTCTGCAACCCGATAATATTCAGGGACCTAACTTTACCGGGGTTCCCCTCTGCAATCATATAAGGAGGAACATCCTGGATGATTTTTGCGGCACCACCTACGAAAGCATGTTCTCCGATAGTTACCAAATGATGAACACCGGCTAATCCTCCCAAAGAAACATAATTTCCTATATTAACATGACCACCCAATTGAACTCCGTTTGCCATGATAATATTATCACCCAATATACCGTCATGTCCGACATGACAATAAGCCATAAGATAATTATTATTGCCTACAATTGTCTCCCCATTATCTTTTAATGTGCCTGTATTAATAGTTATGAATTCCTTAAATGTATTATTATCTCCGATAGTCAACTTGGTTGGTTCATTCTTATAACCTATATCTTGAGGTCCCGTACCGATACTGCAAAAAGGAGAGAAATTATTGTTTTTACCTATAGCGGTATATCCTGTAATATTACAATGGTGTCCGATGCGATTATCCGAACCTATTTTTACATTGGGTCCGATAATACTATAGGCGCCGATTATTGCGTTATCGGCAATCTCAGCGCCTTTTTCTATAATTGCGGTTGGATGTATATTATTCATAAATAGTTAAAATAATGAGCATTGCTATTTTCACTTTGTTATTCTTTATCAATGAGCATAAATTTAATCTTAGCCTCCGAGACGATTTCACCTTCCACCAAAATTCTGGCATCTACCTGAATAATTCTGGCTTTGATTTTAATGGTTTCCACTTCTATCCTTAACTGATCTCCCGGTATTACCGAACGCCTGAATTTTGCTTCATCAATAGAAAGAAGCACGGCAAGTTTACCTTCATTGCCAGCCCTAGAAAGAAGCAAAGCGCCTGCCAATTGACCCATTGCCTCCACCTGTAAAACACCGGGCATAACGGGCATACCCGGAAAATGTCCCTGGAAATACGGTTCGTTTATTGTAACATTCTTTATGCCGACTGCCCTCTGGTAGCCCTCCATCTCTATAACCCTGTCTATCAATAAAAATGGATAGCGATGCGGAAGAATATTCTGTATTTCCCTGATATCCATTCTGATGCCTTTCTTGCCTGCCCGACCGTCAGGCGGGGCTGTATTAACACGGGTATCAATCTGATTTGAATCTAATGGTTTTTCGTGATTCATACTCTTACCCTTTCATTTGATTATCGAATTACAGCTTCATTATCCATTAACTTAGCGAGTTTGGCAACAAATTGAATGTTTTGTTTATGCCCGCTTTTAACCGCAGTAATTTTACCAACCAATGAAGCATTTAACATATATAAATCTCCGAGCAGGTCCAAAATCTTATGACGCACAAACTCGTCCTTAAAACGAAGAGTATTATTAACGATTTTGTTTTTATCCACCACGATTAAATTTTGATAATTAGCCCCTTTACCTAAACCTTGTGATATAAAATGCGCCACTTCATCAGCCATGCAAAAGGTGCGAGCCGTTGCTATTTCCGAAATAAAATTATCATCAGATAGATTTATAATCAGATGCTGCGTTCCGATTATCGGCGCGCTATTTGAAAAAGTATATTCTATGATGAGCCCTTCCTCATCCGAAGGAAATGCCGCTATAGAACATTCTCCTTCATTATAAATAATGGGTTCTTTTATCGTGAGCGTTTTTTTAGGCGCCGGCTGTTCTTTAATACCAGCTTTTAATAACAAATCCACGAATAATTTAGCGCTTCCATCAACATTGGGGAGCTCGAAAGAATTTCTGCTGGATGAACTAAGCGGCTTGATTTCTATATCAAGATTAGTAACACCCAGTCCGTTCAAGGTTGCCATTAAATGTTCTATAGTTTCTATCACTACACCGTCTTTACTGACAGCGCTACGGCGATATTGGACCACGCTGGTTTTGACAGAAACGGGTATTTTGATGTCGTTTCCGCCATCGGCGGCAATAATAAAGTTAATACCGCTATTGATATCGGCCGGACGAAAAACTAATCCTACTTTTTCACCGCTAAAGAGACCGAATCCTTCGTAAGTGATTTCAGTCTTAATGGTTCGTTGAAATAATGTGTTCATTATTATAGAAGATAGTATATATGCAGAGAGTTATATTCCCTGCATTCTACATGCTGATTTAATGATTTGTCAAGAAAACTTCGTAACCACAGATTAACACCAAGTAGGCAGGCAGATAGACACAGATAATCCGTGTTTATCTCGGGATTTGATTAACCCAGATAAAAATCAGTGTTTATCCGTGTGTATCTGTGGTTATATAATTCCCTATGCTATCAAGAAAATCCCGTCCCTTACGGGATACTATTAAATAAAATACCGTTAGGTATAAAACATAGACAAGTCGTAATGTGAAATGAGACCGTTGAAAAACCTTTCAACGGTGTCAGTTTTGAGACCATTCACTTCGTTCAGGATGAAATTGTTGACTTTGTCAACAATCTCATTTATAATATTTGGTTATGCTTTTACCTGCCCGTTTGAGCATAACGAATTAAGGGCAGTTATCCCGACTTTACGTCGGGGTTATCCTTATGATGAATAATTACATATCTATTCGTGGAGCAAAAGAACATAATCTCAATAATATCAACATTGATATTCCCCGCGATAAATTAATCGTAATTACCGGCGTAAGCGGTTCGGGCAAAACCTCTTTGGCATTTGATACTATTTATGCCGAGGGTCAACATCGTTATATTGAAAGCCTATCGGCTTATGCGAGGCAATTCCTGGAGCAAATAGCCAAACCAGAAATAGAATCTATAGTAGGATTACCGCCGACCATCTCAATAGAACAAAGAGGCGGAACGGGAACTCCCCGCTCTATCGTGGCAACCACCACGGAAATTTATGATTATTTGCGGGTCATTTTCGCCCGTCTCGGCCAACCGCACTGCTATAAATGCAATCGGCCTGTCGTCCGCCAATCAGCCCAGCAAATTATCCAGCAGATTCGCTCGCTGCCGACCTATACAAGCATTGTTATTCTGGCGCCGATTATCCGCGGTAAAAAAGGCGAACATCGCGAGGTTTTTGACCGCATCAAACGCAATGGTTTTATCAGAGTCAGGGTAAACGGTAAAATATTGGAATTGTCTTCTTCGATACCCCGCTTGAACAAATACAAGAAACACAATATTGAAATCGTCGTCGACCGCTTGACTACCGCCCCTGCGGGACTCCCGATTGGAACTGCGCCATCAGGCATTGAACCCAAAGAATCGGATAAAAACAGATTGGCGGATTCCGTAGAAACAGCCCTGCGATTAGGCGAAGGATTGGTAATCATCTCATACCAGAACGCAACGCAAAGCATAAAAGATTCAAGGAATAATGTCGTCCATTCCAAGTCTTCGGATATGCTGTTTTCCGAACATTATGCCTGCCCGGACTGCCAGATCAACTTCTCCGAATTAAGCCCCCGGATATTTTCATTTAATTCGCCTTATGGCGCTTGTCCCCGTTGTAACGGATTGGGAACGCGAATGGAATTAGACAGGGATTTAATCGTTCCTGATAAATCACTGAGTCTGTCAGACGGCGCCATAGAAGCATGGCGTAAATCGGGACACCGGATGGCGATTTATTATTCCTATATCTTAAAAGAATTTGCCAATCATTTTGATGTCAGCCTCAACACCACTTTCCAAAATCTGCCTGAAGAAAAGAAACGGATTCTTATGTACGGCACTACCTCAGCCGACGAACAGAAATACGGCAGTGATTTTACAGGAGTGATTCCGGACCTCGAACGCCGTTTTTATAAAACGCAGAGCGAATCCGTAAAACATAAGATACTTTATTATATGAGTGAATTGCCCTGTCCGACCTGTAAAGGCGCGCGGCTCAAACAGGAACCGTTGGCGGTTAAACTCGGCGGTAAAAATATCCACGAGATTATTACAATGCCGGTAAAAGATGCTTATCGTTTCTTTAATGAATTAAAACTAACTCCGGAACAAACTCTTATCGGCCAGCTGGCTCTTAAAGAAGTAAAAAACAGGCTGTCATTTTTGATTAATGTCGGGCTCTCTTATCTCACTTTAGACAGGCGCAGTTTAACGCTATCGGGCGGCGAAGCTCAACGTATCAGGCTTGCCTCGCAGGTGGGTTCAGGATTGGTCGGCGTCTGTTATGTCCTTGATGAACCGACTATCGGACTTCATCAACACGATAATCAAAAACTTCTGGATACGTTAAAGAAATTAAGAGACCTCGGCAATACCGTAATTGTAGTTGAACACGATGAAGATACGATTAGGGCATCCGACTATCTGATTGATATCGGTCCCAGCGCAGGCAAACGGGGCGGGAAAGTTATTGTCTCAGCGCCGACAAAAGAGGCTCTCAATGGAAATTATCCGTTGATTAAACCATTGCCGATTATTACGCCGGAGGCGTCGCCCGCCACCTCTATCGATTCTCACCCAGGCGAATCCGAGGGCGGACAGGCTTCACTAACACTTCAATATCTCAGCGGAAAATTGCGTATAGAACCGCCGAAACAAAGACGATTTAACAATCATTTATTTCCCTTACCCTCATTAAATAAAGGTAAGCGGAGCGACAGTCCTTGCAGGATAAACTCCGTCCCGGCCAAATCGGGATGGAAAAATTCATCCCAGCCCGACCACCCGCCTGACTGGATGCCCCGCCAGAACGCCCCTGTCGGGCTGGCAGGTCAGGCAGGGATATCCAGTCGGACAGGTAATTGGCTGACCATTGTAGGCGCCAGAGAATTCAACCTCAAGAATATCAACGTCTCTATCCCATTAGGATGTTTCACCTGCGTTACCGGTGTTTCCGGCTCCGGTAAAAGCACCCTCGTCAACGAAATACTTTATAAAGGATTATTGCGGAAACTTTATAATAGCCGTATCCATTCCGGCGAATGCGACGACATACTGGGCATAGAAAACATCGATAAAGTAATTATCATTGACCAGTCGCCCATCGGACGAACACCCCGCTCTAACCCGGCTACATACACCGGGGTATTCGACGAAATACGCAGGGTTTTTGCTTCAACTAAAGAGGCAAGACTGCGCGGCTATAAGCCCAATCGATTCAGTTTTAATCTTAAAGCCGGCCATTGTGTCGCTTGCCATGGACAAGGCACAAAACTGATTGCAATGCATTTCCTGCCGGATATCCACATTGTCTGTGAGCAGTGTAAAGGCAAACGTTATAACAGAGAAACATTAGACATTATTTATAAGGGC
Source organism: Planctomycetota bacterium (assembly GCA_043801445.1). GTDB lineage: Bacteria > Planctomycetota > MHYJ01 > JACQXL01 > JACQXL01 > JAZDFP01. Next base: position 24,698 of record JAZDMB010000053.1, read on the forward strand.
AAAAACATCGCTGATATATTAGAAATGGAGGTATCCACAGCCATAGAGTTCTTCCAGAATTTTCCCCATATCCTCAGAGTCCTTAAAACTCTGGAAAGCGTTGGATTAGGCTATATCGCTCTTGGCCAGGCCAGCACCACCCTTTCCGGCGGCGAGGCGCAAAGAATTAAATTATCCTCCGAACTCGGACGAGCCGCTACAAAAAAAACCATTTACATCCTCGATGAACCCACCACCGGATTGCATTTCTCCGATATAAACAAATTACTCCATGTTCTTAACCGTTTAGTAGACCGCGGCAATACGGTTGTGGTTATAGAACATAATATGCACGTAATAAAAATGGCTGATTATATTATTGACCTCGGACCAGAAGGAGGCGACGAAGGCGGATCAGTTGTCGCCGTCGGCACACCCGAAGAAGTCGCTTCCGCCAAAGGCGGATCTGCCTCTGGCACAGGGTTGCGGGAAGAAGACTGCACCCGAAAAAATGAACGTTATTATACTGGTAAAATACTAAAGAAATATCTATAATAGCTCATAAGTTCAAGAGTTCACCGGTTACTCGTGAAGAAAGTGAACTCGTGAGCTAATGAACTCATGAGAAAGGATTTATTCATATGGATATTAAAGAATTGTTTGCCGCTGTGGTAGCCAAAAACGCCTCTGATTTATTTATCAAGGTCGGCGCGCCTCCGACGGTCCGGATACTCGGACAATTGGAAAAACTACCCCAAACCGCCCCGCTTACCCAGGAAATGATAGAAAAACTGTTTACAGAAATTACTACCGAAAAATTGCGCCAGAAATTCATGGAAACCAATGAGGTGGATACCGCTTATGAAATTTACGGGCTCGGCCGTTTTCGCGTCAATATTTTCAGGCAAAGAGGTTTTATCGGAATGGCTTTCAGGTATATCCGTTCTGATATACCGGCCATTGAAACACTGCATCTCCCGCTCAAACCATTAGAAAAATTAGCGACAACCGTCAGGGGATTGTTTCTGGTATCCGGTATAGCCGGCAGCGGAAAATCGACCACCATCGCCAGTTTTCTCAATTACATCAACAAAAACTGGAAAAAACATATTATCACTATAGAAGACCCGGTCGAATTTATTTTCGAGGATGATAAATGCATCATAGACCAAAGAGAATTGGGAATAGACACCTTTTCTTTTGCCGAGGCATTAAGGCATTCGGTCCGTCAGAGTCCCGACGTTATTATGATCGGTGAAATGCGCGACAAGGAAACGATGGAAACAGCCATCAACGCCGCCGAAACCGGACATCTGGTCGTCAGCACGATTCATAGCGTTAACTCGTTCCAGACCATAGAACGAATCGTCAACATGTTCCCGCCCCATCAGCACCGGCTCCTTTATCAGCAATTATCATTGCTCCTGCAGGGGATTATCTCGCAAAGACTGCTGTTGCGTTCGGATGGCAAGGGATTCATTCCGGCCGCCGAAATAATGCTCTCCACGCCGACTATTAAAAATTTAATCGCCGAAGGCAAAATCCCTGAAATATATACCTACATTCATGAAGGCTACAATTATTATGGCACGCAAACATTTAACCAGTCTCTCAAATATTTAATACAGAATAATTTTATTACTACCGAAGAAGCCCTGGCATCTTCCGATAAACCGGAGGAATTAAAATTAGAATTACGCGGTATTACCAAAGGCACCGATGATTTTGATTTCAAGTCAAAAATCCGATAAGAAAATAGCAACAAAAGAAAAGTAGCCACAGAGACGACTCGTAGAACTATAAGGAAACCATGAATCCAAGATTAATTAATTTCCTGTTTTCATGGACTCCTTATAATCTTTCGTAATTTATTCGCTCTGCAAACGGGGTTTATCCCGCCCCAACGGAACGTCTCTGCGGTTAAACTATACGCCCTACGCTCCATACTTTCTACTTTTTACTTTTGACTTCTTACTTCATACTACCTACCTTCTACATACTAACTACTTCATACTGTATGCTAAACTGATGTGAGACGTGTCTCGTTGAAATAACATTCTGTACTAGGTAGAGGGGTATCTATTAGTAGGTGGGGGGATATCTACTAGTAGTGGGGGGGATATCTACTAGATACCCCGGGGATATCCCCCGGGATATACGGGGGTATCCCCCCCCCTATACACTTTATACTATGTACTATATACTGATGTGTCCCGCGTGCAATTACTAATAATTTTTTATTTGTAACATTCGTATAAATTCGTGTCATTTGTGTTAATAACTCTTTGGGGCTATTGGTGTTAAATAAAATGTCGTGCTTCGCAATCTTAAAATCACAAAATCACGTTAAAATAGCGTATTTAGGGTACCAGAAATCAAGAAATGTCGTGCTTCGTTGTCATAAGTCCCTATAAAATCTACACCGACACCCCCCGTATACTACCCCCTATTACCCCCTACTCCACAGTCTATATAGGGGTATATAAGGGTCTATGTCCGGGTATATAACCCTCTATGTCGGGGTATATCAGAGAGTATGCGGGGATACA
>JAZDMB010000057.1:0-66056 GCA_043801445.1 Planctomycetota bacterium
AGTAAATGACATATTAGTTCCATAGCTCGTTCCGTACGTACTGTCTCCGACCACCCTGAAGTTATAAGACATATTTGAAGATAATGCGCTTAGATTGTAATAAACACTGACACCAGTCGCGCCACTGCCTATTGACTGATAGGTTGTGGTTATCGTATAAGAAGTAGTCATTCCCCACTGGAAATATGCCTTAGCATCAGAGCCATTCGGATTGACCATACCGTTTAATGTAGCAGAATTAGCAGTTATACTCGTAGCCGCATCAGTGGTAACTGTAGGTGCTGAACCCGAGCTGGTATAGAATGTCTGGTTTGTTCCATAGGTTGTGCCTGAGGCGTTAGTTGCTACCACCCTGAAGTTATATGTATTATTTTGGGTAAGACTTGATATATTCTCGGTAACAAAGACATTGACTGTGCCACTGCCAACAGACTGAGAAGTTGTGGTAACTGTGTATGAAGTAGTCAGGCCGTAATTGAAATAGACATTAGTCGCAACCCCGTTAGGATTGACCGAGCCCTGCAAGGTAGCTGAATTCATAGTAATGTTGGTTGCGAAATTAGTAGCCGCGGTCGGCGCTAACGGCGCTGATGTCTTAGCTGATACGACATTAGACGTTCCTGAATTACCCGATGCGTTAGAGGCATAGACGCGGTAGTAGTATGTGGTATTCGCAGTAAGACCGGTATTTGTGTAAACTGTAGTATTGACACCGACTGCGATTAGAAGTAGGAAATTAGAGCCGTCTGTAGAGCGTTCGATATTGAATGCGGTTTCATCATTAGAGTTATCCGTCCAGGAGATTGCGATTGATGATGCGTTTACAGTAGTAGTAATCAGGTTACTCGGTGCGGTTGGGACACCACTGCTCACATAGGCTGTAACCTGGTTACTTAAGATACCGCTGCTGGATGCCCGGATCATAGTGGTGCCTGATGCCAAAGCCGTCAGCGAACCGCTGCTATTAATAGAGGCAACCGCATTATTGGATGAAGTCCAGGTAAAAGTCGGGGTAGGGGTAATACTATTACCGGCATTATCATAAGCAATTGCAGTGAACTGGACCTGCTGAGTGCTTATCAGACTGACCGAAGGCGACGGATTAATCAAGATGGAAGCAATAGTAGAAACACCCTGTGAAATGAAGAAATTCTCTTCCTTGGTCTGGCCGGTGTATAGCGCCGATACAGTTCTGATATCAGAAGGCTGGTAACCGCTTTTGCTTGCCTGTAATTGCAAGTCGACACCGCAAGGAACGCCTATCAGCCGATAAATGCCATTAGTGTTGCTATACGATTCTAATTTCACAGAAGAATCGGACGTTATAGGGAGTTTGATATCTGTAAGCCGCAGGTTGAGTCCTACTATCTGCAGAAGGAAACCGGCCATTACCGGAATAGTCCGGTCAGACAGCACTATATCAAGGTCTACACGATATGCGCCTAAGGAATTAAATCTTGATTCCATGAAAAGGTCATTCAAGACAATGGCATTATTAGATTGAGAAGACTTAAACTTACTACTTGATGGCGAGGTAATCCACCATTGATAAGAGGCGCCGGTATGCGGAGTAACAGAAAGGGCATCATCACTCAGGTCTAATGAATTCTTGGTATCGTATACAAAAGCGGCTGTCTCAGCGTTGCTGGAGCAGGTAACTTTAGCGCCGGGAATAGGTGTGCCGGCAACGGTATCTTTGACCTGACCGCCGATAATAGCAACATCATTAAATAATGTTTGCAAAGTGATATCGATATTATCAGCCATAAAAGTGGTTTTATTAACAGCGGCCGCAGCCGATGATAATTGATAGTTTGGCGCTACGGCATTGACAATGATTAAGGTATCTAATGTATTAGAAAGCACGATAATCCGCGAGAGGGTATAATTGCCGAGAGAATCCGTAGTGGTAGATGAGCCGCCTCCGAATACCATCGCGCCGTGAATCGGAGTGCCGGTAATGCTGGTAACCGTCCCGTTGATAGTAGCCTGTTGTGAGACACGATGAACAAAACAGAAAGAATGAACGGCTATAATCTTCGCCTGTTTTTCTTCAGTCTCGCTGTCATCAGGACCCACTAATCCCTGATAGGGACCTGAGCTATAATATTTACATTTCTTGTCTTGATTAGCAGCGTCTTTGACAATAACCCAGCTGCCACCAATAAATTCCATTAATTTTATATCGGCTGTAGAGAGGTCTTCAGCCCGGACGTCGTCAGGCAGAATAATATATGGCTTGGCTTCCTTTCCGAAAACAAAGGCAGCGGCTACCGAAGTGGAGAAATCAGCGCCGGCTAATCCGATAAAACCGGCGGGAATAGGCGCCGGTAAATTATTCATAGAAAAATAGGGGGTTAATTCCACCTGGGTATCGCCGGTTAATGCGCCGGCCGGAATAATAATATGGCAGCGCGGAATAGATTCACCGTTGTCATTGATATCCTGTGTGGTATTGATGTCGTTATCCATATCCTTAAAGGCAGTCTTGGTATTCTGGTTTCTGCGGTTGAGAATACCTTTTGCCTGGGGATTTGCATTCCCTGTATTAACTATCTGGGTCTGAACCGTATGCCCGTCTTTTTCTATGATAACATCAACGTTTACATTAGCATCAATATCGCCAAGCTCATAAGAGCCGTCTGAATTGGTAGTGGTTTGTTTCTGTTTGGCAGAAGATTTGGTGACGCTCCGATGCTCCGATGCGGAGCGTCCCGTATCCGAAGGCATCGGGACGCTTCTGGTTCCGCCCCACTGTGCGGTAACCGTGGCGCCGCCCAGCGGCGCAATGCTATTTGCAGAACCCTGGGAGAAGACCAATCCGCTGATGGATTTTACACCAGATGAACCTGAGGAGGAACCACTTCCGCCGCTGGATGAACCGCTCAGGGCAGAACCGCCCAGCATAAGAAGCCCGGCAGCACAGCCGACAAAAACTAAAACAGATAAAGACAATATCAGATAAAGATGCCATCTTTTCAGGCATAAACCGAGGAGCCTTAGCTTGTCCGTATTTTTGTGATTCATATTAAATCTCCTATTATTCACCACAAAGGACACAAAGAATATAATCTGTGTAATTTGTGGCTCATTATATTATTTACCGAGTTTTTCTTTAGTCATCTCGGCTAATTTTAATAAGAATTGTTCCTGAGCCAACGGCAGAACTGATTCCTTGACTTTATCTAAGTTGTCAGGACAAAATTGCGGCGGCATTGCCAAAACAGCCATACTGGATGAACGTTCAAAATAACTCAATCCGCCTTCTACCTTAAACAGACATTCATAAGAATAGACCAGTGTAGCAAAATCAAGTGACGAAGCAATGTCAAAAAATGACACATCTGCGATAATTTCCACTCCATAATTAGTATCAGCTCCCCAGAGACTCGGAATACCCAATAGAAACCACATTGCGGTATTACCCAGGGCTGAATTGTTTGCCCCGGCACAATAAACCTTCGCCTTTTTGACGGTTATATTCATCAATAAAGAAGATTTTTTGTCTCTGGCTCCTTGTATCTGAGCCTTTTTGGAAGTGTTATCACCGGATAATTTCTCTATTTTCTTAAAAACCTGATTGGCTTGAAATGCCTCAATCAATTTGTCGGAAAAGTTATTGGAGTTGATATCAATTAATCTTTCTTTTTTCTCGTCAATCTTTTGGCTGGAGAGTTCCTTTTCAATCGGAGCCAACGCAACGGTATGGTCCAAAAGATTCATAGAACCGATTCGTTTGATGCTTTCTTTATTTGCCTTCAAATTATCGGTTAATTTGGGAGAGGAACTGCAGGAAATAAGAAAGAAAAGCAGCCAGAAAATAGTAAGCAGCCCGAATGGCCTGAGAACAAATGTTTTACTCATATTATTTAAGATAAAAGGTTTATTTATATTAATACTATAAATATAGCACAATAAAATAAAAAGTCAAGTGGTTTTTTATAAAAAGAGTGAGAATCCTGACAATAAGATTAGATGCAATAAACTCTTTTCTATTCCACCATTTAAAACGAAACCAGCTCCATAGAGAAACTATTTTAATGCCGTTAGAAGAAATTTAACCACAAAGCACACAAAGTTCACAGAGAATCTTTCTATTCTTTGTGTTCTTGGTGACCTTTGTGGTGAGAAATAGTTATTTCTAACGGGATAAAATAATGTCTCTAGCACAACGGAATCCGAGATAGTTAGTCCAGACTTGATTGGTAGTAGTACGGTTTTTGGGGTTAAGTACCAAACCACCTTTTCTAACAGTTAATCGGGCTTCCGTAGGTGAACTTATCCAACTGCCGCCGCGAATCACATGACATTCACCGCTTAATGGTCCTTTGGGATTATCTGTTATACGAGATTGGTAATACAGCGGGTCATAATAATCAGCACACCATTCAGCAACATTACCGGCAATGTCATAACATCCATACAAACTCTTGTCCTGTTGATAACTACCAACCGGAGTGGTTGCCCGAGCATCATCACCACTATTGGAGCTCTTATTAATCCAGTTATTTCCCCAAGGATAAATCAGTTGTTTATTAGAGCGGGCGGCTTTTTCCCATTCGGCTTCGGTAATAAGTCTTTTTCGCGCCCAGGTTGCATAGCTTTTAGCATCCTTCAATGAAACCTGCACAATAGGATGTTGGAGTATGTTTGTTATTCCCTTACCATTACCTTTTGGATCCTTCCAGTAAGCCCCTTTTACCTGACTAAGAATACCATCGTTATAGACCCAGCCGAAACCAGCCATTTCAGCTTCCGTTAAATATTTAGTCGCTTCTACAAACTTCTTAAACTGTTCATTGGTTGTTTCAAATTTATCAACATAATAAGGTTCGATATTAACCATCATTGCCGGTTTTTCGTTAGCAGAACCATCATCATTACCTCTGATAAACTCTCCGGCCGGAATTAGAATCATTTCTGAAGCATCTTTAATATTTTTAATTCTTAAAAACGACTGGGTATTAACATCTCTTTCTTCGGTTAAAGGCACTATCTCATAAAATTGCAGTAATGCCTTTTCCATTTCCGCTTTCAGCTGTTTTATCTCATAAAAATCGTCAGTATATTCCCTGGCTTTATCCAATAAAGAAAAAACCTGCTTGAAGTCATTAATCCGCGCTTGTTCTTTAGACTGAGCAATGGTATTTTTGTAATTTTCGCTGCGAACTCGTTCTATTTTATCATAAGTGCTTGATAACTTATCTTTAATTTTTTGAATAGATTTATTAGTTTCATTATTTTTAATAAATCCTTTAAGTAATTCAACCCTTTGTTGAAGATTGTTTTCCTTGTCTGCATCCGCAATAATTTCATCTACCGAATTACTTTCTGCCGAAATACAGGCATCTTCATATAGTTTTTTGGCAAGCGGCAGGCAATCGCTTTGAGGATAAAGCACTCCAAAACTATTATAAAGACGTTTCATTTCTATTAAATAATTATTTTCTTGCGAGAAATTCCAAATACGCATCTGGAAATATGTAGCAGCCGGAGGAATAATATCATCTTCAAACTCTATCAACTTATCAGTCTCACGACGGGCTGCGTTATAATCTTTGGATTGAACATTCTGAAGAATCAAATTAAACTTCTGATGGTCTTTGGTCTTGGGAAGGACAATAGATTTTAGAGTCTCTGACTTCATTGCCTCGCTCAAACAAATCCGCTCCCGTTTATCTATTTCGTTCTGGACAAGTTTTAATAATTGCACAGCCGGGTTATAATCTGCTTTCTTCTTTAGAATATCATCAAGAATTTTCTTACTCTCATCAAATCCATTATTCCGGTAAAGTTCTGATGCTTTTTGATAGAGTTCTTTAAGACGCGGGTCTTCTTGAGCCAAAGTAGTTTGATTATCAATCAAAGGTGGTGAATGAATTTTGGATGTACCAATAGACGATTTTTTACCTAAGGTGAGCCATAAAATTAAGGCGGTTGCAATAACCAGCGTTGATAAAACTGCACCGGTAACAATAATTTTTCTTTTCTTTATCTGCTGAACTCTAATAGCTGAACTTGACAGAAGCATTGTAGCATCAGCGCTTGAAACCCTGGACCCGTCAGCTTTAGCATGAATAAGCGGTTTGGATTTCTCAAAAGCGCCAAGGTCTTCTAATAGTTGAAGTGGATTAATATAACGGCTATTCGGGGCTTTTTGGATGCATTTCATTATAATTGCTTCCAACTCAACAGGAAAACCAGCTACTTCATGAGAAATCATTAGCGCAGTATCATAGATATGATGCCGAATCATACTTACAGCACTTTCACCCTCAAAAGGTATTTTGCCTGTTGATAGTTCATAAAGAACAATACCAAGAGAATATATATCAGAACGAATGTCAGCCGGGTTCCCCATTCCCTGCTCAGGCGAAATATATTTAGGAGTACCTATAACCGTTCCAACAAGGGTAGCCTCCTGGTCTTCGTGGACTAATTTAGCCAAGCCAAAATCCATCACCTTAATCTGAGTATCTTTAAGATTGAGAGTCGTTATAAATAAACTGGCTGATTTATCCTGTTGCGGAGATGGAGCAATAATTGACGAAGAAAAAGAAACCATTATGTTAGCAGGCTTAATATCGCGATGAACAATCTGGGCCGGTGAACTCCAGGCAGATTTTAATGCCTTAGCAACAGATACTGCAACATGAGTAATCTCTTCTACCGAAAACTTACGTTTTTTTGCTATTAATTTAGACAGAGGGGCACCCTGAACATATTCCATTATAAAATAATGAGAGCCCTGATGTTCTCCGGCGCTGTAGACTTGAATAATATGTTCCTCGGATAATTTAGCAAGGCATTCGGCTTCACGACGGAATCGGCGAACAAAATCAGGGTCAGCTGTGAGTTCTTTTTTGAGGAGTTTTATCGCGACCGGACGATTAAGCGAGATTTGCTTGCCTACAAAGACGTCACCCCAAGCACCTTTACCTAATAGTTTTGCTCGGTCAAGTTCAAAATCACCGCCTATTTTTTCTGTTGACATATTATTTTTCTTACGAACGTAATCGGACTAAACAGATTATACTCTCTCGAGTAAATTTAATAAACAATTTTATATAGAATTAAGCAAATAAAATAATCTTTTAATCCGTTAAATCTATTTAACTTGTTTACCCCGTTAGAAAGTCCACTACAACTATCCTTAATATTCTAATCAGTATTACCATGGTCACAGCTCTTTCTAACGTGGGTTACTTGATTTCCCTTATTTCCTTTATTAATTCAGTGACAATTCGTGATTCGGGAACCTTACGAATTCTTTTACCATCCTTGAATAAAAATCCGAATCCCTTACCGCCGGCTATACAGATATCGCATCCAACTGCTTCGCCCGGTCCATTTACCACGCAACCCATAATACCTATTTTAATATTTTTATAACCACTATCAAGTTTTAGTGTCTTTCCCAAAATAGATTCCACTTTTTGGGTTATCCGAATAATATCTATCTCGCATCTGCCGCACGTTGGGCAGGAAATAATTTCGAATCTCTGACTTCTTAATCCGAGAGATTGTAAAATTTTATAGCCTACTTTAATCTCTTCATGTGACGGACCGGTTAACGAAACACGAATAGTATCTCCGATACCTTCTAGAAGTAAAGCGCCGATACCGATAGATGACTTAATCGTGGCATCATTAGTTGGTCCGCTGGCAGTTATACCAAGATGCAACGGATAATCGCACAGATTGGAAACATAACGATACGCATTAACGGTAGAAATCACATCAGATGCCTTGAGAGAAATTATTATATCCTTAAAATTCAAGGATTCCAAATATTTGCTGTATTCTAATGCGGCATCGGCCATGGCTTGCCACATTGTTTTAGGAACTCTTTTGTTCGGTGCAATCTGATGCCTGAGAGACGACTTAAACCATCCGCTTATAGATCCGGAATTCACACCAACTCTGATAGGAATATGAACTTTATGGGATGCTTTAACTATTTCCGAAATGGCATTCTTATCTGTAATGTTACCCGGATTTAAACGTATTGCATCTACCCCTTGTTTAATAGACTCCAATGCTAATTTGGGGTTAAAATGAATGTCTGCTTCTATAGGTATCGTAATTTTTCTTTTTATCAGGGAAATTACACTTGCCGCATTATGATGAGGAATTGCCAATCTGATAATTTCACAACCGAGGTTTTCCAGTTCCTTTATTTGTTTAACAGTTGCGGAAATATCTGCGGGGTCAGTTTTAGTCATAGACTGAACTGAAATAGGAGCTCCGTCGCCGATTTTTACCTTCCCTACCCATATTCCCCTGGTTTTACGACGTTTTATAACAGACTGTTCCATCATGTTTATAATTAAACATAAGCAATGTTTATTGACAAGTTTTTGGGAAGATATATTGTATCCGAGTTGAGTTGGAAGTCAGAAGCTATCCAGCCAGACTTCGTCGGGATTGCTTACTGCTTTTTATTTTTGACTTCTCTTGCTGTGTTAGCATCAGTAAATTTCCAATAATATTTTGACATAATTCATAATAATATAATAATACTACTAAATATTTATAGTTCGATAAACTCACCTGGTACGGACTAAGCTAAGCCGAAGTATAGAAAGGAATAATATATGCCAAATCCGAAAAGAAAGCATTCCAAATCGCGTAAGGGGACGCGCCGGGCACATCTCAGTCTGGTAGCGCCTGGATTTTCAATCTGTCCGCGTTGTCATGCTGAAAAATTGCCCCATCGCATTTGTAGTAATTGCGGCTATTATAAAGGCAGCGCTGTTGTAAAACTGTAATTAAAATAATTCAAATTATATGAGAATTGCTGTTGATGCAATGGGCGGCGATTTTGCGCCCGCAGAAATCGTTAAAGGTGCATTATTAGCCGCGGCTTTATTAACCGATGCTACCATTCTGTTAGTAGGTGATCAGGAAGCAATAAAAAAACATATCGGCAATAATATCCCTTCAAATATAGAGATTGTTCATGCATCGCAAACAATCGGTATGGAAGAATCTCCTGTAGAGGCAATACGTCAAAAACCGGATTCTTCTTTAGCCAAAGGTTTTTCTTGCGTTGCTGAAAAAAAAGCTGATGCTTTTGTATCAGCCGGCAATACCGGCGCGGCTGTAGCAGGCGCAACAATCTTCTGGGGATTTATACCGGGCGTCAAACGCGCCGGCATCTCTATACTTCTTCCTACTGAAAAAGGGGTTACTTATCTGATAGATGTCGGAGCTAATATTTATTGCCATCCGATTCATCTTCTTCAATACGGTATTATGGCCGCAGTTTATGCTAAATATATCAAAAAAATAGAAAATCCAAGAGTCGGATTACTTAATATCGGGGAAGAAGATACTAAAGGCAATCTTCTTGTCCAGGAAACATGGGCGTTGATGAAAAAAGCACCGATAAATTTTGTCGGAAATATTGAAGGAAATAATATCTTCAAGGGTGATTGTGAAGTTATTGTCTGCGAAGGATTTGTCGGTAATGTTATTATTAAAGTTGCCGAAGGATGCGGTGAATTTGTTATCCGTAATCTTTTGGCATCTCTGATGAAAGCTAAAGACCAAATTCCCCAATTCGATTCCATTATGCAAATTTTAGATAAAATAAGGAAGAAATCTGATTATTCAGAATATGGCGGGGCAATGCTTTTAGGGGTAAACGGCATATGTATTATTTCGCATGGACGTTCTAATGCCAAAGCAATCAGCAATGCCATTAAAGTTGCGGCTGAAGCAGTTAAAAACCAAATTAACGACAATATTGTAAAAGAACTTGATAAAACTAAATTGACCTGGTTAGATTTATTAAAGAGCTGGAAAACTCATAGGTAGATTGAGGTTAATCAATCACAAGGAAATTAGCCACGGAGTCGCAGAGAACACCGGGAAAGAATTTGAATTTAATTCTCTGTGCCCGAGTGACAGATGGACTTTTAATAATACTTAAACATGCAGAATAATATAAAAAAAGAGACTGTTTTAGGTATCTTATTCGTCACCGCTATTGTTTTTTTAATATTTGTCAGTCTGACCATCTCAAAATTAAATATCTTTTCTAGCAATCAATATATTAAAGTCGTTTTTGATTCGGTCCGAGGGTTAAAAAAGGGTGATTCGGTTCGTGTTTTGGGAATGGAAGCTGGAACAATAGACCGCTTGAAAATTCTCCCCAATAATAAGGTTAGAGTAGTATTGAAAATATTTGAACCGATCGAATTAAGAGAGGACTACAAAATTACCGTTGAGGAATCAAGTATTCTAGGGGGCAACTTTATCGGCATTAACCCCGGGACACCGGGTAAAAATAAGGTTAACCTTAAAACACCCCTTCAAGGCCAAGGTATCCTACCCGGTCTGGACGCCTTCGGAAAACTTATAGAAGAAAACCGCGAAGACGTCAAGAAGCTTTTAAGCGATGCCAGCAAAATCATTAAAGATACGGCTCAAGGCAAAGGCAGTCTCGGTAAATTTATTACTGACGACACCTTATATATTAACCTTAAAGAAACTTCGGAATCACTAAAAAATACTACCAAACAAATAGAAAAAGGAGAAGGCACTCTCGGCAAGCTTATCTCTGATGATAAACTTTATATAGATTTAAAGGAATCGGTTGAATCATTAAAAAATACTACCAAACAAATAGAAAAAGGAGAAGGCACTATCGGCAAGCTTATCTTTGATGATAAACTTTATTTAGACCTGAAGGAATCGGTTGAATCATTAAAAAAGACTTTGAAACAAATTGAGTCTAATGAAGGCTTTTTAGGAAAACTTATCTACGATAAAAAACTCGGCCAGCAACTTTCTGACGCAGGTGATTCAGCAACTAAATTCTTGGAACCTGTCATAAGAACCAAGGTTTTTGTCGAAGTTGGCGCTAAATACTATCCGGAATCCGCTATGACTATTTCAGATATTTTTATCCGTATTGAGCCAAGAGAAAGTAAATATTTCATCTTAGGTGGTTCAATTCTCTCTCTGAATAAACGCGGAAATATTACTTTTGAAGACCAAAGTGATGGTCAAGACCAAACTTTTATTAAAGCCAATGTCCAGATTGCTTACAAATTCCGTAATAATAGTACGACTTTCAGAACCGGTTTAATGGAAAGCAAATTTGGGGGCGCGATAGATTTAGATTTAGTGGAACCGGTGACAGATAGCTTGATTACCGAACTTTCTTTGAGTTTTGAAATACGAGATGCGTATAATAGCCTTCAAAAGGAAAATATAGATGAAAACCTGCCGGCTGCGCTTACTCGTGCCTATGCTTCTGTTAAATTAGGCAAGCATTTTAAGACTTACGTAGGTTTATCCCGTCTCTTTAGTGACACTCCTGAATTCATGATAGGAATCTCATTCGGATATCTCGATGAAGATATTAAAAGTTTCGTTGCCTTATTGGGCTTGTCTCGTTAAACCCAGATACAAATGTCCACTAAAAATATCTTAGTAGTTCGTTTAGGTGGCATTGGTGATGTGGTAATTATTACTCCATCCTTAAAAGCCCTCAGAAAAATATATCCACAGAGCAGAATTTCATTAATGACCAACCATTACTCTGCAGAAATAGTACAAGGTTCACCGTGGGTTGATGAAGTAATCACTTTTACAGACTTATTTTCATCTCAAAAACTATCAGACTTTATAAAACCAAAAATATTAAAGCAGTTTTATGAACTTATCAACCTGATGCTCAAAAGACGGTTTGATATTTATATATGCTTTCATAGTCTTATTCAATGGTCAGCACTAATTAAACCTTTATTCTTAGCCATACTATCAAGGGCAACACTACGGGTAGGATTCGATACATTTAATCGGGGTTTTTTTTTCAATATCAAAACAAAAGATGGCCACGATAAACATTTAATGTATCGTTGCCTGGATGCGGTCAGACAACTGTCAGTACGCACTGGCAACACTACTATATTGGTTGACGAGAAGTATAATATTTTACCGGAGATATGGTTACACAATGAAGACCTACAATACGCCGAAGATTTTTTTACCAAAAATATAAAACCTAATGATTTCATAATAGGTATTCACCCCGGTGGTAATCCCCGCTATTCTTCTAGTAAATGCTGGCATCTAGAAAGATATGTTCAATTAATTAATAGCATTCAAGATAAATACGGTGCGCGGATTTTACTAACCGGTGGTAAAACCGACCAGCCTATCTTAGATAGAATCATACCTCTGTTGAAAGAAACTCCGCTTCTGTTACCGGATGTAAGCATAAAACAATTATCAGCCATTATCAAACGATGCAACATTTTTATCAGCAATGATACAGGACCTATGCACCTGGCTGTAGCGATGAAAGTCCAAACCATCGGTATATTTGGAGGTGGTGAATATCAGATGTATGGAACATATCCTCCCAAATCAGGATTTATCGGCATAAAAAAAGATATTTCCTGTTATCCCTGCTATCATAAAATCAAATCTTGTAACCATAAATGCCTTGACGAAATAACCATTGAAGAAGTCTTACAGGCGGTGGAAACCCAAATAAAAAGACTAAAGATTAATCCCTTACGGAATACTGTTAAATAGAATGCCGTTAGGTATGCATAAAATAAAAATCGTTCAAGTAATTACGCGTCTAATTAAAGGTGGCGCGCAGAAAATATGCCTTGATATTGTTGAAGGACTTTCTAAAGACCAATATGAAATCCATCTTATCAGCGGTCCCAACACAGGCACCGAAGGCTCTTTATGGCAAAGGGCTAATAATATAAGAAATATCCATATCAAAGTTATTCCTCAACTGGTCAGAAACATTTCACCTCTCTGCGATTTAATTGCCTTATTCAGATTATATCTTTATTTCTCTAAGATACACCCCGATATAGTTCATTGTCATACTTCCAAAGCAGGATTTGTCGGCTGTGTTGCAGCATGGTTAGCAAGAGTCCCGATTATTATCTACCTGCCCCAGGGACATATATTTGCCTCTGGAGCACATATTCCAAATGTTTCAGGAAATATCCTCAAATTAAAACTTTTTTATCTATTGACACGGTTTTCCTCATTACTCTGTACCAAGATTATCGCGGTAAATAACACAGATAAGAACGAACAGATTGCTTTAAGATTGGCACCGCCATACAAATACGAGGTTATCTATAATGCAATAGATACCAAGATTTGTGATGCCCCTTGCGAGACTTCTATTAATGCTTGTCCCATTAGGGATACTCCTGCAACCAATCGTTATCCAATTCTTGCTACGGCTGGTAGATTGAGTTCCGAAAAAGGTCAAGTCTATCTTTTGGAAGCGGTTAAATTAGTGAAAAATAAATTCCCTGATGTATTGCTATTGGTTATTGGCGACGGTCCTTTGAGAAATACATTAGAGACAAAAGTAGAGCAATTGGATATTAAAGATAATATCAGATTCTTAGGGATGCTGGAAAATATAATTCCTGCCCTTGAAAAAATTGATATATTCATCCTCCCATCACTTTATGAATCATTCGGTATAGTCCTTCTTGAAGCAATGGCACAGGCTAAACCAATTATTGCCAGTAATGTCGGCGGAATACAAGATGTAGTTGTTCATAATCAGACAGGCATTCTGGTTGCCTGCGCTAATCCTGAAGTATTATCTATGGCGATTATTAGTTTATCCAATAATAAAGAACTTGCTCGAAAAATGGGACTGGCTGGATACGAACGGGTTAATAAATTATTCCGCAAAGAACAGATGGTAAATAATTTTGATGATTTATATAACCGCATGGTCAATAAGTAAATCTATGAGCGAACTAAAGATAGAATCAGCAGACACTTTTGTACTTCCCATCATTGCCGCTATGCACATAGACCCTGATGAAAATAACATAAAGAAAATAATCTTCCAGAACAACGGTAGGTATAATTTTTCTCTTGATAAAATCCTGATGTTTTATGGGATTGAGCCAGCCGGCGTAATTGTAGCTAAAAAAGATAATCAAACCATTGGTTTTATCATCGTATCAAAAAATCTCGGTAGAATAAAAGAATTATTCTTGAAACCCCGATTTTTTTTCTTGGTACATTTTGCCCTGAAATTTATATTTTTGCAATATGGGCTGAATAAAGAACTAATAAAAAAAGTCCTTTTGATATTATACACCAATCTCATCAGGAAAAAAGTACCATCTCACGGATTCGTCCTGAACGACCTCACAAAAAACAGAAAAGAAAACATACCTGACTATCAAATCTGGGCTTTTATCATGATGAAATCATCACGAGGTAAAGGCATCGGCTTTAAACTTATCGAAGCCGCCTGCGACTATACCCGTAAATGCCATAGCCATTCGCTTGGTATAACCGTTGCTAAAAACAATATCCTTGCCCTAAACCTATATCAGAAGGCGGGATTCCGTATCATTGGTGAATGTTTAGAAAGCACTGGACCATCATATTATCTGACTAAATCTCTGACCAATATAAATATGTCTCAAGGTAATAGTTCACATAACACACTTGGGATGGCTGTAAAAAAAGCCAATCGTACCGTTTACAACACCAAATCGGTGAAACAGTACGACAAAAATCCAAGCATCTTTGAATCCAGCCGCCAAGAAAACATCAAAAGCATTCTCAACAAGATAAGCAAAAAAGCCGGAGACGACAGATTTTTAGACATTGGTTGCGGTACAGGCAACATAATCAAAATAGGAATTAATTATTTCAGAACAGTTATCGGAATAGATATGGCTGATAATCTCCTCAAACAGGTAAAACAGCTTCAGCCCGAAATGAATCTAATCGTAGCGGATGCTGATTATCCACCATTCAAAAATAATACCTTTAATTGTATCACCTTATATGGAACCATGCACCATCTGTTTAAACCTGCAGAAACACTTCTGCGGATTTCTTCATTACTAAAATCTGGTGGTATCTTATATACCGACCATGACCCAAACTATTTCTTTAATAGATTCTATCATCTTTATTATTCACTGCGATATAAACATCAGCATGGGTTTGACTCGAAAGAAGAAGATATGGCTGAATTTCACCACACCAGAACTGCCGGGATTAACCCTGAATTGCTCAAGAAAGTGTTACTCGACAACGGCTTTCAGGATGTCCAGATATATTATCGACATACCACTAATACCTCTCTTAAATTACCATCCCGTCTTGTACTTTATTTCTTAAAAATCATCTCTCGCATTTTACCATTAAGAAGTTTATACACCCATTTTTATCTAATTGCTCATTTACGGTGAACCTATTCCCATAGGGACGAATCTAGACAAAAAAGAATTAATTAGAATTGATCGCAGAACGTAAGATTGTCTGCACGGTCGCACGGTTATCCTAAGGAAAAAACATTATTTACCTAATAGATACACTTAAGATTATTACCATGGCAACACCTTCGGTGAGGTTACTTCTGGTTAAAAAAGAACCCTTAAGAAAAACAATTCAAGAAAGCAGTAAACTAATTATCTGTCAAATCCGATTGATCCTTTTACATATAATTTCCTATGCTATCGAACAAATGATTAATAAAACAGAAGAATTATATCGGGACTCCAAGATTACTCCACATAAGTATTGATTTTTCTTATTCAATACGTAATATCATCTTTATATATGACCAAGAAGGAAATAGACCTTATTATCTCTAATGCCGCGGAATTAGTAACTTTATCATCACCACTATTCCGTCCCCGTTGCGGCGTTTCGGAAATGAATGCTCTGGGCATTATCAATGATGGCGCAGTGGCTATCAAAAACGGAAGGATTATAGCTGTTGGTGCAACCAATAATATTCTCAAAACATATTCTTCAAATAAAATTATTAAAGCAACAGGCAAAACAGTTACACCCGGTTTGATTGATTCGCATACCCATCCCATTTTTATGGGTGACCGTGCGGATGAATTCGAACTTAAGCTAAAAGGTGCCACATATCAGGAAATCGCTGCTTCCGGCGGTGGTATTAAATCTACTGTCCAGAAAGTTCGCCAGGCTTCTAAAAATAAACTGAAAACTAATGCTCAAAAGCATCTTAAACGATTCTTGTCTTATGGAACTACGACCATAGAGGCGAAAAGCGGTTATGGATTAACCACTAAAGACGAAATAAAAATATTAAAAGCTATCAAAGAGCTATCCGGAAAGCCAATCTATCCCGAGATGGTCGCCACCTTTTTAGGCGCTCATGAAATACCTGATGAATTCAAGAATAATAAATCCGGCTATATCAATCTTATTAAAACCGAAATGATACCGTTGATTGCCCGGAAAAAATTGGCGGAATTCTGCGATGTCTTTTGCGAAAAGGGTGTTTTCGAGATAGATGAAACCAGACAAATCCTCAAATCAGCTGCAAAATATAAACTCAACCTCAAACTTCATGCCGATGAATTTACTTGTTTGGGCGGCGCTGAATTAGCCGCTGAAATGAATGCCACATCGGCTGACCATTTAATGTTCACCTCGGATAAAGGATTGGCAAAAATGAAAGAAAAAGGCGTGATTGCGGTTTTACTACCCGGCACAACATTTATGTTGGGATTAAAAACTTATGCCCGGGCGCGTAAGATGATTGATATGGGTTTACCCATAGCTCTGGCTACCGATTTTAATCCGGGCACTTCTATGACCGAGTCTTTACCCATCATAATGACGATTGCCTGCGTAATGATGAAAATGACACCGGCTGAAGCGCTTACAGCTACCACTATCAACGCAGCTTATGCCCTAAAACGGGGAAAAATCATCGGCTCTCTGGATGCCGGCAAACAAGCCGATATCGTCATCTGGAATACGCCCTCGTATAAACATATTACTTATCATTTCGGAGTTAATTTGGTTGATACGGTAATAAAAAAAGGTGTTATCGTTTATAAAAATATAAATTTGTAATAATTTACTTGTCTTTCTTGACATAAATGCCGATATTGAATAATAATAAATAATAATATTAAGCATGGAGCAGAAAGCGTCCCGATAAACATCAGGATGCTCCAAGCAATACGCTCTACGCCTAACATACAAACTAAATAATAGAAAGGAGTAAATATGAGTAAGAGATGGTTGGTTTCGGTTGGTTTGGTATTTGTGCTCGGCTCAATTAATTTTATTACGGCTGGAACAGTTTCAACCGAAGCGACAGCTACCAGCGCCAAACAAATAAAGCTCTCAGGCGAAATAGAAACACCCATGGTTTCCAGGGATAGAGGTGTTAACAGTGTTCTTGATGGTGTTATCAAACCTGGAAGTCAGGATGGCGATACTATCTGGTCACCGTTAATTACGCTCAATGTAGGAATTGACGTAGGCGATAAAATCACCAGTTTAATTCAACTGCAGAACAGACGCCTGAATACAGCTGTTGGGACAGCCGCTAATGCGGATTTCTTCGGCGGTAATAATATTAGCGCTGATATTAAACAGGCATATGTCAAATTTGAAAAATTTATTATCCCGGACCTGAACTTCACCTATGGCTTACAAAATATGAAAATTACACTTCGTGACGGAGAAGGCGCATTTTTCATGGATACAAGTTCCAGTCCAAACCTCATCAGCGGATTCTTAACCGAACCCAATGGAGTTGTCTGGTGCCGCGGTAAGAACCCAGGTGACTTCGGCGGATTACGTTTTGATTACAGCTCTCTTAAAAACAACAATTATCAAGGCACGCTCTTTATCGGTAAAATATCCGAAACAGCCACCGGCGTAGACGTATTACATAACGACACGAACGTTAATGGAGCAGTTGTGTGGTATAAATTAGATGATGATAAAGTATTTAATGCCATCGTCACCCAATTCCTTAATCCCAAAGCAGGAACAAATATCCAGACGGTAGGTATCGGCGCTAACTATGGCAATACCATACCGAATTTAGGGGTTTTTGGCGAATTTTACACCCAGGGCGGTCATGCTGTTAAAAGCGTCAAACAATCTGCCACAGCATTCCGTACCGGCGCTCATTATGACATCCAGCATGAACTTAAACCTTATGTCGAATTGTCATACTGGTTACTGGGCGGCGGCGGCAGTGCAGGCAGAAATGAAAACTTTGTCTCCCTTGAAAATGTTAAGTCCACAATGATTCTTGAAGATGATGTCTTCGGCTTTGATCTGGACAGCAACTACACGGCAATCAAGACAGAAGCCGGCATTACCACCAAGATTGATATCGACAAAGACGGCGCTCCGGAAGAATTAAAAGTTAAAATCCTGTTTGGACAATTTACATTAAAAGACCAGCCCAGGGGTTTAAGCGGTGTTTCTAATAGACTGGGCACTGAAATTGATTTGGTAGGCACGCTTCAGTTCAATCCAAGTGTCGGCTTTACACTGGGTTATGCAAACTTAAACGGTGCAAGATTCTTCACTAGCCCGGCAACATATTGCGCTTCCGATAGCTCAATGACAATGATTATTTTCTGCACTAACTTAAAGTTCTAAAACGAGGCAAATTTAGTAACCGCCCCGATGTAACATCGGGGCGGTTTTTTTTATGCATCCCGAAACAGTTCTCTTGGGTAACTTCATTCGGGAGTGGTAAATATGGGTCTATATTACTCTATTAACGGCAGAAGAAATTCCTTTTAATTCCCGCATAAGACCGGCAAACTCAAGTGGAGTAAGGCTCTGAAATCCATCACTCAATGCCTTATCAGGATTGGTATGCACTTCAATAATCAAACCGTCGGCACCAGCCGCGATTGATGCCCTTGCAGCGGATGGCACCAAACTCCTGATACCTGTAGCATGGCTGGGGTCAACAATAACAGGCAAATGCGACATCTGTTTAAGAAGCGGCACAGCCGAGATGTCGAGCGTATTTCTCGTATATTTCTCAAATGTCCTTATGCCCCGTTCACACAACATCACATTAGGATTACCCTGCGAGAGTATATATTCGGCAGCCATCAGAAGTTCCTCCAGCGTGGACATCATCCCTCGTTTGAGAAGAATCGGTTTCTTGGTCCGACCAACTTCTTCCAATAGAGCATAGTTTTGCATATTTCTGGCGCCAATCTGCAGGATATCGGCGTATTTACTGACCAGCCCGACATCAGATGGGCTAATGACCTCAGTAACCACCATCAGACCGGTTTCTTCTCTCACGCGGGCAAGTATCTTAAGACCTTCCTCTTTCAAGCCCTGGAAACTGTAGGGCGAGGTACGCGGTTTGAATGCGCCGCCCCGTAAAACCTCTGCGCCGGATTTCTTTACCAATATGGCAATTCGGAGTATCTGAACATAACTTTCTACTGCGCACGGTCCAGCCATTATTACCAGCTTTTTACCGCCTATGGCTATATTGCCAATCTTTATCCTTGTATCCGCAGATTTATATTCACGTGAAACAAGTTTGAACGGCTGTTTGGTCTGGACAACTTCAGCCACCCCGGGCAGTCGATGGATGGACAACTTCAGTATTGCGGTCTTATCACCGATGATACCAATTTGGGTAGTGCCGCCTGCCTTTGAAAGATGCGGCACATAACCGGCACTCTCTATAAGACGAATAACCCGTGATATCTGTTTAACATTTGCCTGAGGTTTGAGTTTTACAACTATCATATCTGTATTATAATAAATTCTCTCTTAACTTGCCAAAGAATTTCCGTACTTCTTCATAGTCCCTTGCCTTGATAATGTGTTTTAATAGCTCAAGGCGTGCGTTTATCTTTTCAAGTTGTACTAACGAGTGCTGATTTAAACAACACATCGGCGAGCAGGAAATCATCCTCTGAAAGAAGCCCCCGGGCAATATTACGGTGCCGAGCAAAGGTCGTGCCAGGAATGGTTTGCTTATTCAGGCAAGCAGCAAAAACTATAGACGAGGTAAACGGCAGCGTCAGCGAATACGCCATCAACTTATCGTGCTCGTCAAACGAGCACTCTGATATGTTCAGCCCGTATTTACCGAAAAATGTCCTGAAGAATCCGGCGGCGGTTCTATCGGACTCACTTATAATAATCGCATTCTCATCCTTGAGCGAATCCATTTTAGCAAAAGTCGGCCCGAACATCGGATGCACCGATGCGAATCGGAACCCGCTTTTCTGATAATACCGCGGCAGTTCGCCCTTAATCGAAGCCACATCTGAAATAATGCAGTCTGATGTCAGATATTTAATAACTGACTCGAAAGCGCTGACAATATTTTGGATATTAACGGCATTGATAAGTATTGCCGGCTTGAAAGACTCAAGTTCCATCAGCCCGGAAAGGATCTTCACATTGTTAGCGTTCTTAGTTTTAGTTGAATCAATATCATAAACCGCTACTTCGTTATCAGAGGCAATGCCTTTTGCCAACCATGAACCCATCTTACCGAAACCTATCACCGCAATCTTCATAATACTGCCTCCTTGTAGCAACCGAGAAATTTGAACATCACGGACTTCTGCTGAACCGATTCCAGCGCCTTAATTACTTTTGTATCCCGGTCTAACCCTTGAAAATCAAGAAAGAAAGCATATTTACCTGGGTCGTTACGTATCGGCCTTGATTCTATCCGGGTCAGGTTTATATCGGCATCAGAGAATATCTCTATCACCGTAAAGAGCGTACCAGCCTCATGCTTGGTAGAAAAAACAATGGAACATTTATTACCCGGTTCTTTACTTGGTTCCTTTGCCAGGATAAGGAATCGTGTAAAATTAGATTTGTTATCCTCTATTTCTTCTTTAATTATCTCCAGATTATAAAGTTCGGCGCAGGATTTAGAGGCGATAGCCGCGGCGGCTTTGGCTCTGGTATCAGAAATCATCTTAGCCGCACCAGCCGTATCGTAAAACGGTATCGGTTCCAGATTATTCCTGGATAAGAATCCCCGGCACTGGGCAAGCGCCTGCGGATGCGAATAAACCATCTTTATCTCGCGGTAATCTGTCTCCGGCAACGCCAGAAGCGAATGATGTATCGGAAGTTTTACCTCTCCTACTATCTTAAGGTCGGTCATAACCAACAGATCATTTACCTCTGTGACCGCGCCTTCAAGCGAGTTCTCTACCGGCACAATACCGAAATCAATCTGTCCCTCGCTAACCACCTCAAAAACATCTGAAAATTCCCTGCAAGGAAGCGGCACCATAGCTTTATCAAAACTAATTACGGCGACCTCACCATAGGCGCCGTGCTCTCCCTGAAAACCTATGGACTTAAGATTCTGTTCCTGGATCCGCTTGCTTTCCATAATTATCTCATTAAACAATTTCTCTGAAAAGTCCGGCCTGACAAGACCCTGCGAATGTTTCTGGATGTTGCCGATTACCATTTGCTCTCTTTTGGGGTCGGTAACAACATCCTTTAATTTTCTAATTCTCATTACATATTCCATCCGTTCATTCAGCAGTTTAATTATCCGAAAATCAATCAAGTCCACCTTTTTGCGCACCTCGTTTAAATCAATTTTCATATCTGTCATATGCATCACCTCTATTAATGGGTTAATCCTATCATAAATTTCCTGAGCGCTGATATTTTCTTCATCATATCCGAAAACTGCGCGGGTGTAAGCGACTGCTCCTTATCGCTGAGCGCCTCAGCCGGATTCCGGTGCACCTCAACCATAATCCCGTCTGCACCGCAGGCAATTGCGGCAAGACTCATCGGCGTGATAAGACTTAACCGCCCGGTCGCATGCGATGGGTCAACAATTATCGGCAGATGCGTCAACTCCTTAATCGCCGGAATCGCACTCAGATCAAGGGTATTACGCGTATATGTCTCAAAGGTTCTTATGCCACGCTCACAGAGTATCACTTTCGGATTGCCGGCATTAAGAATATATTCGGCACAGTTCAATAATTCATCGATTGTGGAATCCATTCCCCTTTTAAGAAGCACCGGTTTATCTATCTTGCCGACCTCTTTGAGTAGCGAGAAATTCTGGATATTTCGCGCACCTATCTGAAGGACATCGGCATACTCTGATACCCAAGAAACATCTCTGGTATCAAGCACTTCAGTAACTACAGGCAATCCGGTTTCTTCGCCTGCCTTTTTAAGCAGCTTAAGTCCTTTGAGTCCGAGTCCCTGGAATGCATAAGGAGAAGTCCTCGGCTTAAATGCGCCGCCGCGCAGCATATCTGCCCCGGCGTCTTTTACAGCCCATGCAGTTTCTTTCATCTGACTCTCGCTCTCAATACTACATGGACCGGCGATAACAACAAAACCATAGCCAATCCTGACATTCCCAACTTTGATAATAGTTCTTGCCTGGCCTTCCAGTTTTGCCAGTTTGATATTTTTTATATCTATGTTCTTCATAAGATTTTCGTTATATTATCTTTTGTTTCACTTGCTTCAAAAACCTACCAACCAGAGCCGATGACTTCATTTTTACCAATGTACTGCCGATGATTACACCATCGCATAAAGCCGCAACATCTTTTGCCTGCCGGGGTGTCGAGATACCGAATCCAATACAGAGTGGTTTGCTGGTTATACGCCTGATTCTACGCGCCACGGACGGCAGATAATCGGGAAGACTTTTACGTTCACCGGTCACACCGGCAACAGAAACTAGATATATAAAACCGGTTGTCCGCGAGGCGATGAAACGTATACGTTTCGAAGATGTAGTCGGCGCAATAAGATAATTAATCGCGATACCGGCCCGCGCTGCCTCCTTTTCTACCAGCATGCCTCCTTCAGGTATCAGGTCAGGAATAATCAACCCGCTTACCCCGCTATTTTTACATTCTTTTATGAATCGTTTTACTCCGTATCTCAATACCGGATTAATATATGTCATAATTACAAGCGGAGCCTGAATTTTGTCAGCCAAACGTCTTGTGGATTTAAACATCCGCTCTATAGTAAAACCATGCGTTAAGGCATAGTGCGATGAATGCTGTATCACCAGCCCATCTGCCAAGGGGTCTGAAAACGGCAGTCCGATTTCTATTATATCCGCGCCTGCCTCTGCTGCCGCAATGACTGACTTCTCAAAGTTTTTCTGTGAAGGATACAGAGCGGTAAAATAAGGTATCAATGCTCTGGAACCTTTCCGCCTTAAGTTATCAAACAGATGTTTATAAATCATAAATAAAAAATTCAGTAAACAGATTTAGCTGATGAAGCGGAATTATAAATACCCGCCTGACCGGATATCCAGTCGGGCAGGTCTGTTTTATCTGTTTAATCCGCTTACTTAATTAATAATTCGCAACTATAGATAGGTCTTTATCGCCCCGGCCGGATAGACAAACCACGATTATAGTATTTCTTGAAACAGACCGTGTCAGTTTCCGAGTATAGGCAATCGCATGGGCTGATTCCAATGCCGGAATAATCCCTTCGTATCTGGTCAATTCCTTAAATGCGTTCACGGCTTCGTCATCGGTTACTGAAATATATTTTACCGCGCCGATGTCTTTAAGGTAACTGTGCTCCGGTCCCACACCCGGATAATCAAGTCCGGCTGAGACCGAGTGAGTCGGTTTTATCTGGCCATCTTTATCCTGAAGAAGATAACTGTATGAGCCGTGGAGAACGCCGGGCATGCCTTTCGATAAGGTTGCCGAGTGTTCATTCGTATTCAATCCTCTGCCGGCCGCCTCAACTCCTATCTTCTTTACGCTCTTATATTTCAAGAATGGATAAAACATCCCTATCGCATTTGACCCGCCGCCTACACAGGCAATAAGATAATCAGGTGGTCGGCGGATTTGCTTTTTAGTTTCCTGTCCGATAACGGACTGAAAATCACGAACCATTGTCGGATATGGATGAGGTCCAACCACCGAACCAATCAGGTAATGCGTTGTCTTAATATTAGTAATCCAATCCCTGATTGCCTCGTTGATAGCATCCTTAAGTGTTTTAGTACCGCTATGAACTGCTCTGACTTCGGCGCCGAGTAGTTGCATCCTGGCGACATTTGGAGATTGTCTCTTTATGTCAGTCGCTCCCATATAAATAGTGCATTTCAATCCAAACAGAGCAGCCACAGTAGCGGTTGCCACACCGTGTTGTCCTGCGCCGGTCTCGGCTATGATACGACGTTTGCCCATCTGCTGCGCCAGGAGCGCCTGACCTAAACAGTTATTTATCTTATGAGCGCCGGTATACGCCAGGTCCTCGCGTTTGAGATATATTTTGGCGCCATATCGTTTGCTTAAGTTAGAGGCATAATATAATGGCGTCGGCCGTCCGGCATAACTCTTCAAATAATAATTAAGTAATGACTGAAACTGCTTATCTTTTTTAGCTTTGTCGTAGGCAACGGTTAGTTCATCCAGTGCCGGAATAATCGTCTCAGGCACAAATCGCCCGCCATAAGGCCCGAATTTACCATAAGTATGATTCATATTTTAACCTCCCCGCCCGACCGAATGGTCATTCGGGCAGGTTACCGCTTTAATAAACGCTTTCATCTTATCATTGTTCTTCTTACCCGGTTTCTTCTCGACTCCTGAAGAGACATCAACCCCATAAGGTCTGACAGCCATGATTATCTGTGCTACATTATCCGGCGTAAGCCCGCCGGCCAGTATCATATTACCCAATCTTGCGGCCTGCCTGGCAATTCGCACATCTATCAATTGTCCGCTTCCGCCATATCTTGAATCCAGAATAAAGTTCTGAACACCATATCTCTGTATTGATTTAATTACCAGCGGACTATCTACCCTGAACACTTTTAGCGCATAAGGACAAAGCGCATTAAAATATTTTCTATCTTCATCACCGTGCAACTGAACAATATTAAAACCGCAATAATTCATCAATGATTTAACCTGTTTAAGCGGAGCATTAACAAATACTCCGACCTTGATAGCAAATGGCGGCAGCCTGCTGATAATACTCCTGGCCATATCCGGTGTTATGCGCCTTGGGCTCGGCGCCATAACAAAGCCAACTGCATCCGCACCGCAATCTATCGCATCAGCCGCATCGCGATAATTAGTGATGCCGCATATTTTAATTTTAATATTATTTGCCATATATCAATTCTCGTAATTTCTTGCCGGGTGACGATGATTCAAGCAGTGTACCACCTATAAGAAATCCATTCGCACCTTCTCTAATCAACCGGTTCATCTGTTTCCGGTTTTTCATCCCGCTTTCTATTATTTTTATTACGCTCAACGGTATAAAAGTTAATAGCCGTGATGCGGTATTCAAATCCACTTTCAGTGTGGCTAAATTACGGTTATTTATGCCGATAATACTATCCGGATTATGCCAAAGAAATCCTACCGCGGCATCAAGTTCAACCTTATTATGAACCTCAACCAATGCCGCCATCCCCAATTTAGCGGCGATGTTCCATAATTTTATCAGTTTCTTATCCGGCAGGATAGCGGCAATCAACAAGACCGCATCAGCCCCATAAGCGCGAGATTGATAAATCTGATACTCATCAATAATAAAATCCTTACGCAGGACCGGAATATTAATGCAGGCTTTAACCTGCTGTAGGTCCGCCAGCGAGCCGCCGAAGTACCTATCATCGGTCAAAACAGAGATAGCCGATGCGCCGCTCTTTTCATATTCCTGAGCCAGGGCGATGCAATTAATCACATTCGGAAACTCCTTAGTGGGCGACCGCCTTTTTATCTCGGCAATTATGCCGCTCCCTTTAAGGATGGCATCACCTAATTTCTTCGGCTTAGGCAGTATGGCTATCCGTGATTTCAGGTAAGAAAACGGCTCCGTCCTTTTGTTCTTCCGGACGGATTCATTTTTATATTTAATAACATTTTCAAGGAATGTTAATTTCATAGGCGATTGGACTCCTTAATAAATTCTTCCATCTTTCTGCGTGCTTTACCTGAATCAATTGCCTCGGCAGCAAGCAGTAAACCGTCTTTAACACCGGATGATTTATCACTGATGAATAATGCGGCAGCGGCATTGAGCAGCACTGCATCACGCGCAATTGATTTCTCACCTCTTAAAACCGATTGTAATATTCGGATACTCTCATCAATATTGTTCACGGACAATGTCTCAATCTTACCGCCCATGATACCAAGTTCTTCCGGAATTATTTCTGTTTCCTTGATAGAATTATCGGAAAGCAGAATACATTCGGTCCTTTGAGCCGGAGATATTTCATCCAGCCCGTCTTTGCTATGCACTACCAGTGCGCTGCGGTGCCCCAATTCCTTAAGAACTGATACAATCAACCGGCATTTGGAACCGTCATATATTCCGATTAACTGCCTCGTAACGCCAGCCGGATTACAGAGCGGCCCAAGAATATTGAATACGGTCGGGATACCGAGCGCCGTCCTGACCGCCGCGACATTCTTCATCGCCGGATGGAAATTCGGCGCAAATAAAAAGGTGTATCCGATTTCATTCAGGCATTTTTCAGCTCTTTCCGGCGAGATATTAACCTTTGCACCGAGTTTTTCCAATATATCAGCGCTGCCGCAACGGCTGGAAACACTGCGGTTACCGTGCTTGGCAACGGCTACCCCGCAAGCCGCCACGACAAACGAAGCAGTAGTGGAAATATTGAATGTGCTTTTCCGGTCGCCGCCTGTTCCGCACAGGTCAATCGCATTTTCACCGCCTTTGATAGATACCATCTTTTCGCGCATTGCCTGGACAAAACCAACGACCTCATCGACACTTTCTTTCTTGGTCTTTAAGGCAACAAGGAATGCGGCAGTCTGAACCGGCTCAACCTTGCCGGAGATTATATTCAGCATCGCCTGTCTGGCATCAGCACGGGACAAATCATCACCATCGGCTATGCGTAACAAATATTCCTTAATCATATTTCATCTATCCTCTATTAACATCTGGGAACCGTTCCCGGATATCAAAACTGTTCTTATTTTCCCCCATTTTTCGGCTCGGGATAAAACTCGTATTCATAGACGATTTGCTCTATCGGAATTTCCTTAACCTTACCGGATTCTTCTTTTATCTCATACTTAGTACTTTCAATCCGATTGTTTTTGTCATCATATTTGGAAAGATATTTCGATATTAACTTCCTATCAGCCGTATACCTATTCCATTCAATCTGATTGCCTCTGTCATCATATTTGTAAGGATATTTGCGTTCTAACTTACTATCGGCATCATACCAAACTTGCTCAACAAGATTGCTTTTGTCATCATATTTGTAAAGAGTCTTCCGTTCTAACTTACCACTGGCATCATACCGAGCCTGCTTAATCGGATTGCCTTTGCCATCATATTTATAAAGAAATTTAACTATTAATTTACCACCGGCATCATACCGAGCCTGCTCAATCGGATTGCTTTTGTCATCATATTTATAAAGATACTTAGACTGTAATTTACCATTGGCATCATATAAAATTACCTCAATCTCATTGCCCTTGTCATCATATTTGGAAAGACACTTTGATATTAACTTACCGTCAGCCGTATACTGCTCCCCTTCAATTGGATTGTCCTTGTCATCATATTTTAAAAGAAACTTCGATATTAACTGCCCATTAAACACATACAAATCCCACTCAATCTGATTGCCCTTATTATCATATTGGTAAATCTTCTTAGAGTCGAAGACCTTTATGTATTCGCCTGATTCTTCTACGAACTTATAGTTTATTTCTGTTTTCGTCTTGAGTCCTTCTGGTACTTTTTCCTTTTTCTCTTTAGCAAAAGAGGGATTAGATCCGATGCATCCGCCCAGCCAGACGAATAACCCGAGTAAGATTATGAACATTATTTTATTCTTCATTTTTATACTTTTCTATACTGCAAGAAAAAGAGAAACACGAATGGAACGAATACCAAAAATAATACGAAAGAACAGTTGATAATTAATTCGTGTAATTCGCCTTTATTCGTCCTATTCGTGTTTATACTTTCCTATAACCTCAGAAAATTCTCTAATAACTGTTTGCCTTCCGCAGTCATATAAGACTCCGGATGGAACTGGACACCCTCCACCGGCACATCCTTCATCCTGATACCCATAATCTCGCCGTCTGAAGTATAGGCGCTTATCTCAAAGCGTTTAGGCAAAGTCTTTTCATCCACGATTAATGAATGGTATCTGGCTGCGACAAACGGGTTGCTTAATCCTTCATAGATGGTCTTGCTATCGTGGTAAACCTTTGAGGTCTTGCCATGCACCGGCGCCTTTGCGCGAATGACTTTTCCGCCGAAGATATAAGACATACACTGGTGCCCGAGGCACACCCCGAGAATCGGTATCTTACCTGCAAAGTGCTTTATCAGTTGATTGGAAATGCCGGCATCCTCAGGCCGTTTGGGACCCGGCGAAATAACCAGATGAGACGGCTTTAAGCGCTTGGCAGCCGAGAGTGAAATCTTATCGTTGCGAAATACCTTTATTGCGCCTGAAACAACGGGATTTAACTGATTCTGTTTAATCCTGTTGTTGGGCAGCCGCTGCGACTTTCTCGTCTTTGTCATAATGATTTCCCCGAATGCCTGAACCAGATTATAAGTAAATGAATCGTAATTATCTATAAGTAAAATCATAAGCCATCCCCCTTTTCTGCTATTTCTATTGCTTTTCGCAATACAGCCATCTTGTTCAAGGTTTCCTGATATTCCTGCAATGGGTTGGAATCATAGACGATGCCTGCGCCCGCCTGGATAAAATACTTATTCCCCTTCCCGCCAGAGGCGGGTCTGCCTATGGCACAGGGACGCCCGAGACTATCCCCTACCGAAAAAACGATAGTCCTGATAGTCAGGCACATATCCATATTGCCGTTCCCGCCGAAATAGCCCATAGCGCCGGCATAAGGACCGCGCCTGGTTTTTTCCAGTTTACTGATAATCTCCATCGCCCTGATTTTCGGTGCGCCGGTAACCGTGCCGGCCGGAAATGCCGCCTGAAATAAATCAAACATATCCTTATCCTTCTTAAGCAGTCCGGTTACGGTGGAAACCATATGCATCACATGAGAATAGCGCTCTATTTTCTTATGCTCTTTCAGATTTATACTGCTGAATTCGCAAACCCGGCCCAAATCATTGCGGCCAAGGTCAACCAGCATAGAATGCTCCGCGTTCTCTTTTGAATTCGCCAGCAGTTTCTTTTCCAGTTCCATATCCTCCTGATATGTTTGCCCGCGCTGTTTGGTGCCGGCAATCGGGCGGAGCAGCACCTCGCGTCCCTGGAGTTTGGTAAGCATCTCCGGCGATGAGCCGACCAGGCAGAAATCATCCTGCTCAAAGAAAAACATATAAGGCGACGGATTAATCAATCGCATCGCCCGGTAGACCTGAAACGGAGCGGCTGAAGTCTCGCCCGTAAACCGCTGTGAAAGAACCACCTGTAAAATATCGCCCGCCCGGATATACTCCTTTGCCTGACGCACTATCTGCTGGTATCTGCCGGATGTAAAATTGGATATTGGTTTCTTTGCACCCTTTTTATCTTTGTGGAAAATATCTTTTGGCAAGGCGGTATTAAACGCCCGGATTATCTCATCAATCCGCTGTCGATTAATCGTAAATATCCCTATCTTCTTCCGGTAATGGTCAAAGACGATAATGGTCTCAGGCCTGATAAGATAGACAGGCGGCAGGTTCAGATGATCTGATGCCGGCGCCGGTACATTCTCGAACAAACCGCATACCTCGTAGCCGATATAGCCAACCAGTCCGCTTAATAATGCCTGCCCGACCTGACAGTCGTTCGGGCGGGTTGGCATATCTTTGGAAGAAGGCTTAATGTATTTACGCAGGAAAGACAGCGAACCGGCGCCCTTCTCAAGCCCGACCCTTAAAACCGGATTAAGCCCGATAAAAGAATATCTGCCGAACGACTCGTTGTTCTCGGTGCTTTCCAGCAGGAAACAGGCGCCGACGCTTTTCAGTTTCAGGTAGGCTGAAACCGGCGTTTCCAAATCAGCCAGTATCTCTATTGAAAATATCTTTGACATATAATTTTAACAACGGATTAAACTGATTAATCGAAATAGGATTAACCACAAAGGTCACAAAGAATAACACGAATAACACGAATAGAACACGAATGATACGAATAATTTTGATATAATTTGTGTGATTCGTCTTAATTCGTCTTATTCGTGTTCAAGTTTCTTACTGTCTTTGCCCCTACGGGACTTATTCACTGTTGTATCCCGTTAGGGATTGTGGTGAATCTTCTTTCTTAGTTAAATTCTGTTATTTTATTGGTAAAAAAAAACCCACTCCTACGTACTGTCGGAGTGGGTTGTAATTATTTCCTTTATAGCAAACAGAGAATAGCTACACTACCCACCACGAGCGGTAAAATACCACCGCCAGCAGGTAAAAAGCATATTTCTATAATTGCTATAAAACATTTTCATATATGTCTTATCTTATTATTGCAACAAATTTATGTCAAGGAAAATAATATTATTTAGTAAGTTTTTATCAGAAAGGTTATCTGCCGACTCAATCGCCACAGAAAACACGGATATACACAGATAATTTCTATAAGGAGACCAGGAAACCAAGATTATAATTCCTGTTCTCATGGATTCCTTATAATCTTTCGTAATTTATTCGCTCTGCGAACGGAGTTTATCCCGCCCCAACGGAACGTCTCTGCGGTTAAACTATACGCCCTACGCTCCATACTTTCTACTTTTTACTTTTGACTTCTTACTTCATACTACCTACTTCATACTTTATACTTCTCTATCCCCTCAGCGCCCCTGCCTACCGCAGACAAGCCTCTATAGTATTATACGAATGAAAATCAAAAAGCGACACGATATTTTTGGGAAAATGAAGCCCTTTCCCTAACCCTTTTAATAATAGAACGATAAAACAAAAATATTTTAACCACAATTTTATTTTTTTAGCAAAAACAGGGGGGTATGGTAACCCCTCCCCCCTCCCTCCATAGGGAGAGATACTGGTTAGTATAACCAGAGACATTGGTTAGCATAAGGAGAAGCATTGGTTAGCATACGGAGTGGCACTGGTTAGCATATGGAGATACATCGGTTAGTATATGGAGATATATTGGTTAACATAAGGAGAGGCATTGGTTAGTATATGGAGTAGCACTGGTTAGCATATGGAGTAGCACTGGTTAGCATACGAAGAGACACTGGTTAGCATAACCAGAGGTATCTCGGTGCATAAGGAGTGGCACTGGCAGGTATAAGAGAAGGGGATATATGGGGTATACCTATTTTAACGAAACGATGCCTTAAAACTGGCTTAAATACTGGGTTTCTCCGGGTAGGGACTGTCCCCAATTACTTCGGTGACACATTACTTATTTGTTATTTCTTAAGATAGCCGAATTTCTTCAGCAGCACATCGGCTTGTTGCATTAATTTTTTGTTGCCCGCAACGGCCCATCTATCATCTTTGAAAACCGGCATCTTTTTTATCAAAAGCCGGCCATTCTTAACGGTCGGTTTACTGTTGCCATAAATCAGGCGTGCAACCAAGCATCGCGCCTCAGACACACGATAATCTTCATGAGACTTATTAATCTCTCGTTTAAATTCGCTGACTGTCAGTCCTTTCTTATTGTCGAAGCATAATTTCATTATATACTTTGAATTATACCCGCCCCCTCTTTTCGGTTTCGGGTTTTCACGTAACACCCGAAACATCTTATATAATTCAATAACTTTAGGACCTATTGATTTAGATGCATCGTCAACCCAGCAGACGATATAATCACACTTGTTTTTATCGTGTCCATGAAGAATAAAGTTATTACTGCAATATTCAAATTCAATATTTACCTCTTTGCCATCTCTTTTTCTTATTGCCTTGCAATCCGGGAAGCTGGCGCCTAATCTTGTAATCTTAGTAAAGCCCAACTTATTCAGTACCGAGCAAAACAACGCAATCACTTCCTGTTCTGTGCAGGGCTGGAATTTTAGAATACTCATTGTCGTCATCCTACCATTTCCCCCTGGGGTTGGGCAAGGGTTTTTAGACCAATAAGAATTTCTCCGCCGCCCCACACTTTATTCACGAGTTCTTCCCGTAATCAGGTATCACGTTCCCCGAATTTAGCCTTCTCTTTGAATTTATCCGACCTTGTCAAACACAGCTAAAACGAATTCGGCAAGTTTCAAAGACATTGTTTCTGCATTATTCGCACCGGTAAATAATTTCCTCATTGGTATCATAACGTCAATGGCAGATTCTTTTCCCGCTCTTCGATTAGTTTCCACGCACCGAAGTATTATTTCCTTATTAAAAACAAATTCCGGTGATTTTAATTCTTCTTCTATCGTCGCAAGGTTAATTTTCTTGTAGCAGTTTAACCGAATCCTAAAAGAGCCTGGCTGCCAAGTAGCGTCTATCCATGCCCAATTCAATCGTTTAGCAATTCCATCAGAGACATAAAGTTCTGCAACTGAACCTGGTCCGATACGTTTCCATCCACGTTCTCGTAAACCTTGCCTTGTTAGTTCCCACAGTTTTGCGAAATTTTCTTTATTTCTTTTAGCTACCTTTGGATCAGGGTCCTGCAAATTGCCTATTTTTGGCATCGCCGGCTCAAACCCAAAATGATCAAAAACATCACGTAAAGCTCTGTTGAATTCTGTTGCAGTCCGAGTAGATAGGCTTTTGCTTAGTATTGGATAAAAATCAGACCACATAAAATGTCTGCGCCCGTTTTTTGGCCTTAAATACTTTTTATTCTTATAAACAACATCGTCTACATCCGTATAATAGCCCGTAATGAATGCCAGATAAGTTAGAGCCGGTAGGGAAAGATATGTTTTTAACTGTCCCTTGCCTTTATATCCTTGTCCTTCTGGAGACCATAGCTTATTCTCAATGCCAATGGATTTATTGCTTTTTAAATCAACAACTATATCTACACAAGAATGCTCAAAGGAAACTTGGGTCTTTATATTGATAATATCTTCCTTAGAAACTTTAGCCCCGCAAAGATAAGTAAGAACATTCTCAGCAAACAGTTTATCCTTTTCGAGTGTTGCTGCAAAACATTCAGTCAGAAAGTCTTCCTTCTCGCCAGTATATTTCATTAAACGAACAAATAAATCAGTCATAATATATTGCTCTTCTCTTTATTTTGCTGACCTGGTGGCACATTGCGTGATTATTTCCCATCCTACCATTTCCGTCTTAATTAAGCAAGGATTTTTTCCGCTGGGGTCCCGAGACATTGCTCGAGACAGGCTGGTCCCGAGTGAACCCCAATCCAAGTCAAGGAGAATCTCGAACAAAATGGTCGGAAGCCACACTCGCCTGCGTCCAGTTGGGACTACGGACGGGCAGGGATTACACCAAGTAGGCAGGCAGATGGGCACGGATTAATAGTATGTAGTATACAGTATGAAGTAGGTAGTAGATAGTTTGTAGAGTCTTATATAGTATAAAGTATATAGTATGAAGTATGTTGACTAAGATAAGAAAAGAATTCACCGCAGATCTGCTTGCCCGCCGTAGGAAGGCAGGAGGTAGATCCGCCTTCCCGACCCGTCGCGGTTCGGGACGGGTTGGCAAAGATATATTTTTCTCCACCCGGATTTTAATCTTTAGAGTTTCTTTTGATTATAATTTTCTTCGTTCTGTAGCCGCCTTCGATTGACCCGACCAGAATACATAATACCCAGACCCACCATGGGAAAGTCCATTGAAGCGGTCCATAAGCCAAGATTAATAATGCAACTAACCCTAACATATATGATCTCCTTGTATTTTGGTTATGTTATTAGGAATCCTTCATATCAAGATTAATAATAGGATGCTAAACACGAATAGCACGAATGCGGCGAATAACACGAATATTAAAATATAATTTCTTATTTGTGAAATTCGTTTTATTCGTGTAATTCGTGTTCTCCGAAAATCTGCGTCCTACCCGCCTGACCAGTCGGGCAGGTTTGACGGATACGGAATTAGCATATCGTTTCTTTAATCTTTATTCCTCTCTTTTTTAACCCATCTATTACCTGAGAGAATATCAGACTATTTTTGCCTAATTCCTCAGGCGGCATGACACCGACCTTATCAATCAAATTCATTAATCTGGCGACTATGGCGCAAGGATACCCTGTAGTCCGAGCCATTGAAGTAACGCCATTCGTATAGTAATCAACCAACTCGTATTTTAAAGTCTTTTCACCCTTTACCACGACCCTAAAAAGCGTGATATCCTTGTCTTTGCCAAGGGCTAATTTATCGCCAAGTACTTTGAGCGTAAAATCACGCGGGCTGACCTTATTATTCCTGAATTCTACCGGCTTGGTATCCAGGAATCCGCATTCAATCAAGGTTTTTATCTGAGCTGTATGGCCCGGATACCTGATAGTTTTTTCAGTCATTGTTTTGACGCCTTTAACTGTCTGAGCCAAACTCCTTAATCCATCGGTAAAGAAGCATTCAAATTCACCGATGCCATTAAACTTAATCTTTTCTACTCCGGTCATCGGTTCTATTATCTTAAATTTACCGTTCTCTATTATCCTGACCTTGCGGGTATATTCTTCCATAACATCTTCAAGCGAAAATACGGTCCGGTAATTCAAGGGCGGCTTGGGATTCTGGGGTAATCCGCCTACTGCAATATGAACTTCGTCAATCCGCTTCAGGATGGATTGGGCATGTCCGACAAGGAGATTACTGATTCCGGGCGCCAAACCGCAATCCACCACAATCTTGACATTATGTTGCCTGGCAAGCCGGTCAAGTTTAGGGGCATCTTCCGGCATAAATGAAATATCAACCATATCCCTGCCTGATTCTATCACGGTCTTGACCAAACCAAGCCCGTATTTCCCCGGCACCGCACCGACAATCAAATCATATTGCTTTATAAGTCCGGTTAAATGCTTTTTATCATTTATATCCATTTGATGAACGGAAGAGATGCCGATATTTTTGATGCGCCGGAGTCTTTCGCTGCTAATATCACAGACTCCGACCTTTATATGCTTATCTTTAAATAAGTCTGAGGCTATCTCAAAACCCTGTAATCCGCATCCGATAACAAGAACTTTCATAGATTTATCCTTCTTCATAATATAGGAAATTATCCCTAACGGGCAAGTTTACATGAATTATTCGCGGTATTCGTTCCATTCGTGTTATTCGTGTTTCTCTTTTACTTGATCAGAAAATAATTTTAGTAATTCTGTTTGTATTTGTGTTAAACTAACCCGCCCGGCCTGACGGTCGTTCGGGCGGGCCTGCCCGGCCTGGCGCGGTTCGGAACCGGTTAGCGGAGAAGTAGAGTTACCGCTTATGCCGATGATAATATCTAGTCCTTTGGGTAATAGGTTTTTATTCAGTCTGAATGACTCGCGGACAAGCCTTTTGATGCGATTCCGCATCGATGCCTTACGAAATAACTTTTTGCCGACGGCAACCCCTAATCTGCTATATCCTAAATCATTCGGCAGGTAACGGACCATGACTTTCCCGCTTTTTCTGATTGTCCCTTCCTTATAAATCCTATCAAATTCCTTTTTATTGACTACCCGTTCTTTTTTAGATAATCCGAATTGTTTCATAGCGCATAAGGAAACTTCGTAACAACAGGATTAAACTAACACGAAGTGTCATTGCGAGTGATAGCGAAGAATCCCTGACCATTAGTAGTAGACCCTTCGCTTTGCTCAGGGTGACCGCCAACGGCAGTCACTTTATTATTTTTTCACCGAACTTCCGGTCACAGCCATCATTTTAGCGCCGCCTTCCTTGAAATACTTAAGCACACGCTGGACTTCTTCTCTTTCGCCTTCTATTTCCATCGTCAACCAGGAGGTCTGGTCGGTAATGGCGCCCCCTTTAATATTAACTATCACGTCGAAGTCACGGGCAATCTGCCATATAATGGGTTGCTGGCGTTGCTGCTCTGAAAACATGATTTTTATAGTCTGCTTTACTTTGACTCTATTGCCGAGGAAACTGACCAGATTTTTCAATCTCTGGATAGATGCGCTGGTCATCGCGTTAAATTGCACGCCAACGATGTTGGCTTTATAACGCTCTGATTTTCGAACCCAGGCAACACGACCGTCAGCCCGTAATGGGTCACCACCTAACATAGGAATCCCTATAGTAAATGTGAGTTTATCATTTTTCGATAATGTATCCGAAGTCAAAAAGCGTATTCCCCGCATGCTGATATTTATAATCGGATACTGATCCGATGAACCCTTAAAAATAGCAAAAAGCCCGCCTGCTTCTTTATATTGGACCACGCCCCCTTTTATAAATATCCGGTTATCTTTCCTGTGTTCACGAGAATTCATAATTATCCTCCATAAATTATTTTTTATCTTTATTTATTAAATATTATACTTTTTCAACAACCGAAAATCAAGAAAACACTATATATTTTAATTATCTGTAATGGTATGAGTAATTCGCGATTTATCATTGTTATTTTTTCCCGGAGAGCTCGGATAATTTTTTCCAGATGGCCTTGGCTAATTTATCCAGACCTGAATGAGTAACCGCAGAAATAGGTATAATACTCTTGGGTAATTTGGAGCGGTATTTGATAAGGTTTTCCCGAGCTTGAGGAATATCCATTTTAGTGGCTACGATAATCTGCTGCTTGCGCGCCAGAGTCTTGCTGTATAGAGTTAATTCATTACGGATAGCCCGATATCTTTCCATGATAGATTCAGCCGCACTGAAATCTATCAGATGAATAATTATTTTAGTGCGTTCAATATGCCGCAGGAACTTGTCGCCCAATCCTCTGCCTTTATGAGCTCCTTCAATCAAGCCGGGCAAATCGGCTATTACAAAGGTTTTATATTCAGGGCCTTTAACCACGCCCAGACAGGGTTCCAGCGTGGTAAAAGGATAATCGGCAATCTTGGGATGGGCTGATGAGACACAACTAATTAAAGTTGATTTGCCTGAATTGGGAAATCCGACCAATCCCACATCGGCAATAAGTTTCAGTTCCAGATAAAGCCATCGTTCTCCGCCGGGCACTCCTTTTTCGCAATAATGTGGTGCCTGGTTGACCGAGGTAGCAAATGCCGTGTTGCCACGCCCGCCCTTGCCTCCCCTAACCACCACAAAAGAATCATTGATATCCTTGAGGTCTTTTAAAATATTATTATGTTTTTTATCCCTGACAATAGTGCCTGGCGGAACGGGTATGATTAAATCCCTGCCGTTTTTTCCGTAACAATTATTGCTCTGGCCCGGGACACCATTTTCCGAAACAAATCTGACCTGATAAATCAGGTGGTTAAACGTATTGTAATGGTGGTTCACTTTTATGATCACGTCGCCGCCATTACCGCCCTTACCGCCATTAGGTCCGCCTTTCGGGATAAATTTCTCACGGCGGAAACTGACACAGCCATTTCCGCCATCACCGGCTTTTACATAAATAACAGCTTCATCTTTAAACATAATAAATTAAAAATATGAGGCAGTCGCAGGTTTTTGCTGCTTCTCAGCCCGTTAGAAGCGAACATAGCTAAATGAATAATCTTTTGAGTAAATCCAATTACTCGCTCTTGGACGCTTCTAACGGAGCAAGAGCATTATATAAAAATCAGATACGAATGTCTATCTATTTCTTGTAGATGGAATTGAGGGTGTCCAAGCTAACAATATTACCCAATATGGGTGAGACATAATCTCTTATATATCTAGCCACATCAGCGATA
This sequence comes from Planctomycetota bacterium, assembly GCA_043801445.1. Classification (GTDB taxonomy): domain Bacteria; phylum Planctomycetota; class MHYJ01; order JACQXL01; family JACQXL01; genus JAZDFP01. The sequence goes on from JAZDMB010000057.1 coordinate 37,548, forward strand.
GGTTTAGCCGATACATAAATAATATCGCGCGGATACAACACTACATTATCACGCAGGTTACCGTTAAGAATGCCATTGATATCCACCAGCATCACCTCTGCTTCTTTAGCGCCTTCCTTTAATTCGCCTCTGATAATAAGCGCATTCCCTTTATCTTTGGTGAAACCGCCTGCTTCGGCAATTATATCAAGAAAAGAGGTTGTGCCGAAAAACTTATACACACCGGGCTTGCCCACCTCTCCTAAAACTATCACCTTTTCTCCGGCAAAGTTCTTAACGGTCACCGAAACCTGAGGGGTAACAATGTATTCCGTTAATTTCTTGGTAATATCCTCATCTATCTGGGTTAATGTTTTACCTTCAGCATTAATATCACCGATTAAAGGGAAAGAAAGTTTGCCATCAGGCCGAATAATTATATCACGTGTCAGGTCGGCGTGTTGCCAGATGAATATTTCTAATGTATCACCGACCATTACCTGATAATCAACCGGTTTTGATTGGTTAGACTCTGCCGCAGAAGGTCTTACCGTCGTTGGAACAAGATTATGGGGTGGTGTACTGCAATAAATCTGAGACACACATATTATCCCCATTAATATTACCACATATCTCATAAATATATCCTTAACCTTTACTGAAACCTGGGAGCAAGGCAAGAAAAAAACTCGCCACAAAGACACAAAGAATTAAAGATTTGTATTTACCTTTGCGCTCTCTGTGCCTTTGTGGTAAATAATTTCTTGCATGGAATATAACAATTGTAGTATATATCATATAATATCGTCATTTTAAGGAAATAAGTCTAATGAAATTTATGGATTTGACTATTCGTATTTGGAATATCATTAAAGAACACAATTTATTTAAGCATGGGCAAACAATTATTATCGGATTATCAGGCGGACCTGATTCGGTATCGCTGGTCAACATCTTACACCAGATAAACCAACGGTATAAAACGAACTGGCGTTTAATACTGGCACATCTTAATCACCAGATGCGGGGCAGTAAATCAGATGCGGATGAAAGATTCGTTGTAAAGATGGCGCGCCGGTTGGATTTGCCTGTTTATGTCATCCGCCGGAATATCCCTGTCTTAAGCGATAAACAGAAAAAATCATTGGAGGAAACAGCCCGCGACGAACGATATCTCTTTTTCGAACGCATTGCCAAGAAAATCAAGTCAAGAAACAGCAAGAAAGTAATCTCCATCGCGGTAGGCCATAATCTTGATGATAATGCAGAAACAATAATTTTTAGAATCATCAGAGGAACCGGATTAAAGGGATTAAGAGGGATACTACTGAAACGGAAACTGCTCGACCGCTCCCCCTTTCATCTAATCCGCCCGCTTCTTTATACGGCCCGCAAGGAAATACTAAATTACCTGAAAATACAACACGCTCCTTATCGAATTGATGCATCAAATAAGGACAAAAAGATGTTACGCAACCGTATCAGGCATCAATTACTTCCTTTATTAAAGCAATATAATCCAGCTGTCTCGGAACATCTGGTCCAGTTATCAGAAACTGCATCAACATGTTATGATTATTTGGATGCTACGGTTAAAACGAAGTTGCCGAAAAAATCATTAACCCTGAATATCAGTATGCTCAGACAAGAACATCCGGTAATAAGAATAGAAATGATAAATAAACTGTTGGAACAGATTGGATGTTCCACAAAGAAAATAACCTATGACCATTATCGCGCCTTGCTGAAACTGATTGATTCCGAGAAAAAATATCAGGAACTTCACCTGCCCGATAAAGTTATTGCTAAACATCAAGCTGATAAACTGATACTAAAAAAGCATTTTTAATATAGACAAAATAAGGAAGAATTAATACTATAAAATAGTTCAAATTTATTTATGTCTTCAGAACAGAGAAAGGAGTGCTCAGATGGAAACCGAGACAAAAACACCGGACCAAGCAACAGTGCAACAATACCTTGATAAGGCGAAACAACCCGCTGAGGATGCGATGAAACTACATCCTTTCTATAAAGGAAAAGTGGAAATCGTGCCAAAATGCTGCGTGCGCAGTTACAACGATTTTGCTATTTGGTATACCCCGGGCGTGGCAAAACCCTGCAAGGATATTGAAGCCAATCCCGAAAAGGTTTTTGAATATACCAATAAATGGAATACTGTGGCGATTATTACCGACGGAACCAGAGTATTAGGATTGGGTGATATCGGACCACATGCAGCTATACCGGTAATGGAAGGCAAAGCCCTGCTTTTCAAGTATCTGGGCGGAGTCGATGCATTTCCCATCTGTCTTGATACCAAAGACCCTGACGAATTCATAAAGACCGTAAAATATCTGGAACCATGTTTTGGCGGAATAAATCTGGAAGATATTTCTCAGCCCAAATGCTTCAGGATACTTGATACCCTAAGAAAAGAGATGCCTATCCCGGTCTGGCATGATGACCAGCAGGGAACCGCGGCCGTAACTCTGGCCGGGCTTATCAATGCGGTAAAAATTCAGAATAAAAAACTATCAGATGTAAAAATAGCGATGGTCGGAGCTGGAGCCGCCAATATCTGTATCGCTCGTATGATTATCAAAGCCGGCGTAAACCCCAATAATATTATTATGGTCGATACCAAAGGTACACTCCATCGTGACCGTAAAGACCTGAAAGAAAACCATCCCGAAAAATGGGAGATGTGCCTGAAGACAAATCCTAAAGTTATAAAAGGCGATATTCCCGAAGCGATGAAAGGTGCTGAAGTGCTATTAGCACTCTCTAAACCAGGACCTGATACCATAAAGAAAGAATGGATAAAACTAATGGCGCCCAAGCCGATAGTCTTTTGTTGCGCTAATCCAACACCGGAAATCTGGCCCTGGGAGGCAAAAGATGCCGGAGCCGATATTGTCGCAACCGGACGTTCCGATTTCCCGAATCAGGTCAATAACTCTTTGGGATTCCCGGCTATCTTCCGCGGTGCCCTGGATGTCCGGGCAAAAACCATCACTGACGAGATGTGTATTGCTTCGGCCGAAGCACTGGCAAAATATGCCCAGAAAAAAGGACTGACCAAAGATTATCTTGTCCCAACAATGGAAGACTGGCAGGTATATCCTGAAGAAGCCGTGGCAGTCGGAATGAAGGCAATTGAGCAAAAGGTCGCCCGTATAAATCTGACCGAAGACCAACTGCGTAAAAATGCTACCGATATGATACAACGTTCAATCGCGATAACGAAAATGATGATGGATAATAAATTTATCCTGTTACCTAAATAATTTCTGGCAATCGGACTAATCCGATTCATTAAAAACATGTTTTTATTGACAGGATTAGAAAATTTATTATTAAGATTACTCCATTTAAAGATACTCCCCGCTAGCTCAATGGTAGAGTAGCCGGCTGTTAACCGGTTGGTTGTAGGTTCGAGTCCTACGCGGGGAGCATTTTCCTACTACTTACCCATTTTACCAGCAAATCAAAAGGTTATTCTCTATTTGGAATAAAAGACTCGCCCAAGAAAAAGTAATATATTGATAAGTCAGGTATCTACTTTTAAGCGTTACCTTGACGAAGTGTGTCTTCAAGTAATTTGACAATATCCGGGTCGTATATAGTACCTGTTTTTGATTTGAGGTCCTTTAATGCGTCGTCGCTACCGAGAACCTGTTTTTTGTAAGGCCGTACTGAAATCATTGAATCGTAAGAATCAGTAACCCTAATGATTCTTGCGTTAAAAGAAATATCTTTACCTGATATTTGGTTGGGATAACCTGTACCGTCAAGATTTTCATGATGTTGCTTTATGATAGTAATAACACCTTCTGAAATCTGGAATTTGGTTAATCTTTCAACAAAAACAGAACTTGCCACAGCATGTTCAACTATCCGAGTCCAATCTTCCTTTGTAAGTTCATTTTTTGGTTTATCAAGTAATTCAACAGGCCAGTATAATTTATCAACATCATGCATCACTGCTCCAATCAAAACCTCATAACAATCCTTTGACGAAAGTTTTGCCTCCCGCACAACTGCCACAGAATAACGAGCTACATTAGTTGAATGCGTAATCACATGGTCATACGCATAGTTCTTGCGTTTTTCAACGAAAGAAGGGTCGTTTATCACATTTTCTATTCTCTGGTAAAAGTTGTTGACATCCTTAAGCGCAGAAATGCTCAACACCTTTTCTTTAATAATATCTTCAGTGTTGATTTTTAGTTGTGCAAGTAATTTTTCAAGCATCTATTTTTTTCTTTAATAATAATTGTTATCATAATGCAAACTATAAACCAAAGCAAGTATTTTAATGAGATAACTAGAAATCAGGGAAAGTAAATTCTAAATTTATGAGCCAATTCTTACGGGGTTTCTCTATTGAAGTATCCCGTTAGGGAGCAACTTTAGGACAATCCTAATATCTTACCGTCTTCGGTAATATCATAGTGAGTACCGGCCGGAACACTCGGTAATCCCGGCATTGTTCTTATCTCACCACAAAGCGGATATAAGTACCCGGCTCCGATAGAAGCTCTGATATCCCGAACCGGCAAAGTAAATCCGGTGGGTCTTCCTTTTAGTTTAGGATTATGCGAAAGTGATAGATGTGTTTTTGCCATACAAATTGGTAATTTGTCGTAACCCAATTTGGTATATATTTTAATCTTCCGCTTTGCCATCTGTTCAAAACGAACTTTCTTAGCGCCATAAATTTTAGTAGCAATAGTCTCAATCTTTTGTTTTATAGGACAATTAAGTTTATATAGAAATCTAAATTTAGATGGCTTTTCTGCGGCTCTGATAACGGCTTTAGCAAGTTCATTGCCACCCGCCCCACCATATGCCCAAACTTCTGATGGAACAGCATCATCAGCACCTACTTCTTTAGAAAGTTTTCGAATTAATTCTATCTCTTTATCCGTATCCAGAGTAAATCGATTAATAGCAACCACGACGGGAATTCCGTGTAGTTTCATATTTTCAATATGCTTCTGAAGATTAGCCGCACCTTTTTTAATGGCTGGTAAATTTTCCTTGAGAAGTTCATCCGGCATCGGTTTGCCGGCAACGATTTTACCAACCCCGCCATGCATTTTGAGCGCCCGGATAGAAACCACAATAACCGCACAATTGGGTTTCAAACCACTCACACGACATTTAATATTAATGAATTTTTCCGCGCCGCAATCAGCACCAAATCCGCTTTCAGTTACAACGTATTCACATAAACGAACGGCTATCCGATCGGCAATAATAGAATTATTACCGTGGGCGATATTGGCAAATGGACCGGCGTGAACAAAACAAGGAGTTCCTTCTAATGTCTGTAAGAGATTCGGCTTTAATGCATCTTTCATTAACATTGTCATTGAACCGCCGCATTTCAAATCATCAGCTGTAACCGGTTTCCCATTTTTAGTGCTGGCAACAACAATTCTGCCCAATCGTTTCCTCAAATCTTTAAGGTCAGTAGCCAGCGCCAGAATCGCCATGATTTCAGAGGCAGCACTGATATCAAATCCGGTACTACGAACCATACCCTCACCATCAAGCCCGGTAGTAATATTTCGCAATGCGCGGTCGCTGACATCCACCACACGACGCCAGAAGATGTTTTTAGGGTCAATATTCAATTTATTACCATGGAAAAGATGATTATCAACGAAGGCAGCTAAAAGGTTGTGAGTAATGCTAACCGCATGAACATCGCCGGTCAGATGAAGATTGAAATCTTCCATCGGAAGCACCTGAGAATAACCGCCGCCAGCCGCACCGCCTTTTATTCCAAAAACAGGCCCTAATGATGGTTGACGAAGACAAACTATCGCTTTTTTACCAATATGATTAAGAGCCTGCGCTAATCCAATAGTAGTAACTGTTTTACCTTCACCTAATGGAGTCGGGGTTATGGCAGTTACATCAATATACTTTGCAATCGGCTTATTTTTAAGTTCATCAATTATGTCAAGAGAGATTTTTGCTTTATAATGGCCGTATAACTCAACGTATTTCTCTTTGATGCCCCATTCTTTGGCAATATCGATAATACGCCTCATTTTAGCAGATTGGGCAATTTCTATATCGGGAGGCATTATTTGTTTGTTATGATTGATTTTTATTGCTTTGCTCATATTCTTCTTTGCTGAAGAACTTCTATTTAGCGCTTCCTGTCATCTGTTGTATATATTTTCTTGTTAATTCTATAGCATTAGGATGATACATTATAAGCATATCGCTACCTGCTAATAAGAATCCGATAGCAGTAGTGGCTTCCCATAAAATAGCGCGTTGCAAAGCTTTACCCCATATTGGCACCTCTGATTCCGGAGCTTTAGCCTCCTTGGTCTTCCATACTTCATTAGAAACTACGGCAACAATTGGATAAGCCATAGCCTTATCGCCTCCTAAGGCGGCTAATTTCGTCCGTTCCATAATAGAATACGAATACTCAAAACCATATCCTAAAGCTCCAGTAGTTGGAAAAATAACTATTCTATTGTTAGGTATTTCCATGTCTGAAAGAAGGATATTAAGTTGTTTGCAAATATTTATATCTAAAGGGCTTTCCGCAATAATATTATGACTATCAGCCAAACAAGTAGCAGCCAAAACCTTATAATTATCCTGTGTGGCTGTCCCTAAAAGGCATCTTTCGCCGGCTAAGGCTTGAGAGATTGAAGGAAACATCTGATTGTCTTTTTCATTATTCCCGCATCCCCAAATAATCAAAGGAAGAAAAACAGCTGATTTTATGTCTTTTACAAGTTTGACAACTTCCTCCACCGATGTGTTTTTGTTTTCGGGATGAGCGCCCTGTAAACGCAAACATATAGCATCAGCCTTATATTCATCCTGGCATTTTTTCGCCCATTTAACAGGATTATCAATAACATCCTTGAACGGTTCTATCAGATATGAGGGCCATTCCGGAGGCGCCATATCAAGAACTTCCATTGCGATAACAGGTTTATTGGGAATTGTTCCTTCTTCCAATAAAAATGGAAGAGTGTTTTGATTACCTAATTTAATACATTTAGAACGCGTGCCACCTTCAGAAGCCGTAGCCCCAATTATTATTTCATTCACTGATGTAGACCATTTTTCTGATAATCTTGTCACTGGCATATTTTTAATTTCCAAATCAGCGCTGTTTATATAAAATACGATTCAATTTGATTTTGTATTTTTCAAGACAGGGAAACCATTAACCATCGTAAAAATACTCTCAGGTGTTTGTTCTATAAGATAAATAATAATCCGGTCTAATGATTTAGGAGAGAATGACTTTTTAATCGGGAATACCGCTATATCAGCGTCGTAACCTGGTTTTAAAACGCCGATTCTCTTTTCTAATCTTAATGTTTTTGCCCCGTTAACCGTTCCCATTTTGAATATCTCATTAGGAGTCAGCCCTTTAAAATTATTCCAGATAAAATTCATCTCTTTAAGAATACTCAGATCGCTGTTACTTCCCAAACTATCGGTCCCTAATGAAACATTAACTCCTGCTTTAAGCAATTTTCTAAAAGGGTGATTATGATGCCCAAAATAAGACTGGCTCTGAGGACAAAAAACAACACTGGAACCTGAATTACCAAGAAAATCCATATCACTTTTCGATAGATAATTACAATGAACAAAAAAGGAAGGTGGTTTGAGAATACCCAATTTCTTGAGATAAGCAACCGGCGAAAGTTTCGGATAAGACCAATTAGGAGTATCTCGACCGATTTTTTTAAGATAAGATAACATCTTCCCTTTACCTGTTTTAAGAAACCCTACTTCTTCTTTTAATTCTGAAAGATGCGCTGATAAAAGGATATCCTCGCCACAAGCAAGCCCGAATAGCATTTTATATAATTCCGGTGAGACCGAATACGTTGAATGCGGTGCAATACCTATTTGTAATAGATTGTTATTTCCCCTTAAATAATTTCTAGCGTATTTTAAGGTATCTTTTGTCTTCAGGAAATTTCCCAGTGCCTGCATTCCGTCAAGAGCGACAATTTCCTCCAAGAGAAATCGCCGCAGGTGTGATTTGCGGTGAGTGTCCAATGTATGTCTGATATGAGTATGATCAACAACGGTCGTAATCCCATTTTGCGCACAGATGGCATAGCCATGAGTTATTATTTTGGCATAATCAGCCGGCGTCATTTTCTTTCGAAGAGCAATGATTCTTTGTGCCCACTCGGTAAATTGTTGAGGTGGTCTTACGGGCTTTTTAGAATAACCATAAAGTTCAGGACCTTCTAAATGAGTATGCGTATTAATTAACCCTGCTGTTATAATGCTTTCTCCAAAATCGTATGTAGCTTTTTGTGATTGTTTTGGAGGTATACGTGAAATTTCCCTGATAAGTCCTTTTTCAATCTTGATGTAAGCATTCTCAAGAATGACATCCGGTGTACAAATAATATATTTTGCTTTAAGAGTTATCATTATTTGATAAGCGTTAATTCACCCTGAACGAAGTGAAGGGTCTCAAAACTGTGTTTGGTAAGATTCTTCGCTTCGCTCAGAATGACACCGTTGAAGGATTTTTCAACGGTCTCAATTTATACTGCTTTATATAAACTATCGCCAACGGGGTAAAGCATTTCATGGATAATTTCTGCCGCTCGTTTAGAAGCACCCTGTAAGCCAAGTTTATTTCTGACTTCATCTAAATCCTGCCTCATTCGCGAGAGTTTATTAGTATCCAATAATGATATCACATTGTCGGCTATCTTGGCTGACGTGCAATCCTTCTGGATTAACTCCGGTACAATCTTCTTTTGAGCAATAATATTAACCATTGCATAATAAGGCGTCTTGATAAACGGAGCAAAAACTAATTCGGTCAAAAGAGGCACCTTGTAAATAACTACCATCGGCGTCCTGAAAAGAACTGCCTCTATTGTTACGGTGCCGGAAACGGTTATTAAAATATCACTTGCAGAAATAACCTCATAAGTCCTGTTATAAAACGGCATAATAGGAACAGGTTTAACACTAATCATTTTATTAACAAGTTGAGGAGTAATATCAGGCGCGGCTGCCAAAATATACTTGATATCTTTATTTTTATTAGAAATAATCCGGGCGGCTTTTTGCATTATGGGAAAATGGCGTTTGAATTCCGAAGGACGGCTACCCGGCAATAACCCAATGATAAAATCCTTTTTATCCAGTCCTAATGATTCTTTTGTCTGCTCCTTAGCAATGTTAGATACCTTGCGTCTTTCCATGACATCAAGCAATGGATGACCGACAAACTCCACAGACACATTGAAACGTTGATAGAACTCCTTCTCGAACTCAAATATTACGATCATCTTATCAATATAGCGTTGAATAGTTTTGATTCGTCCCTTACGCCATGCCCATATCTGCGGGCTAATATAATAAACTACAGGTATCTTATACTGTTTGGCTCTCTTGGCAAATCGCAGATTAAAATCAGGAAAGTCTATCAGGATAACCATATCTGGACGCTCTTTTCTTAAAGAGGAAACTAATTTCCTGAAAATACGGCTAAAATGAACAATATTTACAAGAGGGTCAAGTCCTGTACCGGCATGATGAGTAAGCGGTTCCAATAATCTTACTCCGGCGTCTTGCATTTTGACTCCGCCTAATCCAAAAAAACTAGGCGGTTCATCTTTTCCTGTAGCCAATGATTTTATTGCCAAAACCAGATTACTGCCGTGTAAATCACCTGATGCTTCACCGGCAACAATGAGAATTTTTTTCATCAGTCTAAAATGGAAGTGATATTTATTGTAATCTTGTTAATATCCTATGACAAACAGCTAAGGCATTTCTACCATCTTCTCCGCTGACCAAAGGTTTTTTAGTGTGCTGAATTGCCTCAATAAATGCCAATAATTCTTTTTCCAATTGGTCATAAGAAGAAATCGCCAAGTTATTAACTTGAATAAATTTCTCAAGCATAAATTCCTTGGGGTTAAAAGGCGAAGGAAAAGCAGGTTTTTGCCCGAGTGATGATAAGGTGCCTTTTTTCTGATAAACACATGCCGTTTTTTCAGCGAAATCAATAGAAACATAATTCTTATCCGTAAAAATCCTCATCTTTCGCATTGCTTTATCAGATGCCCTTGAGGCAGTTAAATTTACAACGCATCCTGATTCGAATAAAATACGAACATTAGCAAGGTCTATTTTATCGGAAATAACCTTAACGCCAATAGCATCAATTCGTTTAATAGGTGATTTAACTATAGACAGCACTATATCAACATCATGTATCATCAAATCAAGTATAACATCAATATCCACTGAACGGAACGAGAAAGAACTCAGACGATGACATTCAATAAATCTCGGGTTTTGAATATAATCTTTAGCGTCAACGAATGCCGGATTAAACCGTTCAATATGGCCCACCTGTAAAACAACTTTATGTTTTTGGGCAAGAGAAACCAATTTATTTGCCTGAGAAAGTGTTGTGCTGATAGGCTTCTCAATAAAGGTATGAATACCACGAGAAATAGTCTCTTTGGCTATCTGATAATGAACCGAAGTCGGGGTAGCAATACTAACCGCATCTATTTCTTTTAACAAAGGTTTATAATCAGTATATGCTTTAGTGTGATAGAGACGGGCAATTTCCTGAGATTGAACAGTATTACTATCGACTACGCCAGCGAGTGTTACATCTTTAAATTGAGAAAAGAACTTGGCATGGTTCTTTCCTAAATGACCAACGCCGATTACAGCAACTTTAATATTTGACATAAAAAGTCTAAAGAGTCTAGGAAGTCTAAAGAGCCTAACGAATCTGACTCCATAGACTCTAAAGACTATTTATTATGCTTTTTTACCAGCCACAAATCGGCTTTCTAATTTCTTCATTACCTTAGGCATTGTGGTATATTCCATTTCACCCAGAGGTAATCTATGCGGTTCAAAAGGTCCGTGGCGTCTAAAGTATTCACCGACTTGGTTAGCTTGTTTTCTGGTTTCGTTAAAACTTATATCATCAAACATATCACGCGGACCGACTAATTTACCATCCGCGAGCTGGAATCCGGCGCAGATTACCCTGGTCGGACCATCAAACCTAGTTGGAGTCGCATCCTTGAAGCTGACCGGCATAATCGGACCCTGGTGAGACCCTCGCATCCAGCCCGGAACTATAAACGGGAATGAAAAAGCCTCTAAAACTTCGCCCACGGCCGGAAATCCGCTCTGGGAGCGGACAATCAGTACCGGATCATCTTTGCCGACATATTCTCCGGCAATAAGCGAAAGTTTCTGGGTTGACGCCACAGCGGCTATTTCGTTATCTGTCTTCCTGAATATTTTACTGACCATGTAATGATTGGTAGCGCCGAGGAATACCAGAAGATCATAAATCTCTTCCGGACAAGAAAGGGTTATGGATTTATTTTCGTAAACATCCAGTATCTCAAATTTAAAGCCGTCGTGAATCTTAGGATCAATCACCAAACCAGCCGTAGTGAATGGGTCGGCAAACATCCGATAAAGCGGAAAATTCCAGGCTCCCGGAGATGTTTTATCAGCCATAAATATTAAAATCGGCTCTGAGATTCGTTCCATAATCTCCATCTCTGCAACACCCGGCCCCATTCCTTTAACATTACCGCTGAAAGCATCGGCTAAAAGGTCTTGTCCGGCGCCATAGAGTTTTAGTTTCTTGGCAACCTCTGTCCCGGATTCAAAAGTCTCCCATGCCAACTTATGAATCTTTTCGTTATCCACACCCAAACGATGAGTCATTATCAACTCTAAATCATCTCCACAAGAAGTAATATAAAAATCTATGAGCGGCACCTTGGTTTTCTTTAGCGATTCCTGAGCCGATTCAATTAGTGCCGGATGCATTGCCGAGTGCCCGATATAACCACCGATATCCGCTTTAATCACACTAATTGTAGTTTTCTGCGGCATACTAACCTCTCTTTCTTGTTTTCAACATTTCGTATTACTCGTGCTTCGTAGCGTACTACGCAGAGTAGCATAACGCTTCGCTGAGCATGGTCAGATTACACCCAAATCTTATATTATTTAATTTTCTTCTTTTCCTCCAGTTTTTTCAGGAATTTTCCAAGACCTTCTTTCTGCTGTGGTATTGGAATCAAATCAATCGCCTTACGGGAATATTCTATCGCTTCGTCAATTCTGCCGAGACGGTCAAGAGTAACTGCTGCGTTATGATAGTGTTGATAATCTTTAGGGGCTAAATCAATCAAAGCAAAATTCACTTTGAGAGAATCCTCAAATCTATTCTGATTAAAATATTCTTCACCTACCTTAACAAATTCATGGCGAACGGTTTTCTCATCTAAATGATAAGCTTTTTTATATACTTCAATAGCTTTGTCGAGCTGGTCTGTTTGACAATAGACTTTACCCAGAGAAAGATATGCATCTACCAATTGGTTATCTTCTTTTTGTACTTTGTCTATGCCTTGTTTAAAGTTAACTATTTCGTTTTCTAACGATTTAACCTTTTGACTTAATTGAGATTTCTCATCTTCCAATAATTTAATTCTATTCCGTATACTTACCTGTATCACCGCCAATCCCGCAATCAATCCTGCGAGAATCACTACCTTTATTATTGTTATCAGTTTTTTCCCCATATTTCCTTCTTTCGTATGTTTAAATTACCCTGCTCATAAAATATGGGCTGGGTGAAATCTGCGGCTGATTTTTCTTGACAAATAAGTTCCCTGCTATCATAATATTATAGAAACATAAAAGCAATAAAGAAAGGAGTAAAAAATATGAGGAAATCCCTAATATTAATATCGGCATTAGCACTTCTTGGAGGGCTGAGTATTCTTTCCTGCCAGTCTAAAACAAGCGTCAATGCTCCCGATAACACCAATAAAGAATGCCCTATGAAAAAGGCAGACAAAACCTGCACCTGTAATGAACATGAAGGCAAAGGCCTCTGCTCTACCTGCCAGGAAAATCAGAAAAAAGTAATAGAAGGATTTGAGGAACTCAATGAAAAAGTCGTTGATTGTCTGCAGGCAGGCAATTATGACAAAGCTCTTGAAACCATCCAGGTAATGAACAATAAATTTCCTGCGAATCCACTTGTCCTTTATAATATGACCTGTGTTTACTCTTTAATGAATAAACCGGAAATCGCTATTCCTTGTCTTCGTGACGCCGTAAAATGCGGCTGGAAGAATTGGAAATATATGGATGATGATGCTGACCTTGATAATATCAAGGATAAAGATGACTATAAAAAAATCAGGGACGAATTAAAAAAGAGCTCTCCTGACGATTCAGATGAAAATTCCGATGATGATTCTGGTGATGATTTTGAGGACGATTCGGGTGAATAACATAAAATAATCACCGCAGAGTTCACGGAGAAAAATAATAATTTTATAAGGAGACCAGGAAAACTTCGTAACTTCTGCCACGAAGGCACAAAGACACCAAGAACAAGAATAAATTGGGTTTTTTTCTTTGTGTCTTAGTGTCTTGGTGGCTAATCTTATACTTTCCTATACTATTAAAAAATCGGTTGCGCTAAGCGGGGAATTAGCGGTGCCTCGAAGTCTCGTAAGGGATGGACCTGCAATCCGCTATAGCAGGGCTGAATTCCACTTAGAGATATTGTTTTTTTATGACACTCTTTAGGCAAGTGGCGTTGAAAGCTTGGCCCTATGCAATAAGCAGAGTAGTATAACCCCGCCAGGTCCGGAAGGAAGCAACGGTCCCTATTGTGTTTATGTGCCGTAGGAATACCTGGCCGGAGCCGGCTACTTAAAGAGATTATAAGGGTCAATACGAAGAGTGGTGCGCAACCTTTTATTTCAATCCGTATGGGCATAGGCGAATGTCTCACGAATTTCCCAATATATCAAACACGAATTAAACGAATATTACGAATGACACGAATATTCGTGTGATTAGTTTTACCAGTTCCGGGTTCTCGCTCAGAGAACCCGTTCACCCCCCGCGGGGGGTCAAGGGTTCGTAGAGTTAGTACTACCTGCCCGACTGGACCAGGTCAGGCGGGTTCGTGTTTATCGTTTCTATATGTGATTTTACTTTAATGGTATCCCCGGAATTAAAAGAGTTAAATAAATGAACAACTCAAGTTTTTCAGACCGATGTCTTCGGATTACCGCCGAAGTGCTGAATAATCCCACCGCCCCATTGCGCGAAGAAATGATACAGGCTTACCTGCGTGAGTTCGTCCGCAAACGTCCCGCATTAACTCTATGCGAAGACCGCGCCGGAAATATAGTAATCCAATACACCTCGCGTGGGGCAAGCAAGAATACGCCGCTCCGATGCTTCACACCCTCTCTTTCCGGGTGTCAACGAACGGAGCGTCCCGAACGAAGCATCGGGACGCTGGTTATGGTGGCGCATATGGACCATCCGGGTTTCTGGGTAGAAAAAGTTGCGGGCAACGCCGTAAAACTGGTTTTCAAGGGCGGTGTCGGCAAACCGCACGCCCGCGTTGGAACCAGAATAAAGTTTTTCGAAACCGGCCGGAGCGAACCGATAGGCTCCGGACGACTGCTAACAACACACTGCAGGAAAGGTAATCTATTCTCGGCAACTGCTCTAATCGTTAACGGCACTGCCCTTGCAGGAGGCATTGCGATGTGGGATTTACCGTCCTATGAAATTCGCAATGGGTTAATCATCTCGCGGGTGTGCGACGACCTGATTGGAGTAGCGGCGTCATTGTGCACGTTGAACGAACTCGCTCGGCTCAAGCCGGCCGGCGTCACGGTGCAAGGACTGTTCACCCGCTCAGAAGAGATTGGATTCATGGGCGCGTTAGAAGCCATTCGCTTAAAAACTGTGCCTAAAAACGCGACTGTATTGTCTTTGGAAACCTCCAAAGCGCTGGCTAATGCCCCGCAAGGCAACGGTGTTATTCTCCGGGTCGGCGACCGCGCCAGTATCTTTAACCCTGACATGACCGACGCCCTGTGGCAGGTTGCCGGACAATTGGCAAAAAAGGACCGCACATTCAAATGCCAGCGTCGACTGATGGATGGAGGAACATGCGAGGCTACCGTATTCTGCGCAACGGGCTATCGCGCCTCGGGTTTGGCTGTGCCTCTTGGAAACTACCACAATCAGGCATTTGATGCCCGCCATCGTCCGCAGATAGGCGCGGAAACGGTAAATGTCGATGATTTCATTTGCGAAATCCGACTGCTGGTCGAATTAGCATTACATCCGCAGAACCAAAGAAAACCAACCGGATTGCCGACGTGGTTAAAAACACGGATGCAAAAAGCGCGGCACGCCCTTAGCTAATCCCGTATCAGTCAAACCCGCCAGAACAAGTCTTTCGAGCAGGTAGAACACGGAAAAATAAAACACCAATTAGGCAAACAAGATTTCACCAAGTAGGTAAACAGATTAGCACAAGAATAATCTGGTAGAAATCTCGTTTACCTACTTGCTGTTAATCTGTGGTTAAAAATCTGCGTCCCATTATATTTAGAGTAACGAATTCCGAATAACTAAAAGATTTATTTGCCAGAATGGAAATAATATATTAGTGTAATCAACAAGAAAAGTGAGTATTGCACCTTATGACCGGTTTGAATCTAAATTCTATTCAAAGCACTAAAACAGATATGACCATGCACTTTGACCCTAAAACCGCCACCGGTCTTTCTGAAACCGAGGCAATCCGCCGTTTTCAGGAAGAAGGATCCAATGAATTGCCGTCCACCGGTAAACGCAGCATTTTTGCTATTGCGTTTGAAGTAGTCCGCGAACCTATGTTCATCATGTTGGTAGCCTGCGGCAGCCTGTATCTTTTTATGGGTGAACCGTTAGATGCAATTATGCTTCTTGGTTTTGTCTTCATCGTTATGGGTATTACTATTTACCAGGAACGCAGAACCGAACGCGCGCTCGAAGCGCTGCGCGATTTATCCAGTCCCCGCGCATTCGTGATTCGGGATGGCTGCCGAAAACGCATTGCCGGACGCGAGGTAGTTCGAGGCGATTTGATTATTCTCGCCGAAGGCGACCGGATTCCCGCGGATGCTATTATGCGCTATGCCATTAATCTCTCGGCTGACGAATCCCTTCTCACCGGCGAGTCGGTACCGGTCCGCAAAATTGCCCTGGACGATTCTATCGCTCTCGGTAAACCGGGCGGCGACGATATTCCTTTCGTTTTTTCCGGCTCGCTTGTCACCGGCGGACAAGGCGTAGCTGAAGTTCTGGCTACCGGCCTGAAAACAGAGCTCGGCAAAATCGGCAAAGCGCTTCAGAAGGTTGAAACTGAAGAAACCTTATTACAAAAGGAAACGAGGCGGTTGGTTCGCAACCTTGCGGTTGTCGGATTATCTCTTTGCGCATTTGTCGTTGTTTTTTACGGGCTTACGCGCGGCAATAACGCCCAAGTATGGCAGGAAGGCTTTCTGGCCGGAATCACATTGGCTATGGCTACGCTGCCCGAAGAATTTCCCGTGGTGCTTACTATCTTCCTGGCGCTTGGCGCCTGGCGTATCTCGCAGAATCGCGTCCTGACGCGCCGGATGCCGGCGGTAGAAACACTGGGCGCCGCCACCGTTCTCTGCACTGATAAAACCGGAACTCTTACCCTCAATCAGATGTCCGTCCGCCAGCTTTATGCGAATAACGAACTTATTGATACCGACGACCCAAAACACAAAACTCTGCCGGAGCATTTCCACCGGCTTCTGGAATATGGAGTTTTAGCCAGCAAAAGCGACCCTTTTGACCCGATGGAAAAAGCTCTCAAGTATATCGGAAATAAATTTCTCGCGCGGACCGAGCATTTGCATGAGAATTGGAAATTAATTCATGAGTACCCGCTCTCGCCATCGCTTCTGGCTCTTTCACACGTTTGGCAATCCAAGGAAGGCCACAATTTTATTATCGCCGCCAAGGGGGCGCCTGAAGCGATTGCCGACCTTTGTCATTTAGAGCCAAAGAAAAAGGATGAGTTAATGGCTCAGGTCGTCACCATGGCCAATGAAGGCTTGCGAGTCCTCGGTGTCGCTCAGGCGCAGTTCAGCAAACAAAATCTGCCGGCGGAACAACATAATTTCCCGTTTGAATTTATCGGGTTTATCGGCTTGGCTGACCCGGTACGGCCTGCGGTGCCGGATGCTATCCGCGAGTGCTACACAGCCGGTATCCGCGTTATCATGATTACAGGCGACTACCCCGGAACAGCCCAGAACATCGCGCGGCAAATCGGATTGCGAAATCCGGAAGCGGTTATTACCGGTCCCGAGTTGGATGCCATGAGTGACGAGAAACTAACCGGACTGATAACCAAAGTGAATATCTTCGCGCGTGTCGTGCCCGAACAAAAACTTCGTCTGGTTACCGCCCTTAAGGCAAATCGTGAAATTGTAGCGATGACCGGCGACGGCGTTAACGATGCACCGGCGCTCAAGGCAGCCCATATCGGCATCGCTATGGGAAGCCGCGGAACCGATGTGGCGCGGGAATCATCGGCGCTCGTTCTTCTGGACGACGATTTCTCATCCATTGTCCAGGCGGTCAAGATGGGACGCCGTATTTTTGACAATATCAAAAAAGCGATTTCGTATATCTTCGCGGTCCATGTGCCCATAGCCGGGCTTTCCATCATTCCGGTCTTTTTCAATGATTGGCCGATTCTTCTGTTACCCATGCATGTGGTCTTTTTAGAACTCATCATTGACCCGGCTTGCTCGACTATCTTCGAAGCGGAGAATGCGGAGAAAAACCTAATGAAACGTCCGCCGCGCAACCCCAATGAACGGCTCTTCAGTTTGAAAGGAATCGCGCTTAGTCTCCTGCAAGGCGTTAGTGTCCTAATTATTGTCCTAGCGGTTTCCATAATCGTCGGACGACTGGGTCATCCGGAAGAAAATTCCAGGCGGGCGTTAACCTTCATCACGCTTGTCGCAGCAAATCTGGGACTTATTCTGACCAACCGTTCCTGGACGCGGACCATTATCTCGATGTTCAAAGAACCGAACCGGGCCCTTTTTTGGGTTATGGGAGGCGCGGTGGTTTGCCTGTACCTGATTCTGAATGTCCCGTTTCTGCGCGAGCTTTTTCACTTCAACCCGTTACACACAACTGATATTGCGCTCTGCGCCGGCGCCGGCATTGCGAGTATCCTGTGGTTTGAACTGCTTAAAGTCATCACAAACAGAAAAGCCGAATCATCCTCATAGTAGCGATGCTACTATAATAACATTGAAACAATCCCGCCCCAGCGGGGTGTCTATGTGACTAATCAAATCTGTGTAATCCCTGCCCGTCCGTAGTCCTAACTGGACGCAGGCGGGTGTGGCTTCCAACCATTTTATTCGAGATTATCATTGACTCGGATTGGATTAGAAGGTAAAATGACAATAAATAAGTAAGGTGTCACCGGATTGCCAATGCCAAATATAAAGAATTGCTAAATGAATGCAATAAATTACTAACGACTGAAATACTAAAAATAGAAGAATTCGGGGGAAGCAATGTATAATTTCGGAATTGAGTATTGTGTCCCAAGAATACCAAATCCCAAATGCTTAAAACACTAGAAGGATTAATGAAAAAATGACTCGTATATTAGCCATTATATTGATTGTTATTATAGTTATTGGTGTACCGCTATTGGCAGGGTTATTAACTAATAACGCTGAGTGGGGGATTGTAACTGGTACATTACTGGTCGGGCTCGGTGCGATATTCCAAAGTTATATTGTAAATTTAATATGGTATCCAGAACTTCATATATCTATTAGTTTGAAACCCAATGATGATGATTGCCATAAGATTCCGGTTGATATACTTCGACAAACGATAAATAGCAAAGTTGTTGATAGTGCTGATGCATATTACTTTAATTTACGAGTCAAAAATACCGGGAATGTTGTAGCAGAAAATGTTGAGGTGGCTATTTTAGGATTGTGGAAAGAAGAAAATAGTTTATATAAAAAGGTGGATTTCCCGCCAATGAATATATATTGGCGACACGACAGAACGATTGTAGTAAAAGATAGAATTGTACCTTTGATGGACACACATTTTACTTTAGGTCGCATAATACATCCAGAGGCAAATTACGACAGACGAATGCATTTTTCATTACTGCCTATCGTAGAGATGAATAGCAATCCCCACATTTTATTGCCTGGTAACTACCGTCTAAAGATTGGGATGTCCGCTAAAAAGGTAAAGACCATTGTTCAAACATATCATCTATGGTTTAATGGTCAATGGGATAGTGATGAAAATATAATGTTGACTAATAATATTTCTATTAGACCAATAGAAAATATTACTGAAAAGGAATGGATTCTTATTAAGAGTGAAACTACCCAGTTAATGCTACGGAGAAATTACAGGAGAAAGGAATAATATGCGTAAGGGTTGCTTTATTAGAATCTGTGTAATCCCCGCCTGAACGAATGTTCATTCGGGCAGGTGTGGCTACGTTTTTTCTCTTACCCTATCTTCTACATACTTCATACTACCTACTGTCTTAACACCACCACATCAAACGTATTATCCGCTATCGCCGGCTGGTTGAGCAGGATTGAAATACCGGTGCCTTGCGGTAGCCCCGGTAACAGGAACAGTTGTCTAATCGGCTGGTCTTGATTTGTGGGTATAGAATATCCTAAAATTACTCCACCATTCAAATCAGGGTCACCCAAAGGCGGATATAACCCGCCTACTTGTAATGCCGGAATCGTGATGCTGATAACCTTATAACTCAATTTAAGTTTAGTCACCGCGCCATCGGCTATTTCGCCTGTAGCAACCGGCGGAGTTAGCGGTCTTGTTGCTCCGCCCGGAACAAATGATAATTTCTCCGGCGTAACCGCACCGTCGGCAATTTCGTCTGTGGATACAGGCGGTGTTATGGGCCGGGTAACGGACGGCGGAACAAAAGACAATTTCGCCGGAGTTACGGCACGGTCTGCAATCTTTTCGGTCGTGACCGCATTTCTGGCTATTTTCTCGCTGGTAACTGACCGGTCTTGGAGCCGTGAATTAGTGACCTGTAAATCTCCGATTTTCGAGGTGGTAATCGCGCCGGCGGCAATCTTTTCGCTTCTCACTGTGCCATCTCGTATCTTGGAGCCGGTCACGGCATTATCAGATAGTTTGGAGCCGGTCACCGCACCGGCGGCTATCTTTTCAGTTGTTACAGCACTGTTTTTTATCTTGGCAGATGTTACCTGTTCATCGCCGATTTTCGGAGTAGTTACCGCCCCGTTGGCGATGTGTTCGGTTTTTACTTCACCTGGACTTAAAGCCATAAAATACCTTTCTGCCACTAAGACACAAAGGCACAAAGAGGAAAAACCAAGAATTTAATTCTTAGTGTCTTCGTGCCTCTGTGGCAAATATTTTTTCCTGATTACGCTATCACCGCTCTCAGGGCCTTGGTCCAGAGCCCGGAGTTGGCCGGGACGCTGGTGTTCACCCATCGGAAGAATCCGTAGAAACTATCGCCGGCATTCTTGTCGCCGCAATCAATGGTAAAGCGGGCCTTTCTGGAGACCACGGTCTTTTTGGCGTCCTCATACCCCTCGGGCGGCATCTCGCCCTTGGGCACGAGTAGCCACCGGCATTCAATTCCGTCGGCCAGGGGATGCATACTGACTCTGGTGGCGTCTTTTTCGGTCTGGGAGCGGACTTCAATCACGCCGCCGCCGATGGCTTTCAAGAAGATATAAGGAACGAGTTCAATCTTGCCGCGCGGGGTCGGCTCAATATCGCGGACGGTCAGTCCCAGGTCGCTCTTATCGGTGTTTGAGAGAGGGCCGCAATAGTTCCGGACGAAGGTGCGGATTTCCTTTTCGTATATCTCCCTTATCTCGCGATGGGCCAGGACATCAGTCCGGTTCCGGGTGGTTTTATTCTGGGCCGTCCAGTATAATGGCTCATACTCAGCCCGGCGGGCTACTAATGCCGTCACGGCCGGAGCCGGAATGCCCCAAGCCACCGCATTCGTAACTACCAGGTTCACAAAATTACCCTGCCAGGGGTAAAAAGCATTGTTATCCTTCGGGATAAACTGTTTTCCTTTTGACATAATTATCTCCTTTCACTTTATTAGGTTATCGCTACTGGCTAAGAGTATATGCTCCCGGCTTAAGAGCATATGCTCCCGACTTAAGAGCATATACTCCCAACTTAAGAGCATATACTCCCGACTTAAGAGCATATACTCCCGACTTAAGAGTATATGCCTACAACTTAAAGGTATCTACCTACGACTCTTAGGGAAATCATCCGCTTTACGGTCTCAAATCACCTCCTCTCTGCAATGCGGAATGGAGAACTCGGAATACGGAATTACTCCGCACTCCGCATCTCTCGTTGGCTGTCCCCCGAATTATCCCCCGAATTCATATCACAATGCCCTGCATCCCAAGTAAATCAAGCATTACAAAATCAGTGGTCTGTCCCGCGTTCGATCTCAGATGAAGGAAATAAAACGATTAATCCAACTTATCGCTTCTCTTCTTTTTACCTTCTATGTAGGGTTTTAATGTATTAATGACATTGTCCTCAGCCGCTGAATGTCCCATACCGGGAATCACAGTCCGCTTATAATTAGGATAGCCAAATTTCTTGAGCAGTGCTTCAGCTTGGTCAGCTTGAGGTTCAATACCCGGTGAACCCTTTTTGCCAAAGGTGAATTCGCGGTGAGGGTCTTTTTCACCGGTGATTAGATGTATTGGGAAATTAAGGATGTCTTGTGAAAACTGGTCATTTAGAACTGAGTATCCGCGCGAATTGAAATTCGCACAAGCAGGGACGGCACCATTGAGCAGGTCCGGGTGCTTGAAAATCATCATATATGTAACATTACCACCGCCGGAAAATCCTGTAATATAAACTCGGCTCTCGGCATCATAGTTTGTCTGAAGGTCATTGATGATTGCAAGCACGCCTTGTTCGTCCCAGTCAAACGGTTGCTTCTGACCTTCTTCAATAACCTCATCCGCGTAAAACTGGCGGTATTTATTAAGCATATCGCCTTGAATGGGGTTGGTATTTGAGAATGTGCACGGCGCAACAAGTATGTAGGAAAGTTTTCCTCGTCTATTAGTGTAACTTGTGGCTATTCCATTGAAGTTGCTTCCAGCACCATCAACGCAGATGAGCACAGGCCATTTCTTGTCTTTTGCCCGCTTAAAATCTTTAGGAAGCGAAAAATAGTACTTAATTGGATGGGTTGATGTTGGTTTTAAGATTACATTGTTAGCAGCAGCATTATCAAAGGCATTCTTAAATGCGGGCAGGAGTTTTTCAGGTGGCTTTAGCGCCAGAGCCCGGTCTGCTATATTACCAGCTCTATCAAATTTCTTTGCTTTTACCAGATTATTTACGGCTGAAGCTACTGCTGTCCAACGGCTCTCAGAAGGAGCAAGTTCAATCGCCGCAAGGAGGTATTTATCAGAACGCTCTTTTACCTTAGGGTCTGATTCCTGTGCTACGGAATTAGAAAGGCTGTCATAGTATCCTGCTACGGTGCGGTTAGTGGAAGTAACTTTCGTTTCCCACGCCTTGTTATCCTCATCTGTTGCAGTATCTTCGCATGCGGTTGCCTGCTCTTTCAGAGACTTGAGTTTCGGATTGGTTGCATCTGCCGATTCAGCCTTGTCATCACACAGACGTGACTGTGTGCCGAGTTTCTTTGAGATGCACCACTCGCCAAGTTTTACCCATTCCACAGCAATGTTCTTGAATGTGGATTGTTCCTGTTTTGTTAATGATGATGTATTCTGCGTGCTGGGAGTTTCTGCTGGTATAAAAATAATACCCTGAATTATTGCTATAGTAATTATGAAAAAGACAATTCTGAGAATAAGATTATTTTTCATATTGTGACCTTAATCAGATAATCATAAATGAGTATTCATTTAAGTCCCTATTGACGGAACTGGGACGCCATCTGTTCCTCTGGGCTGTCCCCATAATTCCGTCTCACTGCATCTAGCCCCGACATTCGTCGGGATAAGACCCAGTAAAGTCCCTAATGGGACTAACTGGCTCTAATAGGTAATAATAATCTGGCCGTTGCCACTCTGATAGCCGCTTGTATACGTGGGTGCAGGGCTAGTTGTTACGGAATAGGACGAACCGCCGCCACCGCCACCGGCGCCGTTGTAGTTGCTACCGCCAGCACCACCACCACCGTAGTAGCCGCTGCCGCCACCACCACCACCACCGCTGCTGCCGGCGCCACCGCTGCCACCGGCGCCCAGAGTGCCGCCCTCGCCGGTGCCGCCGCCACCACCACCGCCGCTGCCGCCGGCGGTCTGGGTGCCGCCGCCACCACCACCGCTGCCGGCGCCGCCGCTGCCGGCGGTGCCGTTTTGGCCACCGGTGCCGCCGCCGCCGCTGCCGGCGCCGCCGCTGCCACCGCCTCCTCCTCCGCCGGCAACAACGACACGGTAATCGGTGGGAGTGATGGTAGTGCCTTCTTGACGGATATCCGAAGCGCCGCCGCCACCGCCTCCTCCGTAGGAACCACCGGTGCCACCGGTGCCACCACCGTTGTAGCCACTGTCGTAGCCGCTGTAGTAGCCCTGGCCGCCGACATAGATATAGAGTATCTGGTCAGCCGTGACTGAGAGCGTCGTCTGCACCCGTGCCCCGTTGCCGCCGTCGCCAGTGGCGCTGCCGCCGCTGGCGCCTCTTGCATCCACTATAATTGAGGTTACACCAGTTGGCACAACAAATGTCTGCACGGCGCCGGTATAGTCAAACGTGGACACCGATGCTATGGTAGTAAAACTCCAGACAATACCGGTAGTAGTTCCGCCGGCATTGACTGAATCAATCCGCCAATAGTAGGTGGTGGGATACGAAAGAACGGAAGGACTGAAGGACGTAATAACAGTATTGGTCTGAAAAGTTCCGGGTGAGGTCGTGCCGAAATAGACATTATATGTTGCGCCCGAAACCGCTCCCCAGCTAAGTTGCTGGTTAGTCGGGACATTGGTTGCGCCATTAGAAGGATTAGGTGAATCAACCTGGGCTGGTGGTGCAACTAACGTGGTAAATGTCTGATTTAAGCCGTTAGTCGTGCCTCCGGCATTGGTTGCTACAACCCTGAAGTTATATAGTGTAGCGACTGATAATGAACTTATGTTTGCAGAAACACTAACCGGACTCGTGCCGCTACCAGGAAGTGAAGAGACATTTGCTGTGCTTCCATAAGATGTAGAGGTTCCATAATCAAAGTAGCAAGAAGTAACATTCGCTCCATTTGGATTTACAGTTCCGTTTAACGTAGCTGAATTAACGGTTATGTTAGTAGCCGCATTAGTGGTACAGGTCGGTGATGGGGTGCCGGTGTTGAAGGTCTGGTTTAAGCCGTTAGCCGTGCCTCCGGCATTGGTTGCTACAACCCTGAAATTATATAGTGTGCTGGCTGATAACGAACTTATGTTTGCAGAAACACTAACATTACTCGTGCCACTACCAGGAAGTGGAGAAACGGTTGCGGTGCTTCCATAAGATGTAGAGGTGCCATAATCAAAGTAACAAGAGGTAATATTCGCTCCATTTGGGTTAACAGTCCCATTTAATGTAGCAGAAGTAGCGCTTATATTACTGGCCGTATCAGTGGTGCAGGTGGGCGGCGGTGCGGTGGTGGTGAAGGTCTGATTTAAGCCGTTAGTCGTGCCTCCGGCATTGGTTGCCACAACCCTGAAATTATAGAGTGTGCTTCCTAATAATCCGCTTATATCCGCATTAACCGGGACATTACTCGTCCCACTGCCTATGGACTGTGAAGTTGTGGTATCAGTATATGAAGTAGTCACACCATAATTGAAATAAGCCGTGGTGTTAAAACCATTAGGATTTACCATCCCATTTAATGTAGCAGAATTATAGGTTAAATTAGTAGCATTATTAGTAGTGCAGGTCGGCGGTGGTGGTGTAGTGGTAAATGTCAGATTATTTCCATAGGTTGTTCCGGTGGCATTGACTCCGACAACCCTGAAGTTATAGAGAGTATTTAGAGTAAGACTATTGTCTGTGGCTGAAACTGCAACACTTAAAGTGCCGCTGCCGATGGACTGCGAAGTGGTTGTTACTGTGTACGAAGTAGTTAGACCATAATTGAAATAGGCAGTAGTAGTAATCCCATTCGGATTGACCGTCCCGTTTAATCGGGCTGAATTGGTAGTGATATTGTCAGCCGCATCAGTAGTGCAGGTCGGCGCCGAACCAACAGGGGCACCGGTAATAAACGTCAAATTAGTCCCGTAGGTTGTTCCGGCAGAAGAGGTTCCGGCTACCCTGAAATTATACTGTGTACTTGATAATAATCCGCTTATATTAGCATTAACCGGAACATTGGTTGTCTCGCTGCCAATTGCCTGTGCAGTTGTGATTTCAGTATATGAGATAGTTAAACCATAATTGAAATAGGCAGTAGTTGTGGTACCGTTCGGATTGACCGTGCCGTTTAATCGGGCTGAATTAGAATTAATATTATTTGCAGGATTGGTAACGCAGGTAGGTGGTAGTCCTGCAGTAGTAAAGGTCCGATTTGTCCCGTTGAACACAATACCTGTTCCACCACTGCCTGTGGTTGCATGGATTCTGAAATTATAGGTGGTATAGGGTGATAATCCGGTTATGGTAGCAGTGACAGTAACTGGACTCGTGCCGGAGCCGATGTTTTGAGAAGCGGTATTGGAGCCATATACTATAGTCGTGCCGAACTGGAAATATACAAAAATACCGGCGCCATTAGGATTGACCGTGCCGTTTAGGGTAGCAGAAGTCTGGGTGATATTAGTGGCGGGATTGGTTATTGGTACAATTGTCACTGATGTGACACTGCTCCCGCTACTGCCTCCACCGCCACCACAACCGCCATAGTTAAATGTAGTAATATAAGCCAAGGATATGACCACTATTATCGCTACTAACCATTTTTTGTTTGCCCCGAAATAATCGGGACTCCGTTGCGACTTCGCCATAAAATGCCTCCTTATTGTTAAGTTAATTAGTTGTTAGTTGTTAGTTAACTTGGTTGTTAGTTATTAGCCGGTATTATACCACGTCAAAGTAAAAAGTCAATGGGGAAATATTTATACCTCCAATTCTTTTATGAATTCGTTGAGACGGAAACGATGTTTTTCCGGTATCTGGTCAATATGTAATCCTAATGAGATAGAACCATTACTATTAATCCATCGCACCGAACAGAGCATATGGATTTTTTCTAAATCACATTGCTCAATAAACAATGTAACTTGAAATGGTTTAAGCGGTAAACTACAGCTTGGTATTTCTATATCCGAAACATCTATTTCTGATGAATTAATATTGCAAACCCGTGCAGAACCTTCTTCTATAATGTTGCCTTCAGGGACACTAACTAATACGAATCTAACAGGAATATTCAAACCCCATCTATAACATTTCTGTTGTTCAATTTGTGCTATATTCATATTAATCACCTCACTTTAAGTAGTAGCAATTCCTATGCCAGATATAATAAAAAAGACGGATGATTTATAAAATTTATTTAACTAGTTGATAATAAATAGGTTGAATGAATTGGAAATGGGATGGTGTTTTTTGGAATAAGGTTAAAAGTAAGATTTGGAAACCTAAGTTTCTATAATAGTAGAAACTGTGGTTTCTATTTAATTCCTAACCTTTTTATCTTTTTCCTTAGCCCTTGAATAGTTAACCCAACCATCTTAGCGCAGATGGTTTTATTATAATTAGCTTTTTGGAGTGCTTGGCTGATAAATTTTCGTTCGGTTTCATCAATGACTTCTTTAAGTGATTTGTCTGCAAATGATTTTACAGACTGAATAAGATGTTCCTGTAGCGGTTGAGTAAGGTGATGAGAAACTACTTCAGGGGTAATTAATTCGGCTTCACCTGCCCCGTTAGAAAGTTCTTCGTTATGTTTTAACGAGCAACTTATATCTTCATCTTTATTTGTGTTCTTTCTAACGGGGTGAAGATGCATCACTGTTTTGCTACTGCCTGTTAAGACACAACATCGTTTAATTTCATTTTCTAATTCCCTGACATTACCGGGCCAGTTATAATTTATTAACAATTTGATTGCCTCTTTATCTACAACCTTTATCTTGGTATTTGTCTCTTTGGCTATCTTCTCTAAGAAATGGTTCACCAAGAGTGGTATATCTTCTTGTCTTTCTCTCAACGGAGGTAGATTAATAGTTATAACATTTAATCGGTAATAAAGGTCATCCCGGAAGGTACCTTTCTTGACTAATTGTTTTAGGTCTTGATTCGTAGCGGAAATGACTCTGACATCAACCTTAATGGGACTCTTTCCACCCACAGGTCTAATCTCACATTCCTGCAGCGCCCTTAATAGTTTTTTTTGCATCTCCTGGTCCATTATGCTGACCTCATCTAAGAAGAGTGTACCGCCATCTGCTAATTCAAAAAGCCCCTTTTTGTCCTTATCAGCGCCGGTAAAGGCACCTTTGATATGCCCGAAGAGTTCGCTTTCCAATACTCCTGAGGCGAGGGCGGCACAGTTCTCGGGAATAAAGGGCTTGGCCTTACGCAGACCGTTAAAGTGAAGCGCCTTTGCCACTAATTCCTTGCCCGTCCCGGTTTCACCCTGAATCACTACCGGATAATCGGTTGTAATAGCTTTATCTAAAAGTTTGTAAACCTCACGCATTGGGTTACTCTGTCCTATGATGCTAGCAAACTGATATTTCTCATAAAGTGTTTTTTCTAATTCAGCAATCCGTTTTTTATGTTCCTCGGTTTCTATTGCAGCCCTGATAATCTCTTCTATCTGAACATTTATAAGTTTGAGCATTATCTCAAGGAGTTCTTTAGAGATAGGAGTAATTTCAAAGTATGCTTCTTTCAATTGTTCTAAGTCTACGCCGGTGTCCTTTACCCCCACACCAAAATCTTTGGTGAGGGGGTTTACCCGTTCAACAATCTGTTGCCATTCGGTCTCGTTCGGTTTATGAAGAAGTAGTCCACCATATGTGGAGAAACAACCACAATACTTATTGTGGACAATTATTGGGATAGCCACCTCAGTCAGACCTGTATAACAAGTAAAAATATCAGTTTTAAGGGTGGTTGAGATTCGTGCAAAGATTTGTTTGTCTAATTCTTCACACCGTCGTTTTCCTTCCTTTGTCTTATAAATAAGTTCGCAAAATGGAAAAGGAATATATTCGTAGGGTCCCCGAATGCATCTCCACTCCTCGCGGGTAATACCCATCGCATCAAAATCATCAAGTCCAATATTCCTCTTAAATATCTGTTTAAATAGAATGCTGGTTTGTTGATATAAAGGTGAAGCAAAGACTTTTTTCCAGACTTCCCGCCCCAACGGGCGAGGCTCGCCTTTGGCGGCGTCAGAGGCGGCGGCGTTTAATTTAATTTGTTCCATATATACTAAAGTTCAAAATTAATACTAAACACGAATAGCACGAATGGAACTAATCTCACGAATAATTTTAATTCGTCTTATTCGCCGTATTCGTGTGATTCGTGTTCTCCAATTCA
>JAZDMB010000024.1:0-35136 GCA_043801445.1 Planctomycetota bacterium
TAGGAAAGAGAACACGAATATCACGAATGGGACGAATAGCACGAATAAATCAATCCCCCCAACCCCCCTTTATCAAAGGGGGGAATAAGGGGGGATTTATTCTTTGTGTCCTTTGTGCCTTTGTGGTGAAAGGAATTTGAAATATGCCATTAAAACCAAACGAGGTAAAGACCGAGCATATTGCCCCCGGCGCGGTAACCACCGCTAAGCTCGCAGTAGGCGCAATTGACGCAGGACGCATAGCGCAGAACGCAGTAACCGCGGCCAAAATCGCCACCGGCGCAATTACCACTGCCAAAATCGGCGAATTGCAGGTAACTAATTCCAAATTACATGATGCCAGTGTGACTACACCGAAACTGGCGTTGGCTGCGGTCACAACTGAGCGGCTCAAGGACGGTGCGGTCACCCCGGTCAAATTGCAGGATGCCTGCGTAACCACTGCTAAAATCTCCGATGCGTCAGTGATCCAATCCAAAATACGGGACGGTGCCATCACCGCACCGAAACTCGCGGACGGCGCCGTGACCACTGCCAAAATCGGCGACAGGCAGGTGACCACTCCGAAATTGCAGACCGGCGCGGTGACAACGGATAAAATCGCCAATGGCGCAGTTACACCAACAAATTTGTCATTCTCTGTGCCGACACGACCACTTACTCCGCCGGTTGCGACCGACGAGATAGCCAACGGCGCAGTTACGCTTGAGAAGTTGTCTTTTGTTCCGGGCGGAGCGGTGCGACCGTTGGTGCCGCCTTTGGCGAGTTCAGAGTTGGGAGTTGGGAGTGTGGAGTCGGAGAAGATAGCAAATGGTGCAGCAACTAAACCTAAATTAAGTTACAAAGTTGTCAGCATCACGATTCCGGCATTACAGGTAGGCGGGTTATATCCGCCTTTGGGAGACCCTGATTTAAATGGCGGTGTAATTTTAGGATACTCAATTCCCGCGAATCAAGACCAGCTGATTAGACAACTATTCCTGCTGCCAGGATTACCGCAAGGCACAGGTATTTCAATCTTGCTAAACCAGCCGGCAATAGCGGATAATACATTTGATGTGGTTGTGCTGAGATCTTAAATCGGATGCAGTTTGAAAATATGTAAAAAGATTGAAAGTATCCTACCTTTTGATAATCTATTTTATATGGTCAAGGGTCGCGGGGACAGACCACACAAGTACAAAATATGGTGTCTATCCCGAGTGGAAATAATAAGATGCGTGTAAAATAAACGGAAGCATTTATTTTCCCAAGTGTTATATGTTAGACTTTTTTGCATCACTCAATTCGATTTGGCAGGTTCTTATTGCAACAACTTTTACCTGGGGAATGACAGCTTTAGGAGCATCTCTGGTTTTATTTACTAAAAGCATTAACAGGAAATTTCTGGATGGTATGCTTGGTTTTGCCGCCGGAGTGATGATAGCCGCTACCTGCTGGTCATTGCTCCAACCGGCTATAGAAATGTCCAAAGGACAATCATTGCCAGCCTGGTTTCCTGCGGCAGTCGGATTTCTTATAGGTGTAGCAGTGATTTCAAGCATAGATAAAATATTACCACACTTACACATTGAAGCTCCGGAATACAAAGCCGAAGGTATCAAAACACCCTGGCGTCGCAGCGTTTTGCTTGTGCTTGCCATCACCCTGCATAATTTCCCTGAAGGACTGGCAATCGGAGTTATTTTCGGTGCGATTCATACCGGTACAGCTACTGTAACATTATCGCTCGCCATTGCTCTGACTATAGGACTGGGATTACAAAACCTGCCCGAAGGCATTGCCATATCTTTCCCATTATACCGCGAAGGAATCTCACGCTGGAGGAGTTTCTGGTATGGACAACTCTCGGCAATAGTGGAACCTATCGGTGGGGTGATTGGTGTTATGGCAGTGATGATGGCGCATTCCATATTACCCTATGCCTCAGGTTTTGCGGCTGGAGCAATGATGTTTGTAGTGGTGGAGGAACTCATTCCTGAATCACAGCAGGGCGACCACCCGGATATCGCCACGCTTGGTACAATGATTGGGTTCGTGGGAATGATGATACTTGATGTGGCTTTTAGTTAATTGAGAGACACAATGAACATCCCTATCCTCTCATATCTTGACCAGCAAAATAAGCTAATCTGTTGTTTATAACATAAAACATTCAAAAAGATTGAAAGTATTCTACCTTTTGATAACCTACTTCATATGGTCAAGGACAAGAAAATCTTCCTCATAGACGGTTCTTCATATATCTACCGTTCGTTCCACGCCATCAGGAATCTTTCTTCATCAAAAGGATTGCCGACTAATGCGATATACGGTTTCACCACGATGCTGATGAAGCTTTTAAGAGAGACAAAACCGGAATATATTGTGGTAGTTTTTGATGCGCCGGGTCCAACCTTCCGTAAGGAAATGTATCACGAATATAAGGCAAACAGGCCCGAGATGCCTGATGAACTTAAACCTCAAATTGCTTATATCAAAGAAATTGTCAGAACATATAATATTCCCAACGAAGAAAAAAGCGGTTATGAAGCAGATGATATTATCGGAAGCATCGCCAAGAAGGCGGAAAAAGACGGGTTTTCGGTTGTGGTTATTACGGGTGATAAGGACCTGACACAGATTGTCTCGGATAAGATAACCTTATGGGATACGATGAAAGACAAGCATATTGGTCCGGCTGATGTTAAGGAGCGATTCGGCGTTACCGGTGATAAAGTAACCGATGTCTTTGCCTTGATGGGCGATACGAGTGATAATATTCCCGGCGTGTATGGTATCGGCGAGAAAACTGCGGTGGAACTCATAAAGGAATTCTCGTCATTAGAAAACCTGTTGCAAAATATTAATAGAGTAAAAAAGGATAAACTAAGAGAGAGTCTGACTAATCCTGATAACCAGAAACTGGCGCGTCTTAGTAAAGAATTAAGCACGATTAAATGCGACCTTGCTTTTATAAAAGAAATAGCCAGTTACCGCCCCGGCGAACCTGATACTGAGAAACTAAAAAAAATATTCCAGGAACTGGAATTCACTAAATTTATTAAGGGGCTCCCCCCTGTCAAGAATATTTCTTATGATGATTATCATCTGATAATTGACGAGAATGAATTTGATAATTTAATCCAGGAACTAAAAAAGACCAAGGAATTTGCCATAGACCTGGAAACAACTTCCTTGGATATTATCTCGGCTGAGATTGTGGGTATCTCCATATCATTTAAAGAGCATCAGGCGTTTTACATTCCCTTAAGGCATAATTACGATGGCGCACCCACACAATTGCCCGTAAATTCAGTCATATCAAAACTAAAACCTATTCTTGAAGATAGCGCCTATATAAAAATAGGACAAAATATTAAGTTTGATATGCAGGTTCTAAATCAATCAGGAATAAAGTTAGCCAACCCGATTTATGACATTATGATTGCCTCATATCTTATTAATCCAGCTCGACGCGGCCATAGCTTGGAGGAAATCGCTCAGGAATATTTAGGTCATCAGGTTGTTACCTACAAAGATGTAGTGGGAACAGGTAAAAAGGAAATTACCTTTGACAAGGTGGATGTAAATCGCGCCAAGGACTATTCGGCAGAGGATGCCGATGTTACCTTTCTGGCAAGTAAAATCCTCCTGCCTCGTATAGAAAAAGAAAGACTTGATAAATTATACGAGAAATTGGAGATACCCCTGATAGAAGTCCTTGCCTTAATGGAGACCACCGGGGTCAAAATAGATACTGAATTATTAGGCATATTATCAAAAGAGTTTCAGGAAAAGATTGAACGCCTGAAAAAAGCCATTTATAAATTCTCCGGTAAGGAATTTAATATCGACTCGCCCAAACAACTCCAGGAAGTTTTATACACAGACCTCAAATTGCCTACAGCCCGACGTATCAAGACCGGATTTTCTACTGATAACGACACACTATCCAAACTAGCTTATAAGCACGAACTACCGGCAAAAATACTGGAATACCGCTCATTCGCAAAACTTGTTAATACCTATATAGATGCCCTGCCACAGTTGATAAATTCCAAAACGGGTCGGGTGCATACCTCATATAATCAAACAATAACCGCCACAGGCAGATTAAGCAGCAGTAATCCCAACCTGCAGAATATTCCTGTGCGCACTGAAGAAGGCAGACGTATCCGTGAAGCATTTATTCCTGAAAAAAGCCATATCCTGATTAGCGCCGATTATTCCCAGATTGAACTGCGGCTTCTGGCCCATTGCTCGCAGGATAAGTCATTTCTGGATGCCTTTGATACCAATCAGGATATCCACACCAGAACTGCCTCTGAATTATTCAGTGTCAGCGAAGATATGGTCTCAACGGATATGAGACGGCTGGCTAAGACCATAAATTTCGGAATTATATATGGAATGTCAGCCCACGGACTTGCTTCAGAATTAGGCATCAGCCACGGTTTAGCACAATCTTATATAGACAGTTATTTCGTCAAATATCCCGGTGTCAAATCTTATATTGACCAGTCTATCAAAGAGGCGCACGAGAAAGGATATGTAACAACGCTATTCGGACGGAAAAGACCGTTGACAGAAATAAACAGCCCTAATAAAACCATACGTGAATTTTCAGAAAGAGTTGCAGTCAATGCCCCGCTCCAGGGAACAGCCGCTGATTTGATGAAACTGGCAATGATAAATATTCACAAAAGATTACTCAAAGACAATCTGATGACTAAAATGATACTTCAGGTTCACGACGAACTCGTCTTTGAGGTTCCGAATAATGAGGAAAAAGAAATTGTATCTATCATCCGCAATGAAATGGAAAATATAACCAGTGATTTTGATGTAGAACTTAGCGTTCTCTTAAGAGTGGATATCTCTAAAGGAAAAAACTGGACTGACATGAAACCATAAAAACTCTGGATAAAAAACTGTCTGATGAATTATACGATAAAATACACTCCAGAGAAAAGTAAAAAATAGCACTATAAGAGAAATACTAACATTACATCATTCGCCAGAATGCCTCCGAGAATGAACGAAGAAGAGAACCCATCCGAAGCTTCAGCGAAAAGAAGATGGCTACAGAAAGTTTCGCTATTCTCAATCACGACACCCCGCCTGGAAGCGCGGAAAACTTCACTTGTAATAACCTAGTCAATTCCAATAAAATTAGTTAGTTCGAAAATCTAATAACTCATCTCATATCTATTGCAATATCTCTTTTCATCTGTGTTTATCCAAATATTCATCTGAGGCTTTCTGATACCTCACACAATTCGTGTCCCAAATTACAACCGAAAAATAATCAAAGTGGTGTAAAATCCCATTTCACATTTTTCACAATCATTACGACTAATTTTACAAAACACTGTAAAAAATAATATTTTTTTATTAGTATTCTTTCCAAGTCTTTTACCATATCCAATTCCAATACTATATATTGTATCTAATACTTCAAGAAAGACTATGTGTTGT
This sequence comes from Planctomycetota bacterium, assembly GCA_043801445.1. GTDB lineage: Bacteria > Planctomycetota > MHYJ01 > JACQXL01 > JACQXL01 > JAZDFP01. The sequence goes on from JAZDMB010000024.1 coordinate 5,461, forward strand.
GTTGTGTAAAAACCCATAAAACTAATAAAAAATAAAAAAAATAGTATTAATAATAATTTTTTCTTGACAGTCCGATAATATAGTGTAATAGAGTAGGTTAATATCCCATGAAGTGGGAGAATATCCCGTAAAGATTCGGGATTGGATTATTAAGATTTGTCATCATAAGTCCAATGAGTGAGACCATAAAGTAAAGGGATAATTTTATGTTCGTCGGTCAATATGATTATACACTGGATAACAAGAAACGATTAGTCATTCCGTCAAAATTTCGTATCTCGTTATCTGATATAAAATCTTCGGGTAATGCCAATCTTTTTGTTACCCTGAAAAACGTTGAGCACCAGAATGTATCTACCAAATTTCTTGAAATATATCCTCCTGAGGTATGGCAAAAGCATCTGGACCGGCTGAGTGAATCTGCCGAAACCAGCCAAGAAGCCGCATGGTATTTCCGAAAGGTTACTTCTGATACTGAATTATGCAAACTTGACCCTCAATGGCGTATTCTCATCCCAACTCGTTTAATAAATGCTGCTGAATTAAAGAGAAATATTATGATCATCGGCAGTGGCTCTCATATTGAAGTCTGGGACCTAGAAAAATGGAATATGATCTCCAAGTGGCTTAATAATCAGGCGCCTCAATTAGAAAAATATACCTATAAAAAACAATAATAAATAAAATTATTTTAAGAAAGGAGATAAGTTATGGATAAAGCTGTTTCTTTTGATAGGGTTCATACGTTCCTCGAAGAATTACCAAAATTACCGGTCAATGTGATTGAATCACGGGTAAAAGAAATAGAGAATGACATCTATATTCTTTTCAGCAGACTGGAACGCTTACATACATTATATCCGGAATTAAAACAGGTTGATTTAAGCGAGGATATTTATTCTCTGGCCAGAATGCTGAAACCGGAAAAGGTACAGAAACAATTTCCTCTTCTGGCACGGGCCGCCGCGATGTTTTTTTAATAATCAGTTAATTTTTAATTCTTGTGCATCAGTCTGTTTTAATTGAGGAGGTTATAAAATATCTGGCTCCCCTGCCGGGAGATGTGGTTGTTGACGCAACAATCGGGCTAGGCGGACATTCCCAAATACTCATGGGAAAAATCAAACCCAATGGACGGCTAATAGGTATTGATTTAGACAAGGAATCTATAAGCCAAGCACGAGAAAAGTTAAAACCGCTTTTAGAGACCGCTTCGTTGGATTTGTTCTGTGACAACTTTATTAATACAGGTAATGTATTAAAAAAACTGGGGTTAAAAGGAGCAGATGTAATTCTGCTTGACTTAGGCATCTCATCTTATCAAATAGAAGCATCTCATCGCGGCTTCAGTTTTATGAATGATGCCCCTCTGGATATGAGAATGTCTCAGGATAGTTCACCTGATGCTGCGATGGTTGTTAACAAGTATTCAGAACGTGACCTAATAGAAATATTTAAATCTTACGGCGAAGAACGATTCGCCAAAAGGATTGCTCAAAAAATAGTTACTTACCGACATAAAAAACCGATAATTACCACGTTTGAACTGGTTGAAATCATAAAAAATGCCGCACCTTGTGGCTGGCAGAGAATTCATCCAGCTACAAGGGTTTTTCAAGCGTTAAGAATAGAAGTAAATAAGGAATTGGATAACCTAAAAACGTTTTTGTCAATGATAACTGATTGGCTGAATCACGGCGGCCGGGTCGGCATTATTAGTTTTCACTCGTTAGAAGACAGATTAGTAAAAAAGTCTTTCAGAAACTATTTTCAGGAAGGTATTTTAGAATTAATAACGAAGAAACCGGTTGGACCTACAACGGCCGAACGGGCTAACAATCCCCGTTCCCGTAGCGCCAAATTAAGAATTGCCCTTAAAAAATAGAAGGAGTATAAGTTATGTATAAAAGACTTCTGCTTGTTATCGGATTGATTACTTTTATGGGATTTATCACCGCCTGGCAGCAAATCCAAACAGTTCGTTTAGGCTATCACATTTCCAAAACAAATAATTTCAGGGAACAAATTATTAATGAACAGAAAATATTGAAACTCAAATTCACCTCTCTTAAATCACCAGACCATTTATTAGTTACAGAAACATCTCAAAATGTTACGTTAACTGCTCCGGAAACATTGACATTAAATGAGATTAGCAGTCGAATAAAAAATTATTACAAAATAGGTAATAATGTTGCCTTGAACCCAAGATAAATCAGGTAATAAACCTGCCCGCCCTGGGGGTCGTTCGGGCGGGTAAGAATAACATCTAAAATGCAGTTGTCATATCTCAAAAAGGCTAATTTTTTCTTCGGCATCATCGTAATCATTTTTGTAGTTGTCGTTATCAGGCTTTTCTATCTCCAGATTTATCAGCATAAGAAATTCGATTCTCTCCAATTCTCCCAGGCTTATCTTAAAGTTGACTGCCAGCCTGAAAACGGAATGATTTTAGACCGTAATGGCGAAATATTGGCGCTTTCACGCTTGGTTGATTCAATATATGTTGTTCCCCAGGAAATAGATAATCATCCTGTAGAAATCCAGAAGTTAGCCACAACCTTAGGCATAGATAATAGAACATTTTCGGCAAAAATCAGGCAGGCAAACGAACAGAAAAAGTTTTTCCTGTGGGTAAAACGAAGAATAGATGATGAGACCTCTAAAAAAATAAAAGACTTGAATATCAAAGGAGTCGGATTAAAAAAGGAATATAAAAGGTTTTATCCGAAAGAAACTTCAGCCTGCCATTTAATTGGTTATCGTGGTCTTGACGAACAGGCATTAGAAGGGATAGAATTATGGGCAGATAATTATCTTAAAGGAGAAGTCGGTTATCAATATCTACATCGTGATGCGCGTAGACAATTATTCATTTCGGAACTTCCCGAAAAACCAGCTCAACCGGGCAAGAATGTTTACCTGACCATTGATATACTTATTCAACATTTAGCTGAAAAGAGTCTTAAAGAACTATACAAAAAATGGAAACCAGCTAATGCGCAGGTTTTGGTTTTAAGACCCTGCACAGGCGAAATCCTTGCGATGGCACAAGAACCTTCGTTTGACCCGTCAAATTATCAGAATTACCCTGCTGAAACCAGACGTAACCGGATTGTCACTGAAGCTTACGAACCTGGTTCTACCTTCAAATCGTTTGTAGTTACTTCTGCTTTAGAAAAAAATATTTTTGCCAGACAAAGCAGGTTTTTCTGTGAGAACGGCTCATATAAAATCGGAAGAAGAACTATCCATGACCATAAACCGTATGGCTGGTTAACATTGAATGATGTCGTTGCCCAATCGAGTAATATCGGAATGACAAAAATCGGTATGGCTACCGGTAAAAATAATATGTATGAAATCATCAAAAGATTCGGATTCTGCAGACCAAGTGGTTTAGACATAAGCGGTGAACATCCCGGACTTATGACACCTCTAAGTAAATGGAGTGATTATACGGTAACTTCTGTTTCTATAGGTTATGAAATCAGTGTTAATAGCCTGCAGTTAGCCCGTGCTTATGCTACTTTTGCCAATGGCGGCTACCTTCTTGACCCTCAAATAATTAAAGAAGTAAGCGATAGAAATAATAATATTGTTTATAAAAATAACTCCACCGCTTCTTCTAAACAGATAATCAGTCCACAATTAAATAATCAGATGCGCGCTATTCTAAAAACGGTTGTTACAAGCGGGACGGCAAGTGCAGTAGCAAAATTATCATCTTATTCGTTTGCCGGCAAAACCGGAACTGCCCGTAAAATAAACTCTGACGGTAAATATTCTACCCAGAAATACAAAAGTCTTTTTGTTGCTTTTGCCCCGGTAGAAAAACCTGAAATATTGGTTTTAGTCATCGTTGATGAACCCAAAGGAGCGTATTATGCCAGTACCGTCGCTGCACCTACTGCCGCTAAAATAATAAACGACACATTAAAATATCTGAGAGTCTCTTCACGGTTTGCGGATGTCAACCAGGTAAGATAATTGACCCGTTAGGGAGTTTAAAGAGTCATTCTGAGCACCCGCCTAACCGGACGGGTAGGTATGCCAAAGAATCTCAATATAACTTCTCATAAAATCCTTCGCGGAGGTTATCCCGCTTCCAGCGGGGCTCAGAATGAGGGTTCGAGGATGAAACACCCGACCCCTCAGATAATTATGGGGTAAAAATGAAATTATCAGAACTTAAACCAATTCTTCTAAAACTAAAAGGCACAAGATTATATAATTTCTACAATCTTGAAATTAAAGGCATCAGCTATAATAGCAAATCTGTCAAACCCGGTGATATTTTTGTAGCAATTCCGGGCTCCAAAACTGATGGTAATTATTTTATTCCTGAAGCCCTTCAACGTGGCGCAATTACCATAGTTTCCAATAAAAAACTTAACTTGTTCACTTTAATACCTCATATTATAACGCCTACTCCGCGTCAGACATTAGCTGTTATCAGTAACCATTTTTTTAAGTATCCCTCTAATAAGCTAAAAATCATTGGCATTACCGGCACAAACGGAAAAACCACTACCGCTTACCTATTAAAATCAATATTGGAAAAAGCACGTAATCAAGTCGGACTACTGGGAACTATTGAATATATCATCGGTGAGCGGCAGATACCGGCACCGGTTACTACTCCCGAATCATACGAATTACATAACTATTTTTCTCAGATGTCCAAGGCAAAAATTAATTATGCGGTAATAGAAGTCTCATCTCACTCGTTGGTGCTTAATCGTGTATTCGGGATTAAATTCCACCGCGCTATCTTTACCAATATAACCAGAGACCATCTTGATTTCCATAAAACACCCGGTCGCTATAGACAGGCAAAAGGAATATTATTTGAACAATTATCATCGGGGAATATGGCTGTCCTTAATTTAGACGACCCGGCAAGCAAATATTACGCCGGTAAAACTCCGGCACAAATTATTTGGTATCATCTTGTCGGCAATAAATACTTCGGCACCTTGAGAAAAATAAAACATTCTACAATTACACCGACCTCGCTTGTGCAGGCAGAAATAGAGGAAAGTTCTCTCCAGGGTAATAGTATCATACTCAAAACCCCTATCGGCGAAATATCTCTGCATAGTCCCTTAATCGGCAGGCATAATGTTTATAATATCTTAGCCGCTTCTGCCACGGCAATTTCATTGGGTATCTCTGTAGACACCATCAAGGAAGGTATTGAATCTGTAAAGATGATGAGAGGCAGGTTAGAATTAGTAGAAACCAACACCGATTACTCCGTAATGGTGGATTTCGCACACACGGATGATGCATTGCGTAATATTCTTCTTTCGTTAAAACCATTAGTCAAAGGCAAGATTATCACCGTATTTGGCTGCGGTGGCGACCGTGACAGAGGCAAGCGACCGCTTATGGGTAAAGTGGTCAGCAAATATTCTGATTTATTTATTATTACCTCTGATAACCCCCGCTCCGAAGACCCGCTTAAAATCCTCCAGGATATCAAACGGGGAATCAAAAGAAAGAGCGGTTATTATATTGAACCTGACCGTTATGAAGCCATAAAAAAAGCATTATCTCTGGCTCGCAAAAACGATTTGGTCCTTATTGCCGGTAAAGGACACGAAACATACCAGATATTCAAGAATACGGTCAAACATTTTGATGACTGTGAAGTAGTCAGAAATATAGAGTCTAAAAGTAATAGATAATTAAGTATGGACTTTTATACTCTATACTTTTATACTTACTAATTATTTATGAATATCAAACAAGAGATAATTAATACCATCATCAAACAGACTAAACTATCACCTGATGACGTATCGTCCTATTTGGGAAAATCTGTCCGTCCTGAATTGGGTGACTACGCATTAGCCTGCTTTAGACTGGCTAAAGAACAAAATAAATCACCACAAAAAATAGCCGAAGAAATTGCCTCACTTATCAAACCAAATAACCTGATCGAAAAAGTCCAGGTTGCAGGTGGATATGTTAATATATTTCTTAATTCTGCTAAGATTGTGGAACATGTGTTAAGCCAAGAAAATATCCGATTATCTGATGACAGCAAAAGTAAAACCATTGTCATAGATTATTCGTCTCCCAATATTGCCAAACCTTTTGGTATCGGACATCTACGTTCTACTGTAATCGGCAATGCACTTTATAGAATATATTCCGTACTGGGTTATAAATGCGTGGGCATAAATTACTTGGGTGATTGGGGTCCTCAATTCACGCATATTATAGACGGAAAAGAGAGAAAAGATAATTGTAAATGGGATTCTTTAACCGAATTTGATGTCAGGAACTTCGCTAATAACAGTATCCCTACTTTAAACGAGTATTATGCTATTTCCACCTCGGCAAACGACCCGATAGCTAGACAAAGAGCAAAAGATTTATTCCAAAGATTAGAATCTGGCGATGACCGTCTTACAATGTTTTGGAAAATTACTAAAGAAAGAAGTATTAAAGAATTCCAGCGCATTTATGATTTACTCAGTGTCACCTTTGATGAATATTCAGGCGAAGCAGATACCAACCAATATTTAAATCAAACCATTACCGATATAGAAAAGAAAGGATTAGCAGAAATCAGCGAAGGAGCATTGGTCGTTAAATTGGATAAATACAATATGCCACCCTGCTTATTAAGAAAACAGGATGGCGCTACCCTGTATGCCGCACGCGATATCACCGCCGCCATCAAACGCTATGAAAAATACAGGTTCCACAAAATGATTTATGTAGTCGGTGCAGACCAGAAACTACATTTCAGGCAGTTCTTTAAGGTCTTAGAATTAATGGGTTATGAATGGGCTAAAGATTGTATCCACGTTGATTTCGGCTTGGTTCGTTTCAAGGATGCATCAGGAGAAAAGCAAAAGATGTCCACCCGCAAGGGAACCACAATACTTTTAGAGAATGTTCTTAACGAAGCCGTTGAACGCTCAGAAAAAGTTATGAATGAACGCTCTCCGGAACTTGCCAGTAAAGTTTCTCATGAAGATATAAAAAAAGTCTCTCAGGAAGTCGGTATCGGCGCAATTATATTTAATGACCTCAAAAACAAGCGCATCAAGGATGTGGATTTTGACTGGGCACAGATTCTATCATTTGACGGAGAGACAGGACCTTATCTCCAATACACACATACTCGGCTGGCAAGCTTATTAGAAAAATATAACCAACTAACTTCAAACCTCAAACCTCCAACTTCTAACTTTATATTACTCAATACCCCTGAAGATATTGCCATTATAAAAATGTTAGGCGAATTCCCTAATATAATCCAGCAATCAGCCGAACAATATGAACCATCTATATTGAGTAACTATCTGCTCAGTCTTTCTTCACTCTTCAACCACTATTACCAATACCACCGGATTATTTCTGACGATAAAGAACTCTCAGTAGCAAGAATTGCTCTCGTATATCACCTCAAAGGTATATTCAGCCAAGGTCTGACCTTATTAGGAATAACACCATTAGAAAAGATGTAGAATTACCTGCGATATAAACTGACTACCAAATCCGTTATAAACAATACTAATACAAGAATTATTAAAATGGTGTTTATCCTGTGATATGTTCGTGAAGTATCTTCGGTACTAATATTTCTAATCTTCTCATTCTTTAATGCATCAGCAGTAATCAATTTACCATCAGTTGCTTCAGCCAGATTTCTCAAGGAGACCGTATCAGGCGTAAATTTCTGCCATTCCTTTGGATATTGCATAACTATTGGTATCCTGCTTATTAATTGTCTAGTATTATCTTTACTCGTGCTATGCGTAGCGCTTCGCAGAGCATAGTCAGAGAATACTGAAATTATAGAATCGTCTTTATTATCAACATCTAAGATTACTTCATATTTACCTACGGCTACTTGCGGAATCTTAACAGGTGTCATATTAGTGCTGGTAATAGCAAAAATCGGTTCAATATAGGCAAAAAGATTGAGTTGGTCAACTGGTATCTCTATCGCCAGTTTGATTGTTCCATCAGATAATTGTTCGGCTGTAATCTTGGTTGGCGTATTTTCTTTAGATAGTGCAGGAGTAATATATCTTAACCCTTGAGTTACTAATTGTGCCAAACTCCCCCATTTTTCCAACTCCCCCATCCATTTTGAATCAAAAGAGGTATTCAGCACCATTGTCTTACCTAATCCGTAATGCCAATCGGCAATCAGGACTTCTCTATCCTTTGATACAGAGGCAACCAGACGAGCGTTTGGTTTTAACGTGGTTCTATTGTATCCTGAAATTGGCGGAACATTATCAATGCCTTTCAGGATATCGTCTTTGATGTGTGCCTGAACAGATAGATTATCAGCCTCACGATAAAATTCCTTGCTCACAGATAAATCATGGCGCAGGTTCTTGGTTATTTCATCCATCTCTTTACCGCTAAACCGATAGACTTTACCATGAGTCTCGTTTTTAGTCAGCGCCTTTAAGGTTTCTTCATTAATATACTCACCGGTGGCTATGGTAGAAATAGTAATATTATTCTCCTGGAGTTTCTCTGCCATTTGGTGAAAACCATCCAATGATTCATTGGTTGTGCTGTGTCCATCTGACAAGAGAATAATATGTTTTTTAGCAGACAAGATATTAGTCAATGTCGTAATCGCCTTTTGAATCGGCGGGATAATGGCGGTCGGACCGGTCGGCTTGATTTTACTGAGTTTCTCTTTGAGTAAGGAAACATTACGCTCCAGAGATTGAAGCGTCCCGATGCCTTCGGATGCGGGACGCTCCGTATCGTAGCATCGGAGCGGTATAGTTGTTTCAAATCCCTGATTAAAGGTAATTACTTCCAATCTATCTTTTTTTCCCAAGAGGGAAATAGCATTCTCCAAGGCATCAGACGCAACCTGAAATTTCTTTTTACCAGTTACACCGGACGGCTCGTCCATACTGCCGGAGGCATCCAGTATAATAACTATTGATAAGTCTTCAGGAGGTGTTGCCCAGACAGGCAAAACATCCTCCAGTTGTGAATTCTGATATCCGCCCGACCCAAAACTATTTTCCCCACCCACTGCTAATAAGCCACCACCATTTGATACAAATGATTTTATTTCATTCGGTATGCCTGCCCGAACTGACGGCTGGTCAGGCGGGGATGTTAAAGACAAATTATCTATTATGATAACATCATATAATCTAACAAATGGTATTTTAGTCTGACCTTGCAGATTAGAAAAAGAAAGTGTTTCTATGTCAAAATCCTGTCCCGACACAGTCTGTCGGGATCCCGTTGTAGCCCCCTTGGATAGCCCATCGGGATTAGAGCCAATAATCCGCAAGATAGTTCTCTGTGATGAGTCTTCTGCACCGGAAAGATAGAGTATTTTCGGTTTGCCTATCTTCTGAACGACTGCCCGCCCATAATTATTTTCCATAGTTATTTCCCCGATGTTCATCGGGACTCCATTTCGTTGCGCATTAAACTCATCAGTAAAAACTCTTACTTCGTATATTTGAATCGGTTTGGTTTGAAAAGGCAGGCTAACCACTATGATATTATCCTGATTTTGAAGTAGTGTTATATCCTTTAATTCTTCAATCAGTATATTATCACGATAGACCTGAAGATTAGCAGAAGTATTAATAGTGCTTGAAATCCGGCATTTTAATTCTACGGGCTGATTCTCGCGGACTATTTTAGGCATCTCCAGATAGCTTATCTTAATGTCTTGCACCTCTTTAGGTCCAATCGGAATCGTATAAAGAGATATATTTTTATCCTTAAGAAAAGGTATAACTTTTTTAGCATCGCCTTCGGTCTCATTACCGTCAGTAAATAGAAATATCTCTCTATAATACCCAGAATGGAAAAATCCTGTGGCGTATGAAAGAGCCTTTTCAATATTAGTTCCGGAAGCATCTGCCGATGGGATTAACGACATATTCACTACTTGCCTGTTTTCATACACAGGATTCCGACCAAAATAAATTATCTCCCACTTGTCGTTTTTATCAAGTAGTTTGATATTATCTTTTATGGCTTCTATCATTCTATTCTTATCAAGAAATATACTACCTGATGTATCAACCACATAGATTCGGCAAAGATTTGCTGGCTTTATTTTTATCTCCAGACCGGCAAGAACAAAAACAACTAGAACAAGTATAATACAACGTAAGATAAAAGAAATAAGATTCTTGTGCCTTGACACAAAATATAACACCCCTATCAATACGGGAATAATTAATAAAACTAATGGGTATTCAAATCTTACCATAAAATCTAACGCGAATCGCACGAATTTAACTAATCACACGAATTAATTCGTGTTATTCGTACTAATTCGTAATATTCGTGTTTGTATTTATTGTATTTTAATATAATTCTTCCCCGGTAATTGTCTAACTAATTTCTTCATCTCTAATGATAACAGTGCAGTCAATACTAATGAAGACGGCAATTTGGTCTGATCAATTATGTCATCTATACTTAACGATTCAGAGGTATGAAGGATAGGCAATAAAACTCTCTCATTAGAACTTAATGATTGGGTAACACTCTGGGCAACCGATGACTTATCGTCAGCTCTGGTAATATTCAGTTCATCCAGAATATCATCTACACCTTCAATAAGTTTAGCGCCTTGTTTAATCAGATAATGACATCCCCGGCTGGATGGGTTATCAACCTTGCCCGGTAATGCAAAGACCTCGCGTCCCTGCTCTAATGCAAAATCTGCCGTGATTAAAGCGCCACTTCTCAACGGCGCCTCTATAATAACAACACCTGAACTTAATCCGCTGATAATCCTGTTACGGATTGGGAAATTCATCTTATGCGGTGGCGTGGCGAAAGGTAATTCGGAAATAATAGCGCCATTCTCGCAAAGCCTGTCAGCCAATTTCTTATTCTCAGGCGGATAGATATGTTTAAGCCCGTTACCTAAAACCGCAATGGTTTTACCTGTCTTTGATTTAAGCGCTCCCTGATGGGCATAGGTATCTATACCACGGGCTAAGCCGCTTACCACACAAAACCCATATTGCGCCAGTGCATAACCAATCTTCTCTGCCTGGAGCTGACCGTAGATACTATTTTGTCTCGTCCCGACTATGGCTATTATCAAATCGTTAGAAAGTATTTTTATATTGCCTTTAACGTAAAGCACTAACGGATAATCAAAGATAGTCTTTAGTCTCTCTGGGTATTCTTTATCTTCAAAAGAGATTATTTTTATACCGTATTTTTGGGCAAGTTCTAATTCCTGCTTCCCAACTTCTTCTTTTAACGCCTTGGGTAACTCCGTAGCAAAACTTGATATTCTCGGTATTTTAAGAAGTTTCTCTGGAGTGGCTGATAATATGGCTTCAGGACTACCGAAATATTTTACTAATCGCTCATAAAAGGCAGAACCAATACGCAGGGAATTCAGGGTTATTAAGAATTCAAGGTTTGTCATATTATTTTTATCCCAGATATTGCACCGCAGAGACGCAAAGAACGCAGAGACCAAATAATTATTTTATTCCTCTGCGACCGGAGTTTATCCCGCCCCAGCGGGACGCCTTTGCGGTAAGAATAAATTTATATATATCACAACGAAAAGTCAATATAAAATTCCACGCACCGTGACGGTAAATAACTAACCTTATGTTATTCAACAGCTAATATTAGACGGGATATGATGTGTCACCAAAATTAAGATACCCAAAATTTCTAATAAGGGTGGAGGTAACTCAGCGGATACCGCCTCCCAGAGTGGTAGAGGTGTGACAAGAATCCAGAAGACAGTATTCCCCAGAGTGGTAGGTGGATGCCAAGAATACCAAAGGGATAGTCAGGTGACTTATGAGATGGCGTCTATTACCTTAATAGATATGGTATCATAGAGTAGTAGGTGGGTGCCAAGAATCAAGAAGTCAGTATCCTCCAAAGTGGTAGGTGGATGCCAAGAATACCAAAGGGATAGTCAGGTGCCTTATGAGATGGCGTCTATTACCTTAATAGATATGGTATCATAGGGTAGTAGGTGGGTGCCGAGAATACAGAAGGCAGTATCACCCAAAGTGATAGGTGGGTGCCGAGAATACAGAGGGCGGTATCCCCCAGAGTGGTAGAGGAGTGCCAAGAATACCAAAGATACGGTCTGGTAGGATAGGGTAGGGGTGGCATCCCCCCTGCCTCAATCAGAGTATATTCATGGGGTGAAAATCATATATAACTCTATATATTATAATGAGTTATATTATAAATTGACAGTATATATCAGGATGTCTGGAATTAGGAAAATGTCGTGCTTCAGAAGCTATTTGTCGTGCTTCACACCGAATGCTTTTAGTCCTTCCTTACGATATTTTGATACCCATCTCTGAACTGTCCGATAACTTTTTCCAAGGCGTCTTGCTATCTGTTCAAAGGTAAGACCACTATCAGATAGCCATACCACCTGAAGCCGTTTGCGTTCCTTGTCTTTACCTATGATGGCCAGTCGCTTTAACTCGGCTGATACCCCCTTCCGTTCCTCCTCGGTTAGTTTGATATAAGTGTGTGGATAAGACATAACCAATAATTAAGAATTACTAATTATGAACTATAAATTATAAGTTATGTATGGCATCCCCCGAATTATCTCTATTTATTCGTCACACATTTCAGGGCTTTATTGGTGCTACCCAGATAACTAATATGCACCTTATTATTAGAGTCAACGGCAATGGAGGTGGAATACCCAACCCAGCCAACAGAATCAAGGATGGAACAGACCCAAGAATCAGAGACATTGGTCACATATTTCAAGTCATAATAATTGATGCTATTACAATAACTGATATGTACCTTATTATTAGAGTCTACGGCAATAGAAGTGTACTCCCCAACATAGCCGGTAGAATCAAGGGTGGAACAGACCCATGAACCAGAGACATTGGTCGCATATTTCAGGTCATAATTGGTGGAATCCCAATAACTGATATGCACCTTGTTATTGGAGTCAAGGGCAATGGAGGTATACGGCCCAACACCGGCAAAATCAATGGTAGCATAGACCCAGGAGCCGGAGGCATTGGTCGCATATTTCAGGTCATAATCGAACCCATCATAATAACTGATATGCACCTTATTATTGGAGTCAAGGGCAATGGAGTTGCACCCCCCAACAAAGCCCGCAGAATCAAGGGTGGAACAGACCCAGGAGCCGGTGGCATTGGTCGCATATTTCAGGTCACCATTGGTGTAATCAGAATAACTGATATGCACCTTATTATTAGAGTCTATGGCAATGGAGGTGGAATACCCAACATGGCCGGCAGAATCAAGGGTGTAACAGACCCATGAGCCGGTGGCATTTGTCGCATATTTCAGGTCATCATTGGTGTAATCCCAATAACTGATATGCACCTTATTATTAGAGTCTACGGCAATGGAGGTGTCCCTCCCAACATTGCCGGTAGAATCAATGGTGGCATAGACCCAAGAACCCGAGGCATTAGTCGCATATTTCAGGTCATCATTGGTGTAATCCCAATAACTGATATGCATCTTATTATTGGAGTCAATGGCAATGGAGGTGAACAACCCAACAGCACCGACAGAATCAAGGGTGGAATAAACCCAGGAACCAGAGACATTGGTCGCATATTCCAGGTAGTGCAGGTCATTATCATAACTGCCAGTCATAAAATCCGGGGAAGCAATTGCCCCAACAATTGTGATGAGTGGTATTGCAAAGATGAGTGTTGCAATAATCATCAAGCCACCTAAAATAAGCCCTGCGATAGCCAGACCGGTTCCCTTAAGTGCACTGGCATTTTTCTTAATATTAACCAGACCAATAATACCTAAAATTATGGCTGGGATTGCCGGCAGACAAAGAATTATTCCGGCGATACCGCAAATCAAACTCCATATCGCTGATTTACTTGTCTTGACCTGACTGTTCACGGTTAATCCCGGGGTTTGTTCTGACATATTACATTTTTTACGGTGACTGTTGATTATATATTGCAAAAGTATTGGTTGGAGTTACAGTTGTATTAGTTCCAGTGATACGGAATCAGTCATATCAAATCTGACGGCCTCCATTTTTACTGTTTCTTAACGATTACTATAGCGAAAAACCCTATCCTTGTCAAGAAAAATCCTTCGGCAGAGACTTTACAGGGACTTGCTCTCCCGAAGGCGAAGTCTTGCCACCGACGGAGACGAGACTTATAAGAGACAAATTCCTTTTCTAATTACCCTATTTTCCCCCTTTGCAAAAGTGGGATTAAGGGGGTTGTTATATCCGCTTAATCCGCTTACTAATTTATTCTTGGTTTCTTCGTGTCTTTGTGGTTAATATAACTGATTCCGATATTATCAGTGTAAACAGATTAATACGGATTTATACTTGGGCTGTTAGAGCAAAGCGAGTTACAGCCCAGTATAGTTGGCAGTAATTCGCTACCGCTCAAACTGCCACACTATAATTAAATATCTGGATTTCTGCTTTCGCAAGAATGACATCTGTGTCTACCCGTTCCAGGTTCTCGCTCAGAGAACCCGTCAGGGTTCGTGAAGTCCGTGTTAATCTGTGGTTGCAGTTTCCTTGATTATTCCGCCAAATAACCCACAGGAATAATATAAAACGGCGTTTCTTCCTGAGGGATAGAAAGGACTTCTCTGACACGTTCATCGTCAAATGCGCCGACCATAACTGAATCTAATCCTAAAGAAACCGCCTGCAACGAGACATTCTGCCCGATATGACCGCATTCCATCGCCACATATCTTTGAGCGCGGTCGCCATAGCGTTTGGCGCATTTTGCTACATTGCCTGCAACAACAAGATTAATAGACACGTTTTTAATAAAACCCTGCCCATTATCTAATTCACTCCGCAAGTCGCCTTTTTTGACCAATGCCAATGAATGATTTAGTGATTGATAACGATAGACACCACTTTTATCCACAAGATATATGCTTATCGGGTAAATGGCACCGGCAGAAGGCACGGTCCTGCCTGTAAATCGTTTTCTTGGATTAGCCCCGTATGCAGACCAGAGAATCTGGGAAACCTGTTCAATAGTCAGTTCAGTTGCGGAATATTTACGGACTGATTTTCGTTTCTGGATGGCTTCCTCTATTGACATTTTACCTGTGGTCTTTGCGGGTGGAAGAATAATCTCGCTCATATTATCTCCTTTCTCAGATGGTTTATCTGATGCAGTATTTTTATTGCTACTCTGTGCCAGAGGCACCTGCCCGACTGCCTGCCCGCCTTCGGCGTTCGGGCGGGCGGTCAGGCAATGATCCGTTTTTGGCGGAGAATTAACCTCTGCTTGAGTTATACGATTGAAACCAAAGCGATTAACAACACCAAGAATAATTAGCATAAAAACCAATACTATAAGCGATAAGAATATCTTTTTCATGTCTATCATCTCCTGTTAATACAAGAAATTAAACACGAATAAGACGAATACGGTCCGATGTGAATCGGACTCCGTATCCAGTAGCATCGGAGCGAATCTAACGAATAATTCGTGTTATTCGTTCAATTCGTGTGATTCGTGTTTATCTTATACTGTAAAAAAACAAGTGTGGGGTCAACCCCGTTAGAGATAGTCCCGACAGAAATTAGTCGGGACGTAATATTATCTCGAGGGCTTTTCTTATATGCAAATTATCATCCATATAAAAAACTTCTTTTTATTAATCATACATCTCTAACGGGGTCAATAAAATTATCCTTGATTTATTTACATTAATTTTGACATTTCTCCCTTTCTATACTAATTATGTAAAATCTAATCACTTGCAGGATTATTACTCTTATCCTGAATAAATATTTAATAAAAAGGAGACAATAAATGAAAGAAAAAATTCATCCTGAATATAAAGAGGCGGTTGTTACATGCGCTTGTGGAGAAACATTTAAAACCCGTTCTACTAAGGAAAAGATTCCTGTGTCTATATGTTCCAAATGTCATCCATTTTACACTGGAAAAGAAAAATACGTAGATACCGCAAGACGAATAGAGCGTTTCCAAAAGAAATATGCTAATTATAATGCGGATAAGAAAACTTCGTAACCACAGATAAACACAGATACCAATAAAAGAAAACAATTTCTAAAAAGTGGGCAAAGGCGAGAGTGGTTACATAAATATTTTAATAGTTGTCCGCCTACGGCGGACCTAAGAACTTGTAACTCGCTTTGCTCTGACAAGTTCTAAGGGCGAGTGGCGGAATGGCAGACGCTGGGGACTTAAAATCCCCTCCCCTCACGGGGGTGAGGGTTCAACTCCCTCCTCGCCCATTAGAAACTCTTACGAACAAAGTGAGTTAGAGTTTCTTATCCCGTAACGAAGTGAAGGGATTAGAAACTGTTAGACTTCAGCCGTTACAGTTTATTATCCCATAGTCCCGCCCCGGCGGGACCCCTTACGGGGCAAGCATCAAGGAAGTAGTCCCGTTAGAAACGGAGGGACTAAACAATCTCGCATATCAATGAAACCAAAAGTATATCTAACTCGTAAGATACCGCAAGAAGGTATCGACCTGCTGAAAAATCAAAAGTACAATCTGGTAATCAATCCTCTCAATAAACCGGTTCATCGTGATATACTGCTTCGTGAAATAAGGGATTCTGATGCAATCCTTTGTATGCTTTCAGACCGTATTGACCGCGACGTAATAAATGCTGCCACCAGATTAAAGGTCGTTTCGAATTATGCAGTAGGTTATGATAATATTGATGTTAATTATACCACCAAAAAAGGCATTGTTATAACCAATACCCCCGGTGTTTTAACAGAGGCGACAGCAGAAATAACATGGGCATTGATATTTGGATGTGCCCGTCGCGTTGCCGAGGCAGACCGTTATGTGAGAACAGGTAAATTTAAGGTGTGGGGACCAACACTTCTGTTAGGACGGCTCATCGCAGGGAAGACCTTAGGAATCATTGGCTGCGGTAGGATAGGACAATCTGTTGGCATCAAAAGTCGTGCCTTCGGAATGAAAGTTCTCTACTTTAACCGTACCAGAAAACCATCTTTTGAGAAACAAGCATATGCTAGAAGGGTTGCCCTAAAAACACTTCTGAGAGAATCAGATTTTGTCACCTTGCATCTGCCACTAACAAAAGAGACAAAACATTTTATAGGAACGAATGAAT
The DNA here is from genome assembly GCA_043801445.1 of Planctomycetota bacterium. Taxonomy (GTDB): domain Bacteria; phylum Planctomycetota; class MHYJ01; order JACQXL01; family JACQXL01; genus JAZDFP01. The sequence continues at coordinate 22,586 of JAZDMB010000024.1, forward strand.
TAAGAATGATGAAACCAACTGCTTATTTCATAAATGTTGCCCGGGGTCCGATTGTTGACGAATCTGCTTTGACTGATGCATTACAGCGAAAAATAATTGCCGGCGCAGGACTTGATGTGTATGAAAACGAGCCATCGGTTCATCCCGGCTTGATAAAATCAGATAATGTGATTCTTTTGCCCCATTTAGGTAGTGCCACTGTTGAATCACGCACCAAGATGGCAATCATAGCCGCAGAAAATATCATTGCTGTACTGAAAGGTAAAAAGCCTCGTTTCGTAGTAAATTCATTTAAATAAATGAAATCTATTTATACCATACCGGAAAAAATTATATTATTTATTCTCATTATCCTGTTATTCTGTGTTTCTGTAGTTGTTATCTTTAATAATGATTCAAAAACACCTTTACTTTTTTCCAAAGACCATAATTTTTTCCTGATAGATATTAATAGCGCCTCATTAGAGGAATTACGTCTTATTCCTTATATTTCCCGTAATATCGCTCAAAAAATCATTAAATATCGGCAAGAAAAAGGGTCTATTCACGATGTAAATGAACTGCTGATATTAAAAGACATTGGGCCTGCTACATTGAAACGATTGAAGGATTATCTAAAGGATACGTCGCACTAAACCCACTATCTATCTAACGGAATGGTGTGAACCAAATCAAATCAGTAAAAAAGTTATCCCGACAAACAATGTCGGGATAACTTTATACTAAATTAATCTCCTACACCTGTTGGAACATTATCTGAAGACGACGGAGTCGGCTGGGTTGCCGATGGTGTAGTCGTAATCTTTTTAGTTGATTGAGATGACTTAGACTCTTTTTTTGGTGCGGTCGGGATAAATAATTTCCAGCCCTGTTTAAGTGTGGTTTCAGGAGTAGCTAATTTATCACGATTAGCTTCAAAAATTAAATCTTTCTTGGAACTATCATTATAGAATTTACGCGCTAATTTCCAGAGACTATCACCCTTACGAACCGTATGATATGTGCCTGATTTCTTCTCATAAGTCGTAGGTATCTCTGTAGGTTGTTGATTAGTCACATGTTTGATAGTAGATTTTTCAGCCGGCGGAATAACCAGAGTCATTCCAACCTTAAGCTTATTGGTATTACTTATTTTAGCGCGATTTGCCTCATGAATAATTTTCCATTTACTGCCATCATTATAAAAATTCTGTGCGATTATCCATAAAGTATCTCCTGATTTAACAGTGTAAGAAGTCTCATAAGTCATAGTCAATGTCATTGGTGAATAGGGATAAAGTTCTGTAGCGGTGCTATCAGTAATAGGTGAAAATAAAGTTGAGGTTAAATCGGTATATGTAATCGGTGTTAAAGCCGTCGTAGTATCAGGCGTAGACACTATAGGCTCTGGAAAAGACTCCAAAGACTCTCCGCTATCAAATAAACCTAATTGCCAGAAAACTATACCTAACCCGATTAAAAATATAACGATTATAATACCAATTGCGGTTGCTGGTTTCATATTATATATCCTTTCTTATGTGGTCATTCATCCACAAGGTAAAAGCCGATTAAAAGTTTATTATTTTACTTCTTTTTTCTCACGACCTAAGATTAATGATGTCGCGATAAATATACTGGAATAAGTTCCCACAACAACGCCGACAATCATCGGGAAAGCAAATGATGCAATGCCTCCGCCGCTGCGCGCCGTAATCCCGAATAAAATCGTAACCGTTAAAAATACCGTCAACGATGTCCAGATTGTCCGACCCAAAGTTTCGTTAATACTACGGTCTATTATTTTTCTAATAGACTCACCTTTCATTAGTTTAATATTTTCTCTTATTCTGTCAAAAATCACAATAGTATCATTAACAGAATAACCGATAACTGTCAAGAAAGCGGCAACCGATGAAAGATTTATTTCCAAACTCATTCCCCATGATTTTGGGACAATCATATTGAAGAGTATAACACTGCCAAGACAGATTAAGACATCGTGAATCAGGGCAATTACAGCCCCAAGCCCGAATTTGAATTCGAAACGTATGGCTAAATAAAGAATCATTCCAAACCAAGAAAGAATCACGGCAATAACGGCATTACGCTGTAATTCACGGGCGACTGCCCCGCCTATATTTTCGACACGCGAAAATGCTCCCGTAGAAAACCCTAATTCATCACGCACAATCTTTTCAAAAGCAATATCGTTATCTTCCTTAAAATAAAGGTTATATATTTTAGATGGCGCATTAGCGCTTGATATTACCTCTTCTTCAGGCGCAATGAACGGCTCCGAGAAACCCTCATTAATACAACGGTTCTTTAACTTTTCCTGAAGCGATTTGATATCAATATCAGAGGCCAATCTGACCGTCATTCTAAAACGATAATCTCTTATTTTCGATATGGTGGCACTTGAGATTATCTGATCGGGAGTAATTTTATCGGCAAAAGTCTTCTGGAGATCGTCTTTAAATTCCTGAACTTTATCAGTCGTATTAACAAACTTGGTTCTAATCTGGAATTCATTAGAAGAATATTGGGCTTGGTTAAAAACACCAGACAAAGACGATTTAACATCGCCTTTAAGATGTTGTAAAACGCTCTGAACTTCGGCATCGGGATATTTAGTCAGTGTCTCTTCTGTTGCGCTATCAACAGTCGTTATACCACGAATCGAATCTCTTACTTCACCGATATTCAGCGGAGTAGCAAAATTAATATTCAAAACCGTTCCACCGGTAAAATCAATGCCGTAATTATCTTTGCCCTTCAAGAAAAATATCACGATAGAAAATACGACCAGTATCAAAGAAATCGTTTTTAATATACCGGCGGTTTTCATAAATCCGATATTAGTCTTGCTGAATATTTTCAACATAGAAAACGATTTGAGTATCCCGTTTTCTATCGCCGCACGGAGCATGACTTTTGATGCGAAATAGCCGGTGAAAAGAGTGGTTATGATACCGACAGAAAGAACTATGGCGAATCCTTTAAGAGGACCTGTCCCAAAATAATACAGTATAATACCCGCTAATAATGTGGTCAGGTTGGCATCAAACACGGTAACCAACGCACGATCAAATCCTGCTTCAAATGCCGCCAGGGTATTCTTACCTTTATTAATTTCCTCTCTGATACGCTCATAAAAAATGATGTTGGAATCAACTGCCATGCCCAAGGTAAGGACTAATGCCGCGATACCGGGCAAGGTCATAGTTGCATTAAAGAATGATAATATTCCCACCAACAGAATAAAGTTCATCGCCATAGCAATCACGGCAATAAGACCGGCGAGTTGGTAATAAATCAGCATAAACAAAATAACCGCACCAACTGCCAGAACAAACGAAATGATACCTCTTTTGATGGCATCTTCACCGAGCGATGGACCGACAAATGACTCGCTAATAATTTCTAATGAAGCAGGCAGACTACCTGAGCGCAAAACAGTAGCAAGGTCCTGCGCCTGCTGAAGAGTAAAACGACCTGTAATTATACCCTCACCGCTGGGAATAGGAGTATTAATTAATGGCGCCGATACCAATTTATTATCGAGAATAATTGCAAGTCTTACATCTTCACCTGTCTCGCTTTTGGCATATTTTTTGGTAATGTCAGCAAAAATCCTTGTTCCGTAAGGATTCATTTTGAAGTCAACTACAACCCCTTCAAACTGTGCCCAATGGCTTCCGGCCTTAATGATATGTTCACCTGTTAGTTCCGCTTTTTCACGGACCAAAACCCTTAATCCCCTCTCATCAGAATCCTTTGATTCTCCTTTTTCATACCAGACATATCCCGAAGGCGCCTTAGGAAACTTATCCTTAAAATTCTCCACTATCTTCGCATCAGCCTCAAGTTTAAATTCAAGTTTACCGCTGGAAAGAATTATTTTCTTAATACGTTCCACCTCAGCCATATTCATGCCGGGCAGTTGAATTAATATCTGCTCGTCGCCATATCGCTGGATACGCGGCTCCTTCAAACCGTATAAATTGATACGGCGCTCGATTATTTCCTTGGCTCTTTCGGTGTATTCGCGGATACTGCTGTCCGGTACGCCTTCTTTCTTAAGGGCAACGCGGATTTCCGAACCACCTTGCAAATCAAGCCCGAGTTCAATTTTATTGCCGTCAAACCATTCCCCCTTGCCGAAAAGAGGTTTATCGCTACCGGGATAAGAAAAATATGCGGCAATCCCTACAAGAATTAGAATAAGAAATAATTGCCATTTTGAAGTCTCACTCATTTTTATTCATCTCCTTTATCTGACACGCCGGCTGATTTTTCCACGCCAATAATGGCACTCCGGGCTAATCTCACCTTTGTGTTATTACTATCATCAATCTTTAAAATCACCTCATTATCCTTAGCAGATAAAACCGTTCCGTAAATACCGCCGGTAGTAAGAATATAATCATTCTTCTTTACATTCTGAATCATCTCAATCCGCTGCTGTTCCTTTTTCTTCTGCGGACGAAGTATTAAAACATACAGCAAAACAAACATCAGTGCAAAAGGAAGAAGCATTGATAAAAAAGCATTCATTTGATTTGGTGCGCCCGCTGCCAATTGCAGAATATTCATTTTCATCCTTTCCGGTTTAATTTATATAATAGAAAATATGAAAAAGATAGTTTAATTATATCAGATTTTAAATTCAAGAAATTAATGTAAAATAATTATATACTTATCTATTTTATCGTTGCGCACAAAAACGATTCAACTTAATCATTACATATCTGACAATAATCTGAATTATACAGAAATTGACTCTTCGATTATATAGTAACAGCAGGAATAATAACTATAGCAGTTGTAGCAATGACAGAATGATACATATAAATATTAAATATAAAAATTATTTTGATTTTACGCCTTGATATTTGATTTAATCAAACCAAATAGTATATAATAGAAACTATATGCAAATATATTCCACGTCGGTTAAAAATACCTTAAAACTGCATCATCAATCCTTTATTGTTGACGGACACGCTGATACTTTTTGGCGGATAGCAATGAGAACAAAAAGCAAACACAGATATTTCAGGTCTGCCATCGCTGATTTTTTCCAAAATATCAAGAAGGCACAGACGGGTACAATTACAAAAACACATATTGATTACCAGCGCCTCAAAGACGGCGGAATGAACCTGCAATTTATGGCGATTTATACCCCGCCTAAATTCACCTGCAATTCTGCTACAACCTTTGCCTTAAAGATGCTTTTTGAAATATTATACGCCATCAAACAGAGTAAGAATCAAATCAATTTAATTAAATCGTCTAATGACTTAAATCAGGCAATTAAAAAAGACTCTATAACCTTTTTGATTAGTATTGAAGGCGGTAATCCTCTGAATCAGAATTTGTCTTTATTGGAAGTATTCTATCAATTAGGTGTCCGGGCAATGGGGCTTACCCATAATCCGCACAATGATTTAGGCGACGGTATCGGCGTCAAGAAACCGCGAGGATTAACTGCTTTCGGTAAAACAGTAGTTAAGGAAATGAACAGGTTAGGAATGATTATAGATGTCGCCCATCTGGCTAAGCCGGGTTTTAATGATGTGATTAAATTAAGCGACTCCCCTATTATCTCGTCGCATACGGGCGTCAAGTCATTAATTGATATTCCCCGTAATGTGGATGACGAGCAGATAAAAGAGATTGCCCGATGCAATGGAGTAATTGGTATTTTTTATATACCACAATATCTTAAAAAATTCACACGCAAAAAAGATACTGCTACTGTTAAAGATGTAGTTAACCATATTGAATACGTTGCTGACAAAGTCGGTGTCGATTATGTCGGGTTAGGTTCTGATTTTGACGGCTACGGCGGAATTACTTATGGATTAGAAGACATTTCTTGTTTGCCGAATTTAACTGACGAACTCGTAAAAAGAGGATTTCATCAAACAGAAATCAAAAAGATTCTGGGCGGTAATTTTATCCGTGTAATCAAAAATATCCTTACCCGTTAGAAAGTTGACCGCAGTCATTCTGAGCAGTAGCGAAGAATCTTTGAGACCCTTCACTTCGTTCAGGATGAAATTGTCGTGCCTAAGGCAGACCTCTTCAAGAAGAGACCTGCCTCTGGCATGGTTGACTTTGTCAACAATCTCAGTTTAATCAATAGTAATAGCCATCAAGGCATCTTTTATCCGTTTCCTCAATTCCTCCTTTGGCATATCATCAGATGCAATAATAGGCTGGCCATAAATAACTTTAATATGCGCAAAAGGTAACGGCATCATAAATCTATCCCATGATTTAAATCTATAAACCTTATCAGCCGTATAAGAAATAGGAATAACGGGAAAACCGGTCTTTTTTGCCAGAAACAGCAATCCATCCTGGACTTCATATTTTGGACCTTTGGGACCATCCGGAGTAATAACCGGCGAATAACCGCTGATGGCTTTACGATAAAGACTGATTAATCCCTCTATCGCACCTTTTGAAGTGGAACCACGGACAACCGCGGCACCAAGTGATGATTCTAAACCAGCCATTATCTCTCCATCTTTACTGTAACTGGAAAAAACAACAACCTTATGCCCGCGCCAAACATAACGTACAGCAAAAAAATATGTCATATAAAACAAACGATTATGCCAGAATGTAAAGATTACATTCCGGTGATTATGCAAAGCATACCCATGCGTATAATCAGCATTAATTTCTTTAAACCTTGTGGTACGACAGAGCAAAAACAGAAAAAGCCGTCCAAGTAATGAATATATCCACATAATATATTAGTATATTAGATTATTATTTTATATTCCCAATATTTTCTTGACTTATTTAATTTATTTTATCAATAGTTATCTCGACATTCCTAATCTTAAAGTTTAATCTAAGCAGAAGGAGATTTATCGTGGAAAACGAAAATGAATCATTGCCTTTAGATGGATTGAAAAAAATGGAAGAAAGATCTCCGACAACAACACCCACAACAACTCCTTCACCTGCCCAAACACCTTCTAAATTCTCCAAAAAACCAGTGCTTGTTGATACTTCTAAAGCAGCAAGGCGCCTTACATGGATAATCCTAATTGAAACTGTTCTGCTTTTAGCACTTGCCGGCTTAGACGTATATTTAGCATTTGTTAAAATACCTTCATTAACTAAAGCAAATGAATCTCTCAACGAAAAAATCAAGGCTGCCAATTCCAATGTCAGTCAATTAAATGAGGACAAGGGAAAATTAGAATCGGATATAATTAAACTTAGAAAAGATAAAATTAATTTGGAAGGTCTTTCAGCTAGCCAAACGACGAAAATAAAATCATTAGAAGAAGAAATGTCATCTATTTCAAAGGCAAAACAAGAATTAGAACAGAAAGCAGCTCAATTAGGTGATGATAAAACTAAGCTTGAAGGAGATATTGCTAATCTTCAAAAAGATTACAATAAATTAGAACAGGATTCTAAAGATGCTGTTGATCAAAGAAATGAATTGGAAAAAACCAAGGGAAAAATAGAGACGGACTTGGCTGACCTCAAGAAAGAATATGACGTTTTAAAGGAACAAATTGATTCACAGAAAAAAGCGGTGCTCGTCAGGCAACAAGAATGGGAAACGGAATATGTAAAATATACTGCGGGCGCATTGAAAATAGTGGACGAGCTCAATAAAATAGCAAGCTCATTAAAAGAAGGAGTGAATATTAAATCTCTTAGCCAAGTTATTAAAGAATCAGAGGTTCCTTTTGAAGAATTCAAGCCAACCTTAAATGCAGACTTGACTAATTGCCAGTCATTCAAATTAATTTCGCTTGCTTATAATAACTATAACGAGACACTGGAACGATTAAAAAGTATTAAAAAGACAAATCCTCATACGCCTGATGAAGATGAAATAAAATGGAGTGATAAAATACTAAAATTGGAAAATCCATTAAGTACCAACCGTCCTTGGATGGACCATGTTCAAGAATTATGGAATGATGCGGTATATGCTACCCAGATAGCCGGACTCCTTATAGGAAATAAAGAAGCTTACCCTGAAAAATGTCCTGTTTGTGGAGGTAAAGAGCAAATCACATGTATTAAATGTAACGGAAACGCATATTGCCCTGATTGCGAAGGCAAAGGATTCTTTCGATATAATAAAGAAACCGTTTGTTGTAATGCATGCGAAGCATCCGGTAAATGCCCTGTTTGTCTGGGAAAAACTACAATTCCCTGTAAATTCAGTCTTATGAATAAAAACTACCCGCCAATGCCTAAAACGTCTTCAGATATACCGAAGACACCGGAACCAATAAAGGATACTCCACCAACAGAACAACCCAAATAGCGTAAAAAGATTACCTGCAGGTAATGTGGCATAAATGAAAAGTTCTACCAAGCAAATTGCAATCCTATTAGTTATAGCCGACTTTTGCATATTTATTGGTATCGTTACTTTTATATTGTCTTGGAATAGGCCTGCGTATATTAATGAACATATTACGAAATGGGGAATAATCAACGACTATGTATCTACCTTTCTCATTTTTTATGGCGTATTTTCTCATTGTATTCTAATTTGGCGATTGCTATACTTTACAAGCGATGTGAGACATTATTCGGGGGACTAATGAGTGGTATGGTATCAAACAGGTTAATGCGGAAGGGGGGATTTGAACCCCCAAGCCCTTGCGGGCATTAGGTCCTGAACCTAACGCGTTTGCCAATTCCGCCACTCCCGCTTATTTGGATTAGATATAAATAACACCCCTATTGCTATCAGTCAAACATTTTCTACTTGCCTTTTATTTTATTATTGATATAATATATTATTATGAATCAACCGAATGTAAAATTAATCCAGAAAAATAGAAAGGCATATTTTAATTACGAGATTTTAGAGAAATATGAAGCGGGCCTGGTATTAAAAGGAACGGAAGTGAAATCCATTCGTGAAGGCCAATTAAGCATAACTGAAAGTTTTGCCAGACCTTCTAAAGGAGAACTATTTATATACCAGATGGATATCAGCCCTTACAAATGCAGTCGGATTGACAAATACGACCCTAAAAAACCAAGAAAACTTCTGTTGAAAAAAGCAGAAATAAGTAGACTTATCGGTAAAATAAAAGAAAAAGGATTAACTCTAATCCCGCTTTCTTTATATTTCAAGAATGGTCTGGCTAAAATAGAATTGGGATTAGGACGCGGTAAGAAATTATATGATAAACGGGAATCGATTAAAAAGAAAACAGTGGAACAGGAAATCAGGCGGGCTGTAAAATCAAGGAAATAAAATCGCCTGACAAATAAATATCAATTCGTAAAAATATATTTCAGGAAAGGGGGCGAAATAGTTTCGACAGAAGATGGAGGTAACAAACCGCATTTCGTAGTTGATAGAAGGGCTACGTTAAAAATCTATCGCAATTTATACAATTGCCGAACCTATGTTTTTAGCTGCATAGCAGCCGTCGAACTTGTGGACTCCTATAAGCAAGGAAGACGTTAACGCATAGGATAAGGTTATTGATGGTCGTTGTCCAATAACTCGAAAATTAAGTCAACGTGAGAATAGCTAAATAAAGTTTGTTACGTTTTTAGAGTGCTATTTATAACCTATAAAATGTAACTAAAAATGTAGACGTTGTTACTAAAGTTTATCTGGACTCGGGTGCAATTCCCGACGCCTCCACCATTTTTACCCGTATTCGTCAAACCTCCGCCTGGACAAACGTCCATTCGGACGGGTGCCCTACTGGTCAGGCGGGTAGGACACGGATTTTCTCAGATACTCACAGATAATTTTTATAAGGAGACCAGGAACCCAAGATTATAATTCCTGTTCTCATGCCTGCCCGCCTCAGGCGGGAATTCCTTATAGTTTATACCTATTAGCTGGATCCCGTCATCCAGAGGGACACTACGAGCTTCAATGAGGCTCGTCCCGTTAGGGATAAATATTAATCTGCGTAGGCGAAACCTCTGTGTTCATCTGTGTCACGTTGGATATAACGAATCCCGATTTAATAATGTCTTTTATTTAGCGTCCTTAATAGAATCCGCATCGGAATTAGTATCGGGTTGCTGTTTTTGAAGTATCTGAAGCGCCATATCTTTATCAGATTCTTGCACCTGTAATTTTACGCTAAAATCTCCGGTGCCAATAGGCGCAAACCATAAAGGTATATATTCATCTGCAATAAAACACTCTATGCCCTCTTCTTCAAGCCGTATTCTTACAAGATGCGCCTCTATCGGCGAACCAAACTCTGCTACAGTAATCAGTTTTTCTGACATATTAATTTATTCAGCCGTAGAGAACGCATCAAGATAAAGATTTCTTTGAACTATTGAGCTCTTAAGCCTCTTAAGCTTTTTATATTTTTCACACGCCATAGCCGCTACCATAACCGCATTATCGGTACATAATTTTTTAGGCGGCAAATAGAGTTTGATATTTTCTTTATTAGCCGCTATCTGGAATTTACTGCGCAGGCGTTCATTACAACTGACTCCCCCACCCAATACAATCGCACGGGTTTTTTTATATCTCGCTGCTTGTAATGTCTTATGAATAAGCGTATCTACCACTGCCTCCTGAAAAGAGGCACAGATATCAGAGATATTAAGCCCCTTTTTGAGAAGAGTTTTTGCTGATGCATTCTGTCCTTTGCAGTAATATAAAACCGATGTCTTCAGACCGCTGAAACTGAAGTCCAATGAATCAGACGATACAAGACCTCGTGGAAAGTTAATAGTCTCTGAATTACCTTTTTGTGCTATCTTCTCAATAATCGGTCCGCCCGGATAACCGAGCCCGAGTATCTTAGCTACTTTATCAAACGACTCGCCAGCCGCATCATCTCTGGTCCTGCCAATAGCACGATAGCTTAATGGTGATTTAACCCAGAAAAGAGTTGTATGACCTCCTGACACCACCAATCCAATATAAGGATAAGATAAATTTTGCGCCAGATTATTCACATATAAATGGCTCTCAATATGATTGATAGGAATAAGCGGCTTTTTCAGAAGCCAGGCAATTGTCTTAGCAACGGATACACCGACTAATAATGCCCCGATAAGTCCGGGCCTATTGGTAACAGCTACCGCATTAATATCTGCCAAATTAAGATGAGCATCTTTCAGCGCTTTTATAAGTGTCGGTAAAATGGACTCGATATGAGCGCGGCAGGCAATCTCAGGCACTACTCCGCCATAGACGCTGTGCAAATCAATCTGAGAAAGAACCACATCAGAAAGTATTTCCCTGCCGTTTCTGACAATACTGACTGCAGTCTCATCGCAGGATGTCTCAATCCCAAGACAAATAAATTTATTTTTATCCATTAGTTAATGCGAAAACGTAAATTAACGCAAATGAGTTTTTCCGTGTTCATTTATGTTCATCTGTGGCTAGAAACTTAATCGCCCTTTCAAGTTGAACATCTGCAAATTTAGAAAGATCTTCATCCAAATCATCGGCCGGCATACTTTGGTTGGATTTCAATCTGTATTTGAGTAATTGCGCCTCTTCTTTCGGAGACATCTCCACAACGATATCAGGTTCCAAGCCATAATCTTTTTTATCCTTGTCCCGTTCAAGACAACGGCCGGAGGGCGTATAATATCTTGCGATAGTCAGTTTCAAAGACCCTTTAATATTTTTAGACTCATCCGTAACAGGAAAGGTAGTTTGAACCGAACCTTTACCGTAACTGCGTGAACCGATAAGTGTCGCCCGGTGATGGTCTTTCAGCGCGCCTGCCAAAATCTCCGATGCGCTGGCGCTGCTGCCATTGACCAGAACAACCAAAGGAATTGTCGGCATCGTTGTCTCAGAAGATTCGGCCTTGATTTCCTCACTAACCGTTCTGCCTTTAAGGGAAAGTATGATACCTGACGAAATAAAACGATTGGTTATTTTGACGGCATCATCCATTATTCCGCCGCCATTAAATCTCAGGTCAATAATCAACGATTTCATCTCTTCTTTCTTAAGTTGTTCTAATGCGGCATCAAATAAAGATGAAGTGTCCACCTGAAAATTGGTAATCCTGAGATAACCGATGCCCGATTCTTTATCAATCACCTTAACATCCTTAACGCTTTTAAGTTTAATGATTTCCCTGACAAGGGTAATATCCTCAGGAGAATCTTCGTTCTTATGCAATATTTTAAGATTTACTGATGTCCCCGGTTTACCTCTTACTCGTTTGGCGCATTCAGAACTGGACATCCCTTCGGCAGAATCACCGTTTACTTCTAATATCTTGTCGCCGGGCAGGATGCCGGCCCTGAATGCCGGAGTATCTTCTATAGGCGATATTACAGTAATAAAACCATCTTCTATTGATATTTCTATGCCGATACCGCCGAATTCACCCTGGGTTGAAACTAAAAATTCCGAATACTCATCTGCATCCATATACTCGCTGTAAGGGTCAAGACTACTGACCATCCCTTTCATTGCGCTCTCGAATAATTTGTCTTGATTAGGCTCAACTACAAAATTAGCCCTGACTATCCGATAAACATTTTCTAATTCCCTGGTATTTTTCCGGATATTATCGGATGCAGTCTTTTTGGGCTGC
>JAZDMB010000038.1:0-74070 GCA_043801445.1 Planctomycetota bacterium
TACTACCACCTATTTTCAATGGGGTTTAAGTGCATCTTATGGTAATAGTACAAGTTTCCAGAGCTCAGGCAGTGGCACGAGTGCGGTAGCGGTTAGTGAAAATATCAACGGTCTTTCTGCCAATAACGTCTATTACTTCAGAGTTAGTGCGACTAATTCTGTCGGAACAACATTAGGTACCAATCGGATGTTCGGAACCTGGTTACAAACCACATTTACAACCGGCACATTTAGTAATACTGAAACAACTATAGGCTCAGCTGATGTGATATTAAGGACTGACCCTGTTTCGCCTCCGGGCTCTTCATGGAGCACCACAATAGCGGCTACTCCGGCAAATGGTACAACAGGCGGTGACTTATGCTATCCCGGTTCAGGTGATTATATCTATGCATTCCAGGGCGGAACAACCACCTTCTGGCGTTATTCTATTTCAGGTAATTCATGGACCACACCCGGCGCGGCGGCTGTTGCTCCTGCAGCAACCGCAGCGGGCAGCGCCTTATGCTATCCCGGCTCTGGTGATTATATCTATGCATTCCGGGGTGGAGCAACTACTTTCTGGCGTTATTCCATTACTGGAAACTCATGGATAGAAACACTGGCGGCTATTCCGGCAACTGTTGGGGCGGGCGGCGCATTAGTCTATCCCGGCTCAGGTTATTATATTTATGCCTTGGGGGGAAATTCTACTACTAATTTCTGGAGTTATCAATGCTGGAATTATTCATCATCCGGTAGTTATATTTCAGCCGCAATTACGCCGACAAATGTTTCTTACTGGGGTGTCCTGACATATACTTATACCGCACCGGCAAATACTATATTTACCGTTGATGTCCTGAGCTCATCTAATAATGCCGTGCTACTTACTAATGTTTCATCCGGGATTAATCTGTCACAAACTTACGCGATATTTAGCGGGATTACCGGTATCAAATTACGCGCTAACTTTTCAACTACAGTGAATACTGCAACGCCAACGTTATCGGATTGGGGCGTAGCCTGGACCGATGATACCCCTACATCTCCGTTATCGCCGATTGTTGTTGCTGTTCCGGCAACCCCGAGCGTGACTTCTGCAGTCTTGAATGCCATCGTTAACCCGAATGGGGGTATCACCACTGCCTGGTTTGAATATGGAATCAGCGCTACCCCTATTACCTACCCGCTAAGCATAACCGCATTGACAACAATAGGCAGTGGCACAGGTAATGTTGCGGTCAGCGCGACTATCAGTAGTTTAACATTAAGTACCAGTTATAACTTTAGATGTGTCGCGACCAATTCTGCAGGTACAACTAATGGAGGGAATCTAACATTTACTGCCTTACCACCCCCGACCTGCACCACTATTTCTGCGACTAATATTGCCAATACTACCGCTACATTAAACGGGGCTGTAAATTCAAATGGTTATACTGTTACCTCTGCTATTTTCCAATATGGTATAGGAACAGCTTATAACCTCACGGCAACCGCCACCAGCACTCCCATTACTTTTTCCGCTACTGGCGGAACAATAACATATATTGGTAGTTATACCATTCATACATTTACAGGTAGTGGAACATTCACACCAAATGGTGTTGCGAATGTTGAAGTTCTTGTGGTTGCCGGCGGAGGAAGTGGCGGACAGCACAATACTAGTAATGGCAACGGTGGTGGTGGTGGTGGTGGTGTAATTTACAATACTTCATTTCCCGTTACTGCATATACATATACTGTTACGGTTGGCGCTGGCGGCGCTGGGATTTCCGGTGCACCTGCTTCTACCCGAGGCAACAATGGACAAAATTCTGTTTTTAGTTCACTCACCGCAATTGGTGGTGGTGGTGGTGGTGCCACAGGAAATGTGACGGGTCTAAGTGGAGGTAGTGGTGGTGGTGCTGCCGGGAACGGCGCAAGTGGAAGTGGCGGAAGTTCTACCCAAACAGGCGGCTATGGAAATGCCGGTGGTGATGGTGCTAGTACTTTACAGCCGGGTGGTGGTGGCGGCGGCGCCGGTTCTGCCGGAGTCGCTAGTTCCAGCTCAGCACCAGGCGGAAATGGGGGAACCGGATTTGGATGTTCAATATCCGGTTTATTAAAATATTATGGCGGTGGCGGCGGTGGCGGCGGTAACTCCTCTGAGCGTGCCGGAGATGGTTTTGATGGCGGAGGCCGCGGTTGCGGCGCCACATCATACTACAGTAATACTCTCTACATTATTGGGGTTAACCCAGTAACAGGAGGAAGCGGGACTCCTAATGCAATTCCAAATACCGGTGGTGGTGGCGGTGGCGGTTCATACTGGGCAACATTAGGCAACTCTTGTTGGACTGGTGGTTCGGGTGCAGGTGGTTCAGGTATCGTTATAATACGCTATCCTACTCCTCCTGCATTTTTGTCTTCTGCTACTGGTGGAACAATAACAAATACTGGTAATTATACCATTCATACTTTTACAAGCAGTGGAACATTCACGCCAAATGGTGCCGGGAATGTTGAAGTCCTTGTGGTCGCCGGCGGAGGTAGTGGAGGACAACACAACACTACCAATGGCAACGGTGGTGGCGGCGGCGGCGGTGTGATTTATAACATCTCATTTGCCGTTACTTCCGGAACGGCATATACTGTTACGGTTGGCGCTGGCGGCACTGGGATTTCCGGTGCACCTGCTTCTACCCGAGGCAACAATGGACAAAATTCTGTTTTTGGTTCACTCACAGCAATTGGTGGCGGCGGCGGTGGTTCCACAGGTAACGTGACCGGTCTAAGTGGAGGGTCTGGTGGTGGTGGTGCCTATAATAGCGGAAGTGGTGGAACTGGTACAAGCGGTCAGGGAAATGCCGGTGGGACAGGATATAATACCACCTCTCCTTATACTGGTGGCGGTGGTGGTGGTGCCGATTCTCCTGGAGTTTCCGGTAGCAGTTCATTACTAAGCGGAAATGGAGGAAAGGGATTTGCATGTTCAATATCCGGTTCATTACAATATTATGCAGGCGGCGGCGGTGGCGGCGGTAACAGCAGTGAGCGCGCCGGAGATGGTTTTGATGGCGGAGGCCGCGGTTGCGGCACCACATCATACTACACTAATACTTCCTACCCTGTTGAGGTTAACGCAACAACCAGAGGAAGTGGCACTCCTAATGCAATTGCAAATACCGGTGGTGGTGGTGGTGCCGGTACCTACTGGACCGGTACTACTGGTTGGTCTACTGGCTCGGGTGCAGGCGGTTCAGGTATAGTCATAATACGCTATATCCCTACTCCTCCTATTGGTGGCACGACTAGTGCTGTTTCTGCAAAAATAACCGGATTAACACCAGGTGCTACATATAATTATAGGCTTGCGGCAACCAATGCCGGTGGCACAACTACCGGAAATAGTGTGGCATTTACTACTCCTGCTTTTTCCGCAACTGGTGGAACAGTAACATATAGTGGTCCTTATACCATTCATACCTTTACAACTTCTGGAACATTCACACCAAATGGTACCAGGAATGTTGAAGTCCTTGTGGTTGCCGGCGGAGGAAGTGGCGGAAATTACAGCACTACCAATGCCAACGGTGGTGGTGGCGGTGGTGGTGTAATTTACAACACATCATTTACCGTGGCTGCACAGGCATATACTGTTACTGTTGGAAATGGTGGCACTGCGATTGCCGCTGCGACTGCTGGCCAAGGTAATATTGGAGGCAATTCTGTTTTCAGTACACTCACCGCAATTGGTGGTGGCGGTGGAGGTTCTACAGCAGGATATAACGGTGGAAATGGAGGTAGTGGTGGTGGTGCTGCCTATAGTGGCTACGCTGCTGGAACTTCTACTCAAACAGGTGGCCATGGAAATGCCGGTGGAAACGGTTCAACTTCATATACTGGTGGTGGCGGCGGCGGTGCCGGCTCTGCTGGAGTTTCTGGTGCTTCTGGCGCATCACCGGCCGGAAATGGAGGAGCTGGATTTGGATGTTCAATATCCGGCTCATTACAGTATTATGGTGGCGGTGGTGGCGGCGGCGATAATTCCAGTGAGCGTGCTGGAGATGGCTTTGATGGTGGAGGCCGAGGTCGCGGCGCTACCACATACTACGGTTATACTACCTACACTTTTGAGGTTAACTCAACAACCAGAGGATGCGGTATTCCTAATGCAATTGCAAATACCGGCGGTGGTGGTGGCGCCGGTACCTACTGGTCGCCTAGTACTTATTGGCCTCTTGGTTCGGGTGCAGGTGGCTCGGGTATTGTCATTATTCGTTACCCTACTAGTCCTTAATAATGCGGTGGTGTTGGTCGGACATGGATATACTAGTAAAACCGGCAGCGATCCGGGCTCGTATTATTATTACGGAGGCGCACCGTAGTCCCGCTTATAGGGATGGCGGTGTACCGTAACTGAAACTGGAGTTAATTTGGTGGACAGACCTGTTTAGTTGATAAGTTAATACGAAATTATCACCTCTTATCAATGTATCCACTTATCAGCCTACTCCGCCGAAGTAAATTCGGCTACGAAGGCTGGACCTTATAAACTAATTTCAATAACCGAATGTAGTTTTATAATTTATCTCATACGGGCGTTTTTATTTGATCGATTCGTGCCATTCGTGTTCATATTTTATTATACCTAAAAAAATAGTCATCTCCTAATACCACCGACCGTTGCGGGGACTACCCGGACCACATCAGGGAACTACCGGCGACAGTTCGGGGAACTACCCGGAACACACGGTAGAACTACCCGGACCAGTTCCCGGAACTACCCGTGACCGTTGCGGGAATTACCGGCGACACAGGGCAGAACTACCCTTGACCGTTGCGGGTATTACCCGTGCCAGTTGCGGGGGTTACCCGAAACCGTTGCGGGGACTACCTTGATTATATCAGGGGACTACGCTGAACTGTTTCCGCTACTACCCTGTTGTGCTCAGGGGACTGCTCTGACCACATCAGAGGACTACCCTCTACCGTTGCCGGGACTATGGATGGGGGTATCTGGGGGGTAGGGATAGGGTATAGCCACCCCCCCCTTTTTTTTTTTGCTGATTTTGTGCTTAAATCCTGGAAAAAATAGGGGCTGAAAGTGGAAAAATTGGTTTCCACCACATCTTTAATTACTTTCATTTCCGCAAATTCCTGCTGATTTTGCTAATTTCATTAGAAAGTATTTAAATTACACTGCTTTAATCTGTGGCTAATTTCATTCGGATAAATAGTTACTTTTATCAGATTGGGTATTAACTGTTGCCTTGCTGTCTGATGGAATGATATTTGTATCTTTCGGAGTTATATTTGTATCCGAAAATTGTGCGGTTGTATTAATAGATTGAGCGTCTGTATCAAGTGGTATTATAGTTGTATCCGTTATGATTGCTTTACTTGCGTCATTGAATTTAACAGCCCCATCTTTTTTAAGTTTGAGAACCCAGACATCGCTATTGCCTGAACTAAAAGAGCCGGTTTCTCCGGCCAGGATATAGCCGTTATCTTTTGTCTGCTGGACTGAAATTCCCCAATCACCACCGGCACCACCGTATGTTTTTTGCCATTCTATCATTCCGGCATTATTAAGTTTGAGAAGGCAGGCATCATAACTACCGGCGCCAAAAGATGTGGTGGCTCCGGCCACGATACAACCGTCATCATTCGTTATTTGCATTGAGTTTGCTCCTTCATCGCCTTTACCGCCATAGACTTTTTGCCATTTTATTGTCCCGTTGCTGTTAAGTTTGATAATCCAGATATCTCCATTGGACACGCTAAAAGACGTAGTTAATCCGCTAACAAGATAACCATCTTTAGTTTCTATAATTGTTCTTGCCCATTCTCCTTCGGTACCGCCATATGTTTTCTGCCATGCGATTAAACCGTCGCTATTAAGTTTCAGAACCCAGAAATCAGTCTTGCCCGCACCAAAAGACATGGTCCATCCCGTTACAATATATCCGCCATCAATTGTCTGGACGATTGAATTCGCAATTTCATCTGATGTCCCACCGTATGTCTTCTGCCAGGCAATTAAACCATCGCTGTTCAGTTTAATGACCCAGAAATCTTTTCCACCGGCGCCAAAACAATTAGTAAAGCCCGCCACAATATACCCGCTATCGCTTGTCTGCTGGATTGAATATACTCCATCCTCACCGGCGCCGCCATAAGTTTTCTGCCACACGATATTTCCCTTTGCGTTAAGTTTAATAATCCAGACATCTGTATTGCCAGAACCGTAAACATTGGTTTGTCCTGCAACAATATATCCTCCATCTTTTGTCTGATGGATAACATAGCCGTAATCTATTGCTCCAATATATAGCTTCTGCCAATCTATTTTCCCATTACGTTTGAGTTTAAGAACCCTGAAACTATCAAGAAGAATTTCTTTATTAGAAGGTGACGGCGTTGCGGTGGCGGTGAATCCTGCCATAATATACCCGCCATCATTTGTCTGTTCGATTGAAGTTGCATGTTCAAATAATTCCGTACCGTATGTTTTTGCCCAAGACGATGAATCGACAGCCTCAGCTTTTTTCTTTTTTAACAGACTGAAATAACTTATTATGGTTACACCTGATATCAACAATACTATTAATACTATTTTTATAATTCTCATCTTTAATAACACCTAAAATTGTAATATATTAGCCAAATGAAAAGAGAACACGAATCACACGAATTATACGAATCCTTTACACCCCGCGGGGTGCAAGCGAATAAATAATTTTATCTTTTTGTCCCGCAAAAGCGGGATTCGTGTTATTCGCTCTATTCGTGTTTAGTATTTATCTGTACTTACTTCAGACGGTTAGATAATTACCGAAAATTATATCCGCATAATCTGTTAAATCAGCGGTTTCATCTTTGCTGATAGCACCTTCTTTATTCCAGATTACTTAGGTGGTGTTGCCGACGTCACTTGAGGTGGCTTGGCAAATGCTAACATAATAAAGAAAACTATATTAACTAACGGCACTAAACAAATCATTTTTCCCCACCATGATGGTTTACCCAGATTTTCAGCAATGGTCTCCCAAAGCAGAAGCAAAACAATCATGTTAAAGAAGGGGATATAACAAATTATAAACCACCAGATAGGTTTTTTAACCATTTGGGTAAGTAAAATAGGCCCGGTAATGAAGTTAACGATGGGAATAAAAGCCATAAAAAAACTTCCCCAGAATGATTTGCCTAACTTACGCGCCATATTTGCCAAACAGAAACATCCAAATACGTAGAGAATCAAAAGGATAATAAGCATAGTTATCAATATACCTTTTACAATCATTCCTAATGGACCTATTAATTGTGCCATATCTGGTATTTGCGGTTCCATTTTTTATTCCTTTCTTATTTATTCCTTACGGAATAACCTGTACATGCCGTTATGTATGCAGTTTATCAATTCTCCGTTAATCTAGTTGAGTACCAGCAAGTTATAATTAAGAAATTTGTTGTTTGTCAATAATTATTGCGGGATAACTTCTGCCATCCCGCCTTGCGGGATAAACTCCGGCATAAAGGTACTAAGAATGATTGATATTTTTTTCTTCGTGTCTTTGTAGCTACTATTTGATGAATATGAGCTATAATATTTCCACGATATCCAGCGCTTTAAGATTGTCTGTAACACCTTTTTCCTTGATGCCATCTCCTAACATTGTCAGGCAATAAGGGCAGGCAGTTATAATAAAACCGTCATTGATAGTTTGGATTGCCTCCTGGACGCGGGATTGATTGATTCTGGTTCCGAGTTTTTCCTCCATCCACATCCTGCCGCCACCGGCTCCGCAACAGAAACTCTTTTTATGATTACGGGGCATTTCTTTTAGTTTAACACCCGGGATGGAATGTAAAATCTGACGCGGGGCATCGTAGATATTGTTGTATCTACCAAGATAACAGGAATCGTGATAGGTAACTTTTTTATCAAGTTGCGGCAGGGATAATTTGCCTTGTTGTATTAATTCTAATATAAATTCGGTATGATGAACCACTTGGAAATTACCGTTCATTTGAGAGTATTCATTCTTTAAAGTGTTGTCACAATGGGGACAATAAGTAAGAATCCTGGAAAATTTGTATTTTCTCAGCGTCTGGATATTTTCATCAGCAAGTTGTTGGTAGAGGTATTCGTTGCCGATACGCCTGGCCGGGTCGCCGCAACAACGTTCTGCATTACCCATAATAGCGAAATCAACGCCTACTTTTTGAAGAACCTTAACCAAAGCGCGAGCAACTTTCATATTACGGTCATCGGTAGCGCCGGCACAGCCAACCCAAAGCAGAATATCTGTTTTTTCATCTTCGTTTAATATCTTTATTCCTAAGTCTTTGCACCAGTCACTGCGTTTATCCCAACTTACGGGCCAGGGATTGCCATTTGTCTCCATATTTTTGAACATTGTTTTTACTTCCGATGGAAAATTGCTTTCGGCAAGGACTAAATTACGCCTGAATTCCAAGATTTTAGGCGGATGTTCAATAAAAATAGGACAATTTGAGCGGCAAAAACCGCAGGTTGTGCAGGCCCAAATCGCGTCATAAGAAACTGTATCAGGCACAATAGATTTAGGCGCCGTTTTATCTGATTTAGACAGCGGGGTATTAAAAAGATGGGTTTTTAGGTTCTGGATTAATTCCTTGGGTTTAAGGGGTTTATCAGTCAGGTTTGTCGGGCAACCGCGATTACAACGGCCGCAACGCATGCAACTCTCTAAATCCAAGAGATGCTTCCATGAAAAATCCCTTATTTTGGCAACGCCGAATTCTTCCGCTGTTTCCAAATCTATTTTGCTTAAAACGCCCGGATGAGATAAATCCATAAAGAAGATATTTATCGGTGCGGCAAAAACATGAATTAGTTTTGACCATGGGAAATAGGCAATAAAAATTATGGCCAGCGTTGAATGCGTGAACCATAGTATTGGATACCAGAAACGAATTGTTAATTCTGTAAATCCTATGGAAATCAGTGTTTTTGCTGTAATCAAGCCAACGGGCGAAAAATAACGTATTGAAGATTGCGCGGGTAATTCGGTTACGGCCATCCTGAAACCTTCCATTATAAAACCTGTAAAGGCAATGCAACCCAATAGAACAATGGTTATCAAATCATCGAAACGGTTATCCAATTCCGGCGGTTTGATAATATAACGCCTGATTAACACAAAAACTAGACCAGCCAATAATGCAATGCCTGCCAAGTCCAAGATCAGAGAAAAGTACTTATAAAATTCGCCTTTAAGAATAATTATTTGAAAGTCGGCTTGAACTAATACTATTAACGTTCCTATATAAAGAAGGCCTATCCCATAAAAAATACCGCTATGAGTCAGTCCCTGATAAAGCCGCTCTAATATTCTTCTTTGGAAAAGGGCATAATAAACGATATTGTAAAGACGTTTCGGCAAAGAAGAAAATCTATTGTCTTTTTTGCCAAGCAGAATTAAGCGGACATGCTTAAAAATACCCAGAAGAAAAATGATTGTGCCTATAGTAAAAAGACCGTAATGTATTGCTACTAAAATGTGGGGTGTATTCCAGTAAATTTCTCTTGCTTGCATAATCTATTAGCGATGCTACATATAAAACCACTAAGATGTTAACAATTAGAATATAATGGTTTTGGAAATTATCAGATATATATTTAAAGTCTCTGATTTCGGAGTTTTAGGCCCCAAATCCATTTTTTCCACTTTAAGAAGAGATTGAACTAAGCTTAAATTATACAAAAAAGCAACCAAATTTTTCATTTTTCCTTCTGCTTTTAATTCAATGAGATATTTATTAGCATCTTTGGATGAAACCGGCTTAATTTCATTTATTGTTAATTCGGATTGAATAGCCAGGGTATTCATTAACTCCTGCAATTTTACCTCCGGAGATTCCTCCTTTTCCAAATATTTACTATAGATCTCAGTTTCTTTAATAATTTTATCCTTATAAGATAAAAGCCTTCTGTCTTCATTTAGTCCGGTGCGGGTAGAGTCTACTGTACTTTCTATGCTGTTGATTTTTTGAAGCATCATCTCGAAAATAAATTTATCTACCATGAAAAGAAGCACAATTATTGCTGAGATATATAAGAATAGCCGTTCTCTACGCGATAACTTAGAAATAAATTTCATAATTCAATTCCGCAAACTATTTCAAAATCAACAACTTCCTTGAAGGTTTTCTTGACGGGGTCTTGTTCTCGACGAGAACTGGCAAAACTAGATTTAACATTCTTGAAATAAGGTGATTTTTCTAATCGTTCCATCATTTGTATAATATCGGCGTTAGTATTAGCAGTTCCCTTGATAGTCAGCCGTTGCGATTTGTCTTCAAGGCGAACATTCGTCAAATAAATATCAATGGATATACACTTATGAGTTTCTGTCAACACATCCAAAGCAAATGTGCGCCGTGAGAAATATTTTTCTAGCTCCTGAAGTCTTCGATGTTTATTTTTTAAATCAACGGCTTCAGTATGATATTGTTGTTGCACCTGGGCTAGTTTATTTAATGTTACTTTTTTCATCAATATTTTTTGAGTCAAAATAGCTACCAAGAGTATTACGATTAAAAACACCAAAATACCTAATCCGATAATGTCACGACTTTTTTCGGCTACGGCTTCCTTAAGCTTTACTTCCTCAGGCGTTAAATCAATTTGCGTTTTATTGTATTTGATAACAGAAACGGCCAAGTTAAAAATGGAAGCAGCGGTTGTTTTTTTATTTTTATCTATCGTTGCGGAAAAATTAAGTTCTTTTGAATTATCTTCAATATCAACGGATAATTTATTCTTTTCTTTTATCAAATTAAGGGATTCTATAACCCTTGCGGTGGAACCAATAGCTATTATTTTGGATAATGACTCTAACTGTTCAGTTTGATAGGCTTCCAGAGAATGATTCATCTCCTCCACTAATTTCGGTGAATATTTTTGGCGGTCATACAATAATTGCTCTTCTCCTATCGGAATATTCCTCAAAAATATCGGCTTCTCATTGCGAATAACCATAAAATCGGAATTATCGGCATCCATATGAAGTATAGCCAATGAATTATTATTAGAACGGTCCTTGTACCATAAAGATATTGTCTCCAGGGATAAAACTATCTTTTTTAATTTTAAGCCAGCCCGTTCTATGATATCATAGGTATGTTTAATATAATCACGATTAACAATAACCAAGAATATTCTCGTATAGCCACTCCGGAATACACCTATCGTTATATAGTCAATTGCGATTTCCTCTGAAGAATAAGGGGAATAATGTCCGGCTTGAAGTTTAACAATCTGTTTGATTTCAGCCGGATTAGTAGAGGGCAATTCAATGTTTTTGGTAATAGTATTAGCGGGTGGGATGTGACCGATTACATCAACTAATTTTATCTTTTTGTCCTGAATATAATTACGAATAAAATCTGCAATGGCATCATCGGTCATCGTCCTAATATCTGTGGAAACCCAGTCAAGTATTTCATTTTTACTATTAAGATGAATGATTTTGAGCTGCTGATTCCCAATTTCTATACCAAGCAAATCTTTTGAGCGAAACATAATTTTTTATATCTGCCGAATCCTTAATTGTTTTCCCCAACGCCAGATTGGGATTCCAAAAGTTACTTCTGTCCCGAAAGCATTCGGGATCGGGAAATCTCTTTTGTTATTCCTGCCAATATACTATTTTACCATTTCGGTGAAGAATACAAGTAATTTTCTTGCTATTTTTCTTACCTATTTGTCCCGATAGGTCGGGAAGTTCGGGCTGGCCTTCTTCAGTATTCTCATTTTCTATATCAGCCAGATATCCCTCGGAAATAATCCGAAAATAATTTGATTGCACTGTAACAAGATTAGCCGCAATAAGATTATTTATTGAAGTAATTTCTGACGTTGTAAGAGATTCTTTTGTAGTTAAAGTATTAACAATATCAGATGTCTGCATGAAAACCCCATCATCCTCTGTACCTTCTATTCCGTCGCCGCCGGCACGGCAACGTATTATTTTATTTGATAGACTATCTGTCAATCCTAACGCGCGTAAAACCGGACAGGGCGCAGTATTAATATTCACTTTGCCGTCACCATAAAGAGTAATGAAGTCTTTTATCGCATAAAAGATATCTGGTTTTATGCCTTTTATTAATATTAATTCTTCTAACACATCAAAATTGCTATTTTTACAGGAATATGGTTGAGTAAGACTTTCGTAATATCCATTTTCAGCGCCATTCTCGCGACGGTTATTATCCTGGTCGCGCCAGTCAATGATACTGTCCGCTATTTCTTTTGCCTGGCTTGGCGTAAAACCAGCATTTTCTTGGAATAATGTCTGCAAGATTGACAAACTGGCGGTGTTAATATTTATTTTGCGCTCTTCATCCATCACGCCGTAAAATGTATTGGTTATTACCGTTTGTTGTCCTTCTGCATTTTGCGTTGTTAAACCGGGTGAATATTCATAAGATAAAGAAAAGAAACCGTTGCCGACCTTTTTAGCACAAAATAATTTTGGGTTGTTACTCCAATCTTCTTTTAATGCATCATACGCTGAAAGATTCTTATCACGTTCTAATTCTGCAATGGCTTGAAGAATTCCGGCACGGGCAATAAAATATGATGTAGTTTGATTACGGTATCTCTTAATAAAATATACCTGTG
The DNA here is from genome assembly GCA_043801445.1 of Planctomycetota bacterium. Classification (GTDB taxonomy): domain Bacteria; phylum Planctomycetota; class MHYJ01; order JACQXL01; family JACQXL01; genus JAZDFP01. The sequence goes on from JAZDMB010000038.1 coordinate 12,641, forward strand.
CAGAAGTAATAACACCTACGCTTACGGCTAAAAGAGCCAGAATACTTAGTATCCATATGACAATTACTAAAACGCTGCCTTTTCTATTGGGAAAAACCATATTACTAAAATTACTTTTTCTCTTCGTTTTTAAGTGACCTGTTAATGGGAATGAATATAGTTCGTTTCAGCGGTGCTTTCATACTTTTTAATTTCAATTCTATTTTTATGGCGTAAGGTAACTGAACTTTTTCGTCAATCGAGAAGTCATTTTTAAATTCAAGCAGGTCTGCTGTTGTTGTTTTAGTCATCGCATAAAAAAACGATAATTTTTCCACATCCTTAAGGATAATTTTAGGCTCTTCCTTTTTAAAAGCATCAGGATTCATCTTTAATTCATCCAAATCAGGATAAGCATATACCTCTTGAAGGCGTGAAATCGTTTCTTCTTCAGATTTGTATTCATAAGTTATTCTTACCAATAAAGGCAGCGGAGTAGAGGTAATTGGCGCAGATGATGAATCATTCTTTAATTCTTTTTGTCCGTCAGAGACGGAGATATCTACAGCATTCGCTTTATTACTCCAATCCCAATCATTTTTCAATATAAGACCTGAAAAAGAGATTCTAGCTTCTTCAGCAGTAAAACTAATCGGTTTGAATGAAAAAGAGTTATTCAATTCACGAGAAACCTTTTCAATAAACATTATAGCCTTTTCTTGACGAGAAGTCTGTTGAGCCCTTGCCCAGACAAGAACCCCTTGATTGTATGCTTTATAAGCCGCCAATAATACAAAAGCTACTAATACCGTTACTATCAGGACTTCTATTAAAGTAAATCCATTTAAACCTGTCCCGTTAGAAGGTTTTGTATTATATTTTAATTTATCACTTATATCTTTATCTATATTTGTGTTCTTTCTAACGGGGTGAAGATGTATCAGTGTTTTGCTGCTGCAGAATTCTTTTTTGTCAGGATTGAATCCGGTTGAATTATTCATTTGGTTTCCAATAATAAGTTGTTAAAGAAAATTGTCCCTTGTGTTTACCTTGTTCCCATGTGGTATCTAATATAATCTCTTTTAGTTTAGGATAATGCTCAGTATCAACATCATTCTGGGTAAATTCCCATGTAAAACGGCAAATATCTTCTTCAAGTTCCTCTGAATCTGATAATGGAATTCCAAATTCTTCTGCGTATTCCATGGCATCTACAGAGACACCAATGGCTTTACCGTGGTTTTCTGCTTTTAGCCGGGCCTCAAAACAACTAATAAAAACCTGAAAAATAGCTACCACGCAAATGGCAAGAATAGATACTGCAACAAGGGTTTCCAGAAGTGTTAAACCGAGGTTATTGGTGCGTCTGATACCTGGAATTTTACTGCTTGCCACGTTAGAAAGTCTCCTATTATGATTTAACGCATCAAGTAGAACTTTTATCCTCATTCGTGTTCTTTCTAACGGGGTGAAGATTCTTCAGTGTCTTGCTACTGCTGTTTTTTCCAGTTTGTAATATCATCATCAGTTCCATCCCTACCATCTAGTCCCAAAGACCACAGGTCATAATCAATCTGATTATTGGTTGGGGGGCAACGATATTGATAGGGTCTCTGCCAAGGGTCTATAGGTTCTTTTTTTAAGTAAGGACCATTCCAATTTTGCGGTGCGGGCGAAGGCTTTTCAATTAAAGACTTGATTCCTTGTTCGGTTGTAGGAAACGCTCCATTTTCCATCTCGTACATATCTAAGGCGTTACCTATAGTAGAAATATCAGCTCTTGCAACCCCTTTTTTTGCTTCGCCAACCCTGCCAGTAAATTTAGGTACCACCATAGCAGCCAATATCCCGATAATAATAACCACCATCATTAATTCAATCAAAGTAAAACCTTCATTTTTTCCGCCGCAGTGGATCTGTTTCTGGCATGACCTGTTAGTCATATAAAGCCCTCCTTTTCCAATATAAATAGATTATCCGTATAAACTTATTTTAACTCCGCATTTCTTCTTCTTCAGATGGATGGTAAATCCATTTCATACAATCAAGGTTATATGAAACTATTTCTGTTTCCTTGAAAAAAATAGCGATTTCATTCTGAGCTGTTTCAGGTGAATCTGAAGCATGAATGAGATTATAACTGATACTTGCTCCGAAATCTCCCCTGATTGTGCCCGGTTCGGCATCAGGTCCAAAAGTTGCCCCCACTAACTTACGGCAAATATTCACCGCGCTGATTCCTTCAATAACCATAGGCACAACCGGTCCGGCGGTAATAAATTTAAATAACCCTTGATAAAAAGGTTTCTTTTTATGTACGGCATAAAGCGTTTCGGCTTGTTTTTGAACAACCTTAATTATTTTTAATGCGACTATTTTTAGCCCCTTGCGCTCAAAACGACTGATAATTTCACCAATTAATCTTCTTTGTACTCCATCAGGCTTAATAATGACAAGTGTTTTTTCCATAATATTTTGCTCCTCTATCTTAAACTGATTTATCTTGATGCATTAATTTTTAGTATCTCCTGTTGGTTTAGGTTTATTGTCTTCCGTTGGTTGAGGAGATGTTATTGTACCAGTTCCGGGTTCTCGCTCAGAGGACCCATCAGGGGTCGTGGAGTAGGTAGAATCGATTTTAGGAATAATTTTACGGATAAGATTATCTAAAGCGAAACGAAGCTGTTTGCCGGCTGCAGTCTGGTCTAATTTAATTGCGTTTTTCGTTTCGGCATAAGCACCGCCTAAACCAAAACCCCAGCCCTCGGCTTTTTCCTCTCTTTTAATCTCACCTGAACCGGCAAAAATAATTTTTGCTGTTTCCGTTTCAATTACTCTGCCATCAATGGCTAATAAAATTGTAAGGACTTCAGTTTCTTTCCCAATATCAATCGGAGGCAACTTGCCGATGGCTGGTAATCCGAAATGTCCGCCTTGTTTGGTGCGTTTTACCTCAAAATCAGTTATGGCGCCTGTAAATATCAAATCGGCACCTAAAATCTTACCTGCTTTTGCCGCGGTCTCAGGGTCAACTATTCCGACTAATTTCTGTTCGATCAAAAGAGCATCTAATTTCTCCCGTTCCACTACATTAAATCGTTCTGCAGCCACTAATAAAGTTGTGCTTATATCAATCGCTTGCGAACCAAGGTCTGTTTTGGTGAATTTCTGATTGGTCTTATCACTGAATGGAATGACGGCAATCCGTTTCTTGACAAAATTAGCTGGCGGTGGCGGATAGATTCCGCATTTGCTATCGTCATCTTTATAATTGCTGCTAGTCCTTACTGTAGAACAGCCACATAATAGAAATAAAACAAATAATACTAAATATAAAGAAATTTTGTTAATCATCAGCGTCTATTTATTAAGATTGTTGAAAAAGTTCAACAATCTCACCCTGAACGAAGCGAAGGGTCTTAAAATGTGAGTGGTGAGATTCTTTGCTTCGCTCAGAATGACACCGTTGTCCCAATAATATCGGGATTTAACGATCTCATTTTATTTGCTAAATTTCTCATCCACCTTAGGAATTATCTTAGAGAGCATATCATCAAGTGCCAGGCGAAGTTGTTTGCCAGCTGCTGATTGTTCTAATCTAACATAGCCGTTCGGTGCGAAGCCTAAAATTGAAGAAGCTGAAACTTTCTCCTGCCGTTTGATTTCGCCCGAATTTGCAAATTTTATTTCAGATGTAGTCGTATCAATAATTCTGCCGTCTACAGCCAAATCAATATCAATGGTTTTTTCGGAACTACCGCCGATAAGAACAAAGGTTCCGCTTTTTGCTTCCTTAACCTCCCAGTTAGTAATTGCTCCGGTAAAAACCAAGTCTGCACCTAAAACCTTACCAATCTGAGCTGCTGTTGCGGTATCAACTATTCCCTTACCAGCCAACCCTTGCTCCGCCAAAACGGCGTCCAGACGCTCGCGTTCAATAACAGAAAAACGTTCTGAATTAACTAAAAGGGTCGTTAACTGGTCAACTGCCATACTACCGACATCACCTTTGATAGGACTATTAGTTGTTTTATCTTTAAATGGCAAAATCGCTATTCTTTTAACCTGCAGTGTTTTTGGCGCTGGCGTATAAGTTTTTACCGGTGTGGTATCAACTGAGTAACTTGAGCTAACTCTACTTGTCCCGCAGCCAATTAGGGTGAAAAATATCCCGGCAGTTATCCCCATTAATAATGTTTTTATCATAAAATAATCTCCTTCTTTAAATTACCGATTAAAATTTATTCTTATAGCTTATAATAAAAACCCTTAACAGTCAAGGTTTTTGCCATTTTTAATGGTAAACTGATTAAGTGTTCGTACGGGTGCTAAATCAGTTTGCGTTTGCTTATGAAGCGATTTGAAATGGGAAAATACCTGTAACACATTTTATCAGAATGATTCCGTCCCGATGCTTCGTTCGGGACGCTCCGTTCGTGAGTATCGGAGCGTATGATTTTTCCCTAACGGGACTACTTCATTGATGCTCGCCCCGTAAGGGGTCGGACTCCATCGGAGATGGCTACCTATAGCAGTTGTTTTTTAACATTACAACCAGGTTTAAAAACAATTACCTTGCGAAGAGGGAGCATTACTTCTTGGCCTGTTTTAGGATTTCTTGCTTTACGCGGTTTTCGTTCTTTTACCCGAAAGACACCGAAATCCCGGAGTTCTAGCCGGCCTTCACTTTTTAGTGCTTCAATAATATTATTAAAAACCTCATTAATAATACGTTTTGCCAACACTTCTGTGATATCACATTTCCGAGCTATTTTCTGGGCAATATCCTTTCGGTGCATTTATGTTACCCCCGCATTTCAATAGAATTATAAAATTAAACTATCAAATTATCATAATCTATATTATCAAATTGTCAACAAAAATATAATTACAACTTAAAGATATTCAATGGGATAGCAATATTTCATAGAAATGCGAAATTGATTTATCGGGATTTTCCTGGTCATATGGTATAATTATATCTGACTTGCCATCATTATTTATATCCGAAATATAAGATTTTCCTGCTAGTTTGAATTTCTTATTAACAGATAGCAAATCTATTGATGCCGATAAAGATCTGCTGAATATTTGAGATTTATCACCTAAATATATTTCAAGACTTCCATCTTTTACTCCGGAAATTAATAGGTCTTTAATTCCATCTCCGTTAAAATCACCTTCTAAATTCCAGAGATGGGGAATTTGAATCTTGATTTCAGAGCGTTTCCCGACAAGCAGAGGTCCAGCGTATGAAAAGGAAAATGGTAATTTCATGGTGCGTATATAATCCGGACTTTTAGGGTAAGGTGAGGTTGATGTGTTTTGTGTCGGACGAGCTAAATATACCGCTATTTCCCATTCAAGCATCTGTCCCAGAATCGCCTGTAGGCCACCCATTATTCCTAACTTATTCATCTGAACCAATACTAAATCATTTAATGAATCATTATTTAAATCAATTAAATCGTTTTTTATAATCCAACTATTAGTCCTTATTATTTGAGTAGGCGTATTAGAGTAGAGCGTGGGGCTTAGAGCATAAAAATGCTCTATGCTATTTGCTCCATTATTCCTCAAAGTGCTGTATCGGTTTAAATAGATATAAATTGTTCCGTCATTATTATTAGCACAAATAACATCAGCGCAACTATCATTATTTATATCCTTAATAAGTTGCGAATCACTTTCTGAAGCATCTAATAAACAACCGATATCTTTAAACTTCTGTTTTTCCTTACCTGCCCTACTGTCAGATTGGTCTGGTTCATTCAGCAGATACCCATAAATCTTATTTTGTTTTAGCACAATAAAATCATTGTACTTATCATTATTAAGATCAGCAAAAACAAAATACGGCAGGCTTGCTTCTGTAATTAACGGCTCAAAAATACTGCTGTTATTCCAATATATATTAGAGGTCATCGGTAAATGAATTTCTTCTGCCTGATAAGTATCGTTAACCAAAAAAAATTTATTGGTATCAGGTATAACCATCATACTTTTGTCCTTATCTAAATTAAAAATGAAGTTTTTATGAAGTGGCACATCAAAAACCTCATCCCTGAAAATAGTTGAAGTGGGGAATAATAAAGTAGAAGTAATGGGCTGGAGCTTTTTGCCTGATATATTTAATTCTATCGGTAATGAACTAATACCTTTGGAACTAACGTAAATAAGACCTTGTTTATTTACAATGCCAAACATACAAACATCATCCGGCAGGTGATAAATTGAATTTTGTATGAGACTTTCCCCTGTTGATGACTGCAGAACATATATAATTAGATCTCTATTTTGTTGGAACAAGATTTCCTGTATACCGTCATTGTTAAGGTCTTTTAGAATAACATCATTAACCGTCCCTTTTATTTCGATACTCTGCTGACTAAATTGCGACGGAATCTTCTCGGCATACAGACCAGCTCCGATGTTAACGTCGGGGTCAGATAGGAATATACTGCTAATAAATACGATTAATAGGAAAAGTTTATGTTCTTTCATTGTAATCATCATATTACTAATTAATTTGTAATTTGACAAGTAAACTTTGTAACTTCTGCCACGAAGGCATAAAGACACGAATAGGAAGTACTTTAGTACTAAGTACTCTAGTATTATTTTGGTGTTTTAGTGTCTTGTCTCTATGGGCTATCCAAGGGCTACAACGGGATCCCGACAGACTGTGTCGGGAGTGGCAAATTTTATTTATGCTCGTAGGGTATACTTTCCTAATCCTCAACCTTCCCGTCTATTCTGCCGATAAAATAATTATGTCTAATAATGATTATATTAAACAATTTTTGGATTATATTACTTCTGTTCGGAATTATTCTCCGGAAACAACCCGCTCTTATCGTCACGACCTGTTGCAGTTCAATCGTTTTCTGGAAACCGAATTCTCTTGCCCCGTTAGAAAGAGCACGAATGAGGATGAAGTTCTAAGTGATAAATTAAAACATAATAGGGTGCTTTCTAACGGGCTGGGAAGCCTTCACACCCCTGCGGGGTGCAAGTCAAATGTTGCTACTGCTCCTACTGATTTTTCCCAGATAACCAATCTGGTCATCCGTTCATATTTGGTATTTTTGAAACAGCAGAATTATCAAAAAACATCGTTGGCTCTTAAGGTTGCCACGCTCAAGTCATTCTTTAAGTTTCTTAATCAGAAAAGAATCATCGAAAATAATCCGCTTGTCCTGATACGTTCACCGAGAATTGATAAAAGACTCCCTGACTTTCTGACCGAGTCTGAGACGAAAGATATGATTGCCCAGCCTCGTACACATCCTCCGCAATTTCGCCCTAATGAGGGGAAATTAATATCGTTGCGGGACACGGTTATTTTAGAATTGCTTTACAGTTGCGGTCTGCGGGTTTCTGAATTAGTGCGATTGAGAATCAGAGATATTGACTTCAATTCATCTATTGCCCACATTTATGGTAAGGGTAGACAGGAAAGACTGGTCCCGATAGGTAGTTATGCTCTTCAATCCATAGGAAATTATCTTGAGGCAAGAACAAAAGAAAGTAAAAACATTGAACAAAGTTCTTGTTTATTCCTCAATCGTTTCGGCAAACCTCTATCAGACCGCAGTGTGCGTAATGAAATTGCCCGCTACCGTATCAGTACAGGATTAACCAGTAAAAGAATCTCTCCTCACACATTCAGGCATACCTTTGCCACACATATGTTAGACCGCGGCGCTGATTTACGCAGTGTCCAGGAACTACTGGGTCACAAAAATATCTCTACCACCCAGATTTATACCCATGTTACGACCAATCGTCTCAAGGAAATCTATAACAATGCTCATCCCCGGGCGCGCAAATCTAAATTATAGCAACCACAGATACACACGGATAAACACGGATTTTTTAATATCTGTGTTAATCAAAACTAAGGATAAACTTAGATTAATTATCTGTGTCCATCTGTGTTAATCTGTGGTTTCGAAGTTTTCTTGCGTACGGGCGTTAAATCTTGGTGTTTATTTTAAGAAAAAGTATAACCAGCATATCGCAATTGCACTAATAAAAACGATTAACACAATCGGCACAAGATACTTATATACTTTCATTAGTGATGACTTATAGTATTGATTGGTTAGAATCAAGCATAGATGAAGCGGCGAGAGCATAATGCCGCTGATTCCTGAAACATAAGCCAGCATAGCCATAGGCAGAATATCCATCCCGTTCGGAATAATGGTGGTAAAGATTATCGGAAATGTTATTCCCACGAATGCCACAGTCATACCAGTCAGCAACCCCACAATCAAAGGCAATAATATGACGGATAACATCATATAGATAAATGGTATCTGATTACCCTGACCGTTATTGAAGAATTTACTGAGGTCTGTGGTTAATGTGCTGGATTGGAGGATTCCGCTAAAAACCATTACGCTTATGACGATAAATATCATTTGATAAACATGCACCTTGGCAAAGATAACTTTCAAAATACTCTTTAATCCTAATTGCCTTTTAATCAGAGCCGTTAAAATAATCCATTCCAGACTAATCAAAAGAGAGATAAGCATAGGCAGGCGAACTGCCAGAAACGAAATGATAATAATACCTATGGGGAGAAGCAGATAACCCATTTTGATTAGCCCCCGGAAATTAAATTTATGGCGTGATGATGTATTTATTATCTTTATGCCAGGGAAGATAATGAGCATTCCGCTGATGAACGAAATAATAATAAAAGGCGACTGGAAAACAGAAAGAGTATTAAGGTTGACTTTGGCTAATCCGGCAGCCAGCACCAGTCCCGGATATAAGGGCCAGGCATATTCCCAGATGTGCCTGAACCAATAATTAATCAGTGTTTTCTTATGGGCCGGAATGGATTCATCGCCTACGCCATCCATCAACGGCGCCGTGAATAATGCGCCGCCTGGCATCGGTAATAAACCAACCACTACCGGCAAAATCGTATAGGTCAGACGATGTAATCCGAAAGTTTCTACTATTAATTTGCTTAAGGCGGTTAATTGGCCCGATTCCTGAAGCAACTCCGAGAAAATCAGGATGACTCCGACAATCCCGACCAACGAAACAGTTTCTCCGGCACGCAAAGCGCCAACCACAGAATCTCCTATTCCCCGGATACTAAGATTAAACCATATCCCTAATAGAAAACCTGTAATAAGAATAGAAATACTGAAAGGAATCTTCAGGCGGAGCAATAACACTATTAATAAAAACAGCAAACTGATTTTTAATATTACCATCTTATTCCAATAAACCGATTAATATTTTGTTTAATCCGCTAACTCAGTTTACTTATTTTTCTAATTTGGTCAAATTAATCATATAGTGTAACAAGGTCATATTCTGAATATCCCGTTAGGGATGTTTGATATTCTAATCGGAATCAGTTATATCAAATATAATGGGGCGCTGATTTGTCCAGCTTTCAGCAGGGCAAATACGCAGATTAATAGGATACGGGATAACATAAACTTTTTAGTATAGAGATAAAGATTTAGCCTTGAAAATAGTTTATGGTTCGACAAGCTCGCCATTAAGTTCAATCCCGAGCCTGCCGAGGGATAAAAGATAAAAAGTTTAGGTTTCAATAGAGATTTTCATGAATTCATTGTTTATAACCGTTTGATATTATTATAGTTATAATACAGTGATAATTCAGGCGGTGGAGGGTAGGGTATTCTCCCATACCCAACAATTACAAATAGTGCACCATTGAGTGAGTATTACTTACTATTCTACCTAATAATAAAACTTATTCCAGTTAGTGCGTTTGAATATGCCTCGTAATAGTAAGTCTCTTACCGGACGGTGTCAGGGAGTGTCCCAGGTAATTGCAGTAGTATGCCTGTCAATGCGTCTTGATATGCGATAGCCGTCCCCTTAAACGCAAGGTAGTATGCCTTGAAATAGCGGATCCTATTCTTGTAAGTAACGGATAGTATCCTATGAAATAGCAGATGATATACATTTAAGCTAGAGGAGGTATACTAATAAATCGCTCGTAGCATACTAAGGAAATAAAGTTAAGAAGTTATAATAAAATCGTGTTTTGATATGATGTAAATGGGGTTAGTATACCCTGATAGGCATTACCACGGTTTGCTTGCCTTCAAGGGCCAAACGACGCTGGAGCCGGAATGCGGTTTCGTTATGCAATAGGTAAGTAAAGATATTCTCATTCTTAAAGATTAATTTGCTGACAAAAAAAATAGATCTCGGATATTCCTTATGAATCTGATTGCATATATCTGTCAGGGTTTCAATGGCGCTTACTGATACGTCAAATCTGTATTCAGCATAAAAACCGAAGTCATTAGCCATCCTGATATATTTTTTCATATCTTCTTCGGTGTTGTGACGGAGGTTTTCCACTTCGTTAATTCCCTTAAACTGTCCGGTATCCAATTCGCCTACGCAAACAAAGACAATTCTTTGAAATATCTTTGGGAATAATTTTTCTATAGAGAAGAAGTTGTGGATACCGAATCCATTAAAGCCGCTGACTAGGATCACAGCCGTAGGTTCTTCAGGTGCAATAGTTGCTGGTACTGGTTTAAGATTTTCCAGCCGGGGCATATTTACCAGGATATCATCTAATCTCTTGAGAGCTTGTTTGGTTGCAACATAGTGTTTTTTGATAAAGAAAGCCACCATAATAAATCCTGAGGTTATTACTAATGTCAACCAACCGCCTTCAAAGAATTTGAAACTTATGAGTATTATTAAAACGGTTGAGGTTAGTAAAAATCCAATCAGATTGATAGAAAATTTACCCAGCCAGTGACTATTTTCTTTTCTGACTTGAATCCAGTGCCGGCACATTCCGAATTGGGAAAGAGAGAATGTAATAAAGACATTGATACTGTATAGAACGATAAGAAAAGCAACCTGGCCTTTGGTAATAATCATAATGACAATGGAACTAAATCCCATAAAGAGGATACCGTTGGCTACAGTTAGACGTTCACTTAGGTGGGAAAAGCGTCTGGGCATCCAGTAATCCAAAGACATATTAGCCAGAACCTGAGGACCACCGATAAATCCGGTTTGTGCGGCAACAAACAACAAAGTGCCTTCAGAAATAAGTGTTAGGATGACTAACCAGCTACCCAAGGGGGTATTCCAAGTTTGGATTATCTTTTCAAATAATGAGGCATTAAGCGTTTTGCCCGGTGTTCTGGCGATATTAAAAAGGCCATAGAAGATTAATAGACCGCCTGATAGAAGCGCAAGTGAAAGCGCCATATAAATCATTGTTCTTTTGCCGGTCTGCGGTTTCGGGTCGCGTAAGGTAGGCATGGCATTGCTGACTGCTTCTATACCCGTATAAGTGCCTGCACCGTGGCTATATGATTTCAGGATTATTAAAATCAGCGCCCAAACTCCGATATTCTGAACCATTCCTTTGGTTTGAGGAATAGTATTAATTAAAAAAGTCGGTAAAGTATTCGTGCTTTGTAACAGTGCCGCACCAACCATAATTAGATGTGTAATAATAAAAGCAATAAAAATGGGAAATAGGATGGTGATGGATTCTTTAACACCGCGCAGATTCAGAATCATCAGGATACAAACCATCAGAATAGAACAGATGAGTTTATAAGATTGTAAATATGGTGGTAAGAAACTGAAGAGAGCATCCATACCGCTGACTACAGAAACGGCAATAGTTAAAATATAATCTATAACCAGGGCACTACCGGCGATTACTCCAGCCGAGGGATTTATTAATTTTGTGGCTACAACATAACCACCACCACCAAGAGGAAAAAGTTCTATAATCTGGTTGTAAGAAAGAGTGATAATGCCAATGGTTAAAGCTGTAGCGATTGCCAGATAAACCGCCAGAAAACCATTATTAGCAAGGACAACAAACGCTTCTTCAGGACCGTAGCAGGATGATGTTAGCCCGTCAGCGCCTAAGCCGACCCATGCTAATAATGCAATCAGCGAAATCCGTCGAAAGATTTGAGGGTCAAAAGGATTTTTCGCTTTACCTATAACAAAAGATTTAATATCTTGCCATTTCATTTCAAGAATCAAAATAGTAAGCGGATTAAGCGGATTTATCGGATTAAACGGAAATCCGCCTTATCCGTTCAATTCGTTTAACAGGTTGGGTAGGTTAACTAAATATAATGTATAAATTGGGAGTTTTAGTCAACAAAATCAGAATTCAATTTAAGCCACAGATTACACAGATTAAATCTATAAAATCCTTGGCTCCGTGTTGTTCTATTTGTTGTCTTTAGGATTTTCTTCAGTTGGTTGATTAGAACCATCGGTTCCCGTTGTGACTCTTTTGAGGGTAGGAGTAGCTCTTTTTAAGAAAAGAATGGCAAAGCAGGTATCAACCATCATTTCGCTGAATCTGTCATCTGCACCTTGGTTCCATGCGCCGCCCTTCTGTTGATTTTTAACGAGATAGACTGAACCGCTTTGATACCAATTACAATCTCCTATTTTTTCCGTATCCAGTATTGCTCCGACCCGTTCTAAACCGTAGATATAATAATATTGCCACCAGTCAGGCATATCAAAGAATAATGCGCCTGGATTAGTGCTGAATGTTATATTTTTGGCTAACCAGTCGAGTCCTTTCTGGATTGCCGGGTCATTTTTATAATCTTCTTTCAGATAACATTTTGCAATAGTTAAACTTACGACACCGGCTACTGTCATACTCCCATAAGAAGCGGGATTATTCATTACGTCTCTCTTGCTGGAATATGACCACCCTCCATCCGGTAATTGGTCTTTCACTAAAAAATCAGTAACGTCCTTCCATGTTTCCTGTGGGATGGTAATGCCGCAACGGGCAGCAGCACGTAAACCTAATAATGCATAATGGGTATTGGAATTATCACCGTCGTTAGGCCTTTGGTTATTATTACGTTTTATTTCAAATCCTTTTGTTGGCGGAGTAATCCTCTTTTTAATGTCACCCGTGCCGCCGGTAATGACTTCTATTATTTCCGGCGTTCCGGTAGGAACAGGATGCTCATCTTTTCCTTTTTTATAAGTGGTATCATAGCTCCATTGTCCATTAAGTGCCTGATAATTGACAAGTGCTTGAGCGCATTCGGCAATCTGTTCTTGATATTTTTCCCGGTCAATTAGTTCTAAAACCATAGCTTTCAAAGCCACATTATATGTGGCAGCAAGCGGTTCATTTATCATTAGGTCTATCCAGTTTTTCAATATCGGGTCTTTCAAATCTACGCCTGCATGAATCAGGGTAAGGACAACAAGTTCTATTGTTTTCGTTCCTCGTCCGAATTTCTTTTTCATTAGATAATCAACAGCTTTTTTAACCGCTTCATCAATCTGTTTTTGGTCTACACTTCCGGTAGGAGGAGGCGGAACTTTATGTTGAGGCGGTGTTTTATCTTTGGCAGATGAGTTAGATGATATGAAAACAATAGAGAATAAAATTATGATAGCTATAAATAAATATGTCTTCTTCATTTTGATAAAGACCTGTCTGACTGGTACCGGTCAGGCGGGTATGGAGTTATTCCCAATGGGGTATGTTTTATACTAATACCTTGACTTCGAGAAGAAGCAAATAGGAAACTTAAGTAAAGTGAATTTTCCCCATCCTTATTAAATGCGATACCTATAACAGGTATGAATGTAATATATAATCCAAGTGCCGCTTCCAGGCGGAATTCAACGCCTCCGCTATAAAGAGGACTATTCCCTTCACCAAAAGCTACATCACCAAATCCGGCTAAGGCAAAGTCACCCCGGTAGATATTCGGATTCCACGAGCCATCACGTCCTTTTAAGATAGGGAAAGAATATTCTAATGTAAAGGTGCCGCCTCGTTTTGTCTTGAGCGTATCTTCAGCGCTGTATCCTCTAATCGTAATTTCTTGCGATTCTGTTTTATCAGGGTCGTTAATTAGATATAAACTTGCCATAAGCTCGCTACCCCATTCCGGTTCGCCGGTATAACCAGTTAGGTAATGAGAAAATACGGTTGTTGATTCAAGAGCGTTTCGGTCGATTTCAGAATCCCAGTTTTTGCGTTCTATAATATAATTTAACTGGTTTTGCAACTGCCACTTTGGGTATTTTATTGCCGTTTGTATGTCTGGTACTAATTCATTATGCGTATAAAGTTTTTCTTCATCTGAGCGAATTTCCAATAATGGCCAGATAGATGAAATGCCCGGTTCAAGTCTTACCAATAAAGGATAATTAGCGTAAAGGGTATTATCCCGTTCTCCTTCTTTTCTTAACGTTTGGATTCCGATAGTCATCGGAGGTAAAAAAGTATTTTCATATAATAAAGACAAATATGGTGATTCCCCAAATCGAAATCTTGTTTCGTAATAATGTTCATAAGTTACATCAGAGCCGGCAAGAACCGCACCAGGTTTTTTGGATGAAATAAGTGGGAATCTAAATGATGGCACCATTGTCTTCATGACATTACCATAACCGCCTTGTGTCGGAGTAATTACAGATTCTAACCCGCCTGAACGGTTAGGTGTTTTTCCCGATGGGTTATCCAAAGAAGTTGCTTTTGGGATCCCGACTTTACGCCGGGAAAGGTCAGGAATAATGGATTGCTTATATTTTGGTAATTCTATTTCTGAAAAAATCGCTGGTTTATGATATAAATTAGTGCCGTCACTATCTAATCCGGTAAAATACAATTCACCAGTTTTCTTGTGTATCACGGGAAAATGGGCATAACTACCGGTAGTTACTTGATACAATTTCTTATTTGTTAAATCGTATGAATAGATTCGATATGTTTTATCATAATTAGCAACAAAAAATATTTTGTTATTACTTATTGATGGGGTAGTTTCGTTATATGGTGTATTGATTATACTTTCAAATGATAGGTTATTTATATCAAACAAATAAATTCCCCAATTCTGCCAGTCAGGCTTAGCGCAAACAACAATATAATTGCCATCTGATACCATCTGGTCTATGAGGTAATCCGATTCCAAGAGTAGTTGTTTTTGTTTGGTCTGTGTATCAAAAAGCCAGATTTCAGAGCCGAATTTATCCTTGCGATCTTTAGTGTATAAAATATGATTATTTCCCCGCACGAGGAATGAACGTATTTCATCACTAAGAATGATTCTATTTTTACTTGTAGCAAGATTTTTACAATGAAGATTGGAAATAAACCCAAATCCACGGTTGGTAGAATTAGCAAAGCCTCTTTGATAATCTAAAGTATTGTAATACAGTTGATTATTAACTATTTGTGGTGCAGCGCTAAAATATGATGTGGTATTGACTATTTCCTGTTCTTGTTGGGATATCACGTCGTATCGCATAATCTTTTTAAATGCATAGATATTATATGCGCCGGTTTTCTTGAAATACTCTTTTACATAATAAAGGTAATTATCATCTGTAAAAAGGTTTGAATATAAGGTTAGTTTATCCGACGTAAGCGGGTTGCCGTCTATAGCAAATGGTTTTCTATGAGACATATAGTAATCTTTCCATTCGTCAAGGAGTTGATTAAAAGATTTACCGAATGTCATTTTGGCAGCGTCATCTATTCCGACATATGGGAATAACCACCCAAGCAACCATCCGAAGAATAAACCGCCTTGATTATTAAAAAATTCGTTTAACTTATCCTGGCCGTATTTATCCCTGAGATGATTCAGGAAAAGACCGCCATAAAGATAAGGACCGCCTGCGATAGATGGGAAATTTAATGGATTATATGTCATATCAAGAAGTGATGGGAATGGGTGCCTGTCAGTGAATGCCTGAAGGACTGCATCATAAAAACCGTCATTAATTCGCCCTTCGTATGGTGATAGTTGTGATTCGCCTGAAACAGTGACTCCTTCTGCAATCCATCCGGGCACCACCATATTAGGCGAGAAATAATTACCGAATAAAGTGGTAAGTATCTTTGGAATTCCTTTGGTTTGATTAAGTTGAGCCATATGGATAGATTCATGTGTTCCTGCTATCCGCCACCAGTTTTCTCCGAATCCGATGCCCGGCATACCACTCATTGTAGCCTGTGGAGGATAAGTATAGATATGAATATTGGGATTTACGTTGTCAGCAAAGGCGTTAGATTCCGTGCCGATATTTTCTATTACTACCCGTAGTTTAGGGATTTCGCAACCGGTAAGTTTTTTTATATGATCTCGATATGCTTCTAATACGGCAAGGCATTCTTTTGCCTTTGATTCATAACCGGATTTATAGAATACCTCAAAATATTCCGTTTTTAATACTTGCCAATTAGTATCGGCTAATAAAAAACTTTGACTTATGAGAAGATAACTGAGAAAGAGCAGAACAAAAACAAATCCGTCTGACCGCCCGCCCGAACGACCGTCAGGTCGGGCAGGGATAACCCCGCCCGGATGAACATCCGTTCGGACGGGCAGTCGGGCAGGTCTTTTTATGCGGATATTTTTCAACCATGCCATCTACAAGAAGTTATTTACCCTTTCCCCTTCAAAGAGTTATGAAGGGGAAAGGGTAAGTGTTACTTAATTAATATAAATATTTATCATTACCCAGATTCGACAGTCTATTTTTATTTTTCCTTTACCGGCGGAACCTGTTTCATTACTTCAATAATGTCCTCAGATGGTAAAACCATAGGCATCATATCCATCGCACTATTAGAGGCATTTAGTAGTGACATTGCCTTTTTAGCTCCTGTTGAACGCGTAAGTCCTATTCCCAAACACTGACCTTCTATGTTAAAGGCAGGACTTCCTGCAAGTGGTCCACCCATTATCAGGTAATGGGTGCGTGGTTTCTTGACAATAGCCGAGATAGAACCACAGCTTATAAGCGGTTCGCGACCCGTGGAGAAATCAAGCCGTGAAATCATAATTACCTCGTCCAAAATATTAGGTGTAGCAGTCTTTTCCAGTTTGAGATAAGGCAGGTTGAGATTTTTCTCTTCCGGTTGCACAAAAGCCAGGTCAAGGTCTTTATCATTTAACACAATGCTCGCCGGTAGTTCCTTACCGTCGTTAAGAACGATTTTAACGCTTATAACCGAGCTTTCCGATTTTATGGAACGGCCTTCACCTTCTTCACCACCTCCTATATTTAATCCATCAAACATGCTTGATGGATTGGTTTGTGTAGCAGAAATAATAGTAAGTCCTGAAGGGTCTACTATGGTGCCATTTGCCTCCACCTTTTGTTCTTGGCCTCCCATCATGGCACCAATGTCTTGTCCGCCAAAACTTGCCTTCATTTTGAGAACCAGCCGAACCGTAACAATAGCATCTTTGTTTTTTGCTAACACATCTTTTGCAGCCTGAATAATTTTATCCTCAGGTTTCGCAGCTTGGGTGTTTTTTTCTAGTTCTATTTTGTTCTGCGTTAATTGTGTTTTAATGTCCTTTAATTCCACTTGGGTCTGCTCAAGGTTTTGTTTGATTACCTTTAATTCTGCTTCGGTCTTTTCAGATTCTTGTTTGTCACAACCTGCGTTTATAAAGAGTAATGATATGATTATTATCATCAACCCCCATATTAGTTTTGCAATACTTTTCATCTTTTATTCTCCTTTCATTATTTGCCGCATTCTCCCGACAGAATTCGTCGGGACGGGCAGGTTTACTTTCTTAACCTGATTTTATTTTTAAGTTATCGCTCTATCCAATCTGGTGTTAGTTCCAGATAGAAAGTATGAATATCGCGTTGTACGAAAAAGATAACATGCTTTGGTTTCTTTTTCACTAATTCAGTCATTATTTTCTTTAGGTCGGAGATGCTTGAGATTTGGTTGTTATCCACACTGAGCAGAATATCACTGATTGCTAAATGTCCCAGGCGTGCACAGCTACCCGATTCAACCGCTTCAATTAATACCCCTTGTGTAGCTTCTGAAAGTTGTTTTTCCGATAAGTCAAGGATTCTTAGTTCCCTCGCGGTGAAGCCGAGGTTATCATCTTTATACTTTTCTAATTCTCGACTCGGCTTTGGTTCTTCAATAAGTTTGAATGGGATTTTTATTTCTTTATTGTTTCTAATGACGTTGAGTGTTATTTCCTGACCAATTTTGTAGCGTCGAATCATATTTGGGAAGACAAGGGAATCTTCCTGTTCAGAAGCCTCTATCGGTATATCATCAATCGCGGTCAGGATATCACCAACTTGGAAAGAATCACCTTTATTTAATGGCGGATAAAGTTGTGTTATACAAACACCTTTTTTGCCTTGAAGCTTCATTGCATCTGCAAGCGGTCTGGTAAAAACTTGAATGGCTGCAGGGAACCACGCCTTGCGGACCTCGGGTGAGACCTGTTCTTCTTCGCTTGGACCGATTTTAACTACGGTCAATAATTTCTGGGCACCTCGTTTGAAAGCAACTAGGACTGGAACAGGTTTATCTTGACCTTGAGTAATATTAGCGCTTATTTCTTTAAATTCTTTTAAGTTCTTTACGGTATTGTTTCCTATTTGCACGATAACATCTTTTCCCTGAAGAGAAGGTTTTGCCTGGCCGCCTGGACCACCCGGTCTGGCCGAACTTACAAAAACGCCGTCTGTGCTACATTTAAGTTCTCTTGCCATTAATGGTGTAATATTTCGGGCGGTAATACCCCAATTCCGGATTTCTTCATTATTGTCTCGCGCTTTACTACGCGCCGCGGTTTGTATAGTGAATGATTGAGTTTTGCCATCCCGCAGAACTTCCAGAACCACGGTCTTACCGATTGGCGTGCCTAATATCAGCTGGTTGAATAAAGGCATCTCTTCGCCATAACGCACACGCACCTGTTGACCGTCGTAACTAAGAATAACATCACCCGTTTTCACACCTGCCTTATCAGCCGGCGAATCTTTTGTCACCTCGTTAACTAAGACACCTTGTTCTAAATTAGACGAGCGTAAAAGAGGCTGAATTTCTACTCCGATCCAACTGCGTTTAACTTCACCTTCTGCAATCAATGCTTTTGCTATCTCGGCAGCAAGGTTTGATGGGATTGCGCCGCCGAGTGAACCTAAACCTATTTCATTCACCCCAATAATTTCTCCCTTGAGATTAACCAATGGACCGCCGCTATTACCACCGTAGATTACAGCATCATGGGCAATCCACTTTACGATTGACCCGACATCTTCACCTTCCATAGTAAATTCCATACCTTGTAAGAACTCAGGTATAATCAACTCGGTATTACTTACAATCCCGTAAGTAACCGATTGCGAAACCGCCATTGGGCTGCCCATGGCTAAGACACGTTCGCCAAGTTTGACATTAGAAGAGTCACCCCACTTCGCGTATGGGAATGTCTTCTCGGGGTGGCGCATTGTCTCGGGCTTGAGTTTAATTACCGCAATGTCGCTCATAGCATCTGTGCCAATGAGTGTAGCATCTACTTCTTCTTTATCCGGTAGCGTGCAACGAATCCACTTGGCTCTACCCACCACATGGTGGTTAGTGACTACATAACCATCAGGAGAAATAATTGTTCCACTACCGGCTGCCTCAAATTTCTGTTCTCGTCCTTCTTCATAGAATGTGGTAACGACATGGATGCGGACGAGCGCGGGGAAGACCTGTTTTACCGCCTGGTCGGTGTCCAATCCGACAGGCTTGGCTGGCTGGCTTGGAGATTCATTTGTTATCGGACCGGCCCCGATATAGCTTATTATTAGTAGTAAAAATACTCCTACCGAAATAAGCCCTGACCGCCATAGTTTATTTTTCATTATATGCTCCATAATTTTCTCACCTTTCTAACCACTAGATTAACACCCAAAGGATAAACAAGGTTCTCACCGGATTATTTTTATTCCAGTGCTTATCTCGTTTACCTACTTAGTTAAATCTTGAGGTTTAATTGTTTATTTTAGGTTCTTTACCTATTTGCTGATCTATTTATAAAAAGTATCTGCTTTAATGTCAATTTCTATCTGGTTTTATATCATTATTAATACTGAAAGAAAATCCTTTACCGATAGTAGGGAACGATGTTACTTTTTCTACAAGCGCAGTAAAATCTTTTTCTATAACAGTTTTAATACTACCCTTAAAAAGAGAGGTTGCTGTCCATAATGAGATGCCCATTAAGAGCAATGCAGCTATTGCTCCGATAGGAATAAGAATTTTTTGCATTATTATCAGTTTTCTGACTGCCTTTGGCGAAACCTCGCTTACGGGAAAAGATGATTGCTCGATTTTCTTCATCACCAAGTCGGGTAAATCAAGCGGAGGAGTTTCTATGGGTTGGGTTTTAAGAAAATGGTCTATCACCTTGAACAATTGATATTCACGGCGACAGTCAACGCAATCTTCCAGATGGCGTCCTATGTCTTTTCGGATGCAGTCTTTTTCTTGCAACCCTGTGCCATAGGCAGATCCGCCTTTGGCGGAAGAAATATCTTCCTGATTAACAAACCCGCCTGACCGCCCGCCCGAACGACCGTCAGGTCGGGCAGGTATTCCATCAAGATATTCCTGGATATTTTCTTTACACTTAAGACAATCCATAAATAAGATTCCTCGTATTTAATCTGTTCTACCTTTCCACAAATACAAAAGACGCGGTGTATTGCTGCTATAAATGAAAGATTTTAATTCGCGGGTCAGGTTCATCTCAGGTTGGAATTTTGGGGATAGCGCTCCAAACATAAAATCAATAAATCCTTTGGATTTTTCGTATTCTATTATCTTAGCTTTTGAGATTTTGGCCAGCGTTTCCGTAGATTTAATGGCATCTTCCAGATAGCCTATCTCATCTACTAATCCATTCTTAACGGCTTGTTCACCCGTATAGATTCGTCCGTCCGCCAATTTTAAAATCTGCTCCCGGCTTAAATTCTTTCGTCCTTCAGTAATAACCTGAACAAACCGGCCATACATTTCATCAATGATTCCTTGAAGCAATGCCTTTTCTTCTTCTGTCATTGCCCGGGTACTTGATCCTATATCTTTCATAACTCCAGACTTGATGACGATATCTTTCAGGCCTAATTTAGAAAACAGCCCTTCAATATTTATAAACTGAGCTATTACACCGATACTACCCGTTAACGTGGTAGGATGGGCAATAATCTTATCAGCCATGGCGGAAATGTAATAGCCACCCGAAGCTGCCATATCATCCATTAATGCGACAATGGGAATCTGAGGATTGCTTTGCTTAAACCTTTTAATGGATTGATAAATTTGGTCGCATTCTGTAATGCCTCCCCCGGGACTATCGACTCGTAATAGAATTGCTTTAATATTCTTATCTTGTTGAACCTGTTTTAAAGATCTGGAGATTCTTTCATTGATACTTTCATTAGTAGCACCAAAGAAACCGGAATCACCCTCATTGTTTAAGATTACTCCCTTAACGGAGATAATGAGAATTTTATTTTCCGACTCTTGTTCACCGGTTACAAATTTTTCGGTATACGGTTTAGCTGCATCCTTATTTTTACCGGATGGAAGTGAAATGACGGATATGCATTGGACAAAATTAACCAAAAGGCTTAGCAGTAAAAAAACTCCCAAGATAAGGGCAATCCAAAAACTTACAGATCGACGACGTTTTACACCTTGGTTTTGTCCGGCATTATTTTCTAATTCGTTCATTTTTATTTTCCTCCTTCTTTCCTTAATACTGTTATTTATATTCTGTTAATCTTTCCTTGAGTATTTCACGTGCTCTGAAAAGTCGAATTTTAATAGTTCCCATAGGAAGTGAAAGCGTTTTAGCCATGTCGTCGTAGGACATACCTTGTAAATAATGCAAAACTATCACTAACCGATAGTCTTCTGATAATTCAGCCAGCACTTTGTTAATCTTTTCCCTGAAAAGTGTATCTTTTGTCAAATCTGTTATATCGGAAGTCATTGCAACCGTTCCTTTATTTACTTCATCCGTATTTCCGGTTTCTTGTAAGGAAACGGTCTTTAGTCGGGGTCTGGCTTTCCAGTTGAGACAAACACTACCGGCTACTTTATAACACCAAGGCGTGAAATCATGGCTGATATCAAAGGTATGTATCTTCTGATAAATCCTGAAGAATATCTCCTGGCATAAATCAGAGGCATCATCCCGATTGTAGGTCATACGATAAGCCAAATTAAAAATCATAGTTTGATAGGTCTCAACAACTTTCTTAAAAGCGCGATGATTACCATTTTGAACCTGTTTTATAATCTCAGCGGTAAGCGGTTCATTAACCATTTTAGGTTCTCATTATTTAATACAGGTGTTTTTCCCGGAAAGTTTCATCATTTTATAAAGTATTTGAAGATATAAGAAACGATGTAACCACAGATGAACACAGATAATCTGTGTTTATCTCTGGATTTGATTAACCCAGATAAAAATCAGTGTTTATCCGTGTGTATCTGTGGTTACTTTTGACTTTATGATTTATTGGAAGTAACGTACTTATTTTCTTTCGCCGATAGTTACTGTGATTGATTTTCTTTTACCGTCGCGAAGTATTACAATTTCAATATTATCACCAACGCCGGATTTATTAATAAGATTAACTAATTCATCAGGTGAATTTACCTTCTGATTATTATATTCCAATACAATATCGCCTTCCTGAAGTTTGGCTTTATCGGCAGGTGATTGAGGATTGACCGTTAATATAAAAACGCCTTCGGGTTTGCTTATTTTCAGTTCTTTAAGAAGATTATCAAGCGAATTCACTCCATAATGCCGGGCTAAAGCCTCGTTGATAGTGCTAAGTTCAACCCCCATAGACGGACGGGATACCTTACCTTTATTTATCAATTGCTGCATAATATATTTTGCTCTGTTAATGGGAATAGCAAATCCGATACCCTGATAGCCGCCGCTTTGGGTGATAATAGCCGAATTTATGCCGATAACCTCTCCGCTTAACGAGACTAATGGACCGCCGCTGTTACCCGGATTAATAGCCGCATCGGTTTGAATGAATCCCGGATAATCACCGGCTATTTTAACATTGCCAACTGACTCGCGTTTAGCGCTGATGATTCCTGAAGTAACGGTTTGACCCAATCCGAATGGACTGCCGATAGCCAGGACCATTTCTCCGGTTTCTATTTTATCAGAGTCGCCTAATAAAGCCGGTATTAAGTTTGTGGCATCTATTTTAACGATAGCAATGTCGCTTAAAGAATCGCTGCCGATAACTTTGCCGATTACTTCACGGCCGTCATCCAATGTAACCTTAATTTCATCCACACCCTGGACCACATGATTATTGGTGATGATGTAACCTTTATTATCAACAATGACGCCTGAGCCAATCTGAGAAGATTCAAATTGGCGCGGCACAATACCCCAGAAGAAATCATCTACATAGCCCCTAAGGGTTTTTTTAGTGGAAATGCTTACGACTGACGGCCTGACTAATTTTACAAGTTTAACGAATTGCTGTGAGGTTTCCTTGAAGTCTTTTAGTTCTTTTATAATAGAAGTTCGTTCTTCTTCTGATAACAGAGGTGATGCTGTTAAATGATTGAGACTGTAGTATTTGGATATAAATACACCGGTTACCACGCCGACTAACAAAATGATTGCCAGATAAATATTTTTAGTCATAATCTTACTCCCTTTTGTAATAAGAGTTCAAATGCTCAAAAGTTCAAAATTAGCGAATAAACATTCCTTCTTTGAACTGTTGAGCTCTTAAACCATTAAACTTTGGTATTATTTGGGATACACCAAAGTTTCTTTTCTATCGTTTCTAATGACAGTTAATTTAATCTTGCTGTTTTCAAGCGCAGTCTTTATTAGTCGTCTGTATTCCCAAATAGTTTTTGCCTCGGAATCATTAACCGAAACGATTATGTCGTTTTCCTTCAATCCCATTTTTTCACCCAAACTATTCCCTTCAACGCCGGTTACTAACACACCGTTCTCTATATTTGACTTTTGTTTTAAGGAATTACTGATACTCTCTATAAAAATCCCCAAATTTGCAGTTGCTTCTGAATGACCCGTTCCGGGTTTTCGCTCAGAGAACCCGTCAGGGTTCGTGGAGTTAGGTGGAGTAGTTGGTTTTTGTGGTGGTTTTATCCCAGGGACGTCCGGGTTATACTGTTTGAACATATCCTTGAGTTTTTCCATCTGTTTCCTGAGGTCATCCCAACGTTGGCCCCAGGCATTACCGAAATCCTTCCAGATGTCGTCCATATCAAAATTAGGAACTTCTATTGAGGAAGGCGGATTCTCGCCGATGCCGTATTCCTTGGCAATCTTGGGATATTTTTTCTTAAATTCGTCAAGAGAATCTGCCGTATATGTTTTGCCGGTTTGTTTGCCGTCCTTATCGTATTCTGTAATGGTTACCGTAACTTTGCCTGAAGAATCCTGCGATAGAGCGAAACTCTTTGCGCCGGGTGATGCATTATTGATGGTAATATTAAATCTATTGGAGAATTGTTTCAGTGTCGGTCCTATCTTTTTAGGCAATGATTCCGGAGATTCATCCTGTTGCTGTTGTTTTTTCTGCTCGGCTTTTGTAACGGCTTTGATGATAATTTTCGCCCGCCATGCGACTTCAGGGTCATTACTCCTTGCTGCCTCTTCAAGCAACGGCAGGGCAGGTCTGCCTATTTTCTTAAGCCCATCGGTTGCTCCATCACGCACTGCGATATCATCAGAATTAAGCTCTTTAATCAGCCGGTTAATTTCTTCCGTAGCAACGGTTTCATTCTCTTTTGAGGGTATTTGTTGAGGCGCCCCGATAATAATAGTTCCGTTGCCACCGGAACCGCCGCTACCCTTTTCATCACCGTCTTTACCGCCGTTTCCACCGTTGGCAGAAACACTTGCATAGACAGATACCGCACAAAAAAGTCCTATAATCACACTCACAGCTATTACTCGTTTTACTTGTGATGTAATCATAAATAACCCTCCTTTTAATATATACGATATATATCAAGAAATTAGTAAACTGATTAAGCGGATTTAATGGATTTTGATTTAGATGGTGAATTTATCCGTTTAATCTGATTTATCTGCTTAATCTGTTTACTATATTGTATACTTTCCTATACTGTGAAACATAATTAATAGCACTTTTCCAGAAAAAGTCAAGTATTTTTTATTCGGCAGATACTGCGATAATATCGGGAAATAACTAACAACGTGATTAAGCGGGATTAACGGAAAGGAAAAATCAGTTTAATCTGTGGCTATTTTTCTTGACCCGTTAGAGATAGATTGATATTGTTTAGTTATATATAATGGTTGCTAAAATGATTAAATGGTTTTCCATGTAGAAATAAAATTAAGGTATTACGGTCACGCCAACCCGTCCCGAACCGACGGGTCGGGAATGCGTGACCTATCTCTAACGGGTCTTGACTAATTTGCACGCATATTATATTAAATATTAAAATCAAAACGAAAGGAGAAAGTATGAAAAATATAACCTTGATACTTAAACTGGGGCTGGTATTGTGCATAACCGTTTTGTTCAGCAGCATGCCGCTTTTTAGTTCAGCCGAGGCCGGCGCGGAGAGTTATGATAAATACACCAAAGCCGTGGAAACCATCCTGAGAGAATTTGATAAAGTCAATTTTGCTCTGGACAGCGGCAGCGATACCAAGAGCCTGAATGATAAATTGATTGCCGAGGTCGATAAAAAAATCCATGAGGAAAATAACCTGAGAGACCTGCGCTCCGGGATTCAAAAACCCATGATATCGGATACCCTCTTAGGACAGGGCCTGGTCTATTACAACAAACTGCTCACGGTTCTGACCAAGACCAAAGGCAACAAAGAAATGAGCAAAATCGCCCAATATCTAAAGAAAGTGGCAAATGGTTTTGTGGAAATAACCCGTACTGCCCTCAAAAAAGAAGAATCAATCACCATAAAGGATTGTCCGTTATGCAGAGGCACTCTGACTGTTGATTGCTATTATTGCCTGGCTGAGAATAAAGGTGTTTGCCCGAGTTGTAAAGGTTCGGGTTGTTCGACCTGTGACAGAATCGGTTCTTGCTCTGTATGCATAAACTCCGGCAAGATATTCTGCCCGGTCTGCCCCGTGATTACCCGCGGCGCGGCATCATCCGATGAAATGGAAATCATGGTTAATGAATTGGTCACCATCCTAAGATTAGCCACATTACAGGTAATAGAAACGGACTGGCAGAAACAGGATAAGGACGGTAACAAGAAACGCGATTACTGGACCTATGATGTTTCCTGTTTATTCAGGATGTTACAGGCGGGTGGCATTACACCGGTCGCAGCGGTCGAGAAGGAATTAGCCCGGGCTGATGGTGCCCCGGCAAAAAACGATGCCTTTGGCGAAGTCAAAATATTAGAGTGGGAAGCCGCTGCTTTTACACCGACGCCCCGTTCCGGATATATCTTCCGCACTATGACCAAAAACCAAAAAGGCGTCAATTATAATCAGAATGTGGTTGGCAATGTTACCGCCACCAATGACCGCGAATATGCCTTTATCTCTTACCCGGCGGTTTACGGAAAGACCGGTAACAGAACCTTTATTGTGAGCCAGTCCGGCAAGATTTACAGTGCTGATTGTGGTGGTGATGATAAAAAGACAGTCCTGCAATGGCCGGCTGATAATCCGACCACGGTCATGAGCCCGGGCGGACGCAACTGGGAAATAGTCCAGTAAAAAACGTTATATCTGTATCATGGGATAATGGGCGAGACTTTGCGGTGTCTGTCGCAGGTACATCAGTAGACTTGATTTTTCATTTGTTCCGCCTTGCATAGTAGTTAATTAGCCCATTCTATTCGGTCAAATGTATCCTACGAGGAACTATAATTTATCCCATTCTCTGGCCGTAGAGAGTGGGTAAGATTTTTGCCATATTGCGTAGTGGAACGGAGTCCCGATGAACATCGGGGAGGGTTTAGAAAATGCGCCGTCCCAGCCTGCGTTAAAACTTCGGCGGGCAGGCGTGCCAATGTGATAAAAAGAAGTATTGGTTTTAGTGTCTACCATTAACTGAGATTATACCAAAAATATTCATAATTGCAAGTAGTTTTTAGACAAGCTCTGTGTGTCGTATTTACAGAATACCTCATCTATCAAATATTAAAACTCCAAAAAGGAATTTAGCGATAAGACCAACAATTATAGGAAGAATTGTGCCAAGAATTATAGAAATACCAATAATCTTTAGGGCAAAAAATGGAATAGAAAACTCCTCCTTCCATTTGAGTTTATGTCGTATTAATACAAGTAAATACCCTATTGCGGCACAAATCACAATCCGTATTATAATTATCGTAGAAATCATAACTGGCATAGTAAGTTGTAGGCCGATTTCTTCTAATAGCCCCCAAAAAAAATACTCTGGTAAAATAATAAAAGCGCCTATGAGTTCAATAGAGGAGGGTGGAAAGGTGAAATTAAATACCAAAGTTATTCCGACAAGGGCCATACTTACTCCTGATAAGCAACCTATAATTATGGCTTTCTTGCGGGTTATAGGTGGGGGTTCACAAATCTGTTGTGGTGATTGTGGTCGTTCGTATGCAGGTTGTTTTTCAGTTTCTATAGAGTCGTCTGCAGGTATAATGGTTTCAGCGCCACAATTTTGACATTTTGCCACTTCGCTTCTCTTAAGAAACCTTACAATTAATTCATGGTCACATTTTGGACAATTTAATTTTAGCATAAAAAACTACACTTTCATTATTTATATGGTTTTTGATCACAAGATTCTCTCGCGGGACAGACCACATATTTTCTTTCCCTTTATTTCCGCGGTCTACCGGACTTCTTCTTCCCAAAATGCCGCTTTAACTTCCTTTCCAACATCTCTATAAAATCGCTATCCCCTAACGGCTTACCTTGCCTGGTCGTAATTCTTATCCGATTTATCTCCTTTTTCGGTATCGGCGCCTTGATGAATTCCACATAGTCAGACCTCTCGTCTTCGGTAATTAATTCATCGGTTAGCTCCTCATCCAGCCGACCGGTTATATGAGCCCGGGCGCTGGAATACGGATAATCCTCTAACTCCTTAACCATTCCGGCCCTTAAGGGATTCTGTTCTATATACCTTGCCACGGCCCATAAATACGGCTCCTCATCTATTATACACGAATGATAACGCCCTTCAAGTAATCGTCCGGTGCGTTTATATCTTTTATTTATATACCTCGTATAGCAGACATTTAATCCCTGCATCATTTTAGCCAGTGATTCCGGCTTATTAGGCCTGACCAAAAGGTGAATATGATTAGTCATCAAGCAGTAAGCCATTATTTTGACGTCCCAGACGTCAGCATATTCCCTGAGCCAGTCCAGATATTTGTCTCTGGTGGTTTGAGCAAAGAAAATCTTTTCCCGGTTATTACCACGTTGAATAACATGATGCGGAAAACCAACTGCAACGGCTCGGGCAACTCTTGGCATAACCTCATATTTAATAAACGACGTCTTGCTTGTCAAGTAAAATGGGCATTAGAAAATATGTGGTCTGTCCCATGTCCCCAGGAAAATTTGGATAATTCCGAGTTGCAGTTGTTAATTTTCATCTCTAAATCGTTTCCAACGGTGGGGGGGTATCCCCCTGCAGTAAGTATAGTATCTCCCTGCGCATACAGGGGTATCTCCCTACGAATAGTATAGTATATCCCAGCCACAGTCGGGGTATCTTCCTGCATCATTCGGGGTATATCCCTGCGGATAGTCTCATGTATCCCTGCGCACTGAATGGTATCCCCTGACGGCTACAATGGTATATCCTATCGGCTATAAGGGTATCCCGTATCAGATAGCCTGGTATATCCTATCGGTTATGGGTATATCTCCCAGCGCTACGAATATACCCTCCCATAGGCAGGGGGGGTGTATCCCTACCCTATATGGGTGGGGGTATATAGGGTATATCCCCAGGGGTATATACCCTACCCCCCCCTGTAATATTCTTGAATAGTTAATCTTCTTTCCTAACAGATACGATAATATTAATAACGTTAGTTAGGGAGTGCTTGGGAGGGGTAATACCCCATTTTGGATTTCATCATTTTTTATGAAATTTATAACTTAATTTAAATCAAGAGTTATGGAAAATATAAAAAATATTTTTCAAAAACTTTGTTCCTTTTTCAATCTCAGTTGTATACATATAATAGAGAGACCTTAAGAAGTATGTAGTATAAAGTATATAGTATATAGTATATATAGAAGGTCGGGTAAGAGAAGAGGAAGCGTAAGATTAACCGCAGAGGCATAGAGAGCACGGAGGAATGAACTAATGTCTAATGCCTAATAACTTCGTGCCTTTGTCCCAAAATGGGATAAATGGTGAAAGTTTATTTTTCCTTTGTCTTCTGTTTTGTGATTAAATTATTGACGTAATAAAATAGTTTCATTACAAATAAGACACGATTTTTAGTTCTGTAGTTCTTTTAGAGATATCCTATAAGGATGTAAAGGAATATCCCGACATTCGTCGGGATAAGAAACTGTAATAATACATCGCCCCTACTGGTCGCTGTATTTAACAGTTTTTAAGGAGGTATGAGATGACTAAGCCGAGGATTCTTTCAGGGATGAGGCCAACCGGGCGGATGCATTTGGGGCATCTGGTCGGCGCTGTGGAGAATTGGGTGCAGTTGCAGGATGATTATGAGTGTTTTTATATGGTGGCTGATTGGCATGCCTTGATGAGTGAATACGAGAATCCGGCTTCTATTAGAAAATATGGTTATGATAATGTAACGGATTGGCTGTCAGCCGGTATAGACCCCAAGCGGAGCACGATTTTTGTCCAGTCCGATGTGCCGGAACACTTGGAGTTGTATATGATTCTTTCTACGATTACACCGTTAGGCTGGCTGGAACGTTGCCCGACTTATAAGGAACAGCTGACTGAAATAAAGGGTAAAGACCTTTGTACTTATGCCTTCCTGGGTTATCCGGTTTTACAGGCTGCGGACATTCTTCTTTATAAGGCGCAGGCTGTGCCGGTCGGCGAGGACCAGTTGCCTCATTTGGAATTGACCAGAGAGATTGCCAGGCGGTTGAATTATCTGTTTGGGGGAGGTCTGAGGCAGGAGTCAGGAGCTCATAGCACTCCGAATTCCAAACTAGTTGTTCCGAATTATCTGGTTCCTGAACCGGATGCAAAACTGACTCGCTTCCCGCGTTTATTAGGGCTTGATAAAAGGAAGATGAGCAAGAGTTACGATAATGCTATCAATCTGGCTGATTCGGCAGAAGAGATAACCAAAAAAGTCCAGACAATGTTTACAGACCCGCAACGCATAAGGAAAAATGACCCCGGACATCCGGCTGAATGTAATTTGTATGCCTATTATAAGGTATTCAGTCCTGACAAGCATAATTCTTTGGCTGAGGAATGTCATGGCGCAAAGATTGGTTGTGTGGATTGTAAAAAGCAATTAGCTGAATTATTAATAAATCTGACTAAACCATTCCGTGATAAACGCAAGGAAATGGAAAAGGACCATCATTATATCAAGAAGGTTTTAGAAGAAGGCGCCGAAAGAGCGCGTCAGGTTGCTTCAAAGACAATGAAAGATATCCGTAAGGCAGTGTTCGGATAGCACAAAGCAAAGAGCGTAGAGGTTATAATTCTCTACGCTATATGCTCTATACTCTATGCTTAACATGGAAATTATCGATTATAAGATACAACTTGAAAACTTTTACGGTCCGCTTGATTTATTGCTTCATCTTATCAAAGAGAACGAACTCGATATCTATAATATTCCGATTGCCCGCGTAAGCGCTCAGTATCTTACCTATATGGAGATGATGAGCAAGCTGGATATTAATCTTGCCGGAGAATTCCTGTTAATGGCGTCAACATTGATGGAGATTAAAGCAAGAATGTTAGTGCCGGCTTACGAAGAAGAAGAGACCGAAGAGCCTGAAGACCCGCGATTCGAATTAATAAGAAAATTATTAGAATATAAAAGATATAAAGATATTTCAGTTAAAGTGAGAGGATTAATGGAGATTCAATCGAAAACATTTCCGCGTCCTTATTTGCCCCCGGATAACAAAGGTGTGGAGAACGAGGAAGTCCAGGAGATAAAGGTTGAATTGGAGTCATGGCAATTGGTAAAAACTTATGCGCGATTGACTAAAGAGATTGTTTTGGATATAGCTGCTTCTATACTTTACGATGATATTCCAATCGAGAGAATTATAGAAGGCATTTTGGAAAAGTTAAAACAGAAGGGTGAAGTTCTTTTCAGGGATTTAATAGCGTCCTACCGGGGCGCTAATTCTGCCGCAACTTTAGACCCTGCTTCTTTTCCGAGGGTCGGTTTGTTTCCGGCGCAGGGTCGCGAAGAGGCGACTGTATTGGATAAAAGGAAGAATCGACTGAATGTAATCAGGAATTTTCTTGCTACTTTGGAACTGGCCCGCCGACAATCAATTGAGGTTTATCAGGAAAAGGATTTTGCGGATATTAAACTGAAATTCGTTCCTGAAAAACCGGCGGCTGAAACAAACCGGATTTGTCCGGAAAGCCTTCGTGATTCAGGCGGGGAAGCGCCCAAAAGTGGTTTGCAGTAAATAACTTCCGATATTATTTTTCCAATTCGGCGGAAAGCGTTTCTCTTACTACTTCTTCGACAGTAGTCAGTCCGTTGTAGATGGCTTTTACGCCGCTTTCTCTTAAGCTTCTCATACCCTCTTCACGCGCCGCTACTCGTAAAGCCTCGGCGGAAGAATGTTTCATGATTGATTGTTTGATTTTATTGGTCATCAGCAAGACTTCAAATATAGCCATTCTTCCACGATAACCGGTATGGTTGCAATGGGAACATTTTTTCCCATAATAAAACTTTTTGCCTCCTATATCCTCTCTTGACATATTGAGTTCTAATAACATTTCATCGGTAGGTACCATCTCATCTTTGCATTGCGGACAAATTTTTCTAACCAATCTTTGAGCAATAATCGATTCGACAGTAGCCGAGATAAGAAATGGTTCGATGCCTAAATCCAATAAACGGCTTACGGAAGAAGGCGCATCGTTAGTATGAAGGGTGGTCATAACAAGATGGCCGGTTAAGGCTGATTCAATAGCTATTTGAGCCGTTTCAATATCGCGAATTTCTCCGACCAGAATAATATCGGGGTCCTGGCGAAGAATCGACCTCAGACAACGACCATAAGTAACGCCGATTTCATCATTGATTTGACATTGGATAATACCCGGAAGGTCATACTCGACCGGGTCTTCGGTTGTGATTATTTTCCATTTAATATCATTAAGATAATTTAATGATGAATAAAGCGTTGTGGTCTTGCCTGAGCCGGTGGGGCCGGTGACAATAATAATTCCATTAGGCAAACCAATCAGATTTTTAATGAGTTTTTTATCTTCATCCGCTAAGCCGATATTATCCAAGTCAAGAGAAACGATATCTTTATTGAGAACCCGCATTACGACACTTTCACCGAACATTGTTGGCAAGGTAGAGACTCTGATATCAATAGGCTTGCCGGCGACTATGAGTGAAATGCGTCCATCTTGCGGGAGTCGGGTTTCCGAGATATTAAGATTGGCCATAATTTTGATTCTCGAAATAAGGGCAGGCGCAAGACTTAACGGCGGAGGAGCCATTTCGTAAAGCACGCCATCAATTCGATAACGGATTTTTAATTCTTTTTCAAAGGGTTCTAAATGGATATCAGCAGCTTGGTCGCGTATGGCATGAAACAGGATAAGATTTAAGAGTTTTTTAACGGGTGCTTGGTCAGCCATTGCCTGAATATTATCTAACGTAAAAGATTTGCTTTTTTCTTCTCCTGACTCCATAGAATCTTTTGTTCCTATTTGAGCATCAGGGGTATTTTTCGGTAATTCTTCCAGAGGTTCTTTGTAGTCAGCCGGGTAATATTTTTTCAAAGCATACCTGAATTTCGTTTCATCGGTTAATACGCCTTTAATCTGACAGTTGAGGTTAAAGCGTATATCATCTAAGACACCGATATTCGCAGGATTAGACATGGCAACGGTGAGGATATTTTTATCGAATTTAACAGGGATGATTTTGTAAGAGTTTACCATCGAAAATGGGATTTTTTCTATAACCGCTTTTGGGATTTCCAATTCATCAATATTGATAACTTCCATTCCCGATTGAGCGCCTAAGGCGAGAAGAATGTTTTTTTCGGTTGCGTATTTCAATTGAATAAGTATTTTGCCAATGATACCGCCTTTTTGACGCTGGATTTCTAATGCTTGTTGAATCTGTTGGTCGGTGACGACCTTCATTTCCTTTAGTATTTGTCCTAATAATTTGCGCGGGCTCATATTTATACCCTAATTAAATCGGTTGCAATTGTCAAGAAAAGTAAACGCGAGATGTTGACAAATATTTATAAATTGTTAGAATTGCATTATATTATAATTTAATATTTTATTATGAATACAAAACTCGGTATTTTGTGCGATAAATTTATAGAGGCTTGCTGGCTTGCGGCATTAATACTTTCACCGGTGTATATGGATATCTACACACATCGGATGTTTGAGCCGGATAAAGCGTGCGTTATTCGTTCGCTGGCTATTTTAATGATAGTATTTTATATCGTTAAAGTATTTGAAAGTAAATCGGCAGATAAAATATTCCCCGCCACTAATCAGAAATCTTCGTCATTTAAAGACGTAAAATCATTAGAGGATAAAACATCATTCTTTTCCATGAACTTTATTTTCATCCCTTTTTTACTGTTTGTCATAGCATATATAGTTTCTGTAATTTTTTCTGCTGTTCCTTATAATAGTGTGTGGGGCGGTTTTGATAGGTTGCAGGGATTATATACTAATGCTTCTTTTTGGGTAATCTTTATACTCGCTGCAATAAACATAAGAAGTAAAGAGCAAATAAAGCGGATTATTAGTACGATAATTTTTACTTCCGTGCCGATTGTTGCATATAGTTTTATTCAAAGATTGAGATTGGACCCCGTGCCATGGCAAGCAATGGACCCTTCCATCAGAGTTTCAGCCACAATGGGCAATCCCATATTTTTAGCGGCTTATTTAATAATTGCAATTCCCTTAACCATTTCGAGATTCGTCCGTTGTTTTGTAGATAAAAAACTCGTTGTTTTTCCGGACATATTTTCCATTGTTTTTTATGGATTAATGGTTGTATTGCAGGTTATTACCGTATTTCTAAGTCAGAGTCGCGGTCCGATATTGGGAATGTTCGCCAGTATTTTCGCTTTTGTTTTTATTTATGCCTGGGCATATCGTAAAAAGTATCTTTTCATGCTTATTGCTGTTCTCTTTGTTATCGGAATTATTTTCCTTGCTTTATTTAATCTTCCGCATCTCATGCCCGATAAAAAACTATCACCTAAAATAGAACCATTATGGCAGAAGACATTTGGGAGGTTAATGGAAGTGCCATACGTGCGTCAGTTGGGACGGGTTGTTGAAACTGATCCGGGTTCATCAGGCCGTACAAGAATTATTCTTTGGAATGGTATTTGGAAGTTAATTAACGACAAAGATGAGCCATATCGTTTCTTTATCGGCTATGGTCCTGAAAGCCTTTCCACCGTTTATTATAAAAACTATACAATGGAACTCGCAAAACTGGAAGGGGTCAATGTTCACGCAGACCGTTCGCATAATGGATACCTTGATGTTTGGGTAATGAATGGAATTTTCGGGTTAGTTTCATATCTATTTCTTTTAGTATGTATAATGTATATGGCGTTGAAAACTATTAAGCCAAAGAAAGAAAATGGACAAGTAGATAATGACGGCAACTATCTTACTTTGATGATGATAGGATTAATTACGGCCATTACGGCTCATCTGGTGGAAATTTTTGTCGGTATAGCAATTGTTTCCACTTTCACTCATTTTTGGATTATTACGGCAGCAATTTATGCAACATATAAACTAAAATTATTGTCGCGTAGCGGAGCAAATGAGCAATTATCCAAAGAAGAATCTAATCAGAAATTGAATAAAAATATTTCACATCAGGAATCGTCTAAGCCAAATACTTCCGAGGCTAACAAAATACTTAATTGGAGATTTTATCTTTTCGTGGGATATATTATTTTAACTATAGTCATAGCTTTTATTCTTTTCAAATACTCTTGGCCTGAATCTAAAATGCTTACTCCGGATATAAAGGATTCAAGGAATACATTGCTTATGACATTTTGCGGCTGGTTATTATTTGGTTTTCTTGTTGGTGTTGCAGTATGGCCGTCTTTTGTGTTCTGGACATATGCGTGTCAGACCTTAATAATGGAAGTGGTTATGGTGAAAAAATATTGGCCGGATGATACCACTAATACAGATACATTAATTATTTATTCTTGGTTATGGATTTTAGCAGGGATTATTATCGGAGCTTTTTCTCTTAGAAGAGAAGAAAAACCGGTGAAGTTCTGTTATTTTAGTAATGTCCTGATAGGTTCGGTGATGTTAATAACAGTTTCTTTTGTTATTATTAAAAGCAATCTTTTCCCGCTCAGGGCTGATGGTTTTTATAAATTTTGTTTCAGTTATGATATAAGCGCTGAAGAGTTTCTGAGAACCGGTAAAATGGAAGAATCGTACCGGACGAGAGTAGCCTGTATTAGAAATTTTCAGAATGCGCTTAAATATGCTCCTGATGAACGGGCATATCTTAACGGCAGCGGCAGGAATTTTCTGGAACTTTCCAAATTAGCATCGCAACGGAATCAAAATGTTGCTAACAGGCTTTTAGCACCGCCCAGCATCAAAGAGATTGTTGAATTTAATTTAGAACGTTTCAATAATTTCAGCTCAAGAGATTTCTTTCTTTGCAGCGCTTCTTGTATTCAAAAGGCGTATGAATTGGATTTAAATAACTTTGAACGGATAATTGCACTGATACGCATCTACCGGTATTGGGGTGAGTTAGATAAGGATACTACTAAATTTACAAAAGGATTAGAGCTTTGTAATGAAGCCAAAAGGACAAGTCCGCTTAATACAAAAGTTACTGATGAAATCAGGGAGCTTCAGAGATTAATAGGAATGTACTCACCAAAGTAATTTAATGGCTACAATTATTAACATAGAACCCAGGATGATAATAATCAAACGGGAAGATATTTTAGATGAGATATAAGCGCCGATTTGTGCGCCTATAAATGCGCCACTTCCTAATAAAAAACCCTTCGGATAGTCAATATGATTCATGATGGCATGAGGAATTATTGATAACAATGCGGTATTTAATAGTATAAATTGTGAAGTAGCAGTAGCTAGTTGAACGGGCATGCTTAAGAAATAGATTAAAACAGGCACATGGATAACACCACCTCCGATTCCTAAAGACGCCGCAACAAATCCACTTGATAATCCGATAAAAAACAGTATTATATTTTTACGTCTGTTTAACTTTATAGGCGTAAACGGATTATCTTTATGTTTTTGAGAGGTATTATTTTTGATTAACAAATTAATTGCTATGAGAATTAGGATAACAGAAAAAATAATCTTAAAAATCCTATTGTTGAAAAAACTGGAAATATAAGCGCCCAGAATTATGCCCGGAATGCTATAGGCTATTATCAGTAAGCCTATAGAATATTGTATTCTTTTATAGCGAGCATAAGCAAGCGTTCCGGAAAAAGCATTAAATACAATAACGAAAAGACTTGTTCCGATAGCAAATTGAGGATTTAAGTGGCACACTAAAAGTAAAAATGGAATTAGAAATACACCGCCACCAATACCTATTAAAGTGCCTAAGAACCCGGTTAAAATGCCGAATAAAAATAATGTTATAGTCATATTATCAATGTATTTGGCAATCTAAAAAAATTGATTGACTTACTCAGTATATGATAGTATTATAATTAAGAATAAAATATATTTTTATGGGAATTTATTCTGTAAAAAAAGAGGATTTGGCCGAATTGGTTTTCAAGGACGAATTAACCAATCTATATAACCGTCGTTTTTTTAATCAATATCTTAAGGAGAAATTTGATTGGAAGGGGCAGTCTTTACTTTCCCTTTTGATGATTGACATAGACTATTTCAAAAAAATAAATGATACTTATGGCCATTTAGAAGGCGATAATATCCTGGAACAATTTGGCGTTATTATTAAAGAAACGGTCGGTGATACGGGAGTATCTATTCGGTATGCCGGTGATGAGTTTTCTGTTATTATATTATCTGATAAGAAAAAATCATTGGAGCTTGCTCAAGATTTATTACATCGTGTTGAAAAGACAGCATTTCGCAGACGGGATGTAAATGCAGAACCCATTGCCGTAAGCATTAGTATAGGAATAGCTTCATTTCCAGATGATGCTGGAGCACCGCTTGAACTTATTGAACAAGCAGACAAGGCGCTTTATTTATCAAAACATCAGGGACGTAACCGTGTTTTTGCAGCAGGTACTTTCTCAGACGAAGATATTGTAGAAAGGGATATATTTAATAATTTCCCCTGCCCGCATTTTATCGGACGTCAAGAGGTTTCTCAGGAAATCATACAGTATCTGAATCCTTCCTCAACAGACAAGAATATTTTTATTCTCATTGAAGAGCCTACCGGATTCGGGAAAACCCGTTTACTTAAAGAATTAAGTTCATATCAAAATGCTTTTGCTTTTTATAATCCCTGTAATGAAATAGATACAAGCGTTCCCTATAAGCCTATAATTTCATTTCTAACAACATTAGCAGAGTCAAGGAATTCTATTATCAATGAAATTTTAAGTCAATTATCAGTAGAAATGTTATCGGAACTGAAAGGACTTATTCCTCAATTAGGTAAAAATATTTCTTTGTCTCAAAATGTTGCTAATAAAGGAAATGAACAAAATAGGAAATTATTATTTGAATCCCTAGTTTATTTCTTGAGCCTATTATCTCAAAAACGTCCCTTATTATTGCTAATTGATGAATTCCAAAATATTGACCAGGCTACTTTACTTATTATTGAAGCGTTATTGGAAGAGGAAATGGGGCACTATGTTATAGTTGCTGCTCTTCGTAGTGGAAGCATTGATTTATCATTAAATCAATTTCTCTCTAAAATAGAAAATCACAAACGTCTTTCATTATCATGTTTTAATTTGGAACGAACCGCAGAAATGATTTCTAAAATATTACCTCAGAGAATTGCAACTCCTTCTTTTGATGAGAAAATTCAACAGTTAACTAAAGGGAATCCGTTATTTATTGAAGAGATGTTGAAATATCTGATGCTTAAAAACCTTGTCAAACGCAAGGGGAAACAATGGGTTTTTGATATAGAAAACATTCCATCTGATATTTGGTCGGTGGATATAGATAAAATTATACAGGAAAACATCGGTTTGATTGAAACAGAAACCAAGTCCGTTATTGAAAAAGCTACAGTTATCGGTCAGGATATCCCGCTTAATCTTCTGAATGGCGTAACATATCAGAATGAAAGTGAAACTATTGATGCACTAGATAAAGCCAAACGATTTCATCTTATTGAATCCACGGATTCATTAAAGGAAGACAGGGTTTCTTTTATTAATAAACATCTTCAAGAGGTTGTTTATCAGAATATTGATGAGAAAGAGCGACAGGCATTGCATCAAAATGTCGGTGAGGCAGCAGAGAAGATTTATCAAGATGAATTGGATTCTGCTGCTCCTGCTTTAGCGTTCCATTTTGCTAAGGCTGGAGATGAAAAAAAAGCACTTGTTTATGAAGAACGGATTGAAAATTCAGCTGCCGGTTTTTTCCGACGAGACGAAATTTCCGGATATTATGAATCGCACCAGGGTGTTATTCGTTCGAAAATAAAAGAGGCGATTCAGCCTTTATCTTCAAAGCGAATGGAGTTAATCAAAGACCTGTTACGCAATCTTGTTTCTACCTGCAAAAATATGAGACTTTATCCTGATGGCAGTCAACTTATAACCATGGCGTATACAAGTCTTTTGAAATTAATGCATGGTATATTTGAAGAGGCTGATATTTTTACGTTCAGTGAATCGAAAAATATTCTTCAGATAAATACTGTTCCCTTGGATTCTAAAAATTATGGCGCTGCTGTCATTGAGTTCCTGGCATTATTAAAGGACCACTATATTAAAAATGTAACATTTCGGAAGGGAGTAACGGAACAGGAAATAGAACGCTTCCTGAGAAATCTTGATAAATCATCCGATAAACCTTTTGCCTCAAGTGGTTATTGGAATAAATTTCTGGATGATAATGGCATTTCCAATATTGGTATTACACAGCAAGTCTTTATTGCTAAAAGAGAAAAGGGCGTTTCTTCTTCCGTATCAGCCGCTCAGGAAAAAATAGAACTTGATGCTTCCCTTATCGTATCTATTAAAGACTTTTTTAGATACTTTTGCGCCGCAATAGAAAATATTAAACTTTATCCTCCCGGCAGTCAATTAGCTATTGAAGCTGTTAAATATGTCAACAAATCAATAGAAGATGTTTTTAAACATATTTCAGTATTGAATGTTGGGGTTTCCGAAGGAATACTATTAATTAATGGGACACCTGTTAATCCACGTCTGTTAGGCTCTGGTTCTGTTACTCTAGCTAAAATTATTCGGGACTATAATCTGAAAAGTATTTCTTTTTCTAAGGATATTTTAAAAGAAGAAATGGAAATGTTTATAGAAATTCTGAGTAAAATTTCCGTTGAAGAGACTAAAGAAAAATCCGTTAAAGATTGGGATACTTCTCTGGCTCAAAAGAATATTGTTAATATAAAAATAGGTGCAATGGTTTATGTGACCGCTGATACAAGGCGGAGCGGTCCTCCGCCATTAGGGCGAGGATTCGCTTCGGCGAGTGCGCAGCCTTCTATTGATGGTGCCGGTATGGCAGAAGGAGGTATGCCATCAACTCCTCGTCAGACAAAAAGTTATCAACCACAGCTTAAAAAGGATGTGTCTTTGGATGAGAAATTTGCCAACCTGATGAGAAATTCACCGGAACGGTTATTGGACGACGATTCGCTGCAAATAGTTGAAGAGCTGCTGAATAATAATGACGTTGAAAAAAATAACCAGTTTTATCAAAGGTTCTTGCAAAATTTAAGAGGCAGCAATCCGGAAATACGTTCTAAAACCCATACAGTTTACCAGAAACTGGTAAAAAAAGCAAAGCCTGAGATCCAGGCCTTTTTAATAAGTAAAACTTCTGATATTATCTTGGAGGAAATTAACCTTGAAAAGGTTCTAATGGTTTATAATGTTTTATTTAATTCGGCACTCCAACTTGCTACTTACTATTTAGAAAACGATGATTATAATGCATTAAAAGCCGTTATTACTACCATCTTGAAACGACAATCGGAGAAGGAAACGCCTGCCCGATCTGACGAGCGGTCAGGCGGGGATGATATAAAATATAAATTATTTACTGCTCTTAAGGAAAAGACAGCATTTACCGGATTTCTCAAGAACAGTTTTTCACCGGATATTAACATCAAAAATACGGTCCAGGAAATCATTCTATTATTTAATCCATTAATAATTCAGGATTTATTAAACCTCATCCAGACAACGGAAGACCAGTTATTTCGTGAGGCGGTAGCGATAATTATAAATCAATTAGGACCGGAAGCTCATCAGCTGTTTATTAATGCACTAAAAACAGATAGTGATATTATTGAGATTAAACGGTTATTGAGAGTATCTCATTTGATACAAACCGAAGATATGGAAAATGTTATTAAGGGATTTATAAATGATGAACTTTACGAAGACGCATTGTACGGTATCGCCAGATTTAATCGTCCGCAGGCTCTGCATATATTATTACCGTTACTTAATAATAAAAATAGTGTATTGGTTATGGCGGTTTTAGAAACTTTCGGAACACTTAAATATAAAGAATCTGTTGATTCGATTATAAATCTTCTTGAAAATGCCAATAATATAGAGATGCAGAAAAAAATCTGTAAGGTTTTAGTTCAATTGCAAGATGAAAAAGCAATACCGGTTTTAGCAAAACTTCTTTCGGCAAAACGGTTCTGGGGATTTATTGGCGGGGTTTCTGATGAAATACGGGGAACAGCCGCCTGGGCATTGGGGCAAATCCAGACTTCTGAGGCGAAACAAATCTTAAACTTAGCCGTGAATGATAAAAGTCCGCATGTCAGCTCCATGGTTAAGCTTAGCCTTAAAAATTACGAGGAACAACCTAAACAAACACGAGATCAATAAGATATCAGGGCTGGCGAACAAGATAATCATTCTTAATATTTTACCAGTACGGGTGGAGTGATAAAATGAAAATAAAGTGGTTCGGTCATTCGGCATTTGCCATTACTTCACAGTCTGGAAAAACATTGGTTACAGACCCGTATGAAGCCGGCTGCTATAACGGTGCCGTCGGTTATTTACCCATAAATATCACGGCTGATATTGTTACTATTTCACACGATCATGCTGATCATAGTTATACAAGAACTATTCAAGGAAACCCTAAAATAATAAACCGGAAGGGTGATTACGAAGCTGGTGGTATAAAAATCAAAGGCATCCAGGTTTATCACGATACCAAGCAAGGTAAGGAACGTGGTAATAATATTATCTTTATCTATGAGGTCGACGGGCTCAAGGTTGCCCATTTAGGCGATCTTGGACACACCTTATCAGAAAAAGAGACGGATGTATTGAATAATGTTGACATTCTTCTTATTCCTATTGGAGGTTATTTTACTATAGATGCTGTACAGGCTACAAATATTATTGAGAATCTTAAGCCGAGAATAATTATTCCGATGCACTACAAAACCGAGGTGCTCAATTTTCCTATTGCTAATGTTGATGAATTTCTTAAAGGCAAAAAGTCAATAAGGAAATTGTCATCTGTTGAATTCTCAATCACAAAAGAAAATCTGCCGGTTGAACCGGAAATCTGGGTTTTGCAGTATGTAAAATGATGATTTTTAGTTGATTTCTTAGAGAGAATAATTTAATATATTAAATACTTATGAATCTGCATGAATATCAGGCAAAACAACTTCTGGTGAAATACAACATTAAAACACCTAGGGGATTAGTTATTAGCGAGCCAAGTCAGGCAAGAGAGGCATTTAAACAATTAAATCTTTCCAATGCAGTAGTCAAAGCTCAAATTCATTCCGGTGGTCGAGGTAAAGTTGGTGCTATTAAAGTAGTAAACACTCCTGATGAAGCAGCAAAAGCCGCTTATGACCTTATCGGTAAAACTATTGTTACACATCAAACAGGTTCAATCGGTAAGCCAATCAAAAAAGTGCTTATTGAGGAAACTCTTCCTATAGAAAAAGAATTATATTTGGGTATTGTAATTGATCGTAAAAAGGCATGTCCTGTTTTGATGGCTTCGGCTGAAGGCGGAATGGAAATAGAAGAACTTGCCCGGACATCACCGGAAAAGATTATCAAATACGAGATGCATCCATATCTTGGATTGCAGCCATATCAGGCAAGGGAATTGATTTATGCGTTGGATATTCCCCAATTGCAGGATAAATGCAAGGTGGATATTGTCAAATCAGGCATTAATTTATTACTTTCCTTCAGCCGTTTATTTATTGAGAACGATTGTAGTCTGGCTGAAATAAATCCTTTGATTATTGATTTGAGTGCCGGATTAATCGCCCTTGATGCTAAGATAAATCTGGATGACCGTGCTTTATTCCGTCACAAGGACTTATTGGAATGGCGTGATATTTCTCAGGAACATCTGTTGGAATACGAGGCATCCAAATACGACCTTTCCTATATCGGATTAGATGGTAATATCGGTTGCATGGTTAATGGAGCCGGATTGGCAATGGCTACTATGGATCTGATAAAACTTCACGGCGGAGAACCGGCTAATTTCTTGGATGTGGGTGGCGGCGCTACAAAAGAACAGGTTTGCAATGCTTTTAAGATACTGGTTTCCAATAAAAATGTCAAAGCCATCCTTGTCAATATATTCGGTGGCATTATGAAATGTGATATTATTGCCGAAGGAATTATCGCGGCGGTGAAAGAAGTCGGTTTGAATTTATCATTGGTTGTTCGGTTGGAAGGAACTAATGTAGAAATAGGCAAGGACATCCTGAGAAAATCAGGATTGAATATTATTTCCGCCGATACGATGAATGATGCAGCGAAAAAAGTGGTTCAACTAAGTCTAAAAACAAAATGAGTATATTAGTAAATAAAAATACAAAAGT
Organism: Planctomycetota bacterium; assembly: GCA_043801445.1. Lineage (GTDB taxonomy): Bacteria > Planctomycetota > MHYJ01 > JACQXL01 > JACQXL01 > JAZDFP01. The sequence continues at coordinate 55,728 of JAZDMB010000038.1, forward strand.
TTTAGTTCAGGGTATTACCGGTAGCGCTGGTAGTTTTCACGCCCAACAGATGTTAGAATACGGCACGAAGATTGTAGCTGGTGTGACTCCCGGAAAAGGAGGGACCAAATTCATTGATAAAGTTCCGATATTTGATACGGTTCGTCAGGCGGTTAATGATACCGGTGCAGATACCAGTGTCATTTTTGTTCCTCCTGCCTTTGCATCTGATGCGCTTTATGAAGCCGCTGATTCCGGTATAAAACTGGTCGTATGTATAACAGAGGGAATCCCAACTCTGGATATGGTTAAGGTCTATAAGTTTTATAAGGACAAGAGAATTCGTCTTATAGGTCCTAATGGACCAGGTATTATTACACCCGGCGAATGCAAGATCGGTATTATGCCCGGCTATATTCACAAACCGGGAAATATCGGAATAATTTCCCGCAGCGGAACCCTTACTTATGAGGCAGTCTGGCAAATAACTAATTTAGGTTTAGGCCAATCGACCTGCTTAGGCATCGGTGGTGATTCTATTATCGGCACGTCTTTTATAGATGCACTGGAATTATTCCAGAAAGATGAAATAACTCAAGCTATAGTTATGATAGGCGAAATTGGCGGAACAATGGAAGAGGAAGCCGCAGATTATATTAAACAAAACGTAACTAAACTGGTAGTTGCTTTTATTGCTGGTAAGACTGCGCCTAAAGGCAAAAGGATGGGGCATGCCGGAGCTATTATCTCGGGTGGTAAAGGCACGGCTCAGGAAAAGATAGAAAAGCTCTTGGCTTGTGGTATTACTGTTGTGCCAAATCCAGCAGATATAGGAAAAACCGTTGCTCAAGTCTTAAAAGTCTAACGCTATGAGCTCTAAAAACCCCATAAATTATATAAACTATTTAATCGAACTTGCTTTAAAAGAAGATATAGGTAAAGGTGATATTACTACTCACGTCTTGATACCAAAGAACCAAAAAAGCACCGCAATAATTACTGCAAAAGAAGATGCTATTGTTGCCGGATTGCCGATTATTAAACTAATCTACCGAAGACTTTCTCGTGATATTAAAGTTACCCCCACAGTAAAAGAAGGCTCATCAATCAAAAAAGGCAGTCTCCTTGCGGTCGTTGAAGGTAACACCAAAGCTATTTTGAGCGGTGAGAGAACCGTCCTGAATTTCCTGCAACGGCTATCAGGTATAGCTACTCTGACCAATCAATTTGTCAGAAAGGTTTCAGGATATAAAGTGCAAATTCTTGATACGCGCAAGACTGTTCCCGGTTTGAGAATACTGGATAAATATGCAGTCAAAACCGGCGGCGGAAATAACCACCGGTTCGGATTAGATGATGCGATCCTGATTAAAAATAATCATCTTAGCGCCTTAAATCCTAAAAAGACAGAGAAGTTTTCATCGACTCTCAAAGCATTAGAAATTATCTATCAGTCAAGGATAGCTAAACTAAAACCTATTGAAATAGAAGTAAGGAATCTTAATGAATTTTCCATAGCGCTGATTTTCCTAACAGATAAAGCAATCCCTAAATCTTTTATTATGCTGGATAATATGACGCCTAAAGATATAAAAGAAGCCGTTGCTATACGCAATAAGATCAACAGAAAAATTATGTTGGAAGCATCAGGCGGTATCACTCTTAATAATATCAGACAATTTGCCGCTACCGGAGTTGATTATATTTCTGTCGGCGCCCTGACCCACTCCCCCAAAGCACTGGATATCTCATTGCAAATAAAGCATTAGTTACTTGAGGTACAGGAAAGTATAATTTGGTAAACTCCCGCCCCGAAGGGCGAGGTTCTCCAGTATGGGCGACATCATCAGCTAAATATTGAGCGAAGCCGAAGTATAAAATCACAGAGATAACTTGTAGAACTATAGAAAATCATGAGACTTTTTTTGTTTTTCTGGATTTCTTATATCTTTATAATTGCGTACTCTCTGCTTGACTGTGGTCAGGCGGTGATTAGCCTTCGTATGGGTTAGTAAAATATCCCCAGAATTGGAATTGCTGTTATGAAGTTAAAATCGGGGCGAGTGGATTTGAACCACCGACCTCTTGGTCCCGAACCAAGCGCTCTAGCCAGGCTGAGCCACGCCCCGTTGTTGCGAATAGAAAATATCTAAACAATTACCGATTTCCGTTATATAAATAAAATATCTCGTTAGGAATAAAACATTTCCGTTATTTCTAACAAAACATATCTTTCAAATTAAAATAGCATCTCTAATTAATTGAGTCAAGTAATAATTGGCAGAACTGTTTTGTCACTCCCGAATGGTTTAGTCGTGATGTTTCTGGTTTATTCAACCGGAAAGATTTCTTTAACTTTAGTCGCGGTCGGTAAGACGAATATTTTTTTACCAGTGCCTTTGTCTTTCACAGGATCATGTCAAATGGCTGGTTCTTTTTATGGCAGGTAGCACAATTATTACTTCCCATCTTTTCCATCGGTTATTACTATCTTGAGTGGTTTGGTTGCACGGCGCAGAAACAAAATGGCAAAACAGGTGTCTTGAATATTTCCATTATTCCAGGAACTGTCTTGTTTTTGTTCTCTTAACAAATACTGAGCACCGAGAGGATACCATTCGTTTTTACCGAATGACTCGGTATTTAAAAGAACCCCAGCCCGTTCTAAAGCATATAGATAGTAATAAAGCCATGAGGTGGAAAGAGGCGGATTTTCTGAGACACTGAAATTTTTGGAGAGCCAATCAATTCCTTTTTTTATTCTTATATCTTCTTTTATATTTTTATTCTGATAAAAAAGACATATAGCAAGTCCTCCCAAACCGCCAGCAGTCATACTACCGTAACTATGGTCACTAGGAAGTGTATATTCCCATCCCCCATCAGAGTTCTGAGCCTGTTTAAGGTGTTTTCCGGCATCAGCCCAGACTTTCAGGGGAATTTCTATATCGGCATCAGCACAAGCCCGCAAGCCCAGTAAGGCGTATTGGGTACAGGAATTATCATAATCAGTATCGGGTCTTCTGGGAGGTATTCTAATCTGTATCTTTTTTACCGCTATCGTAGATGCTTCATCTGTTGGTGTAATAGGTTTGGGCGAATCAGTATTTATAAATTTTTGTATCGGTGTCCCGTAATGCCAATTTCCGTTAAGTGATTGATTGGTTAATAAAAATTCAGCGCATTGAACAATACGCTCAAGATATTTTACCCTGTCTAATTCTGATAAAGCCATTGCAGTAAGGGCAACACGATAGGTATTATCTAATTCTTTGTTGAGTATCTTGTCTGAAAATACTTGCATCAGTGATTGGGGTATCTGAACACCGCTTTTAATCAGAGTATAAAAAACCAATTCACTATCATATTCGTCTTGTGTACTACAGTATTGAATAAGAAAATCAACACCTTTTACAATCGCATCATCTATTTCCTGTTGTGTTATGGGCTGGGCCAGCCACCATTTTTCCCATGCACTAAAATTGGTTTTGTATTTTTGGCCCGTTATCTTTTCTAATGTTTGCCCGATTCCCTTCTTTATTTCTTCTCTTTTTTCCTCATCAATCAGTTTTATTAGCCACCATATTTTTTTCCTTTCCATTGGTTTTAATTCGGATAAACAATTTAAGGCAAACTTGCTAATATCCGAGTCGGCGTCTTGAACCATATCCACCATTATATCAACTGATTTGGAAGAAAAATATCTGTATAATACGTCAAGAGCTGAAAGTCTGAGAAAAGATTTCTCCTCTTTAGTAAAATCAGTTACCATCTTAATAATAGACTCGTTTTGAGATGATTTGGCGATCATTCTTAATGTATCAATGAATCTTGATTTGGTAAGTTCTTGGTTGATTGATTTTTTATAGTTTTGCAACATCCATTCCATGTAATTTTGCTGAACAAGGAATTTTGCCAATAATTCTTTTGTAGTTATAGCCACTGCTTCATCTTCTTCAACGGACAACACCTGCAGTAGAAATTCCATTGTTTCAACCGCATATTTCATATCTGAGATTAACAGCTTGTTATAGAGTTGTGTATCTATGAACTCAATGGCGTTATTTCTTTTGACAGGAGAATTGTTATTATACAATTTTAAGAATATAGAGCGTTTATCTTTCCACTCAGAAGAAGATAATGGCTGAAGTTGATCGGATTTATTAACTTCACCGGGGTAAAGAAATGAATTGATAAGAAAATATATTACACTGATGAGTATTATAGGAATGTATCGTTTTGATATAGAATGATGATATTTTTGAAGCATATCGTCCCTATTAGCGGGATCTGTTGTCCAGAGAGACAACACCCGGCACCCGTACGGATACGGTGTATCTTTCCTGACTTATTTTACCCCGATCGTAACATTATGGAATCTGGCTGGTGAACAGCCGTGGGACATCTCAGCGGTTTGAGGCGGTTCTCCTTTTCCGCAATTAGGCACTCCCCAGAGAACCCAATGTTTATCGTTGCATATAGCGTTACAGGAGTTCCAGAATTCAGGTGTGATTCCCTGATAATTGGGATATTTTACCATTCGAGTCTTTTTACCGTTTTTTATTTCCCACCCAATTTCACAACCAAACTGAAAGTTAAGTCTCATCTGGTCTATACTCCATGATTTATTAGTATCCATATAGATGCCATCTTTAGTGTCTTTAATTAAGTCATCCAACTCCCATACACCTGGCATAAGAGAAATATTATTATTACGAATTATCGGGATACGGGAAAATCCGTCAGCTCGACAACAACCTCTGCTTGTGTTATCAGCAACTTTCAAAGCCACTTCGCGATTGGTTTGATAACCGCAAAAGATACCATTGCGAATAAGATGCCAACGTTGCGCTTTAACGCCGTCGTCATCATAACCGACAGTAGCCATTCCACCGGGCACTGTTCCATCTGCAACCAGATTAACAATATTTGAGCCGAACTTGAAGTTACCATATTTTTCAGGGGTAAGAAAACTTCTGCCGGCATAACTTTCTTCCATTCCTAAAACCCTGTCAAGTTCAGTGGGATGTCCCACAGATTCATGAATCTGGAGAGCTAATTGAGAGCCTCCCAATATCAAATCCTTTTTGCCGGCTGGACAGCGTGGTGCTTTAAGCAATGCAACTGCCTCGCAACGAATTCGCTCGGCATTTTCTATTAAGGGTAATGACTTTATCAGTTCATAACCCATCGAACAATATTGCCCACCGAATGAACTGGGAAATGAACGAGTTTGGGTATCACCGAAACCAACAGCTGTGGCAGAATATCCTGCGCCGCTGCGTAAAAGGATTTGTTCTATAAAACTACCTTCTGAGGTCGCTAAGAATTGGTGCTCACGATGAAAACTCATACCGGCAAAAGAAACTTTTATGGCTTTATTTGCGCGTAGAACGCGGTCAATCTTTAATAATAAATCTATTTTTTCATCTTTACTCACTGTAAATGGATCAATAATATATGGGGTTTGCCAAAAATCATTATATGTTTTTTCTTTAGTAAGCCGAACATCTTCTTTTTTCAATGATGCAGAAGAAAGAGCGATTTCTAAAGCTAATGCGGCTGTTTTTACTATATCATTACGGGTAATTTGAGAAGTAGAAGCAAAACCCCAGGCGCCATTTGCCAGAACCCGAATACCCGCCCCCAATGTTTCAGATTGTTCGAAAACACTAATTTTGCCATTACGTACATAAATATCTTCTGTTTTGAGATTAATAATTCTGATATCGGTGTATGTGGCACCGCGCTTTTTTGCAGTATCTAACGCTAAATTACATAGTTCTTTCATAAAATATAGATTAAGCCGCAAAGACACCAAGAAAACAATCTGTTAATTTCTTCTTAGTGGCTTTGTGTCTTCGTGGCCAATATTTTCCTTGACTGATACGTTTTTATTCTATTTCCTCAGGACATACGCGAGCAACAGAAACAAGTTTATCATCTTTTTCCAAAGATATTAACCGAACCCCTTGGGTATTTCTGCCTACAGTCCTTATTGACTTAATGGGGATACGAACTGCCATACCTTTGATAGAAATCATCATTAATTCGTCAGTCTCGCGAACCTCTTTCAAGCCGATGAGTTTACCATTTCGTTCATTTGCCTTGATATTTCTTACGCCCATTCCACCACGCCGCTGCAAGCGATATTCTGAGAAAGAAGTCCGCTTGCCATAACCATTCTCGCATACACTTAAAAGAACAGCATCTTTATCAACAAGAACCATGTCTTTAACAACATCACCTTTTTTTAGTTTTAGACCTCGTACACCATAAGTGGCTCGTCCCATTGAACGAACATTATCCTCAGAAAAACGAATAGCCATACCATATTGTGTTCCGAGGATAATATCGTCTTTACCAAAACTAATTCTGACGCCGATAAGACGGTCTTTATCTTCTAATTTAATAGCAATAATTCCGCCTTTGGATGGATTACCATAATCTTTGAGAGGCGTCTTTTTAATAAGGCCGGACTCTGTAGCCATCACAAGGAATCCCTGAGAGAAATCTTTAACCGGAATGGCATCCGTAATTTTTTCATTCTGATTGAAACGAATAATATTTACTATGGAACGACCTTTCGCAGTTCGGGACATTTCAGGAATATCGTAAACTTTTACCCAATGAACCTTGCCGATACTGGTGAAAAATAGGATATAATCGTGTGTAGAAGCCACAAAAATATGTGCAATAAAATCGCCTTCTTTAGTTTCGGCAGCAATAACACCCTTGCCTCCTCGTTGTTGTTTACGATAACTGGTTAAAGGAACGCGTTTGACATATCCTTCATGACTTATAACTACAATAACATCTTCCTCGGTAATAAGTTCTTCTAATATAAATTCTTTAGCTTCACGCTTGAGAATTTCCGTTCTGCGTTTATCGGCATATTTATCTTTTATTTCGTAGAGGTCTTCTTTAATAATATCTAAGACCAAATCTTTACCTGCTAAAATAGCTTTGTAATCCCGAATTTTTTCTTTCAGTTCTTTGACATTTATTTCGAGTTTCTCTCGTTCCAAACCGGTAAGTTTTTGCAAGCGCATCTGGAGAATAGCCTCGGCTTGGATTTGAGAAAGGGAATATTTGTCGATAAGTTTCAGTTTAGCTTCTTCAGGTGTCTGGGATTTTTTAATAAGTTTAATGATATCGTCTATATTGTCAACTGCGATTAAGAGTCCCTCAAGGATATGCAGTTCCGCCTCGGCTTTATCTAACAGGAATTTAGTCCGACGCCGAATAATTTCTATACGATGGTCGCGATAAGCTAAAAGTAATTGTTTGAGGTTAAGGACGGTCGGACGACTATTAACTAATGCAATCACAATGATACTAAAGGTGTCCTGAAGAGAAGTGTTCTCGTAAAGTTGATTGATAGGGATTTGAGGGTCTTCGCCGCGTTTTAATTCGACTACGATACGCATACCTTCTCTATCACTCTCATCACGAATATCAGCAACTCCTTGGATTTTATCATCTTTTACCAGTTGAGCGATTCGTTCGATGATTTTATTCTTTTCCTGATTATAAGGGATTTCAGTAATTATTACATTGGTGCGTCCCCCTTTTGCTTCCTCTGTAGTCATTTTTGCTCGAACAGTAATTAATCCTCTGCCGGTATGATAGGCATCATAAATTCCCTTGCTACCGCAGATTATTCCGCCGGTTGGGAAATCAGGACCTTTTATTAATTCCATTAATTTATCAATTTCTATGTCAGGATTATCAATCACGGCAATAATTCCATCCACCACTTCTCCTAAATTATGAGGAGGAATACTGGTTGCCATACCAACGGCAATACCTGATGCACCGTTACAGAGAAGGTTTGGAAACGCTGAAGGAAGAACTGTTGGTTCCTCACGGGTTTCATCATAATTAGGAACCATATCCACAGTATTTTTATCCAAATCATGCAACATTTGGGCTGAAAACTCGGTAAGGCGGGCTTCTGTATAACGCATTGCAGCAGGCGGGTCACCATCAATAGACCCGAAATTGCCTTGCCCATCAATAAGAGTATATCTGCATGAAAAATCTTGAGCCATACGCACAAGAGTAGGATATACTACCTGTTCGCCATGCGGATGATAATTACCTGATGTGTCGCCGGCTATTTTTGCGCATTTACGATGTTTTGAACGCGGACCCAGATTCAAGTCATTCATTGCTATTAAAATGCGTCTCTGTGAAGGTTTTAGACCATCGCGAATATCGGGTAATGCCCGTGAAACGATAACGCTCATTGCGTAAGTTAAATACGAATTCTTCATCTCATCTTCGATTTCAATATCTTGTATTGAAATTCGACCGCCTGCCGTATCCTCTAAAGTCTTCTTCGTATCTATATTCTTTTGGGGTAATTCTTTATCGGTCATAATCTTTCTCCTTCCCGCCTGACCGGTTGTCCGGTCGGGCAGGTGCCATCTGACAAAACTTTCCTTAGTCTTACTTCTGCGTAGCGACAGCCCTGACGGATGTCGGGAGTTGTGAAATTATCCATTGACTCGCTTTTAATAAATTCGCTGCGACCTGTCCCGACGTAACGCTGGGGCGGTTGCGTACCGGCACTTTCTTGATTATTTCACGCAAAGTCTTTTTACCATAACCGGTAAGCACTAAAATAAATTTAATTCCTGCTTTTTTGGCGGCCTGCATATCTCTTAAGGAATCACCTATGAAAAAAGATTGGCTTGGTTCTATATTGAAATCTTTCATAGCCTTTCTCAAAAGACCGGTTTGCGGTTTCCTACAATTACATATTTTACGATACCGTTTAATTATTCCTTCCGGATGATGCGGACAATAATATATACTATCTATTTTTATTCTTTTCTTTGCCAGAAGTTTTTTAAGATATCCATGAATATGATTCAGTTTCGATTCTTGAATCAATCCCCGGGCAATCAAAGATTGATTGGTGATAATAATAAGTTTATAACCATTTTGCTGTAATATTTTCAGGGCTACCGAAACTTTATGATATAACCGCACTTGAGATGTTTCAGTAAGGTCTTTTTTTAGTTCCCTAATGATAGTTCCATCACGGTCAAGAAAAACTGCTTTCATAATTGTTTGACAAAAAAGCAGGAAAATTTAATAATAAGTATCTTCATACTAAGTGGTTTCTGTTCTTTGCTTGAACAAATGGCAGGGTAGCTCAGCCCGGTAGAGCAAGAGATTCATAAGCTCTTGGCCGTGGGTTCAAATCCCACCCCTGCTATATACCTTGCGAATACTCAAACAAAAATCTTATCTAGCCCTGCGCTGTTATTTTTTTTAATTATATTGTATGGTTACTGTTATTCTTGAAGATTGATAGGGCAATGGAAAATAACAAACACACAATCGTGAGTTGCAGGAACGAGTGTGCCGGAATCTTCCCAAGAGGGAAAACCCAATCAAATATTCCTAAAACCATAGTTATTAGCAAACTCAGACCGGCTATAACCATAAAAAATAATGATACTATTTTCATTGCTTATTATCTCCTTCCTTATTTGAATACTCCCATATTTTTCCGATAAAATCAAGTTTTTATATCAATAAATGAAGTGTTATTATATAAGTTAAATAAAGATTAAATAAATTGAGATTGTTGACCTGGTCAACAATTTCATTTTGAACGCAGTGAAAGGTCTCAAAACTGACACCGTTCCGATACTACATCGGGACGATCTCAAATTAATCGCTAAATTATAAGGAGAAAAATATGGAAATACTTCATATACTGCCGCCGCTTTCAATACTTATTATTATATTCTGCCTTCTTATTTTAAGTGCCTGTTTTTCGGCGAGTGAAATAGCGTTGTTTTCATTCCGCAAAACCAAATTAGCAATGCTGGTAGAAAAACAAGATAAAACAGCTTTATTGATTCAAAAAACATTATTAGAACCAGAGAAATTATTGGGGACCATACTTATCGGTAATAATATAGTAAATACCAGCGCATCTGTTTTGGCTACCACCTTGGCAATACTTCTTTTTGGTGAAGCAGGCGTTTTTGTCGCTATGTTTGTAATGACTTTTGTCATAATACAATTCAGCGAGATTATACCGAAAGTGCTGGCCACCCAATATTGGGAGAAGGTTTCATTCGCCGTGGCATATCCGATGCGGTGGTTTTATTATATTTTCTATCCATTAAATATTTTATTCTCTTCACTTACCAGACTGGCATTAAAACCGTTTAATGTTAAGATTCAGCACCGTCAGCCGATGATAACTAAAGAAGAACTCAAGCATATCGTGGATATGTCCACCCAAAGTGGACACCTGGAGGAAGATGAAACTTTTCTCCTCCAAAATGTCTTTGAATTTACAGACCGTCTGGTCGATGAGGTAATGTTACCCAAAGAAAAAATTGTAGCCGTAGATATAAATCAGTCTCCTGAAAAATTAATGGAATTTATTACGGACAAACATTTCACGCGGATACCGGTTTACGAAGAGAATATACACAATATTATTGGCATATTACATACCAAAGATTATTTTAATGTGGTTTGTTACAAAGACGTTATTGCTTTTGTAGACCTTTTAAGGAAACCGCTATTCGTATCCGAAAAAACCCGCATCAGCGAGCTATTAAAGGAATTCCAGAAAAAGCATCTCCATTTAGCCATCGTCAAGAATGACGCCAAAGAGACGGTTGGAATTATTACTCTGGAGAATATTTTGGAACAGATTGTAGGAGAAATAAGAGACGAACATAAATAAAAACTTGATTTCTTTTATAGAATAATATAATATTGCCACAGAGTCGCAGAGAATACCGAGACTGAATTTATTAGGAGACTAACCAAGTAGGTAAGGAAAAGGGAAATTATTCAATTTGGTAAGGTAACAGTTAAGCGGGCGTAACTCAATTGGTAGAGTACAACGTTGCCAACGTTGTTGTCGCCGGTTCGAACCCGGTCGCCCGCTCATTTATCTATCTTAGAACATATCATTGAACCTTTAAACCCTTGAACTTCAGCTTATACGCTAAGGAATAAATTAAAAAACGTGCCGCCCTTAGCGAGCCTTCCGTCATTAGGGCGGGGTGTGTGACTGATGTATAAACAAATGAAACCTAATACTTCACTTTTCTATAAATCATCCAAGCCATATACGCGCTGGTGGTGGTTTTCCGGCGAGATAAAAGAAAATGCAATCAAATTCCAGTTAGATTGGCTGAAGCGAAATAACTTCGGCGGGGTGGAAATCGCCTGGGTTTATCCCTTAAAAGAATCCAAGTCCGGTCCAAAATGGCTGGGTAAAGAATGGTCTGAAAAAGTAAGTTTTACTAAAAAGTATGCCGATAGAATCGGACTGGGGTGCGATTTCACCTTTGGCTCGCTCTGGCCCTTCGGCGGTTCAATCGTCAGGAAAGAGGATGCATCAAGGATATTCAACGGGTTATCGCCTCAACGCCTGAATCATTCATGGGAACAGTCCCATAAAAAACCCGGTTATATATTAAACCATCTCGACAAATCTGCGCTGGAACACTACTCCGGAATAATGGGAATTGCATTATCAGAATCATTAAAAGGCTCTCCGTCATCATTATTTTGCGATTCATGGGAAGTATCAACGGAAAAACTCTGGACCAACGGATTTGATAGGGCATTTGAGAATAAATTCGGTTATTCTGTTAACCCCTATATACTGAAATTGGATAAATATCCGGCTATAAGATACGATTACCGGAAATTGATATCAGAGTATATACTCAATGAATTCTATAAACCGTTTACAGAAATCTGCCATAGACTGCGGGCATTTTCCAGGGTCCAGTGCCACGGCTCGCCCACTGATTTATTAGCGTCCTATTCCTCTGCGGATATTCCCGAATCAGAAGCGATTTTGTTCGACCCTGATTTTTCAGTCATTCCCGCCTCTGCCGCCGCTCTTTCAGGTAAAAAAACTGTTTCCTGCGAAACATTCACCTGTCTTTATGGCTGGGTCCCCAGGCCCGGACCGGCTCCTTTTTACAAACGAGAACAGGTTGCCGATATGAAACTTCTGGCTGATGCGCTGTTTGCAAACGGCATCAATCACATCATATGGCATGGTATGCCTTATAATCCAAAAGACGGCAATAATGAATTCTACGCCTCGGTTCATGTCGGACCTGATAGTTATTTTGCCGATGAATTGCCCGCATTCAACCGCTATATAGAAAAAGTCTCCGGCATATTAAAACATGGCAGAACGTATTCGGATGTGGCTGTTTATCTTCCTATAGAAGATACGCTGATGACGAATACCTTGCCCAAAAAACACCGGAAACCAAGCGCTGAATACCATTGGGAGATGCACTATGTCAGGATGCCCGCTGGATTAAAAGGCTATCACCCGCTCTGGATATCACCATATTTTCTTAAAGGAGCTTACTATTCAAAAGGTATTCTTTATTGCGGCAATGCCGTTTTCACATCATTATATATAGATGTAAAGTGGCTGGACAAAGAAGCGCTGGCTGAAATATTAAGATTAGCCCGAAGCGGATTACCTGTTTGTATCAGGCAAAGGCTGAAAGAACCGGGCATGATGAAAACAGCAGTTTATGACAGGATGTTTTCTGAATTGATGTCACTGGAAAATGTATCCAAAGATTTCAGCGGAATAGTCGTAAATCCGCCGTTGGTAAAAGGAAAAGATTTACCTGATTTCTGGTGCAGATTAGCAGGGAATAGTTATTACATCTTCTTTGCCCATCCAAAATCCGGAAACCTGAGTTACCCACTGTCTTACGGCCAGTCTTTTACCAGAGATACTATTGAAAGAATTGTCAGAATCAGGACTGATAACAAATACCGGGAAATAAAACTTACCTTCAAGCCATATCAATCCATCCTATTGAAAATCTTACCGAATGGCACTATCCGATTTATTGATATTGAATTTAAGCCCGTAACTCCCTTGAAAATCAAAACCTAATCTACTTTAATCTCAGGTGCTAAGATTAATTTATACAGGTCAGAGAGGTTTTTAACCCCACGGTATATTGTCTTTCCGATTTCTAATGCCTTCTCCCCAAGTGCTTTAGCGGATGGTGCGTTACCCATCGCCTCATAAGTAATAGATAAATTGTAAAGATTTATTACTACTGCTTCTGAAACCCTATTTTTTTTCTCGTTTATCGTTAAGGCTTGCTGGTACAAGTCCAGAGCCGTCGGATAATCTTTAAGATGATAATTAATACAGCCAAAATTATTACGGACAATGGCATCATCATCTGTGTTTTTTAAATAACTCTGGCTTGTCTTTAACATAAATTGGTATATCTCATACGCTTTTTTGTTATCACCGGCTAACCGAAAGACCTCAGCAAGGTGATAATGAGAGTTCAGGTATTGGCGTGAAGCGATGCCATATAAAGATTGGTCAATAGATAGGGCTATCCGATAATTCTCCTCTGCCTTCTGGTAATTGCCTAATTCAAGATAACAGAAGGCGAGTTTGTCATAGGCATCGGCTGTGCGGGAATTTTGTTTGGTGAATTTTGTCTCAACAGCTTTGGCTAATTCACCAGCCACCGGTAACATTGCCTTATAATCATTACCTTTTGATAGTTCATCAAATTTAGTCTGCAGGGCTTTGGCTAACACACCCGGGTCGTCAGCATTTCGCATCTCGGGCTTGGGTGGATAGCGCTGAATCTCTAATTTCTGGAATATGGGTGATTTTACCGCAGAGACGCTGAGGTCGCCGAGAGAATCCCCTCTATTAAGAGGGGCAGGGGGTGTGTCTTTTACCTTTGCTTTCTTTGCGTCTTTGTGGTTAGGTTCACGCTTAAAAGGTCTTAGGTCAAAACTATCAAAATACGGGACTTCCTCAATAAATGTTTTAATAAAATCGTCTATTGAATTAAATCGTTCGTTCGGGTCTTGTGCTATGGCTTTAATAATAAGGTTATTCCAAAACCACTGTTTAATATTATCTGGTTTACTCTTGGGTATCTCCCTTGAACCTGTTAATAATTCTAATAAGACTACGCCCACCGAATAAATATCACAACGTTCATTATATTTACCAGAGGCAACTTCCGGCGCCATATAGTCCCGCGTGCCGGCAATGGTTGTCAGTTTTGTTATCAATCGTTGAGATTTAACCAGTCCGTAATCGCCAAGTTTTGCTACGCCATTTTTGATAAAGATATTTTCCGGCTTGATGTCACGATGAGCGCCCACTTTCTTATGCAACTCACCCAGACCTTCTAATACCTGTTTGATAATCTCAAGGGCTATATTAGGGTCTGCTTTAACCTTAATGGTATCCCTTAAATCCTCACCCCAGCATTCCATTACATAATAATAGATTTTCAGTTTAGTATCTCGTTTGACCTCAATGATTCTGACCAGGTTGGGGTGATTGATGTCCTGTAATTGGCGTGCGGCTTTGAGTTCAGCCGAGGCGTTCTCCAGCAGACTTAAGTCAAACGCTTTGATTACATAGTTTCTGTCATCAGGACCAACGCAGCGATAACAGGCGTAATCCTCGCGGGCGTAGATAATGGAAATAACCTCGTATTGATTTATCTTATTGAGCGGTTTCATAGTTCATAGCCACAGATTACACGAGAGAAATTTAATCATTTTATCATAAATTCGGGAAATATTTCTTAAATAGTGTTCCATTTTGGGCGTTAAACAGATTAAATTCTTTGGCACTATCAATATTAAAGAATAAAAATAATGTTTTAAAGATATCAAGCATAAATTCCACCGAACTAAATATAATGGCAATGTTTCCACGTGGCCCCCATAAGAAACTGTGTACTTTGTTGTTCTCATCCTTGCCAACATATTTCTCTAAGGACGCCGGCGATGAATGTACTACGTCAGATGTTGACCTGAAAAACACCTGATAATTCTTAATGTAGTAATTATCATTCTCCGTATTTGATAGTTGACGAGCCATTTCTTCAATTTGTATAGAATGATAATTCCCCATTTCGTTTAATTCAGCACAACGTTTATCTTTTATTTCTTTTAGTCTATTTTTGTCGGCAAATTCTTTCCCGAACTCATGTGGACGGTCAGTAGCGGCATTAATACTATGCAATAATTGATGATAATACGTACATAGATATCTTTTAAAGCAGTCATCGTTTTCACAACAGTATTTGATTTTTACCATTACCTCATATAGATTACGACATAAAGCCTCTGCATCATTTGCCAACCCTTTTATGGATAAAATATAAATCGCTTGATATGTCTCTAATGCCTTAATAAACAAAGTGGTAACGACTATTTTTTTAACATCTTCGTTATTAACGGACATTTTGAATTTAAAATCATGAAGATGTTGATTAAAATCTTTATGCAGTTTTAAAATATCATTATACCTGTTCAACATATCATTCTCGAAATTCCTAATATCTTCACCGAGAAACCCAAAACTATTGAAATCACTAATGTCTTGCATTTTGATTATTCCTTTTTATCGCTGTGTCTTTGTGGTGAATTACTTCCTCTTCGTCGTCCATTCGTGAAGTTTCCTTTTCAATCCGGCTGTGAACGGTAAATCGCTATCCACGTATTTTTTGTTCCTGATAAGTTCCCGATAAAGGTGTTTGAGTTTGTCAACCGCCCGCTGGTAGAGTTTCTCGGCATAGTCAACTGAACTCACCCGCATCGTTACGGAGTCCTTGAGTTGCTCGTAAATTTCCTTGTAAGGTAGTTTCTTGAAATAGTGCAGATAAAGGACCTCGTATTTTAGCGGGTCATCCTCTTTTAGTTGCTTTAAGCCCTCGTCTATAAACATATTTGCCATTGCCTGACTGAGGATGCCGGTGAAATCCTCTTTGGAGTGTTTCCATTCAAAGTAATTTTCTATTGCTTCTTTTTCCCGCTTCTGTTCCAGCCGAATCTTATTAATCCCGGGCCAGACGATTTTATTCACCAAAAATGTCCGGAATTTGTACTGTGGGTCATATTCATTGATACGGATAAAGGCATCCTTGACGCAATCATCTATGAATTCACTCAAAGGAACATTGCCGATTCTATCCCTGCCCAGTAGCGTTTCCAGAGAGACATACAAGGCGGCGCGGTATTTGGTCATCACATAATCCAGATGGCGTTGTTCCATTCTGCCTTCCTTAGCCGCGAGGATGACTGACTTCTTGCGTGGGGTGGTTCGGGTCCCGACCCGGATAAAAAATCTCTTACCCATAAATTATCTCCTTTAGTAACCACAGATTAACACGGATGAACACAGAATTATATAACTACTCTGATTCAATTTTCTGAAAATCGCCCCTATCCCAACGGATGTTAAAATCATTCCACCACCGAATTACCTTATCAGTAAATTGTGCTGGCTTGGAATATTTAGGGTTTAATCCTATATGTTCATTAAGATGTTTAGTCAGGAAAATAATTAAATCTTTTTTCCCCTTATCATCAAATAATAGATTTAGAATTGGTCCAATAAAACATTCATATTCATCTTCTGGAATGTTGTTACCGCCTATAGGATTCCATTCATTAAGTAATGAAATTAATTCCTGCCGGCAGGCAAGCACAAAATCCTTCTGATATTTCTTATCCATAAATTCTTTTTCTATCTCTTCTTTAACTAAAAACCCCGGTACTGACTACCCCCGACCGTTGCGGGGACTACCCGGAACACAAGGTAGAACTACCCGGACCAGTTCCCGGAACTACCCGGACCATATCGGGGAACTACCCAGAACACAAGGCAGAACTACCCGGACCAGTTCCCAGAACTACTCGGACCACATCGGGGAACTACCCACAACACAGGGCAGAACTACCCCCGACTGTTGGGGGAATTACCCGGAACACAAGGTAGAACTACCCGGACCAGTTCCCGGAACTACCCCGACCACATCGGGAAACTACCCCCAACATAAGGCAGAACTACCCGGAACCGTTCCCGGAACTACCCCCGACCGTTGCAGGGACTATGGGTGGGGGTATAGCCACCCCCCTATTTATTTTGATTCCTCCTCTTTGGCTTTCGGTCCCCATCCGATATTAGCCGTAATACTATTTTTTAACTGTTTATATAAATCCGTCTCGTCTTTCCAGAGAATATGCTTTTTTTGCCGGGTATCAAAATGTTCTTTTATTTTATCTTTTTGGTCTTCTCTGCAGGTAAATATAACATCTATTCCTAACCCCTTAGCAAAACCAGATTCATAAAATACTCCGCTTCTAAAATCTGTAAAATCAGCTACCAAAAACTTACTTCTTCTTATTTCGGCAATGATTTCATCGTCTATATCATCTATAAATTCTTTTTTGTCTATCCTTTTGGGCTCATAACCAGCATCTACGATTGCTTTTTGAAAACCATTTTTGTAGGTATCGTCCATAGAAGGGTCAAACCACATTGCCACAAAACCCTGATGAGATGTTGGATTAACCTTACCTAATTCGTAAATACGCTCATAGCCCTTGGCGGTTATGTATATTGTTATTTTAGAACCATCTCTATTAGTTTCTCTTACATAATCCAATTCTTTTAAGGCGGTTAATAATGCCATAAACTCTTGCTCATTAACAGCATAAAAAATAGCCGGGAATTCATAATGAATAATAATTGGTTGTCCAAAGTGTTTAGTCAGTTTTGATAGGTTTAATAATGCCTTATCTAATTTATCAGTAATTTTTTTGGGAAACTGGCCTAATATTTCTTCAGCAGTAACTATAGGGTAATTCACTTTAGTAAACAATTTTTTAGCATCAGCATCGTTAGTAACGACTATTATTCCTTGATAACCATTTAATCTTTGTTCTAGAAGATAAGATGCAATCTGCATTTTATTTTCTTTACTTAAATCTCTTGGAGTATTTACGTTGTTAAGCAAATGATATTCCCCGCAATTATCGCAATTATAAGCGGTTATAAAATGGCTATTGCTTCCCGTAAGAGCGGTTTCTGTCTGTCTTTTTAACGTATAGCCGCAGAATAGACAATTTGTATTCATTAAAAACCTCCTTATTTCATATTCTGAAATCGCCAGAGCAAATTGGGATGTTTCAGGATATCAGGCGTATACTTATATACTCCAAAGAGTAGTTTAGGTTTAACCTGTTTTTTATAAAACTCATCTATAAATACTTTCTCATCTTTGTTAAATATCAGGATTGATTTGATAAATTGATTGACGATTTTAGTAGCCGTTTCAAATCTTGGCTTCTCCGCTTTGCGAAGTAGCGGATTAACCGCTTGTTCGAAACCACGTTTATCAATATCTGCGCTTTTGAATTTAATCAGTTTTCTGAAGTGTTCTTCTTCCGTACAGCCGGTCCAAACCACGAGTTTTCTCAAAAGGTCTTTGTCATATGGAACAATACCTTGCGCGATTTTATAGACGTCATAAAAATCTCT
>JAZDMB010000022.1:0-11402 GCA_043801445.1 Planctomycetota bacterium
TATAATATGTTCGATTTTTCATATACCCTCTTTTCCTTTTTGTTTAATTACGAAAGTTTAAGTTTATAACTTTTTAATAAATATACACTTGATTTACGATACTGTCAAGGAAAACAATAAAAAATCCTAACCATCCCAGTGGGATAAACTCCGGCATCCCACCCGTACGGGCAGGGCTTCGACATAGGCAGACGAGTTTGAGTGATATGGCAAAGTAAAGAATATGGACGGTAGAGGATTCGAACCTCTGACCTTCTGCGTGTAAGGCAGACGTTCTAACCAGCTGAACTAACCGTCCAGAGGCATCTAACGGGATAAGAGCCAGTAAAGTCGCTCCGCTCCAACTGGCTCTAAATAAGCGAGACGCTCTAACCAGTTGAGCTAACCGTCCAATCAGCACGAAGACTGCACTTTGAGTCTGTCCTGTTCCATTTCCCTGAACATTTGTTCTGAAATCTTAGTCGGATATATGCCGGTAAAACAAGCCATGCAGAATTTATTCCTATCAGACGACTGTAGCGATGTCTTTTTACCCACGGCTTTGACTAAGCCATCAAGCGTCTGGTAAACAAGTTCATCACTTCCGATTTCCTTGGAAATCATGTCTTCGTCTTTATTGCTGGCGATAAATTCTTTTTTGGTCTGCATATCAATCCCGTAGACGCAGGGATGTCTTAAAGGCGGACAGGTTACAGCCAGATAAACCTCTTTGGCACCGGCATTTCTTACTAAATTGATGATTTCTCTTGAGGTCGTTCCGCGGACAATGCTGTCATCAACTAAAAGGACTTTTTTCCCTCTGATTTCGCTTTTTATCGGATTAAGTTTTTGCCTGACTGACACCTCTCTTGCTTCCTGAAAAGGCATAATAAAAGTTCTGCCGATATACCGATTTTTGATCAATCCTTCGCGATAAGGCAGTTTTAAGACTGATGCCATGGCTGTGGCGGCTGGCTTGGCACTGTCCGGAACGGGCACCACAATATCGGCTTTGATATTCTTCTTGATGACTTCTTTTGATAGTTCTTCGCCCAGTCTTAAACGCGCTTCATAGACATTGATACCGTCTATGATTGAATCAGGTCTGGCAAAATAGACCCATTCAAAGATGCAAGGCGTATGAACCGATTTAACAAGTTGTTCGGAAAAAAACTGGCTTTGGGCTTTGAAGAACGGTTCTTGTTCCTGAATGAAGATAACCTCGCCCGGCGCAACGTCACGTTCAAATTTGTATCCCAATATATCCAGGGCAACACTTTCTGAAGCAAAGGCATAACTATCGCCTTTTTTGCCGAAGACCAGTGGTTTAATACCGTGCGGGTCGCGAAAGGCAAAAAGCCCTTTACTGGCAACGATTCCAACGACTGAATAACTGCCTTCTACTCTTTTAAAAACAGCAGAAACCGTCTTAAAGATATCAGCCGTGGAAAACTTATGCAGATTATTTTTTGCCAGTTCTTCAGCGAAAATATTCAGGATAATCTCTAAATCACAACGGGAATTCAAATGATAAAAACTCTCTTTTTCAAGGCTCTCTTTCAGTTCAAAGTAATTGGTAACGTTACCGTTGTGAGCCATAGCGATACCGAAAGGAACATTGATATGAAAAGGCTGGGCATCTTCGGCATCACCGCCGCCGATAGTCGGATAACGGACATGAGCAATGCCAATGTTACCATTTAATCTGGCGAGATTTTTAGTGTTAAAAATATTCTGGACTAATCCATTGCCTTTTTTGAGATGGAATTGCCGATCATAAGTAATAATACCAGCCGAATCCTGGCCGCGATGTTGTAATGCCCCTAACCCATGATAGAGTTCGCTGACTATATTATCAGAACCGCAAATACCTAAAATTCCGCACATATATAATTTATTAGTGCGACTTTGATGGCGCCAACGGCGCCAGAATTAGTCGCACTTATCCCGAGTCCCGCCTAGCGGGACGAGGGATTAACCGCCTGTTAACTCAGTTATCACTAATATTATAGCACAGGTTGAAATAGCAATAGTTGAAATAATTGAAATGATATTCATTGTAATTCCATTTTTATACTCACCCATAAGACTTTTTTTATTAATAAGCAGCAGTATAATAATTAGAACAAAAGGAAGTAACAGACCATTAAGAGTCTGCGAGATAATCATTATTTTAATTAAAGATATACCCGGTATTAATACTATGACAGTTCCAATGATAAGTTGCAAAGTAAAAATACCGTAGAATTGCGGAGCTTCCATAAAACGTTTAGTCACCCCGCTTTCCCATCCGAAGATTTCACATACGGAAAATGATGTTGAAAGCGGTAAAATTATTCCTGCACCTGTAGATGCTATCAAAAGCCCGATTGCGAATAAATAAACCGTATATGCCCCGCCCAGAGGTCCAAGAGAAAGAGCAACGTCTGCGGCTGTTTCTACATGCACCTTATTATGAAGGCAAGAAGAAGTTATGATAATAAAAAATATAACTACACCGACACTCAGTCCGGCAAAAAGTATTTCCCATCTAAAATATTTATAATTAGAAATAGTAATTCCTTTTTCTACTACACTTGATTGATAGTAAAAAACCATCCATGGCGCTATAGTTGTTCCAATCAAGGCAACTACCAGTATTAAATAGTTAGAACCGAATTGAAAAGACGGGTTAACTATAGCCTGCCCCACCTCGGTCCAATTAACCGGTGCCATAAAACCAGCCACAATATAGCAACCAAAAAAAAGAATACCTATAAGAAATATCTTCTCAAACCGTTGATAATTGACTTTTATAGTAAGAATCCATAAAAGAATAACTATAAAAGGCACGCCGATATATTTACTCACTCCGAATAAAGACAATGCGGCTGCAATACCGCCGATATTTGCCGCGGCGTTACAAATACCGGCAAGAAATTTACCTATCATTACGTAAACAGCTGTTTTGATGCCAAAATTCTCTCTGATGAGGTCTGATAACCCCTTGCCGGTTACTGCGCCTAATCGCCCGCTCATTTCCTGGTAGATTAATAAAATCAATACTACAGGAATAACCATCCAGAGCATTGTCAAACCAAAATCTATACCAGCTACGGAATAGGTGGTGATACCGCCGGCATCATTACCAAAATTACCGGTAATAAGCCCCGGGCCCATCAATGAAAAAACTATCAGAATGCTTGCCCAAAAACCTTTTCGTGAATCTGTTTTGGAAATATTATTCATAGATGCAACCTATTATTAATTACGGTTTTATCAAATAAAGTCTTTTATTATATTTTAACTAACCAAATTCCTATAATAATAAGAACAATTCCAATAATACGGATGAAGGTCAATTGTTCACCCAACAATAAAATACTGATGATAGCTGTTATCAACGGATAAGTTGCGGCAATCGGAACAATTTGAGAGGTTGCACCGAGTTTAAGAGCACTAAAATAGGTAACCATCGCCAGTAATCCGGCAATGATACCACTCAATCCGAATAATATCATATCCCTGGACGAAGTAGTAAATACCTCTCTGGTTTTATTCATAAAAAGAACTGCCAGAATAAGGATAAAACTTACCGTAAAATTCCTGAAGACTAAGCCAACTAGAGGAGAAGTGCTTTGGAGTCCTTTCTTTTCCATGATAGGAGTGATACCCCATAAGATAGCTGTAAGAACAAGGAGTAAAATGACATTAACTTGCATTTATCAATTCTCTGTTTTTCTTTTGGCACTTACCTTCCGCCAGATGGACTGGATTGATTTATCACATAATCAACGGCATAGATAATGCCGGATGTCCTGTCTTCTGCAAATGAGCAATTACTTCTTCTTCTGTGGTCGCCACGGTCTCATCTGCTATCATATCCATAAGATTTGGTAATCCTTCTTCAGTAGCGCGTTTATTAAATAAGTCACGGATTTCATCCTTCAGAGCTTTTGGCATCCAGACCAGCCGTTTGATACCGCCTTCCGCCAGAATAAATTTTTTACTGACAATATAACGTTTGCTATGCCCGATAAAACCCGGTATCTGTTGTCCACCGCCAACCGTACCGGCCAGCGTTGAAAATTTCATCCCGGAAGGTGTCATACCGGTAAATTCACGATTAACCGTCATTATTCCATTGGCAGCCGGTAAAACAGCAGCGATACACTCAAAACAACCGCAGGAAGTCATTGGGTCAATCATAATGCTGTAGGCGCTCATTACCGAAAGCGCTTTACGGGATGCATGATAAATAAATTCATTAACACCTCTCCATTGCCCCTTAACAGCATCCAGAACATCTCCTTTAGGAACAGGTTGATTCGGACCTCTGGGGTTAATTTCATAAGCCGCCTTGCAGGTGAACCAATTATATGAACCGCATAAACCTGTTCTTTCCGGAGATATTACGCATACATGTGTCGGAGCAAAACTCTGGCATAACAAACAAGAATAATAAATATCTGTTGTCTCGTCGGTCATTGACCCGACTCGTTCATCGCGTTTATGATAAGCCTTACGGGCAATCTCTTGCCATTTTAAAACATCAGCTTCTTTGGTATAAATCTTCACCTGTACTTTATCAACAATATTCCCGAACTCATTATGAAACTGGGCGTGAATAATTGTGCCAAGATGAGAAAGATTGAAACCCTTTGCTTTGGCTTCATTACTAATACGAATCCAGACAATATCACGCTGTCCCATATGAAAAACACCCTGGGCCTCATTAATAAAATTATGCAGCCGGCGTTCTAGAATAGGCTCAAAATCCTCCTGCATTTTACGGCCAGCCACTTCCGCTACAATTCCTATCGGTAATAATGTCCCGGGCTTAATATCCGTGATTTCCGGTCCTATAACTTCTATTTTGTTGTCAGTTACCTCATTAATGTTTTTCAGTATAACATATTCAAATGCCGGAGTTTTCTGGCCGCCCATTTCTACATAGGTATCCTCACCGCGAATTCTTTCACCTTCAAAGGCAGGCCCATAAGAAACCGGAATAGGCACTTTTTGAACCTGTATCTTTAGACCGCGGACTTCTATTGCCTTCTGAACCATGTCTTCCGGTTTAACCGGTGAGACCACGTGTTCATAGGTGCATACACCTGTTGGCAGAATTTTATCAATATCTCTTTCAGAGATAGTTGGAAACCCATAATTAATTGCGCCAGCAGCCTGAGCATGTTTTTCGTCATCCACTTCCCCAAATGCTAATACGAATGCAAATATCCGGTTTTTATTGTATTTCAGATTACGGGCAAAATCACCCGGTTTAACGCCTCCGAATGAAAGTGCCACACGAGTGGCAAATCCCAATGCATGTATTGTGGCTGTTACATCACTCCCGAATGGAACCAGTCTTGTTTCCCATCCCATCTGAACTCCGGCTTCACGAAGTTGGTCCGCCATGCTTTTACCGTTATTTGCAGCTGACATAAACACATAAAGATTCTTTTCCTGTAATTCACGAGCGATTTTAACCGCAACTTCCGTAGAAGGACATACTCCGACACAAGCAGCAAACCCAGGTGCAGTCCCATCCACAAACTCAATACCACGCTTTCGCAGAATTACATCATCTGACGCACCAAGCCAAAAATTACCCTGTTCAGGACAATTCTCAGCCACAATATAAGGTAACGGTTCTTGTAAATATTTTAACGCTTCAATAATCTCATCAGCGAAAAGCGTTGCCATTCCGCAATCGAGAGTGTGACCAAGATATGGAACCCATAATTTTTCAGTCGGAATCGGATGAAGCAATTTCTTTGCTTCCGTGAGCAATTCAGTTAATTGTCCTAATTCGGTAATATTCATTCCTAACATCCCGTGCGAGATGGGTAAATAATAACCGGTGTTAGGGAATTCTATTTTTTTATTCGGTCCGCATTTATCTAATGATTCGTTCAATTCTTTCTCGGCACGTGCGACCAATTTATGCGCTCCCCGAATAGCTCTGGTAGCAATTAATTTTGACATATATCTTTTTATCTGAAATGTTCACCAACACAGATTAATTTAATCAATCTATGTTCTTTTTTATACTTTTAATGCCCGGCGCGCTTCCATATCATACAGTACTCTTTCTTTTGCTTTTTGGATACCAAGCGCTTCTCTTTTATTGTTAATATGGTCAATAATAATCCCAGCCATTTTATTGGCATCGGTCTCAAAAGCCCATTTGCCCTTGTATATATTTTCGTACTCCTTAAACAGATGATTAGTCAAAACTTCACTACCAGTCGTTGGCCAAGTAACGCCAAACACGACCAAAAGACCTGAAGCAACAAAATATTGGCCTATGGCCAGCGCTTTTTCACTCATCCATTCAGGCGCACAACCAGCTACAGGTAAATCGGAAATATCAGTCCCCAGCCCGCCTTCACGAACCATCTCAGAGCAAGCAATTAAAATGCGGCTGTTATCCACGCAGGAACCGCAATGCAAGACCGGCGGCATTCCTACGGCTTCACAAACCTCCTGTAAACCTTTACCGGCAAATTTAGCGGCTTCCGGTATTAATAATCCTTCTTTAGCACAGGCAATCGCCGCACAACCGGTTTCTACTACTAAAATATCATTGCTAATCAGTTCTTTTACAAGATTAATGTGACTTTTGTCATGAGGTGTTCTGGGATTATTGCAACCAACAACACCTACAATACCCCTAATTCGTCCATTAATAATACTATCGTTAAGCGGACGATAAGAAGCCCTGAATGAACCGCCTAACATATAGTTAATTGTTTCATGTGAAAAACCGGCAATTAAATCCATTTTATCATCAGGAATCATAACATTACCGCGTCTATGATAATTCTCCACGGCGATACGAATTATTTTCTTGGAAATATTCAAGGCATCATTTTCATTAAACTCAATATGTTCTGCTCCACTCATTTTCGCCTTTGGATTGGTAGTAATAATTTTGGTATGGAAACATTTAGCAAGATTGGGTAATGCCTGCATAACACACTGGACATCAACAATCATAGCTTCTACCGCACCGGTAATAATAGCTATTTCCTGTTGCAAGAAATTTCCGGCAATCGGAACGCCGTGTCTCAATAGGATTTCATTTCCGCTGCAACACATGCCGACAAGATTAATACCCTTAGCGCCATTTTGTTTAGCGAGATTAATCAGTTCGGAGTCGCGTGCGGCTCTTGCAACCATTTCTGCTAAAAGAGGTTCGTGTCCGTGAACAATAATATTCACTTCATCTTTTTTAAGAACACCAAGATTTACCTGGGCACGAAGCGGAACAGGAGTACCGAACATAATATCCTGTAGTTCGGTAGCAATCATTGACCCGCCCCATCCATCTGATAAAGCACACCGACTTGCCTGAAGCATAATATTCTTATAATCCTGGTCAACTCCCATGGTAGTACGATGGAGCATTTCTACAATTTCCCGGTCAATTCCCCTGGGCGAAACCTTCAATTCACGCCAAAGCTGTTGGCGTTTTTTTGGTGCGCGTTTAATAAGAGTAAGTTCGCCTTCTTGCTTGCTGAATTCAGCAAGACATTTCAATCCTAATTCTTCGGCAATTTCTTCTTTAGAACGTTTTTCGGTTTTGACTCCGAAATCATTTGCTAAAGTATTAAGTTTTATTCCATCTTTGATTTCATACCCGTGGATTTCTCTGCGAGCCGCAGTAATAAATGTTTTAGCTACCTCTCTGCCATGGTCAGAATGAGCCGATGAACCCGCCGCAATAGCTCTGGCAAAATTACGCGCCGCAACAGTATTTATATCAGCACCACAAACCCCCAAACTTTCTTCTGGTTTTTCAGGATTAAACCGGCAAGGACCCATATAGCAATGATTACAACAGCTACCGCTTGCACCAATCGGACAAGGTTTCGTTTTTAATGCTCTTTGAAATGCCGTATCATAATTATTACTAACCGCATGTTCTAGCATCTTTACCGTTGCAGAACAAACAGATTGTTTCTTATTTTTAATATCTTTTCTGTTCATAACAAAATAGTTTTATTGATTCTGCCCACCTAGATATTCATCGGGACTCCAAATCAGCGGTTAACTTTATACAAGGAAATTTATTATGGATTTAATTTCCTGTTTTATTTGATTATCTAATTCTACTGTATTCGTCCTGTCTAACTTACTAATCAAATCAGAATAAGATATATTTCCAATTACTCTTATTTTGTCAAGGTTATCGCTAATAAATTGCTTATCATCTGGCGATTTGATTTTATTAGCTATCGCGAATATCTTTTTTATCCCAATTTGCCCGGCAAGTATTTTTATTCTCTGGGCTGTAAGTATACTACGTAATCCCGGTTCAACAATTATAATCATATGATCTACTGCATCAGCTGTTGAACGACCTAAATGTTCAATACCCGCCTCCATATCTATAATAACCCGTTCATCACTATCCAGTAACAGATGCCTAATTAATGATTTAATCAAAGAACTTTCAGGACACACGCAACCGCCTCCCCCTTTTTTAACCCCGCCCATTACTATAAGTTTAATACCATCATGATAATAAGCAATTTTATCCGGCAGGTCATCAACTCTGGGATTAAGTTTAAACATCTGCCCTAATGTGCCTGGTTTAGCACCCGTTCGTTCTTCTATTAATTCAGACATCTCACTTAAAGGAATTATTTTATTCGGTTCCGGGAATCCAAGAGCTTTACCTAAACTTGCGATAGGGTCAGTATCTATAGCTAACACTTTATAACCATCTTTTACCCACGCTTTTGCTAAAAGTGAAGCAATGGTAGTTTTACCTACGCCTCCCTTACCGGTAATTGCAATCTTCATTAAATAAAATCCTCTCTATCTTTTTCACTCATTAAATAAAATACATTATAATTATTATTAGATAATTTAACAATTTCAAACAGATAAAATCAAAAATTTATTGTCGTGTTATTTTTAGTTGCTTTTATCTCCAATTTTTAGTATTATGTTTTTAAGAAAATTGTAAGCTGATTTAACGGATTTAATCTGATTTAGCTGAAAACTACTATGGTTTTATCCGCTTAATCTATCCAATCTGCTTAATCCGCTTACTAATTTTATACTTTCCTATACTGGAATAAATTATCCATATGTCTAAAGGCCAGTTAAAAATACCTAAATTCCAATCATTAGAAGAATTCCACATCTGGTGGCAAACTCCTGAAGTAATCCAATTCTGTCAGAATAATCCAGATAAAATAGTCACTCTGCAACAACATTATCTAGTCAAAACATGGTTAGAACAACTCAACATCAAATCCGAGTCGCCACAGGCGACCCAAACACAACCAAAAACATTCGGTAAGTATATCCTTGAGAAGAAATTAGGTCAGGGCGGAATGGGAACAGTCTATTTAGCCTCTGATTTAGTATTAAAACATCAGGTTGCTTTGAAGATTATGACACCAGCCCGACCTGAAGGTCGTTCGGGCGGGGTTGAAGATCAAGAATTGACTGAGCGTTTTAACCGAGAAGCTCAGGCTATGGCTAAATTAAAACACCCCAATATTATTCAGGTTTATGAAGTCGGCACTATAGGCAGATATCACTATTTTACTATGAAATACATTCAAGGAGCTTCTTTAGAAGACTTGATTAAAGATAATCCCTCTAGGCGACGGAACCCTGCTAATACAGGAAAAAATAGATTGTCTCCCAGATATATGGCAAATATTATCAGAGATACCGCCTTAGCCTTAGATTATGCCCATAAGCAAGGAATTATCCACCGTGATATCAAACCGGCCAATATTCTGATAGACTCAAATGAACATCCATATCTAATGGATTTCGGATTAGCCAAGGAATTAACCGGTTTAGATCGTTCACTTACTATGAGCGGAAGTATAATGGGAACACCTGACTATATGTCTCCTGAACAAGCAATGGGGAACAAAAGAAAAATAGACCATCGTAGTGATATTTTTTCATTAGGAGCAACGTTTTATCATTGTATTACCGGCAGACTGCCTTTTGAAAGCAAAGAACTATATCAGGTCCTAAACCAAGTAATTCACAAAGACCCCATACCACCGAGTCGTTTAACACGAGGTCTTTCTAAAGACCTCGAAACGATTTGCCTTAAATGTATGGATAAAGAAAAAGAAAAACGTTATCAAACAAGTAAGGAATTAGCAGATGATATTTCCCGGTATTTAGAAGGAGAATCGATATCTGCTAAACCAATAAGAATGATGACTAAGATATTAAAAAAGGCGAAAAAGAATAAGATAGCCAGTTTTTCTGTTGTCGGAACAATAGTAATAATAACAATAATTATCGGCATATTAGTATCATCGACTAATAAAAAACAAGAAATAGAAAAGTATCGTACCCGGACTTATAAAGAATTTAATATGGGAAAATACGAAGAGGTAATAACGTTATGTAATAAATTACTTATCATTTCACCTCAAGATGAAGAAATGAAATCGTTACTGAAGAAAAGCCAATCCCTAATCAATGAAAGAGAAGATAAAATACAGACAGAAAAAGAAGCAAGAAATAAACGAGAAGAAGCAAAAAATGTTCTGGATAGGATTAATACCGGTAATCCCACGCCTGATTATAAGATAAAGACAGCAAAAAAGGCACTTGAGATTGACCCTGGATATGGGGAAGCATATCAGGTAATGGGATACGCATATAAAGATAAGATGGTTTATAATAAAGCATTTGAATACTTTAGTAAAGCGATAGAAAAATCTCCAGCCCTTATATATTCATATTTTGAACGGGCAAAAATTACTGCTTATATCCGTAATAATTTAGAAGGAGCAATCCCTGATTTTAATAAGGTAATTGAACTTGACCTAAATAGTCATATTGGATATTGTGCCAAAGGAAATATTTCATATTATGAAAAGAATTATGATGATGCTATTACTCACTACCATAAAGCTATAGAAATTAATCCTAATTATGCGGAGGCTTTCTACAACCTCGGTTCTACCTATAAAGAAAAAAGTGATTTCAGCGAAGCTATTACGAATTTCAACCGTGCAATAGAACTTAATCCGAATTATGAAGAAGCCTATAACATCCGCGGTCTTGTATTTTGTCAACAAGGTGACATAGACTCAGCTATTAATGATTTCAGTAAAGCTATAGATATCAATCCTAATTATGCAAACGCTTACCTTAACCGTGGTCTTGCCTATCAACAAAAAGGAGATTTCGAAAACGCTATGAGTGATGGCGAAATGTTGATGAAACTTACTTCTGCTAATCATCAATTGCCGATACAAATACAAGATTTACTTGAACAATTGGGAAAACAACTTCCGAATAAGGAGAACACTAAATGATTACTTTCGAACAGATTAAAAATCATCCCGGAACCAAAATATTTATGGAGATGGCTGATGCCAATCTTTCGGCTTTAGGTTATACCGAACATGGCATCAGACATGCCAAAATAGTTGCCA
>JAZDMB010000027.1:0-13445 GCA_043801445.1 Planctomycetota bacterium
AGGTAAATTTCTTGCGGGTATTTGTAACGCCGCGGCAAATATTGGAGGTATTGCAGCCGCATTGTCTTTATTCGGAGTAAACAAATATATGGGAGTGCCTTTTATAGTTATTCTTTTATGGATCCTTACTATAAAAGTAAATTATCGCCGGTTTGAGAAGATTTTCCTTATAGGTATTCTTTTTTTTGGTTGTTATATTGTGGCTGGTTTTTTAGCACCGGTTAATTGGACTGAAGTGGGACAGGCAATAGTTAAACCATCTTTTCAATTTGGTTCTAACTATTTAATAATGGTAGTTGCTTTGATTGGAACAACTATAGCGCCATGGATGGTTTTCTACTATCAATCAAGTGTAGTAGAAAAAGGAATTACTATCTCTAATTATAAATATTTTAGATGGGAAATACTTTTTGCCGGACTAAGTGTGGGTACAGTTATATTTTTTATTATCATAACCTCTTCTTGCCTTCATAATAAGGTGCATGTGGAAACAGCCGCAGACGTTGCTCTTTCCCTTGGACCTCTGGGCGGGGCATATACGGTTTATTTATTCGCAATAGGGCTTTTGATAGCATCTGCAGGCGCCGGAGTAATTTTACCTATTTCAACTTCATTCTCCGTGTGTGAAATCTTTGGTTGGGAGAGCGGGGTCACCAAACGTTTTATGGAAGCACCTCAATTCTACGGTCTTTTTACCTTGCAACTTATTATTGGGACTATTATAGTATTAATACCGGATATATCTTTGATTAAAATAATGATTATCTCGCAAACGCTTAATGGACTATTACTTCCTTTTGTTCTAATTATTATACTATTGCTTATTAATAAAAAAAGCCTGATGGGTGAGTATAAGAACGGAATTATAATGAATATTATTTCAATTATTTCAACCATTGCTATTTCAGCCTGTGCTATAATATTAGTGGTAATGAGTTTGAGTGGAGAATAAAATAGTATAGAGCAAAAGGCGTATAAATAATCTATGCTTATAAGCTCTAAGCTCTTAGATTTTTATGTGTGGAATTTTAGGTATTTGCGGTACTGATAAAATAGTCGGTGAATTGTATGAGGGATTAGGGGTGTTACAGCATCGCGGTCAGGATGCCGCAGGTATTATCACCTATGACCAGCAGTTCCATATAAAAAAGGGTAATGGGTTGGTCCAGAATATTTTTAATACCAAAAATATCGCCCGCCTGATTGGTAATTTAGGGATTGGTCATACCCGTTATCCCACGATAGGCGGAGGTGATGCCGAGGATGCCCAGCCTTTTCATATAAATGTTCCTTTGGGTATTGCCATGGCTCATAACGGTAATGTTACTAATTACTTTGAACTGAAAGAGAGCCTGGAAAGAGATAGTTTTTATCATTTGAATTCCCGTTGTGATGTGGAGATTATATTGAATGTTTTCGCTGAAGAACTGGCAAAAAATAATCTGCATAAATTTTCACCGGATTATGTTTTTAAGACTGTTTCTGCCGTTTTTAAAAGGGTAGAGGGCAGTTATTCGGTAGTCGGAATCATTGCTGATAAAGGTCTTTTTGCTTTCCGCGACCCGCACGGCATTAAACCGCTGGTCTACGGCAAAAAAGGCGACAGCTATGCCTTCGCTTCGGAAAGTGTCGCGCTGGATATACTGGGCTATAAATTCGAACGTGACGTTGCGCCGGGCGAGGTTATTTTCATTCAGGAACAGGAACCGTTCTTCAAATCCAAGAACCAGTTTTTTAGCAAGCAGCTTACCAAGTCTGTCCACACGCCCTGCATTTTTGAATGGGTCTATTTTGCCAGGCCTGATTCTGTCATAGACGGCATCAATGTCTATGAAGCGCGTCTGAGACTGGGCGAAGAATTATCAAAAGAAGTCATCAAGAAGAATATCAAAGCCGATATCGTGGTTCCGGTGCCTGACAGTGCCAAGCCGGCCGCTTCAGCATTGGCATCAATTTTAAAACTACCTTATCGCGAAGGACTGGTCAAAAATCGGTATGTTGGCAGAACATTTATTATGCCGTTTCAGGAAGCCAGAGAGGTTTCGGTCAGGCAAAAACTTAACCCGATAAAAAGCGAAATCAAGGATAAGAAAATCCTTTTAGTCGATGACAGCATTGTCCGCGGCACGACCTCGAGAGAAATCATCAATCTGGTCAGGAATGCCGGCGCCAAAGAAGTTTACCTGGCAGTTACCTGTCCGCCTTTAAGATATCCTTGCGTCTATGGAATCGATATGCAGACCAAAAAAGAATTCATCGCCAGCAATAAGGATGAAGAGAAGATTTCCAAGGAAATCGGGAGTGATGAACTTGTTTACCAGACGCTTGATGGTTTAATCAAAGCCGTGGGCAAGAAAACCCGCCCGAACGCCGACCCGTCCGAACGGCCCGGCCGGGCGGAAGGCGGGCAGGCATCTTTAAAGTCATCGGACAGGAACAAATTCTGCGCGGCTTGTTTTACAGGCATATACCCGACCAAGATTTCCGAGCGGATGTTCAGGGAAATAGAGCAGGACAGACTCAATGTCCAGTCTTCTTGTTGATTGGAATGAAGCGGTAGGTTTTTAGCCACAGATTACACAGATTAATCGGTGTAATTTTTATGACTGATAAAAATGATGAGTTTCTTTATAAAGACCTTACTTATAAAGTAATTGGTATTGCTATGGAAATTCATCGGGAGTTACAATCAGGATTTCTGGAAGCGGTCTATGAAGAAGTAATGCGCAAGGAATTAGAAAAGGCAAAGATACCATTTGAAAACCAAGTTAAGGTGGACATCTATTATAAAGAAGAGAAACTTGATAAACAATACCAGGCAGATTTTATAATTGATAAAAAGGTTTTAGTGGAATTAAAAGGGATAAACAAGATTACTGATATAGAACGAGCACAGGTTATAAATTATCTTAAAGCAACTGGCTTAAAAGTTGGGCTTATTATTAATTTTGGCAGTAAGAGTCTTGAATGGGAGAGAATAATATATTAAAATTCAGTTATAGATTATACTGATTTTAATCTGTGGAATCTGTGGCTTCATTTTGTTATGGACGGTTAGCTCAGCTGGTTAGAGCGTCTGCCTTACACGCAGAAGGTCAGAGGTTCGAATCCTCTACCGTTCATTGTTTTATCTAACCACATCTCAACTACCTCTAAATACTAAATTCCTGACCATACCCCCCTATACCCTCATTCTATATATAGATAGACTGCCCAATGAGGTATAATCCTACACCCTATACAACATGGCCTCGTAGCAAATAAGGTATTATCTGCCACTACATTGATTACAGGGGGGTAGGGGATACCCTATTCCCCCACCTACCCAATGGTTAGGTATACCGTCTGGGTGCGTCGGCTCCGTATGGCATAACCATAATTCCTAACGGAGTAGTGTATCGTTTCCGTATGGCATGACCTTAACGCCTAACGGAGAGGTGTGCCGGTTCCGTATGGCAGGATGACACTCGGCGTGGCGAGTATAACTGGCGCCATACGAGTGGGTGCAACATCTCCGTATGGCATAACCCCACCGCAATACGGATAGGTGTATCGTCTCCGTATGGCATGACCTTAACGCCTAACG
The DNA here is from genome assembly GCA_043801445.1 of Planctomycetota bacterium. Taxonomy (GTDB): domain Bacteria; phylum Planctomycetota; class MHYJ01; order JACQXL01; family JACQXL01; genus JAZDFP01. Next base: position 3,587 of record JAZDMB010000027.1, read on the forward strand.
GAGAGGTGCGTCAGTTCCGTATGGCGGTTATACCCCGTCCGTATGGCATTAACATAACCCCGTTATTCATACTGAAAGAATAGCCACAGAGATACAGAGTTCACAGAGAAATATATGACGCAGATGAACGCAGATTAACACGGATAATTTGTGGGATTATTTACCCGTACGGGCGTGGTTAATTCTTGGTTTCGTGGCGAAACAATTAATAAAATAAATTTAGCGGGTATATCTGATTAATCAGTTTAATCCGCTTACAGATTCTTCGCATTTCTTACACACTAATATTAAATCTGTGTAATCTGTGGCCAATCTTACGTTTCCTATTCTTTTAACCTACCTTCTACATACTACCTACTAATATTAAATCTGTGTCCTTACCGGATAAATAATCTGTGGCGGAGTTTTCTTATAAAAATATTATCTGCGTTTATCTGTGTTAATCTGTGGTTGCAATTTTTCTTGACCCCCTTAGAGATGTTTGGTAACTAATCTCGTAAGTCTTTGAACTCTTGAACCATTGAACTCTTGAACCTTTGACCCCGAAGGGACCGCGGGTGGGAATGACCATAAAGGGAAAGTATTCAGCGAACTTTAGTATATATGGAACAAATTAAATTAAATGCCGAGGTCTGGGAAAAAGTCTTTGCCTCTCCTTTATTTCAGCAAACTATCATTCTATTTAAACAGATATTTAAAAGGAATATTATAATTGATGATCTTGGTGCTATGGGTATTACACCCGAGGAGTGGGAACACATTCGGGGACACTATGAACGTATTCCTTTCCCCTTTTGCAACATTCTTTGTGAAACAAAGGAAGGGTACCGACGTTGTGAGGAATCAGGAAAACAATCCTTCGCCCGAATCTCAGCCACGCTTAAGACTGATATTTGCACTTGTCATGCAGGTCTGACCGAGGTAAGTATTCCAATAATTGTCCACAATAAGTATTGTGGTTGTTTCGCTCCCTATGGCGGACTACTTTTTCATCAACCTAACGAGACCGAATGGCTCCAGATTGCCGAAGGGGTAAAAAGTACGGGTGTAGATTTAGAACGACTGAAAAAGGCATATTTTGAAATTACCCCTATCTCTAAGGAACTCCTTGAAGTAATGGTTAAACTTTTAAATATTGTCGTAGAAGAGATTGTCAAAACTACAATAGAAATTGGAGAAAATAAAAAGCGGATTGCTGAATTAGAAAAAGCGCTTTATGAGAAATATCAGTTTGTCAATATTATAGGCCAGAGTAAACCAATGCGTGAGGTCTATAAACTTTTAGATAAAGCCCTCACGGTAGATTATCCGGTAGTGATTCAGGGTGAGACTGGGACCGGCAAGGAATTAGTGGCAAAGGCGCTTCACTTCAATGGTCCGCGTAAGGCTAAGCCCTTTATTTCCGAGAACTGTGCCGCCCTCGCCGCGGGATTATTGGAAAGCGAACTCTTCGGGCATATCAAAGGTTCCTTTACCGGCGCTGATAAGGATAAAAAGGGGCTCTTTGAATTGGCAGATGGCGGCACACTCTTCTTAGATGAGGTTAGCATAATGGACCGGGAGATGCAGAAGAAACTCTTAAGGGTCCTGCAGGAACATGAAATTAGACCTGTGGGCGGAAAGAGTCCCATTAAGGTTAACGTCAGAGTCATCTCTGCTACGAATCAAGACCTAAAACAATTAGTCCAGAAAGGTTCCTTCCGTGATGACCTTTATTACCGATTAAATGTTATCACCATCAACCTGCCTCCATTGAGAGAAAGACGAGAAGATATCCCGCTTCTCGTGAACCATTTTTTAGAGAAGATAGCCAAAGAGACAAACACCAAGATAAAGGTCGTAGATAAAGAGGCAATCAAGTTATTAATAAATTATAACTGGCACGGTAATGTCAGGGAATTAGAAAATGAAATTAAACGATGTTGTGCCTTAACAGGTGAGTCTGAGTTAATTACCCCTGAGGTAGTTTCTCCACATCTTACGCAACTGATAAAAAAGTCGCTTATTAAATCCGTAAAATCCTTTGGAGATAAATCACTCAAAGAAATCATTGATGAAACAGAGCGGGAAGTTATTCATCAAGCCCTGCAAAAGACCAATTATAATAAAAGCATCTGTGCTAAGAATCTTGGACTGAGTCGGTTTGGACTAATGAAAAAGATGAAACGGTTAGGACTTGATATAAAAGAAAACTAATTTCTTCATTAGTGTCAACTTAGTTGGCATAAAATGTCAACTTAGTTGACAAAACCCACTTCTCCTATTCACACTTCATAACCATACTTCTCAAAAGTCATCTACTTAACCTCTTAATATACTTAAGGTTATATAAATTATAATATTCTTATCATATTTTCACATTTCTGGCATACAATTTGCTTATACTATTGAATGTAAACTGATTTAGCGCCCGTACGGGTACTCAATCCGCTTACTATAGTAGTTATTAACCGAAAGTTCTCATTCTTCTTCATTGTCATTCCCGTGTAAACGGGAATCCAGTATTAGGTTATCTGGATTCCTGCTTTCGTAGGAATGACAGACTATGCAAACTTTTGACTGATATCTACTATAATATCTTCTTAATAGGAGTGATTAAATATGGAAATAACATCTAAGATTAATGATACAACCTATCTGATAGAAATAGATGGGGCAATCGTTGGGACACATGCTGAAGAATTTAATAGATACCTTTCCTCAATCAATTTTGCTCGTTTAGGTATAACCGATCTCATTATGGATTTTAGCCAAGCAAGTATGATTGATAGCATTGGAATAGAGGCTATTAACCACGCTCAGGAACAAAGGCTTACAGTTTCTATATTAAATCCCCAAGGATTAGTGAAAGATATGTTGGACTGGGCAAGCCTAACCGGAAGATTATCACATTTTGTTCAGATTATTAACCCCGTTGAAAAAGTATATGAACCCGCACTCTCAAAACCATAATAAAAGGAGATGTTTTATGTATAAGATATTGAAAAATAATCTGTGTCCCTACTGGATAAATAATCTGTGGCTTGTTTTATTTATTGGTTTAATTACTTCCTTTAACTACGGCGGTTGTGGAGTCAATGATGTCGTCGTTGGAAGTAGTAGCGGTCTAAGTACTCCGGTACCGTTTTTAGCAACAAATCCAGCCACTAACATTACTCGGACTTCTGCTCTCTTAAACGGCACGGTTATTATTTCGAATGGGGTTATTACAACTGTCTATTTCCAGTGGGGGACAACTACTTCATATGGGGAATACACAACTCCTCTTTTCATCGGCAGTGGGTCAAGTGATGTTTCAGTTTATACAGTTATAAGCGGATTATCACCAAATACTCCATATTATTTCAGGGTTGTAGCGACTACTGATATCGGAACAACCTATGGAGATAATCTAACATTTACGACAACTAATTAACTAACAAACCCGCCAGAGGCGGGTCTAACTCGCACTAATTCGTAAACTCAAAGTGCGAGTAAGAAAGGAGATATTTTATGGCGAAGTCGCAACGGAGTCCCGATTATTTCGGGGCAAACAAAAAATGGTTAGTAGCGATAATAGTGGTCATATCCTTGGTTTATATTATGACTTTTAACTATGGTGGTTGCGGTGGCTCCGGCGACAACAGTAGCGGTAGTAGCGGTAGTATTATCTTATCTACATCAGCAACGACCAATCCCGCCACTAACGTCACCCAGACTTCTGCTACCTTAAACGGGACTATCAATCAGAATGGTGGTACTCCAACTGCTTATTATTTCCAATATGGGTTAACTACTTCATACGGCAGCACTACTACTTATCAAAACATTATCTCCGGCAGCACGCCCCCTATCAATGTTACTGCCAACATAACCGGATTATTACCAAATACAAACTACAGCTTTAGAATCAGGGCAATCATTGGCAGCACTACATACAATGGGGCAAACCAGAATTTTAATACAGGACTACCGCCTATCTGCACCACCAACTCTGCGACTAATATAACCGATACTTCGGCTAAATTAAACGGCACGGTTAATCCTAACGGAGATGCTACTATTGTCTATTTCAATTACGGATTGACTACTTCTTACACTGCAACCACAACTTCTCAAGCCATCGGCAGTGGGGCAAGTGATGTTTTAGTTTATACAGTTATAAACGGATTATCGCCAAATACTCTATATAATTTCAGGGTGGTTGGGACTAACTCATCTGGAAGAATCTACGGGGATAATCTGACATTCACCACATCATCGCCGCTACCTATCTGCACTACTCAAGGTGCTACTAATATAACCGCTAATTCAGCTACGTTAAATGGTACAGTTAATCCAAATGGAGTAAATGTAATCTCCTGCCGGTTTGATTATGGCACCTCTCAATCGTATGGAATCAATGCAACTGTTATCTCTCTCCCTGGAAGTGGTGTGACTCCTATTTCTGTTACTGCCAATGTGAGTTCATTAGCAAGTTCTACATTATATAATTTCAGGATGGTGGCAACCAATTCTAATGGAACGACCAATGGGGCAAACCAGACCTTTACTACCGGATTCCCACCCACCTGCGCCACTAATCCTGCGACCAATATCACTATTAATTCGGCTACATTAAACGGCACAATCAATCCGAACGGCACTGCTACTACTGCATATTTCAATTATGGTTTGACTACTTCTTATACTATTACCACCACTTCACAAGCAATCGGCACTGGCACTACCGGTCTTGCAGTCTCAGCCACAATCAGTAGTCTTACCTTAAATGCAGAGTATAATTTCAGGGTGGTCGGGAGTAGTTCTTTTGGAACGACCTATGGAAGTAATCGGACATTTACTCCCATAGCGCCACCGTCCGTCTGCGCTACTCAAGGCGCTACTAATGTAACCGCTAATTCTGTTACATTAAACGGCACGGTCAATCCTAATGGAGTTGCTACTACTGCCTATTTTGGATATGGCCCGTACGGGACATACCCTCTAAGCACAACTGCACAGGCAATAGGAAGCGGCACAAATCCTATTTCTGTTACTGCCAATGTGAGTTCACTAACAAATTCTACATTATATAATTTCAGGGTGGTCGGGACTAACTCTTCCGGAACAACCAATGGGGATAACCGGACGTTTACTACCGGCGCCCCGGTTGGTTCGGCGCCGACCTGCACTACTGACCCGGCTGATAATATCACTACTAATTCAGCCCGATTGAACGGAACGGTCAATCCGAATGGCACTGCTACCAATGCCTATTTCAATTATGGATTGACTACATCTTACACTATAACCACCACTTCTCAGGCAATTGGCAGCGGGGTGGTTAGTCTTGCAGTCTCAGCCACAGCCGGTAGTCTTACTCAAAATACGCTCTATAACTTCAGGGTTGTCGGAAAGAGTACTGCCGGAACGACTAACGGCTTAAATCAGACTTTCACCACCAGCGCACCGCCGACCTGCACTACTAATGTTGCTACTAATATAGGTTCTACTTTGGCTACATTAAACGGCACTGTCAATCCAAATGGGCTGAATGTTACCTCCTGCTACTTTGATTATGGTCTAACTCAACCTGCTTATGGAAGCACCGCAACTGTCTCTCTACTTCCCGGCAGTGGCACAAATCCTGTTTCTGTTACTGCTAATGTGAGTTCATTAGCAAGTTCTATATTATATAATTTCAGGGTGGTAGCGACTAATTCCGGAGGCACGACTAACGGGAATAATCTGTCGTTCACTACTACCGCACTGCCACCGCCCACCTGCGCCACCAATGCGGCTGATAATACTACTACTAATTCAGCCCGATTAAACGGCACAATCAATCCGAACGGCACTGCTACTACTGCATATTTCAATTATGGTCTGACTACTTCTTATACTATTACCACCACTTCACAAGCAATCGGCAGTGGCACAAGTGATGTTGCAATCTCAGCCACAGCCGGCAGTCTTACTGCAAGTACTCAGTATAATTTCAGGGTGGTCGGAGTCAATGCCTCAGGAACAACCTCCGGGAATAATCTGACATTTACCACTACCGCACTACCACCACCCACCTGCACTACTAATGTTGCTACTAATATAGGTTCTACTTCTGCTACATTAAACGGCACGGTAAATCCTAATGGTTTGGGTGTTACCTCTTGTTACTTTCAGTATGGAACCACTGAATCTTATGGAAGTCAACAGAGTGTTGCGACGCTGCCCGGAAGCGGCATAAGTCCTATTTCTGTTACTGCGAATGTAAGTTCATTAATACCAAGTACGCCCTATAACTTCAGGGTAGTCGGAAGCAACTCTGCCGGGACAACCTTAGGGAATAATCTGACATTTACCACTTTAGCAGCGCCACCACCTTCAGCCCCGACCGGTGTTTATGCTACTGCCGGTAATACTCAGGTTACTGTCAGTTGGAGCAGTGTCTCCGGCGCGACCTCTTACAACCTCTACTGGTCACTCACAACCGGCGTAACAAAAGCAAACGGCGCACAGATTACCAATGTTACCAGTCCATATGCTCAGGGCGGGCTAACCAATGGCACTCCATATTACTATGTAGTAACTGCCGTGAACAGTTACGGCGAGAGCAGTGATTCTGCTCAGGTATCAGCAACACCCTCCGTTGTGCCTCCGGCCGTTGATGACTATTGCTGGGTGGCAAATTTAAGTTCTGCTACTGTCACCCGCATCCAGAAATCAACTTCCATCACGACCACGATTACGGTGGGAAGTGGCCCACGTGGAGTCGCGGTTGACGGGACCTATTGCTGGGTGGTAAATTCAGGTTCTAATACTGTCACCCGCATTGTGAAGTCCACTTTAGCCACGATCACGATTGCCGTGGGAACTTACCCCTATGGAGTCGCGGTTGACGAGACCTATTGCTGGGTGTCAAATAGGGATTCTAATAATGTTACCCGCATCACGAAAACAACAGGTGTCGTTTATGGCAGCCCGATTACGGTGGGAACTAGCCCACGTGGAGTCGCGGTTGACGGGACCTATTGCTGGGTGGTAAATTATAGTTCTGATAATGTCACCCGCATCCTGAAATCAACAGGTGTCGTCAATGCCACGATTGCCACGGGGGATGGCCCCCAGGGAGTCGCGGTTGACGAGACCTATTGTTGGGTGGTAAATTCTAATGCTAATACTGTTACCCGCATCCTGAAATCAACAGGTGTCGTTTATGGCAGCCCGATTACGGTCGGAACTTTCCCCGGTGGAGTCGCGGTTGACGAGACCTATTGCTGGGTGGCAAATTCTAGTGCTAATACTGTTACCCGCATCACGAAAACAACAGGTGTCGTTTATGGCAGCCCGATTACGGTGTGATCTGTCCCCTTTGGAGTCGCGGTTGATGAGACCTATTGCTGGGTGGCAAATTCTGGTGCTACTAATAATGTCTACTTGATTAGAAAGTCTGATTCCGCCATATTCTCGATTCCGGTGGGAATTGCTCCCTATTCGCTGGGCGATATGACCGGCTATGCCTATGATAATTATTCAAGGGTACCATAAAACAATATCCCGATAGACTTTGTCGGGATGATAATTATGCAAGGGGGTCCCGTAAAACAATATCCCGATAGACTTTGTCGGGATGACAATTATTCCAGGGTGCCGTAGTAGAAAAATTAGCCACCGAGACACAGAGATAATTCTTTGTGTTCTTTTCCCGATGGGCTATCCAGAGAAGTCGCTTTCGGGATCCCGAAGTAGTTCTGCTTGGGTAACTTCATTCGGGAGTGGTGAAAATTAAAAGAGGTATTTTATGTGTAAGATATTGATAAAGGTAAAGACTGTCGTCGCAAAAAATAATCTGTGTAATCTGTGGCTTGTGTTATTTATTGGTTTGGTTACTACATTTAATTGTGGCGGTTGCGGCGGTAGCAGTAGTTTCCCACCAGTGCAATCTACACCATCTGTAACAACCAATCCTGCCACTGATATTACCAATGTTTCTGCCACATTAAATGGGACTGTAAATCCAAATGGAGCGGATGTTACCTTTTGCTACTTTGATTATGGGACCACTCTATCTTATGGAAGTCAACAGAACGTTGGTTCGCTCCTTGGAAGTGGTACAAGTCCTATTTCGGTTACTGCAAATGTAAGTTCATTATCAGCAAGTACGCTCTATAACTTCAGGGTTGTGGCAACCAATACCGGAGGCACAACTAACGGCTTAAATAAGACTTTCAACACCGCCGCCACGGCAGTGGATGCATATGTCTGGGTCGTCAATTATGGTTTTACTTATGATTCTAATAATGTCACCCGTATCCTGAAATCAAATCCTGCTATTAGTACCACGATTACGGTGGGAACTGACCCATATGGAGTTGCGGTAGATGAGACCTATTGCTGGGTGGCAAATTTTAGTTCTAATAATGTCGCTCGTATCCAGAAATCAAATCCTGCTATTAGTACCACGATTACGGTGGGAACTGGCCCATATGGAGTTGCGGTAGATGAGACTTATTGCTGGGTGGCAAATTGGCGTTCTAATAATGTCACCCGCATCCAGAAATCAAATTTAAGCACGACCACGATTGCGGTGGGAACTCACCCCTTAGGAGTCGCGGTAGATGGGACCTATTGTTGGGTGGTAAATAGTAATTCTAAGAATGTCACCCGCATACGGAAATCAGATTCCACATGGACCACGATTGCGGTGGGAACTAGCCCATATGGAGTTGCGGTAGATGAAACCTATTGCTGGGTAGCAAATCTTAATTCTAATAATGTTACCCGTATCACTAAGTCCACTTTAGCCACGACTAATATTGCGTTGGAAACTAGCCCCACAGGAGTCGCGGTAGATGGGACTTATTGCTGGGTGACAAATTTTAGTTCTAATAATGTCACCCGCATCCAGAAATCAGATATCACCCAAAAGACCACGATTACGGTGGGAACTAACCCTCAAGGAGTCGCGGTAGATGGGACCTATTGTTGGGTGGTAAATAGTAATTCTAAGAATGTCACCCGCATACGGAAATCAGATTCCACATGGACCACGATTGCGGTGGTGGGAACTGGTTTTCCTACGTTTGTGAGAACTGATTCTGATTGTGTGAGGGGGGTTGAGGGAATTCGCCCCTATTCGCTGGGCGATATGACCGGCTATGCCTATGATAACTATGCAAATGTGCCGGTGCAATAGTAAAAAGTAAAAAATAAAAAGTAGGAATTCGGAGGACAATGAACGGTTCGGATAGGTAAACGAACGGTTCGCATAGGTATCCGAATGGTTCGGATAGGTATCCGAACGGTTCGGATTGGTAAACGAATGGTTCTGATAGGTATCCGAACGGTTCGGATTGGTAAACGAACGGTTCGGATAGGTAAACGAATGGTTCTGATAGGTATCCGAATGGTTCATCCAACCTGTCCAACGGTCAGGCGGGTAGTATGAGTTATTTGCCTAACTCCTTGTAATTCAAGGAATTAGAGTTAATTTTAAGAAAGAAAGAGAGGTAAATATGACAATAAATTATATCCCGAGGGATGACGCCAAGTTTGACGAGTGGGGCCAGAATTTTGCCGCCCAACTGCCGGCTATTGCTACTTTAATTGGTGGTATTCCGCCTGCTTTAGTGACCGCGGTAACCACCGGCTATACGAACTGGGACATTTCCTTTGACGCCCATTTAGTGGCGAAGAATGCATCCCAAGCCGCCACTGAAGTCAAGGATGAAGACAAGGTCACGCTCCAAGCCGATATCCGCTTGGTCGCACAACTACTCCAAAAGCATCCCAGTCTCACGGACGCCCAACGTCAGACCCTGGGGCTGACTGTTCCTGACCGAATCCGCACCCCTTCATCGCCTGACTATGTGGTCAATTTACCACCGCCCCTACTCCTTCT
>JAZDMB010000029.1:0-4042 GCA_043801445.1 Planctomycetota bacterium
ATTGCCACGGCAGAAATCGGAGACGCTCAAGTAACACCAGAGAAGTTGTCTTTTGTTCCGGGCGGCGGAGCAGTGAGACCGTTAGTCCCTCCGGTTGCTACAGCAGAAATTGCCGACGGCGCGGTTACAAAAGAAAAACTGGCTACTGATTCCGTTACTCAAACTAAAATCGCTCGCGATTCAGTCGGGTGGTCAGAAATAAGAGCGCAATCTCTTGAGCCAGAGCAAATAAAAACCCTTTCGGGTGAGCCGCCTTTACCCGGTCAGGTTCCGGTATATGATGAAGCCGCTGAACTTGACCCCTTGAATCCGACTTATTGGTGGTTCAAGTGGGCGACTCCGGGGGTAGGTGTATCAAGACCGATAACTCCGCCGGTTGCAAAAGAGGAGTTAAAATATAAGATTATCAGCATCATCATTCCGGCATTACAAGTAGGCGGGCTATATCCGCCTTTGGGAGACCCTGATTTGAATGGTGGTGTGATTTTAGGGTATTCTATACCCACAAATCAAGACCAGCTGATTAGACAATTGTTCTTGTTGCCGGGGTTACCGCAAGGCACCGGTATTTCAATCTTGCTGAACCAGCCGGCTATAGCGGATAATACATTTGAGGTGGTTGTGCTGAGGGGATAGAGAAGTATGTAGTATATAGTATGAAGTAGATAGAATGTAGAAGGTAGGTTAAGAGAAGAAACGTAGCCACACCTGCCCGAATGAACATTCGTTCAGGCGGGGATTACACCAAGTAGGCAGGCAGATTAACACAGAAAGAAAAATGCTTTGTGGTAAGGAATACGAAATTCGCTATTTCAAATTGAACACAGATTAAAACAGATGAACACGGATAATTTTATAAAGAGGACATGAATACAAGAAAGAAATAAACCACAGATTTCACAAGATTAACACAGATTAATAGTATGTAGTATACAGTATGGAGTAGGTAGTATGTAGGGCAAGAAAAAATTCACCGCACCTGCCCGAATGAACATTCGTTCAGGCGGGGAGGCACAGAGAACACAGGGATAATGTTATAAGGAATAAATTATGATAATTCGCCACGAAGACACTAAGGAAGTACTTTAGTACTGTTTTTTGTGCCTTAGTGGCGGAAGTTATGAAGTTTTCTTAACGGTCTCAACGTCTGGAAAAAGAGCCGAATATCATCTTACCAGCCGCAGTTTGTAAGGCGCTTGTTACTGAAACGGTTATTTTTTGTCCTATCCGTTGGTGTGCCCCTTCAACTACTACCATCGTTCCATCTGGTAAGTATCCTACACCCTGATTGGGTTCTTCACCGGCCCGGACAATCTTTATCTCTAAATATTCGCCTGGCAATACCACCAGTTTTACTGAATTAGCCAGTTCATTAATATTTATTACCGCAAGCCCCTGCAGTTTAGCAACCTTACTAAGATTAAAATCGTTGGTTACCAGATGTCCATTAAGACTCTGTGTTAATTTAATCAATTTATTGTCTGTTTCTTCTATGTAAGAAAATTCCGCCTCATCAATCCGGATATCTATCTTTTTATTCTTGCGTATCTGCTCCAGGACATCCAAGCCATACCTGCCTCTTATTCTCTTTAGTTTATCTGATGAATCTGCAACATTCTGAAGTTCCTGAAGCATAAATTTAGGGATAACTATCTGGGAATCAATAGCCAGTGTTTCCAATAAGCCGGCAATCCGGCCGTCTATGATAACGCTGGTATCTAAAATCCACGGTTTCCCGGTCTTATGCGTTGGTGAAAGTTCTACAAACGGAAGCACGAACTTAAAATCATCCTTAATCCTAATAATTGCTATCACCGTCAGGAAACAAAAAAGGAAAGTAATTGAAAACTGGAGCCAATCCCTGAATTCACCTGATTTTTCTACTGTTGCCTTAATCCCGGGCAGCATAAAAATTACAGTGGTAAAAAGATAAGCCACGATAAATCCGAAAATCAACCCCAAAATCACAATAGAAATTATTCCTATAAATTTCTTGGTAAACCACATTTCAATAAGAACAAAAATAGTAGCCAGTATTATACCGATAACCAGACCGTAAATACCCGTATTGTCGATGGCCAATATTTTTTCAATATGCCACCCGATCAAGCCGCTTATAATGACGAATAATACTCTTAGAAAATGTAACATTTTTAAATCCTTTCAAAGGCAACCGCTGATTATGCTGATTAAACGGATTTAATTAATATTCCATCTGCCTAATCCGCTAAATCTGCGGTTACGGAGTTTTATTTATATTCTTTCAAATGGATAAAACAATTTTTTGTATTCTTCCTGGGCATAACGGTCTGTCATACCCGAGATATAATCGCAGATAGAACGCCGCAGCCCCTTTTCATAGTTCTTATCGCATTCCTTAGCCCATTTCTGGTAACGTGGTGGTAGTTGTTTGGGGTCAGAGAGATACCTGTTAAATAATTCTTCTACAAAGTGTTTGGCTTTCTGGGTCATCCGTTCGACTCTATAATGGCAATAGAGAAATTTATATAAAAAATCTTCCAGTTCCTTACTTGCTTTATTCATTTTATCTGAGAATCTGACTATAATAGCTTTCTCCTTTCTTACGTCTCCAACGTTTTTAATATGGTATTTATTAAAGAGTTTTAAGGTATTTTGAACTAAATCGTTTACCTCTATATTGATAAGTGCAATAACCGTTTGAGGACGCAGAAACATCTCCTGTTGAGATACAGTCAGCTTCTTCCTGTATTTTTCGGAAGCCTTTTGCCATAGTGCGCAATTTTTAAGGTCTGCTTCTTTGATTAATCCCGCCCTGATGCCGTCATCCAAATCGTGATTATCATAAGCAATCATATCAGCCATTGCTACCACCTGTGCTTCCAGAAGGCATTGCCATTCAGGATGATACTCAGCCGGAACATCGGCGTGGTCATAGGTTGTAGCATGTTTTATCAATGATTCTCTCGTCTCATAAGAAAGATTCAGACCAGGGAATTGAGGGTATCGCCTTTCTAATAATTCAATCATCCGTAGCCCCTGGGCATTATGCTCAAAACCGCCGTAGTCTTCCATCAGGTTATGCAAAGCCTCTTCACCTGCATGTCCGAATGGTGTATGTCCGAGGTCATGGGCAAGTGCGATGGCTTCTATAAGGTCTTCGTTTAATCGCAATGCCCGTCCGATTGTCCGGGCAATCTGGGTTACTTCTATGGTATGTGTTAATCGTGTCCGGTAATGGTCTCCCTCATGATTCACAAATACCTGTGTTTTATATTCCATTCTCCTGAAAGCAGTGGAGTGGATGACTCTATCGCGGTCGCGCTGGAATGCAGTCCGGTATGAATGTTCTTTCTCATGATACCTGCGTCCGAGTGAATCGGCGCTTTTCATTGCATACGGCGCCAATAATTTTCTCTCCTGCCTCTCTAAATCTTTACGAATAACCATATGCCACTATCTTAAAACAAAACTACTACCCTGTCTACTTTTATGATATATTTCGCAGTTGTAAGACATTGACTATGCTCTGCAAGGCGCTATGCTATTATGCTTAGTACACTACGCAGCACGAGCGCAGAGCACGAAAAATACTTACAATTTTCCTTGACAGCATCAGGAATCAAATGTATATTAATTAATAAAAGAATGTGTTTTTATAAACCCCTTAATTAATATTTTATAAAAGGAGATAAATATGAATAAATTATGGACTCCGATGCCTTTGGATGCGGAGTCCCCCGTATCGAAGCATCGGGGGATAAAGATTGTAATATTTATATTTATTATAGCTTTTGTCGCTGCCTTTAATTATGGCGGATGTGTTAATATCTCCGGTAGCGGCGACGAAAACGGCAGTGGTAGCAGTACAACACCGGAGCAATCCTCATCATCAATAACAACCAATCCGGCAACTAACGTCACCCAGACTACCGCCACCTTAAACGGCACAATCAATCCCAATGGTGTTGATACTAATGTGTATTTCCAGTTCGGCACAACTACAGCATATGGCAGTAGCACCGTTCCTCAAAACATTGGCTCCGGCACGAGTCCTGTCAAT
>JAZDMB010000033.1:0-65876 GCA_043801445.1 Planctomycetota bacterium
ACTACCGCTACATTAAACGGGACTGTTAATCCTAATGGAACGAATGTTACTTCCTGCTACTTTGATTATGGCACCTCGACATCCTATGGAATTAGTGCAACTGTTGTATCGCTCCCCGGTGGCGGCACTTCCGGCGTTGCGGTTTCTGCAAACATAACTTCATTATCAACCGGTACGCTGTATAATTTCAGGGTTGTGGCACTTAATTCCGGAGGCACAGCTAATGGAAGCAACCTGACTTTTACTACCGCGACACCACCGACCTGCACCACTAATGCGGCTACTGGTGTAGCCGGTACTACCGCTACATTAAACGGGACTGTTAATCCGAATGGATTTAATGTTACTTCCTGCTACTTTGATTATGGCACCACCACATCTTATGGAAGTACCGCAAATGTTTCTTCGCTTCCCGGCAGCGGTTCGAGTCCTATTTCTGTTACTGCAACCATAGGTGGTGGCGGTGGTTCACCTGTCACCTTTAATCCGACTTCAACCGGACAAAGTGGGACAATCCAGACATGGACAGTGCCGTCTAACGGCACCTACCAGATAGAAGTATACGGCGCTCAAGGCGGTAACACCTCAGGTGGTACTTATACTGGTGGTTTAGGCGCAAGAATGCGCGGTGATTTTACTCTAACCGCAGGCCAGGGCCTTAGAATTTTAGTCGGTCAACAAGGAACTGGAACGTCGTTTTCTTACTCAGGCGGCGGCGGCGGGTCTTTTGTAACTACTTCCACTAATAGTCCTTTAATCATTGCCGGCGGCGGTGGAGGCGGAAACGCCGGAACTGCTACCTATGGTTTACCTGGACAAATAACGACCAATGGCAGTAATAGCACTCGTGGTATCGCAGGTGGTACTGGTGGTAATGGAGGTGCTGGAGGTAACGGCGGCGGCGGCGGCGGCGGACTTTCTACCAATGGGGGAACCGGAAGTAATTGCAATTATAACCCGGGGTTGGCATTTGTAAATGGAGGTACAGGCGCAGCGGCAACTGTACCAAGCAACAGCGGTGAAGGTGGATTTGGCGGAGGTGCCAGCGGTGACGGAAATTGCTGTGGAGGTGGTGGCGCTGGTGGCGGCTATTCTGGTGGTGGTGGTGGTGGCACAACATGCGGGCAAGGTGTGGGTGGCGGCGGTGGTTCATACAACGGAGGTACAAATCCATCGAACACGGCTGGCGCTCGGACCGGTGCCGGGTTAGTAACTATTACCTCACTCGCAACTCCATTAACAATAGGTACCCTGTATAATTTCAGGGTTGTAGCAATTAATGCCGGAGGCACAACTAACGGAAGTAATCTAACGTTTACCACGTTACCGGCCCAGGTTGCGTCCCCGAGTCCTTCTACCGGCGCAACCAATGTCCCGATTACCCAGCAACTGAGTTGGGGAGCGGTTTCGGGCGTGACAGGTTATAATGTTTATTTCGGCACGAGCAGTCCGGGAACATTAGTCAGCAGCAATCAGTCCGGCACGACTTACAGTCCAACACTGACTAATAGCACTCTTTACTATTGGCGGATTGATTCAGTCAATGCCAGTGGAACCACGACCGGTATTGTCTGGAGTTTTACTACCGCCGTCCTAGCCCAGGCTGGTTCACCGAGTCCTTCTACTGGTGCAACCAATATTTCTATTATCCAGCAACTCAGTTGGGGAGTGGCTTCTGGCGCGACAGGTTATAATGTCTATTTCGGCACAAGCAGTCCGGGAACATTAGTCAGCAGCAATCAGTCCGGTACGACTTACAACCCCGGCACACTGGCTAACAACACCCTGTATTACTGGCGGATTGATTCAGTCAATGCTGCTGGAACCACTACCGGTATTGTCTGGAGTTTTACTACGATAGTTGCAGCCCCGGCTCAGGTTGGTTCACCAACTCCTGCTAACAGTGCAACCAATATCCCAACTAACCAACAACTCAGTTGGGGAGCGGTTTCTGGCGCGACAGGTTATAATGTCTATTTCGGCATAAGTAGTCCCGGAACATTAGTCAGCAGCAACCAGTCCGGCACGACTTACAACCCCGGTGCACTGGCTGGCAACACTACCTACTATTGGCGGATTGATTCAGTCAATGTCGGTGGAACCACTACCGGTATTGTCTGGAGTTTTACTACTACCCTGGCCCAAGTTAATACACCAACTCCTGCTAACGTTTTAACCAATGTTTCTATTACCCAGACATTAAGTTGGGGAGCGGCTTCGGGCGCGACAGGTTATAATGTCTATTTCGGCACAAGCAGTCCGGGAACATTAGTCAGCAGCAATCAGTCCGGCACGACTTACAACCCCGGCACACTGGCTGGCAACACTACCTACTATTGGCGGATTGATCCCACAAATACCTCTGTAACCATTACCGGTATTATCTGGAGTTTTACCACAGCACAAGCGCCGACCTGCACCACTAATGCGGCTACTAATGTAGCCGGTACTACCGCGACATTAAACGGGACTGTTAATCCAAATGGAACTAATGTTACCACTTGCTACTTTGATTATGGCACTACTACATCTTATGGAATCAGCGCAACTGTTGCATCGCTTCCTGGCAGCGGTACTTCCGGTGTTGCGGTTACTGCCAACATAACTTCATTATCAATCGGTACGCTGTATAATTTCAGGGTTGTGGCAATCAATACTGGAGGCACAACTAACGGAAGTAATCTAACCTTTAATACTTTATCACCACCGACCTGCACCACTAATGCGGCTACTAGTGTAGCCGGTACTACCGCTACATTAAACGGAACCGTAAATCCTAATGGATTCAATGTCACCACTTGCTACTTTGATTATGGCACTACTACATCTTATGGAATTAGCGCAACTGTTGTCTCGCTGCCTGGAAGTGGTTCAAGTCCTATTTCTGTTACTGCCAACAGTGGTAGTGGTACTGGTACACCTGTCACATTTAACTATACTGGCGGCCTGCAGACGTGGGTTGTGCCGGCTGGTGTAACCTCTATAATTGTTGATGTGCAAGGAGCGCAAGGTGGTACGAATGGCAGTGTTGGAGGTTTAGGTGGCAGAACCCAGGCTACTTTAGCTGTAACACCGGGGAGTACGCTTTACATTTATGTAGGTAATCAACCTACCTCTACTGCTGGAGGTTATAATGGGGGTGGAACTGGTGGTCCTTCTTATGGATTTGGTGGTGGTGGGGCATCCGACATTCGAACTGGTACTGTCTTAGCAAACAGAATTGCAGTTGCTGGAGGAGGCGGTAGTGCTGTAAACACATGGAGCGCCTGTAACGGGGGTGCTGGTGGAAGTACTAATGGCAATGGCGCAGATGGAGCTAGTAGTAACGGGACAACTTATATTGGATTTGGGGGAACACAGAGTGGAGGTGGTGCTGTAGGTACTAATGCCACCGGTGCTACCGCTGGTAGTCTCGGACAAGGTGGTAATGCTTCCACTAATGGTGGTGGCGGCGGTGGTGGTGGTTACTATGGTGGCGGTGGTTCATATGCAGGTGGAGCCGGAGGCGGTTCCTGTTGGTCAAACGGAACAAGCATCACTTATAGCACTGATGCAACCGGCGGTAACGGACAAGTAATTATTACCCCAGCCGTAACTCCATTAACAATAGGTACCCAATATAATGTCAGGGTCGTGGCAATTAATAGTGGTGGCACAACTAACGGAAATAATCTGACATTTACCACGTCATCACCTCAGGTTGGTTCACCAACTCCTGCTAACAGTGCAACCAATATCCCAACTAACCAACAACTCGGTTGGGGAGCTGCTTCTGGCGCGACAGGTTATAATGTCTATTTCGGCACGAGCAGTCCGGGAACATTAGTCAGCAGCAACCAATCCGGCGCGACTTACAACCCCGGCACACTTACTAATAACACCCTGTATTATTGGCGGATTGATTCGGTCAATGTCGGCGGGACCACTACCGGCAATGTCTGGAGTTTTACTATCGCCTTGGCCCAGGTTGGTTCACCAACCCCTTCTAATGGTGCAACCAATATCCCAACTAACCAACAACTCAGTTGGGGAGCTGCTTCTGGCGCAACAGGTTATAATGTTTATTTCGGCACGAGCAGTCCGGGAACATTAGTCAGCAGCAACCAGTCCGGCGCGACTTACAACCCCGGCACACTGACTAATAACACCCTGTATTACTGGCGAATTGATTCGGTCAATTCCAATGGCACTACTACCGGCGCTGTCTGGAGTTTTACTGCGATAGTTGCGGCACCGGACCAGGTTGCTTCACCGACTCCTTCTACCGGTACAACCAATATCCCGCTTACCCAACAACTCAGTTGGGCATCAGCAGCCAGGGCAACAGGTTATACTGTCTATTTCGGCACAAGCAGTCCCGGAACATTAGTCAGTACTAACCAATCCAGCACAACTTACAACCCCGGCACACTTACTAGTAACACCCTGTATTACTGGCGGATTGATTCAGTCAATGTCGGTGGAACCACTACCGGTATTGTCTGGAATTTTACCACTAGTAATATTGTTGCACCTACAGTGACCACTCAATCCGCCTCTAGCATTAATTCACAATACGTCACGGGTAACGGCAACATTACCTCTCTCGGCGGAGCGGCGAATTGCACGGCAAGAGGTTTCTACTATGGATTAACTCAAACAGATACATGGACTGCTTCTGATTCAGGGACTTTTGGCACGGGCGCTTATACCAGACTCATCACCGGATTAACGGCGAGTACATTATACTATTACAGGGCATTTGCGACTAATAGTGCCGGAACCGGATATGGTTCGTATGTTAGTTTTACCACTGCTGCTGCTACTACGACTACGTTTAACTATACCGGCGGCACCCAGTCATTTACTGTGCCGGCTAATATAACCTCTATAACTGTTGATGTCTATGGCGCGCAGGGCGGAAATGGCCAGTCAGGTGCTGGCGGATATGGGGCAAGAATGCAGGCGAGATTCACTGTTACCCCCGGATGGGTCTTTGATGTCCGTGTCGGCGGGGCAGGCATACAATCAACCTCATATGGTGGAAGTGGTGGTGGTGGCAGTTACTTTGTTCTGACTACTGGTGGTACGACGGCATACCTTATAGCCGGTGGCGGTGGTGGTGGCGGTTATAATGGTGCTGGCGCAGGAGTGGCTGGTACAACATCAACTAGCGGTACTGTTGGTGGTGGCACTGGTGGTGGCGCCGGAGGGACAGGAGGAACAGGAGGAAACGGAGGAACCAGTACTTACCCGGGAGCAGGTGGTGGCGGTTACTCCAGTAACGGAACAAACGGTTCTGGTAGTTACTATGGATATGGCGGAACATCATACGCTGGAGGTGGAGCCGGAGGTGCAGGCAATGCCAGTTATGGTGCTGCTGGAGGTTTCGGTGGAGGTGGTGGATGCAGTGTTTGCGGTGGTGGTGGTGGCGGTTATTCCGGAGGCGGGGGCGGTGCCCAAGATAATCCTTATTCTGTCGGCGGCGGCGGCGGTTCCTATAGTAATCCGGTCGGTACACCATTAACACAAACATCCGGCGCTCGAGCAGGTGCCGGTCTGATTACTGTCACATACTAAGATGCGGGAAGACATATTCGTAGGACCACATCCCGACAGACTTTGTCGGGATGGATAGCCCATCGGAAAAAACACAAAGCCAAAATAACTATAAGGAAACCCCGCCCGAACGACCAAAAGGTCGGGCAGGCAGGAATCCAAAACTAATGAATTTCCTGTTTTCATGGTTTCCTTATAGAAATTATCCGTATTCCTCCGCGTCCTTTGCGCATCCCGCCTGAACGAATGTTCATTCGGGCAGGTGCGGTGAATCTACGTTTCTTCTCTTCGCCTACCTACTTCATACTGTATGCTATATACTCCATTAAGTCCCTCTATTATACATATACAACTGAGATTGAAAAAGGGACAAAGTGTTTTTCAAACTGTCGTTATGATAAAACCCCATATTTCTTACCTACCTGTTTAGAAGTTCAATCCTAACCTATTCCATTCTTTGTTTGCGCCCCTAAAAATACCCGGATAAGCCGGTATCATACTTAGCTGGCATAACTCTCCGTATGGAGTAAGGGTTGTGCCATACGGAGATGGCACACCTGTCCGTATGGAGCAAAGGTTATGCCATACGGAGATTGGGTAATCCATCCACGCCGATTAGCTTTATGCCATACGGAAATGGCATAACTCTTCGTATGGAGTAAGGGTTGTGCCATACGGAGATGGCATACCTATCCGTATGGAGCGATGGTTTCGCCATACGGAGATTGGGCAAATGTGCCATCTACCCGACCTACCCGAATGGCGTCTCCGGCGCTGGGGTAGGTGGGGGGATAGGGTATCCCCCCCCTATTTTGAGCAGAAATTGGGGTAAAATCGTCCGCCAGGATGTTAATAAATGAGTTGCGACCAACGGGAGTTCCATTATCTCTTATGGGATATTATTATAGAATACCGTTAGGTAGGGATGAAAAATGGATGTGTCCCCGTCCCGAAGTAAGCGTGCGGCTTCGCACTTTATATAGGGTATAGGGCCAATGGACACCCACACTCCAATACATAAACATACCTACTCCCGGCGCTATGGTGTGTGTATGGTTATTGGTGACATACACCGATCCGGCGTTATGGTATGCGCCTATATACGCTACAGTATGCACCTTCGTTGGGTATAGAATATGCCTATATACGGCATGATATGCGCCTCCGTAGGGCATGGAATATGCCTATATACGACATGATATGCACCTCTGTAGGGCATGGAATATGCCTATATACGGCATGATATACGCCTCTGTAAGGCCTGGAATATACCTAATGCCGGCCGGAGGTCCTACCCCCCACCCTCCCCCCTCCCCCTGCATAATCCGGGGACACAATACTTATTTATTTCCCATCCTACCATTTCTGCTTGGCTTTACCAATAATCCAGTATGTTATCCCACGAACTAGATATTTTTTAGGTTTTCTTCAAACCTTTCCTCGTCCATTTTATTATCCGCTATTCTATCTCTGTAAAATTTTGTTAGGTCATTTATAACGACTTCTTTTATGGTTGTTTTGTCCTCTTTTCTTATTATGCGTGATTTTGTACCTCTTGTAATAATCCATACTTGTTTAGTGCGACCTGCAAGCGGAAAAAAATGCTCATGGTATTTAATGTCAGTTTCCTTGAGTTGATTACAGTAGTTCTTTATCTGAATCTCTTTAACTTTTTCAAAGTTTGAATCCAGGGTCATATCAAAAATAACTGCTAAATTATTAAAAATAAAGAACCCATCTGATTTTCCACTTTGTTCATTTGTCGGGAATTTATATACAGAGTGTAATCCCATAACCTTTAATAAATAATAAGTTAGTTGTTCGAAATCCTTCCAGTGAGATGTGCTAATTAAATTGCTAAAAAATGGTGGATCAAAAGATTTATCTTCTGTACTTGCTTGGCTGGGTTGCCAATCTTCACAATACCATGTATCGTGATAATTTTGATATTTTGTTGGGCATGACTCACTTTTGTCTATTTTTACTGTAAACAAAACAATATCTTTTCCTTGTGTATTTTTGCTTATTTCAAAATTACTTGTTTTACCTGTCCAGCATCCCTCCACAGTTAAATCACCCTTATCTTTGTGTTTAATAAATAGGGTTTCTATTTCTCCATAATTTATAATTTCATTTTTATCTACTCCTTTTGGAATCATAGAAAGAAAATACTGAGTTCTATTCCCTGGTATTTTGTCCCAATGACCAGGAAACCATGTAGCCATAATAAATTTCATAATCTACCTCCTATATATTACGATTATAACTCATTATAAATCTATTTCTAAGTTTTTCACTAACGGTGCAAAGGCATCTCTAAATTTCACCATTAATGGTGTCGCCCATTCAATTATTTCATTATGTTTTTGGGCATTATCGTCTATGGTTCCATCAATCGCATAATAAATACGGCAAGCTCGGCTTTCAGGTAAAGGATCCCAAGTTAATTCATAACCTATTTTATCCTCGATTATTTTCTTGCTCTCTTTTAGTTGGTCAAACACTTTTTGATTAGATTGTTTATTTCCCACATCTATATAAATTTCAATCCTAAATTTGTTTTCTCCAGTAAAACTTGGCACAACCGAAAAACCACTCCTACCAATTCCTAATGCCCACCAGCTTTGAGGAAGTGCTTTAGCTCGCGTAAAATCAGGTGCTAATTCTAATAGTTTAGAACGCAAATTGCTAAAAAACTTTTCATAAAGCGTATCCCTCGGAGATATACCACCCGCATTTATAACTCTTCTTTTTGTAGCAGGGGGCTCAGCTATAATTCTAAAATGGGGAGCTGGCAGAGATTTATCTATTTGAAACACTTCCAATTCTAAAGCATAAAACGCCATATCTTGCGGGGTAATCGTATTTAGCCATTCAATTGCGTCTCTATGAGCAGTTTGGATTTCGTTGGCAATCCAAATCATTATGCCGGCCTCTTTAGCCGCGGAATAAGTAATTAACTTACCTAAATGGTCATGGTCGGATTTATCAAACTGATTTTCGATAATTACAGGTTTTTTTGAATAATTATCTGTACCTACTAAATCGAGCCGGAAATTATGAACATGTTCTTCTTGTCCTTGAATTTCAATTTGAAGATTCAGGATTTCGTTTAGAGCATCTATGTTATCTTTAATCCAAGGAGATAAATTCTTTTCTTCATTCGGCCATATTTTTTTCATATCACTCACATTTAATTTCTTTATTTTACCTAGCGATGCCATATAAATATCCTTTCCTTGTGTAATTCAATTCTGGGAACACCCTTCGATAAACTCTCAGGATAATCCTACCATTTCCCCCTTTATTCTTCGTGAGCCACTATCCAAAGGCGGGCAGAATATTTTTACTCTACGAACCCTGACCCTTCGGACGATAGTCCGGAGGGTTCTCGCCCTGACGAGTCATCGTCCTCTGGGCAAGGACCCGGAACGGGCGGGTTCTCTGAGCGAGAACCCGGAACGGGTAATCCCAATTCTTTTAATTTCTCCGGAGTCGGACGGCCGTTTTTGTCCCAGCCCCTCATCTGATAATATTCATCAAGCAGTTTCTCTACGTCTTCTTTCTTGACCCTGCTGCCCGCAGTAGGCCCGTCTGTTACGCTCTCTTCATAGACTCTTGCCGGCGGGTAATCGAAATGCCTGCCGAATGTCTTGGGGTGTTCCCTGATAAGGAATAAGCGGGTAAGATTCCAGACCCTTTCCGATGCCTTGAGCATTTCATCCATAGTGAAATCTATACCGGTGGCAATCTTCATCAATTGCGGATAATAATCCAAGCTGAGTTCCAGTTCCACCCATTGGAGCCGGCAACAACCGACCATATCAAAAAGCGGTCTGATATGCTGGAGCTCGATAACGCGTTTGGATTTCCCGGTAACGACGTCACGTCCGACCGCAATATCGTGGGTAATCGCCCAGGCGCGGTTATGGTGCGCCCCGATGTCGCAGGTCATATATGCCAGAAGCATTGCCGGCGCCTTGCGCGATTCATAGCCGGATATCTCCAGGCCCTTGACCTGCATGGCAAATTTCCCGGAACCTTTGCCTATCTTCTCTGCTGCCGCCCTCGCCCCGTCAGCCAGCAGGTTGCCGATTCCTTGCCGGTAACATATCATATTCATTATTTTCTCGAATGAATTTATATCGCCGAATTTGAATTCAACGCCGCCCGTATCTTGCTTGGTGATAAGTCCTTTTTCATAACATTCCATTGCAAATGCGGCGACATTGCCTCCGGAAATCGTGTCGATACCCAATTCATCGCAGATATAATTGGCATAAGTCAAATCGTGTATATTATTGATGAGGCAATCACCGCCTATCAGAGCGGCGGTTTCGTATTCAGGCCCTTCTACGTAGTAATCCTTGCCGTTTTTCTTGGTGCGGGCGTATTTCCCGCAAGCCGACGGACATCCGAAGCATGCCTTATGCGTTATGAGTGTTTCTTTTACCAGCACATCACCGGATATTTTTTCATAGTCCTTGAAGAATCCGCTCTGGAAATTACGGGTCGGGAAAGAGCCCTGCTGGTTTGACCAGACCGTAACGCCGGCCGTGCCCTGGGCAACCCAGGCCTTCCAGCCGGGATGTTTGAAACAATCCAAAAATGCCTGCCTGCCGACTTCAAGCAGTTTAGCCGGATTGCTAACCTTGATTGATTTTGTGCCTCTGACTGCAATCGCCTTGAGATTTTTAGAGCCCATTACCGCGCCGATACCGGTGCGTCCGGCCTGGCGTCCGAAATCGTGCGAGATACAGGCAAATTTAACCTTGTTCTCTCCGGCCGGTCCGATGGTGGCAATCTCAAATTCCCTGCCCAGGTCTTTCTTCATCATCTCTTCGGTTGTCAGAGCGCCTTTGCCCCAATAAGATTCGGCATTCCGGATTTTTACTTTATCGTTATTGATATAAAGATAGACCTGTTTGGCAGAGACGCCTTCTATTATAATAACATCATAACCGGCATATTTTAATTCTGCGGCTAAATGACCGCCCATGTTGCTGTCGCCATACGAATTTGTGGCGGGCGATTTGGAAGCAAAGGTAATTTTACCTCCGGCAGGTAAAAATAGGCCGGCCAGAGGACCTGAGGCAACTATGACTTTATTGTCAGGACCTAAAGGGTCGATGCCGGGTTTCAGTTCATCGGAAAGTATTTTGGCCGCAAAACCGCGACCGCCGATATAATCTTTTATTAATTTATCGGGCAATGGCTCGGTGGATATTTTTCCATTGGAAAGATTAACTCTTAATATTTTTCCTGCATAACCGAACATATATACCTCCTTCGGAGGAAGTTAAAAGTTAGAAGTTAAAGGTTAAAAGTCCTAACTTTTTACTTACTACTTTTTACTTTTACGCTTCTTTGACCGAAAGCACTTTCGTTCCACAGACCGCGATACATTCTTTGCACAAATCACATTTTATAGGAACCGGACTATCATCGTGCAGGAACATTACCTTAGTCGGGCACTCTTCTACGCAGACCCCGCAACCGGTGCATTTTTCAGCATCGATGATATAAACGCCGCTCCGATGCTCCGATACGGAGCGTCCCGTATCCGAAGGCATCGGGACGTTTTTCTCGCTAATCGCCTCAGCCGGGCAGACACTGGCGCAGGTGCCGCATTGGTTACAGACAAAAGGTTCAAAGGTGCCCGGTTTCGGGAATTTCGCCTCAATCATCAGAGCCGCTTTTTTAGGATTGACTTCCTTGAAATGATATAATGAACAAACGGTCAGGCAAACCCGGCAGCCCGTGCATTTCTTGGCATCTACATTTAAATGCATATTTTATACTCCTTCCTAATTTGTTTCTGCATATTTTACATACATCTCTAACGGGGTCAAGAAAAAGTAATTGACTAATTTTGGAGTTTAATATAAATATTTATAAGGAAGCCATGAGGCCAAGATAACTTGCCTGAATGATTCGTTTGGGAGAGCCTCCGGTAACACGAATCTCACGAATGGAACGAATACCACAAATAATTCGTGCGATTCGCTTTATTCGTGTTTAATCGGAAACTAAGCGCTCAGCGCATTATGCAAAATAGAAACGGCCATATCAATTTCCTTATTTTTCACGGTCAGCGGAGGCATAAGTCTTAAAACCTTCTTTTGGGTGCAATTTATCAGCAATTTTTGTTCCATACAACTATTGACGATTTTTGCACCTTCTATGTCGAGCTCGACGCCTTGCATCAAACCTTTGCCTCTTACGTTCTTGATAAAAGGAAATTCTTTTTTTAACTGCAAGAGTTTTTTAGCCAGGTATTTTCCTCTGATTTCCGCCTTGGTTACCAAATTGGCGTCTTCAATCGCTTCAAAAACAGCCAGACTCGCAGCGCATGCCAGCGGGCTGCCGCCAAATGTTGAGGCATGCATACCCGGCTGTAAGGTATCGGCTATTTCGCGTTTGGCAACCAATGCGCCGATAGGGAATCCGCCGCCTAAGGTCTTTGATAACGTCATAATATCAGGAACAATATCATAATGCTGGTAACAAAACATCTTGCCGGTACGGCCCATGCCGGTCTGAATTTCATCGAATACCAGCAGAATCTTTTTCTCGTCACAGATTTTTCGTAAGCCGTTTAAGAAATCAACCGAGGCGACATTAACGCCGCCTTCTCCCTGGATCGGTTCAAGCATTATGGCAACTGTTTTGTCGGTTATCTTTGCCTTAACTGCTTCCAAGTCGTTGAATGGCGCGTAAACAAATCCGGCCGGTAAAGGCGCAAAGCCTTCCTGGTATTTGGATTGCGCGGTTGCGGTAAGAGCTCCCAAGGTTCTGCCGTGGAAAGAATTTTCCATCGTGATTATCTCATATCTTGACGGATAACCGAATCTCCGGGCTAATTTTATGGCGCCTTCGATTGCTTCGGCTCCGCTATTACAGAAAAAGACTTTCCCGTCAAATGAGTGCTTGACGATTTTTTCAGCAAGCCGAGCCTGTAATTCATTATAATAATTGTTGGATACGTGAATCATTTTCTTTACCTGGTTTTTTATGGCGGAAACCACCCTGGGGTGGCAATGACCGATACCGGATACCGCCCAGCCGGGAAAGAAATCAAGGAATTCTTTTCCTTCGATGTCATAGACTTTTGTTCCCTTGCCCCGTACTAAAACAGTTTGCGACTTAGTATAAGTGGGCATTACATATTGCTGATATAATTCCATTACCTCTTTCATTTTATTATCTCCGTTCCGATACCTTTATCAGTAAATATTTCAAGCAAAATGGCGTGCGGTAACCGCCCGTCGATGATATGTGTTTTTTTTACACCGCCATTTAAAGCAGTTATGATTGATTTCACCTTGGGAATCATACCGGTATTGATGATACCTTTCTTGATTAAGGATTGCGCCTTGTTTATAGTCAGCGTAGAAATAATGCTTAAGTCGTCTGACTTATCCATAAGGATTCCTTTAATATCGGTAATCAGTACGAACTTTTCGGCTTTTAATGCGGTTGCAATGTCGCAGGCGGCCTGGTCTGCGTTGATATTATATGTCTGGCCATCGCTCCCGAAACCCAATGGTGTAAGCA
Source organism: Planctomycetota bacterium (assembly GCA_043801445.1). Taxonomy (GTDB): domain Bacteria; phylum Planctomycetota; class MHYJ01; order JACQXL01; family JACQXL01; genus JAZDFP01. Next base: position 13,096 of record JAZDMB010000033.1, read on the forward strand.
CCGGTATTTCGCCGGCATTAAACGCCTTGACGATGGGCCTGATATTCACCGAAGACACCTCGCCGACAAAGCCGATATCTTTCCCCTGCGGTCTCAGTTTTTCAGCCCAGATTATCTCGTTCCTCTTGCCGCAGAGCGATTTAGCTTTCCAGCCCAAGCGCTTAATCTGGCGGGTCAATTCCAGGTTCCTTTCGTACAGCGTCTTTTTAACAATCTTAATAACCGGCGCATCGGTTATCCTCAGCCCGTCGAAAAACTTGGGTTCTAATCCGGCCTTTGCCATCCGGGCGCTGATGCGACGCCCGCCGCCGTGAATCAGCACCGGTTTGATGCCGACCGAACTTAAGAAAATAATATCCTTGAGAATTTCGTTGATAGCATGGGCATCGTCCTCCAGACTACCGCCGAGTTTGATAACGGTAATGGTATTCCTGAATTTCCGGATGTAAGGTATGGCTTCTATTAAAACAGCGGCTTTTTTAATTATATTTTGCATTTATTTTTATATAACCTTCTGTCAAATCGCATGTCCAGATAGTGGCTGTGCCGTTTCCCGCATTCAGATTAACGGTTATTTTTATATCCTTATTCTGTAATAATCGCCTGGCCTGCGCTCTGGCTTGGTCATAAATCCTGCCCCGGCTCATTATTTTAAGCCCGCTCAGGCAGACCTCTAATTTTGAGACATCGAATTTCACACCGGCCGCTCCTGCAGCAGAGGCAATCCGGCCGACATTCGGGTCTTCACCCGCGATGGCTGTTTTGACTAAATTCGAATTGGCAATCCGGGTAGCTATTTTTTGGGCATCCGATTTAGTCCGGGCGCCTTTTACCTCCACTTCAACAAATTTACTCGCGCCTTCTCCGTCTTTGACTATCTCTTTTGCCAGATATGAGGCAACATATTTAAGCGCCTCGCAGAATATTTTATAATTTTTAGTGCCATACTTTATCCGGGGATTGCCGGCCATCGAATTAGCCAGAATAATCACGGCATCATTGGTGCTCATATCGCCGTCAACGGTTATGGCATTGAAAGACTCGGTAACCGCATCCGGCAGCGCTTTTGCCAGCGCTTTCGGCTCAATAAAGGCGTCTGTAGTCAGGAAACAAAGCATTGTCGCCATATTGGGATATATCATACCGGAACCCTTGGCGATGCCGCCGATTTTTACATTATAGCCGCCTATCTTGATACTCACGGCTATTTTCTTGAGATAGAGGTCGGTAGTCATAATGGCTTTTGCAACAGCCAGGTCACCCGAGCGGCTCAGCTTATTTACCAGTTCCGGTAAGGCAGCCATTATCTTATCAGCCGGAAACGGCTTGCCGATAACGCCGGTAGATGCTATCAGCATATCCTCTGTTCTAATCTGCCTGATGGAGGCAAACGGCAGGTATGCCTGTCTGAAACTTCCGTCTCTGGAAGCAAATGGCAGGCGGTTAGCCAGCAGGGATGCCAGATGCTTGGTAATATTGACTGCCTGGTCGAATCCTTTATGGCCGCAGAGACAATTGGCATTACCGCTGTTAACGATGATAGCCTGTGCCCGGCCGTCTTTCAGGTATGACTGGCAGATTTCAACCGGAGCGGCTTTTACTTCGTTCCTGGTAAAAACACCTGCGGCCAATGCCGGTACTTTGGAAAAGATTAAGCCTAAATCAAGCTTGTTTTCTTTGATACCGCTTTTGATGCCTGCGGCTAAAAATCCTTTAGGTGCTGTTACTGAACCGGTTATTTTTTTCATTTATAATAAACCCAAGGTTTCCGTGAACCCTTCCATGATATTCATATTTTGCACGGCTTGTGATGCGGCGCCTTTCCAGAGATTATCTATGGCGCTTATCACAATAGCTTTCTTGCCCATTACCTTTATGCCGATATCGCAGAAATTAGTACCGGTTACATTTCTCGTTTCCGGGAAAATACCTTCCGGTAAAACCCTGACAAATGGTTGGTTTTTATAATACGCTTTATACCGCGTGATTAAATCTTTTGTGACTGATTCTTTCCCGCCCGAACGACCAAATGGTCGGGCAGGTTTAAGATTAAAATAGATAGTCGCCAATATTCCCTGGCTCATCGGAATAATATGGGGCACGAACGTTATTTCAATCTTTGACTTAGCCCGTTTTGAAAGTTCCTGATTTATTTCGGGCATATGCGGGTGCTGGTTTATTTTGTAAGCTCTGAAGTTTTCGTTCGCCTCGGAAAAAAGCAGTGCCATTGAGGGAGTCCGGCCCGCGCCGGTCGTGCCGGATTTGGCATCGATAATAATTTGGTCTGTTTCAACGAGACCTTCCTGAACCAGCGGAAGGCATCCCAAAATCGAAGCGGTCGGATAACAGCCGGGATTAGCCACGAGCCTGGCTTGAGCGATATCTTTTTTATATAATTCGGGAAGGCCATAAACCTTTGTCGTCAGAAGCTCGGGACTGGAGTGTTTTACGCCATACCAAGCTTCATATGTTGATTTTTCTGTCAGGCGGTAATCAGCGCTTAAATCCACTACCTTTTTACCCATATCCAAAAACTTGGGGACAAAATTCATTGAAATCTTATGAGGCAACGCCAGGAATATAAGGTCAGTGGATTGCTCTATTTCTCTTAAGTCGGGTTCGCAGCACATTAAATCCAACCGGCTCCTGAATACAGGGAATATATCGGAAATAAGTTCGGGTTTATCAACCTTAGCGCTGACTGAAGTTATTTTAACATTAGGATGTCTCAATAAAATCTTTATCAATTCCCGGCCCGCATAACCGGTTGCACCGACGATCCCTATTCTTAACATATCTTTCTTCCTATCTCAATCTGTTTCTTGACCATCTTGGTTGAGGTGCCGCCATATGATTGTTTTGCCTCAATTGATTTCCTCATATCAAATATTTTATAGACGTCTTTATCGAAAATACCGGAGAACTTTTTTAGCTCTGCGATATTTAGCTGATGCAGTTTTTCCCCTTTCTCAATCGCATATCGCACGATTTTGCTGACGATATGATGGCTCTGCCTGAAAGGAACTCCTTTTTTTACCAGATAATCAGCCAGGTCGGTCGCCAGGGTAAAACTGTTGATTGACTGACTCATCCTGTCCGGGAATATCCGAATCGTTTTTATTGATAGCGTAAATATTTGCAGGCATTCGCTGACCGTATCGATGGTATCAAACATCGGTGTTTTGTCTTCCTGCATATCTTTATCATAGCCGCCGGGCAGTCCTTTCATCACGGTCATAATATTGACGAGATTGCCGTAGACCCGTCCGGTTTTGCCCCGGATTAATTCCATCGTATCGGGATTATGTTTCTGGGGCATCAGCGAACTTGAGGTGGCTATTCCTTCAGCCAGCCGGACAAACCCGAATTCAGCGGACGACCAGATAATGATATCTTCAGCGAACCGGCTCAAGTGTATCATCAGGATGGCTGATGCGCTAATACACTCTATAATAAAATCTCGGTCGCTCACGGCATCAAGTGCGTTTTCGGATACCGCACCGAAACCTAAATTCTTGGCTAATTTATGCCGGTCAATCTTATATGAATTACCGGCAATCGCGCCTGAACCATACGGGCAAACATCCACCCGCTTGTAACAATCAGTTAGCCGTTCTTTATCCCGCTGGAGCGCGAAAAACCAACTCATCAGGTAGTAAGAGAATAATATCGGCTGCGCCTGTTGGAGATGCGTATAGCCGGGCATTATTACAGCCAGATGTTTCTGCGCCGTATTGAGTATTGTTTTTTGCAGGTCTTTTATCTTGTCTTTAATCAACGGGATAGCTTTTTTGAGATATAATCTCTCGTCAGCCACGACCTGTTCGTTACGGCTCCGGCCGGTATGAATCTTGCCGGCATATTTACCGGCCAGTTTCGTCAACGCCACTTCAACGGCGGTGTGAATGTCTTCCGCTTTATAATTGTTTTTCATGGAAAATTGTTTCTTAAGCCGTAATAGATTCTTCTGTATATTTTTCATTTCTTTCTGTGACAATATACCTGCTTCTTTAAGCGTCTCGGCATAGGCAATACTGCCGTTAATATCTTCATAAGCCAACCGCTTGTCAACTGAAAACGACTCGTTAAAGTGGTCTATCAGGTGGTCGGACAATCCGGACTTAGTTTTATACCATAAAGTTTTTAGCATAAATAATATCAAAAATCAAATAGCAAATATAAAAATATTTGGTTTTTACACATTGATATCTAATTTTCCTTCGATAACCTTGCCGTATGTTTGCAGGTCTAACCCCCACAGGTGGATAAAGCCTTCAGCGGCTTTATGGTTAAATGTATCACCGGCCTCATAGGTGGCAAGTTTTACATTATATAACGAGAAAGGCGATTGCCGACCCGCTGCCGCGCAACTGCCCTTATAGAGTTTCATTCGTACCTTACCGGTTACTGTCTGCTGGGTGGTTTCAACAAAGGCGTTCAGCGCCTGCCTGAGCGGCGAAAACCAGAGTCCGTAGTAAATCAGTTCCGAATATTTCTGTTCTATCAGTTTCTTGAAGTGGCTGGTGTCTCTGGTAAGCGTCATTGATTCCAGCGCCTGATGGGCTTTGTGGAGCACTGTGCCGGCAGGGCATTCATAGACCTCCCTTGATTTTATGCCGACTAACCGGTTCTCAATGTGGTCAATCCGTCCGACGCTGTTTGCTCCGGCAATTTTGTTAAGCGAGTTAATCAACGCCAGTAGGCCCATCTTCTTACCGTCAAGACTGACCGGAATGCCTTTTTCGAATTCTATCGTTACATAGGCGGGGACATCCGGTGCATCCGAAGGCGAGGTGGTTAATTCAAATGCATTTTCAGGCGGCTCAACCCAGGCATCTTCTAAAACACCGCATTCAATGCTCCGACCCCATAAATTCTCGTCAATGCTGTATGTTTTGGTTTTGATAATCCCGTCAAGCGGGATATTATTGGTCTTGGCATATTCTATTGCCGAAGACCGCGTGAAATCCCATTCCCGGGCAGGTGCGATAATTTTAAGTTTCGGATTAAGCACATTGACTGAAACATCAAACCTGACCTGGTCGTTACCCTTGCCGGTGCAGCCGTGCGCCACGGCAGTTGCATTCTCCTGAGCGGCTACCTTGACCAGCAACTGGGCAATCAGAGGCCGACCCAGCGCAGTTGCCAGCAGATAATTGTTTTCGTAAGCCGCATTTGCTTTCAGCGCCGGAAGGATACACTTTTTTACGAAATCCTCTTTGGCATCGATTAGAATGGATTTGATTGCCCCGACTTTCAATGCCTTCTGCCGCACCGCTTCAAGGTCGCCGCCCTGACCGATATCAACGATGAGGGTAATTACCTCGGCATTATACTTTTCCTGCAACCACTTGATGGCGACAGAAGTATCCAGTCCTCCCGAGTAAGCCATTACAATTCGTTCTTTATTCATCTCAATCTCCTTTATTCAGTAATCGGATTAAACCGATTTATTCGATTAATCTCCGCCTGAGGCGGGCAGGCGTCAAGTCCGTTTGCCTGCATTTATTATTGACATTATCTTTGATACGGATTGTTTATTCTTAACCACAATCAAAAAGGTATCATCACCGGCGATGGTGCCGAGAATCTCAGTCATGTTAAGACCATCAACCAGACGGGCAGTTCCTGATGCCTCGCCCGGCAGGGTCTTAACCACAATCATGTTGCCGTTATGTTTAATGTCAGTCATATTGTTGACGAACCGACGGATGAGTTCGGCTGAGGTTCCCGGCACGGCCGTAGCTGAAGGCAAACAGTAATGCCGGCCGCTCGGTCCGGGTACCAGTATAATTCCCATCTCCGCGATATCCCTGGAAAGTGTCGCCTGAGTTACATTAATTCCTTTTTGCCGCAGATGCTTCAGTAACTTTTCTTGCGTGGATACAGCACACTTTTTGATTATTCGAGTAATCCTTGAATGTCTGGCTAATTTTTCTTTCATATATAAGCACTTCCAATATCTGCTTACTAACCTTATGAACCCAGCCCATAAGGTACGGACTGGATGAATAATTATTCAATAACGTTGCATATTTATACATATAGGAAAGTTTCTGTCAAGAGAATGGTAATATTTCTGAAGGTTTTTCTGTGCAAACTATAAAATACCGTTACCTCCTTAAAACCGCATAATAACAAGGGTCTGGTCGTTTCTCCGCGCGCAAATTCCCGCACTATCAAGAAAAATAATAGATTTTTGTAAAATATTTTTTACGGTATAGAAAAGTATAAAATTAGCCACGGAGATATAGAGTTCACAGAGAAATAAGATTTATTTATAAGGAGTCCATGGAAACTGGAAATTCATTAATCTTGAATTCCTGCCTGCCCGACCTTTTGGTCGTTCGGGCGGGGTTTCCTTATAATTATTTCGGCTCTGTGTTCTTTGTGGTGAGATATGAACATTAAGGTTTGTCTCGTTAGGAGCCGTCTGGTCGAAATAATTTGAGATTGTTGACAAAATTAACAATCTCATTTATCGTATAATTAATTAAAAGTAAGCGGATTAAACAGATAAAACAGATATTTATAATTCCGTTTCATCCGTTAAATCTGTTTACTAAATTTTCAATGATAAAAGACTTATTTCAACCATCATCCATAGCAGTTATAGGCGCATCGCATCAACCCGGTAAATTGGGTAATGCCACGCTGAAAAATATTATTACAAGCGGATATAAAGGCAAAATATATCCGGTTAATAATAAAGCTGTCGAGATATTCGGCATCAAATGTTATCCTGATATAACTGATATCCCGGGTGATATAGACTTAGCGGTATTTTCTGTTCCGGCGCCGTATGTTCTGCCGATTTTAAAATCAGCTGTCCAGTCAAAGAAGCATCTGAAATCTGCGATAATCATAACAGCCGGGTTCAAAGAAATAGGTTTAGAAGGCGCCCGAATGGAAAAGGAAATACGCGAGATATTGAAACAGAACAATATCAGCGCCATCGGTCCTAACGGAGTCGGTTTTATTGATATGGCCACCCCGGTTAACGCAACATTCCTTCCCTCAGACAAATTACCACCGCGTGGCCAAATCGCCTTTTTCTCGCAATCAGGCGGATTATGTATGGCTATTCTGGACTGGGCAATTCAGGAAAAAATAGGCATATCTAAAATAATCAGCTTGGGCAATAAAATCGACGTAGATGAAGTTGCCTTGCTTGATTATCTGGCACAGGATAATGAGGTCGGCGTAATTTTAGGTTATCTGGAAGCCATTGATAACGGCCGCGCCTTTATGGAAGCAGCCAAAAGGGTCAGTAAAATAAAACCAGTTATTATGGTAAAGGGCGGTTCCAGTATTGCCGGCTCAAGAGCCGCATCTTCGCATACCGGTTCATTGGCAGGACAAGACCGCGCTTATCAGGCGGCTTTTATCCAATCCGGCGTTATCAGGGTCGAAACGCTCACTGAATTATTTGATGTTGCCCGTGCTTTTGTAACATACCTGCCTGCCCGACTGGCAAGGTCAGGCGGGCCTGCCGAAACCATATCTGCCAATAAAACCGGATTGACTCAACCCGGATCGTCTTACGGAAAAGGAGTACAACTTAAAGGTCCTCGTATTGCCATTATCACAAATGCCGGCGGTCCGGCAGTTATGGCAACCGACCGAATTGAGAAATCCAAGATTCTTAATATAGCTCAATTCAGTGAAGATACGATTAATACGCTTCGGACCGGATTCCCGCCCGGCGCTAATTTCTATAACCCGATTGATGTAATTGCTGATGCTACTTATGAACGCTATACTCTGGCAATCGAGGCGGCACATAATGACAAAAATGTTGATGGAATATTAGCCATATTATTGCCTGCCAGCAAAGAAAAACAACCAGAAGCCATTGCTCAAGCTATCATAGAGATGTTCCAAAAAGCACAGAAACCAATTCTGAATTGTTTTATGGGCGGTGAACTATCAGCTCGAGCTGTGGAGATTGCCTCAAAGGCAGGTATGACTACATATGACATGCCTGAAAGAGCTATACTGGCATTCGAAGCTATGTATAAGCACTCACAGTGGCAGAATAAAGAAACTAAAAACGAAAAACTAAAAACTAAAAAATTATCTAAGTCATGCGCTTTATGCTCTAAGATTTTGAATTCAGGCAGGAATATTACTACTGACGAAGCGCTTAAGGTGCTGTCTAATTACGGCATAGATGTTCCAGATTTTCGGCTGGTGCCGACATTAGAAATGGCTTTTGAAGCGGCAGAAAAAATCGGCTACCCAGTAGCACTTAAAATTGTCTCCCCGGAAATCTCTCATAAAACTGATTTCGGCGGAGTAAAATTAAATATCTATACGCCGGCTGAATTAAAAAAAGCCTATCAGGAAATTACCGAAGGAGTTAACCATTACTCGCCTGATGCAATAATTAAAGGGGTAATGGTTCAAAAAATGATACCGGGCGGAAAAGAGGTTATCATCGGGGTTTCCAGGGATCATCAATTTGGACCATTGATTATGTTTGGTCTGGGTGGTATTTATGTTGAGGTGTTAAAGGATGTTTCATTCAGATTGGCACCTCTGACAATGTCGGATATTGATGCAATGATACACGAGATAAAAACCTATCCACTTCTTACCGGTATAAGAGGCCAGGAAATATCAGACTTACAGACTCTTAAGGAAACAATCCTTAAAATATCGCAGCTGGTGGTGGATTTTCCCCAGATTATGGAACTGGATATTAATCCTTATAAAATATTCGCCAAAGGTGGTATGGCTATAGATGCCAGAATGAGTATAACCAATAAATAGGAGAAATTATTATGAAAACGTTATTTATTTCATCGGTCAATGATGCAGCCGGTAAAAATATGCTTATTGCCGGCATAGGCCAGAAACTGTTAAGCGACAAATATAAGATTGGATTTCTTAAACCGCTCGGTAATAAACCATTCCGCGATGGGCGGACTCTCAGCGATGAGGATGTCCTGCTTTTCCATAAAATCTTCAATCTCGAAGACCAGATCAATAATCTTTCTTCATTAATTGTAACGGACGACTTAATCAAAGAAATGATTGACGGAAGAACCAAGATAGATCTTATGGAAGAAATCAAGCACAGTATAGAAAAGATTTCAGCCGACAAAGATATTCTTTTGGTGAAAGGATTAGGGCATTTCTATCGCGGTATCGGATTTGGAGCAAACGAAACTAATTTAATCAAGGAATTCAACTGGCGCACCATATTGATTGACGGTTATCACAGAAGCAGGTTTACCTTGCCTTTAGATATTATTGAAGGTTTTATTACAGCTAAAAAGATACTGGGTAATCTTCTGATCGGCGTTATTTTTAACTATGTGCCTGAAAATCAGATTGATTATCTTAAAGATAAAATAGTTCCCTTCCTTCAGAAGGAATATAAAATAGATGTTTTGGGTATGATTCCTGCTTCTCCAAGATTAAGGGCGTTATCTATCCATGAAATAAAAAATATGCTTAATGCCGAATTACTTTACGGTGCTGACAAGCAGGACCATATTATCGAAGAGTTCTGTTTGAGTACGATGAATATGGAAAACGATATCAGGTATTTCCGTGAGACGAAACACAATGCGGTAATCATCAGCGGCGACCGCATAGATATCCAGCTTGCCGCCTTGGAAAGCGACACCGAGTGTCTTATTCTTACGGGTAAACTTTATCCGCCTGAAGTCATTCTTAGTAAGGCAGAAGAAAATAAAGTGCCGGTAATGGTGGTAAGAGATAGTTCGCTCAAAACCGCGGAAAAGATTGAACGACTCAGACGGCACCTCGGATTTTATACCCCATCTAAGATACCCGAAGCTATTAAGATTACCCAGAAGAATGTGAATATTAAGGCAATATATAAGAAGTTGGAATTAAAGTAAGCAGTTTGGCTTGGCCAGTTAGAAGCGTTCCTAAAGGTTGGTCGGAATATAGTAAAGTTTTAGGATTATTGTGTTTGTTTGCTTCTAACGGGGTAAGTTCCCCAATACATATTCCCATAATTATTTCTTGACAAGAAATATAGTAATGATAAAAATAATTTGTTTTAATAATATAAATTGTTCTAACAAAGGAGTAAGCATAATGAAAAGGTTAATTGCGAGCATATTAATTTTATTAGTTCTAATCAATGTATCGTTTTTATCATCTCAAGAAAAAGAGGAAAATACTCAATTTAAGTCATTATATAGAGAAGGAATAGAATTAGTAAAACGCGGTCAGTATAACGAGGCGTATGTTTCATTTGAAAAGGCATTACAGCTTAAACCATCATCCGATTTGATACGTTACATGATTCAAGAAACAGGTGATTTAATCCTTCAGGATATGTTAGGACGACCAGATTTACACCAAACCGCTTTGCGCATCCTAGAATTAGGTAAAGGGGCATATCAAAGACTGGTGCGTTCTCCGGAAGAAATTCAGAAAATTATTGTTCAATTGGATGGTCCTTTTGACAAGAAATGGGAAGCTATTAATCTATTGGCTGCTATAGGACAAAGAGCTACACCATTTTTAATTGAACAATTAGCAAATCCATCTGATACGATCCGCGCAAATACAATGCACGCATTAGAAAAAATCGGCAATGAAGCAGTCTTCTCCTTAATAGAATCGTTAAAAAGTAAGACCTTATTAATTAAGCAAAATGCGGCGATTATTCTGGGCGTTATCAAGGATAAACGGGCTATCGCAGCATTAAAACAAATCTGCGAAGACGATGAAGAATCACCAGAGGTTAAACGATACGCTGTTGAATCTCTTAAGAAAATAACTAAAACCAATGTTGACCAACTTAAGCCTGCAAAAGAATATTATTATACTCTTGCTGAGAATTTTTATTATAGTCATCCATCTGTAATGACTAATTTTTATGGCGATTATATTATCTGGCGATGGGATAAGGAATCTAATAGTTTAAAAATGAAAGAAGTTCCTGATTTTACTTTTAACGATCTAATGGCTGAAGAATATTGTTATGCCGGCTTGAAATTAGATGAAAATTATGAGCCATTATGGTCTCTATTGGTATGTGCTTTATTATCTCGATACAATAAATCAGATGTAGTTTTGCAATCAGCTTTCAAGAAAAATAAATCTGGCGAAGTAACTCAGGAAATACTCACAAAACTGCAGGCTGATTTAGCCAATATAAAGGAAAACATTGTTGCCAGTTCCTTAGCAGGCAAATATTATTTCTATAAAGCCTTACAACGTTCATTAGCAGATAATAATGCTGATGTTGCGGTGTCTTGTATGCAAGCCCTTAGGGATTCATCTGATCCCAGCGATTTATCCACGGGTCAAAGAACATCAATGGGTACTCCTCTAATAGACGCCCTTTCGCATTCCGATAAAAGGATACGGTATGCAGCTGCTGAAGCTCTTTTAAAGATGAATCCACCGCAATCTTTCACGGGCATGGGAAAGGTTATTCCTATTATAAATGAAGCATTAGGAGAAAGCGGTGTCCGTGTTGTTCTTGTTATTGAACCTAGTCCCACAACATGTAGTTCTTTAAAAACTGAATTAGCCAAATTGAATTGCTTTACAGTAGCAACACTTACTGCTCAAGAAGGTATTAGTTCTGCGAAAAGGTTCCCGACTGAAGACTTAATAATCCTTAATAATAAACTGGCAAATGAAGTGGTTTTCACTATTGATATTCTGGGTAAGAAGTATTCGGAAACAGTTTTTGATAGTCTAAAAGAAGATATTCGCACTAGGGGAATAGCAATTATAATGACAGGATCTAATGATGAAATAGAAAAAGCAAAAAGTATTTATCAGGATAAAGTGGATGATTACTTGGTTATGCCGGTAGAAAATAGTGTTTTGGGAGAAAGTATCAATAAAATTTTTCAGAGAGAAGATATACAGAATGACAGCAAAGCACGTGCTTTGAAAACTTGTAGTGACGCTGTTAGAATTCTGGCTAATTTAGATATAAGCCATACTATTTATCTTTACGACCAAACTGTAGATGCATTGGTAGGAGTACTTGAAAACAGGCCTGATGATATTCGATTGTCGGCTTTGCAAGCACTCAACCGTTTTGCTAACCCAACCGCTCTTCCCGGATTATATAAAACATTAGGTAATAAAGAAAATCCCTTATTAATTAGAGTGAAAACAGCTGAGAGTATATCTAATGTCTTTAGAAGTAAACCGGAGAGCATTACTCTGGAAGGGTATGAGATTCTCAAGAAAAGTCTTATGGAAGATGAACCTGAAATCAAACAAGTAATTGCTATGGCATTAGGTAATGCCAAGCTTACATCGACGCAAAGAAAAGAATTATTTCAAATGAAACAGCCGGTACTTCCTGGCGAATAATTTATTTTGCAATACATAAGTATATCCTATCTTTAATCTGGCTTAGATAGAGTATGTTTTTTTATTTGCTACTACAAAGATTATAAGTCTGAATATGCCTCAATTGATTATTAAATGGGGTCATCAAGAGCATCGTTTGTCGATAAATACTCCTCAAATCAGCATTGGGCGCTCTGACAAAAACCAGCTCCAACTAAAAAATGATAAAATTTCCCGTTACCACTTTCAAATTGCTCAAACTCCCAGCGGCTATCTTCTAAGTGATTTTGGCAGTAGTAATGGCACATTTTTAAATGGACAACGGATAGAGAGAAAAATCCTTCAGAATAATGACACCATAAAAATAAGCGATATTACAATTATTTTTTTAGCCGGAAGTTCGACTCTCCCCACGCAAGGTGAAATATCTCAGGAGCAATTACAGCCTACAGTAATTACAAATTCGAATCCTTCAACCAGACCGGTATTAAGCGAAAACGATACAGTGATAATTACTAATGTGAATAAAAATATTGTTTCACAGCCGACTAAAAACTTATTTCCTTCTCGCCCTCTAAATTCTCAGCAAAAACCTTTAATAACGTCACCTTCACCCATGAATCAAATTAGGAAAAACGAGTTCTCGATCCCATCTCAGGCAACAAAAATTAATACCATTTCTTCCAAACCCAATATAATTTCTGCTGATAGAAAAAATCTTGTTCCCCAGCCCGCAAGTATTAAAACCGCATCAACAATTTCTCGGACACAAACAGCTGTAGGTGCACCGAATAAAATAATGATGCCTCCGCAGAGTAACAAACTTTTAACGGGAATCAATACTACTTCTCCTAAACCCAATATAATTTCTGCTGATAAAAAACTTCTCGTTTCTCAGCCCGCAAGTATTAAAACCGCATCAACAATTTCTCGGACACAAACAGCTGTAGGTGCACCGAATAAAATAATGATGCCTCCTCAGAGTAACAAACCTTCTGCTTTAGTCAAACACAAATCCAGTACAGCTATTGGTAAATTAATGCCTCAGAAAAATCAGAAAGATGATTACCGAGAAACGAATGCTAAACCTCAATCCAACAAGAATAAAAAATATTATATTATAGGTGGGGTTATTGTTGTTGTTATCATTTTGATTATTATTTTAGTTAAGCAGAACGGTGCCGTCGAAAAGGAGTTAGAAGTAAATGCAAGAATTAATAACTTGATCACAGAGGCAAATGGTTTATATGAAGACAAGAAATTTGACGAATCACTCAAGAAATACCGGGAAATCTTAATCGAATGCAAAAATCCTAAATATATAGCTATAATCAAGGGGAATATTGAAAAGATTGAATCGCAAGTCTCAAAAGAAGAAGAAGCTCAAACGAAATTGGATGAATTGATAAGTAAAAAGAAGAAGTATGCCGTTAAAGACTATCCTGAATTATTAAAAGAATTCCAGAGCTTTATCAAAGAATATGATACGACATCATTTGCACTGACGGCAAAAAACGAAATGGAATCCATAAAAAGGCTTGCTGAATCGGAAGAAAGCGAAAGGGAAAGCAAGCGTGTTGAGGCAGTTGAATCTGAGGCTAAAACTCTTTTCGATAAAGAGGAATATGATGCGGCTATAAATAAATTGCAAGAATTCCTTGATAAAAATCCTTCTTTGAACAATCGTCTTAAAAGTCGGATAAGGAAAACTATTGCAGACATTAAAAAGGAAAAAGGTGGAAATTCCGAAAAGAAATGAACCTTTTCGGTTTTCATCCGTTTATATATATAGACCTGAACCTGCCCGACTGGATTACCGGTCAGGCTGGTATGATTATTACTGGTAAAATATTTATTATATATTAATTTATCCAAAGGAGGTTTTTATGCCAACTGCAATTAGACCGTCTGACGACCAGCTACAAGAAGTTGAAATTCGCGAGGGGTCCATAGCTGATAAAGCACTGTCCAATAAATTTGATTTTAATCTTTGGTTTCAAGGACAACTCCAACTTGCCCCATGGTGGGGAATCTCACTTGCTTTTCATGTTCTGTTAATTCTTTTCCTTGCTTCTATACAAACTACAAGTAATATTTTAACTGATGATAAAATTACCGTTGTTGAGATGAAACCATTGGTGGAGGAGAAAATAGAACAAGTTGAAGAAAAACCAGATGAAAAAGTTGAGGTGGAAGAATCAACCGTTGAAGAAGTGGAGGCAACAGCAACTGAAGATATTCCTGATGCACAAGATGAATTTGATACACAAAGTCCTCTTAAAGGCGCGGGTGTCTATGATACTATCGGTATTGGCGGCGGATTAGGTGGCAAAAGACGAGGCGGTCGTAGAGGAAAAAAACGCATGGCTTCTGAAGATGCTGTGATAGCAGGGCTTATCTGGTTAGCCAAGCATCAGAATCCTGACGGTTCATGGGGTGCTAAGGCATTTCAGAATCAATGCCGCTCTGCCAAATGTTCAGGTACAGGTGATGATCAATATAATATTGGTCTGACCGGATTATCCATGCTTGCTTTCACAGGCGCCGGTTATACTAATAGTTCACGGGATACTTACGAAGGCATCTGTTTTGGTGATGTCGTTCGAAAAAGCGCGCTCTATCTTACCGGTATCCAACTTTCTGACGGTACTTTTGGCGGTGTCAGAGAAGGTAAATTTATGTATAATCAGTCGGTGGCTACATATGCTATGGCTGACCTTTATGCTTTAACTATGGACAATCCAGCCGGTGTTATTTTTAGAGACCCTGTAGAAAGAGCGGTTAAATATATTTTAGATGTCCAGAATCCCGGTAAGGCATGGCGTTATCAGCCAAAAAGCGGTCAAAATGATACCTCGGTTGGCGGCTGGGTCGCCATGGCTTTGAAAGCCGCAGAAGGCGGCAATATTTCTGTTCCTCCGGAAGCATTCGCCGGTATTAAATCATTCTTTGATGATGTTACTGATAAAAATTATGGCAAGGTTGGTTATACGGAACTTGGCAGTCTTGCTGTCAGGGGAGATGAAGACCAGCGTTTGGTAAATGCTAATACGATACAACCTTCTCTTACCGCCATCGGTATAATGGTCCGTATCTTTATAGATAAAAAAACTACCGATCCATTAATAAAACTTGGAGTTAGCCAAATTCTTTCAAGACTACCAACATGGGATACATCTAATCCCTGTATTATTGATTATTATTACTGGTTTTATGCTTCATATTGTTTGAATCAGTATGACGGACCTAGTGGGGCGAGTTGGACTGCGTGGAATGAGAAAATCAAAGATGTTCTATTAAAGCATCAACGCACTAAAGCAGATGGTTGTGCCAATGGTAGTTGGGATCCTATCGACAGGTGGAGTAGTGAGGCGAGTCGGGTTTATTGCGTTGCTACCAACGTTTTAACATTAGAAGTTTATTATCGTCTTGGTATAGTTAAATTAGGAGGAGGACACTAATCTGCCTGACGGCAAGGCAGGTTTGTTGATTAAACGACAGCCACTGATTTTAAATATCTAATCCAGTGTAATGTGGCTATCTAAACTATTCTTATTTGTCTTATCATGATTTAGTCTACTATTATTGCTATTCTTCATCTTCATTTCAAGCAATGCACCTTTCGTATATATTTATAGTAGAAAAACAAGTTGACTCCATTAGAAATGTTTATATAAATGTAGTATAGCATAATATAAGATTAATTAACTTAATTACTTCCAATCAATTATCTGATGAAATTAAGCAACTACCCGTATAGAATTCCCGAAATTATTGCTTTACTAATTGCTCATGGAATAAAAGAATATATCAGATGGTTAAAAATAAACTGTAAATAAGGAATAATAAACTAAATGCCCATTGTTATAACAATAGATGGTCCTGCCGGATCGGGAAAAAGTACCATAGCTAAATTACTCGCCCAGAAAATGTCATTTCATTATTTAGACACGGGTGCTCTTTATCGCGCAATTACATTGAAAGCAGTTCAGAATAAAATCAGATTATCCGATAAGCGCTCTATAGCTGAATTAGTTCCAAGTAGCGCTATAAAATTCATATATACGGTTTGTTTAACCAAGATGAAAACCGCTAAGGCACAGATTTTGTTGGATGGTAAAGACGTCTCAAAAAAGATTAGAGACCCACGATTAACCGCCTCTGTTTCTAAAATATCGTCATTACCTTTGGTTCGTAAAGCTATGGTTAAATTACAAAGAAAACTATCCGCTGGTAAGAATATAGTCTGCGAAGGACGGGATATGGGGAGCGTTGTTTTTCCGCTGGCAAAAATTAAATTTTATCTTGATGCATCCATTGAAACACGCGCTCAAAGACGTTACAAGGAATCTCTTTTGTTGTTTCCACGCAAATATATAACGTATAGCCAGATACTTAAAGAAATATCCATCCGTGACTATCGTGATACACATCGTAAAATAGCACCGTTAGTGAAACCGCACAATAGTTTTTATATCGATACTTCTGATTTAACTGTTTCTCAAGTGTTAAAAACAATGTTGAAAATAATAAATGACAAATTGGATAAAAAATAGCATTTTACTTGCTTATTTTTATTTCTATGATTTATTTAATAGTTTGGAATGTGGCAAGATTATTAGCGATAGTTTTCTTCAGGCTAAGAGCATTCGGCAGAAAAAACATTCCTGATAACAGCGGAGTTGTATTGGCGTCTAATCACCAAAGTTATCTTGACCCGGTGCTGATTGGACTGCCTCTGGCTAGACCGGTTTATTTTTTAGCCAGAAAGGAGTTGTTTGAGTTCAACAGATTCTTCGGATGGTTTCTTAGGAATCTGCATGCAATTCCTCTGGAAAGAAGAACATTTGATTCTACCGGGTTGCGTGAGGCAATAGAAATATTACAAAAAGGAGGTCTTCTGGTAGTTTTCCCGGAAGGGACAAGAACATCTGACGGGAAAATCGGGAAAATACAAAAGGGAATAGGTTTATTGGGGCTTAAAGCAAACGTTCCTTTGACACCTACATTGATTAATGGGACTTATCAATCGTGGCCCAGACAACATAAGCTGCCGATAAGATTTAAACCGGTAAGCATCAGGTTTAATAAACCTATTTGGCTCGACAAAACAAATATATCTGGCCTGGTAAATTACTGGGAAGAATTGAAAAACTCAAAAAGCGGCATTGTGAAATAAATTTTAGAAAGGAGAATTATAGGGATGAATATTACAGCGGCTTTTCAAAAATACGGGGTTTCGACCGCAACAGTTGACAGAAAAATTAATGATTATCTGCAAGGTTTATCCAGCGACGAGACGGTTAAATTGTATGAGAAATCCCCCAAAGAATTAACACCTCATACCATTATCAAAGGTAAAGTCGTCAATATCAGCGGAAATAATGTTATTATTGATATCGGCTATAAATCAGAAGGATTTATTAATGTTGACGAATTCGGCGGAATAAAAAATGTTAAAATCGGCGATGAAGTTGATATTTATATCGATGAGGTTGAGAATGAATCTGGAATGGTGGTTATTTCTAAAAGTGAAGCTGATCACCTTAAGGGATGGGAGCTATTGGTTAAATCGGCTAAGGAAAATTCTATCATTCGTGGTAAGGTTGCCAAGAAAATTCCGGGTGGGTATTTAGTAGATGTTGGTGTTTTAGCATTTTTGCCTTCATCACAAGTTGATATACGCAAGGAAAGTGATGCTAATTTATTAAATCATGAAATAGAATGCAAAATTATTAAGATAGACACCCAAAGAATGAATGTCATTGTTTCCCGTAAGATTCTTATCGAAGAACAACGGGCTGTAATGAAACGAAAAATTCTCAGCGAAATTAAAGAGGGTGATGCCTTACAGGGTGTCGTGAAAAATATCGTTGATTTCGGGGCTTTTGTTGATTTGGGTGGCATTGATGCTCTTCTTCATATTGGTGATATGTCCTGGAGAAGAGTCAGCCATCCTTCTGAAGTAGTCGCCCTTGACCAGTCGATTAATGTTAAAATCCTGAAAATAGACCCCCAAAGTGAACGTGTTTTTGTGGGACTAAAACAATTAACGGAAAATCCGTGGGAAAAAGTGACAACTAAATATGAGCCAACACAAAAAGTCAAGGGTAAAGTTGTTAATATTGTTTCTTACGGTGTTTTTGTGGGGTTGGAACCCGGCATAGAAGGACTTCTTCATATCTCTGAAATGTCGTGGACAAAAAAGATTTCCCATCCATCTGAATTAGTTGCAATCGGAGATATCATTGAGGTTGTTATTTTAAAAATTAATCCGGCTAAACAGGAAATATCTTTGGGGATGAAACAATTGGAAGCTAATCCTTGGATAGACATAGAGAAAAAATACTCCATAGGTACAAAAATTCAAGGCAGGGTAAAAAATGTTACAGCATACGGTGCATTTATTGAAATTGAAGAAGGTGTGGATGGTCTTATCCACCAATCAGATATGATTTGGACCAGGAAAACGGTTAAGCCAGCCAGTATAGTGAAAAAGGGCGACAAAATTGAGGCGGTGATTCTTTCAATAGACCCGGTTCAGAAACGTGTTTCTTTAGGATTGAAACAACTTACCGCTAATCCATGGGAAACAACTTTGGTTGAAAAATATCCCATCGGCACGATAATTGAAGGCACGATTAGTAAAATTGGCAGTAAAGGTGTTAGTCTCGAATTAGACGAACAAATAGAAGGTTTTTTACCACACAAACTAGCCCGACAGGACACCGGGTCCGGCGGTGATGAAACATCAGAAAGTATTGCTTCTGACGAGACGAGTCAATTAAAAACTAATCAACATATTAAGGTTGAGGTAGTAGAATTAGATCCCAAAGAATGCGTGGTGGTTGTAAAAATATCCGAAATACCCTCATAAATTTAGACTTATCGGATGCAGTCTTTTTCTTGCGACCCTGTGCCTGCCGCCCCGAAGGACGATACTTACCACAGGCGGGAAGCAGATTCGCCCCTGGCGGATTTTGTTCCTGATAACCTACCTGATTGGAAGTTAGAAAATTATAAAATACCGTGCAGTTTTTAGTGCGGTTCAGACATTCATATATTAAGTATGGGACAATTAGCCAGAATAGGTGTATCTTTGGATGCGGAACTTCTTAAGCGGTTTGACAGTTGGGTTTCCCGGGAAGGTTACCCGACCCGCTCCGAAGCAATTGAAGGACTTATTAATGCGGCGCTGATAAAAAAACAATGGCAAAAATTAGATAATCAAGTCGCCGGAGCAATTGTTTTTATCTATAATCATCATAAAAGAGAATTGGTTAATAAAATGCTCAATATCCAGCATAATTTTGACAAGATAATTATCTCTTCACAACATATTCATCTTGACCATAATAATTGCTTGGAGATTGTGGTAACAAAAGGTAAGGTGAAAGAGATATTGAATCTTATGTCTAATATCAGGATAATCAAGGGGATAAAACATTCCGATTTGGTAATGACTACAGCCGGTTAGGATATTGACACGATATATATTTTTTTGTATATTAGTAGCACGATTATAAAATTTGTATTACTATAATATATAATAAAACTGGTTGGTTTACTAGGCGAACTTTCGCGCCTTTCTCCGGTGCGGATGGATAAACCAATCTTTAGAATAAGAAAGAAGAAGCGATATGTTAAATAAATTGCTTGATAGAAACTATCCGTTTTATTGTCTTATTCATGTATTGTAATAATTAATAATAATTAAAGAGTGGAAATAATAATGAACGAATATCAGGATGATTTAAAAAAAATATTAGGGCGATGGGATTCTATAGCTATTATTATTGCAATTGTTATAGGCGTTGGTATCTTTAGGGTCCCGGCTGAAGTCGCAAAATATTTAGGTTATCCCAATTTGATTATTCTGGTATGGGTTTTAGGTGGAATAATTTCTTTATTAGGAGCCCTCTGTTATGCCGAACTTTCCTCATCCTTTCCGCAAACAGGCGGGAATTACATTTATCTTCGAGAAAGTTATGGACATTTGAGTGGTTTTCTTTTTGGTTGGACAGAGTTATTAGTTATCCGGACAGGTTCCATCGCGGCCGTATCTTTTATCTTTGCAGAATATTTGCAATCGTTTTTATCTTTGGACAAGTGTTTAATCAAACCCAGCGCCATATTTATCGTTTTTATCATTTCCTTTATAAATATAATTGGATTACGGTATGGCAAAAGAGTTCAGGATGTATCTACTATAGCCAAGATTGCAGCGCTAATCGGGATAATTGTATTGGGCGTTATATCTAAAAAAGGCGACGTCTCTCATTTTTATTCTCCGCCCATCACTCTTAATAAGGAAATTTTTGCACTACTTGGCTTAGCATTAATTCCGATACTTTGGACATATGGAGGATGGCATGAAAATACATTTGTGGCAGGAGAAACTAAAAATGCTAAAAAGACCATTCCCTTCGCATTAATTACAGGAGTTTTTATCATTACCTCATTCTATGTTGCGATAAATTATATATACATCTACTTAATACCTATCAGGGAAATAACTAATTCTAATTTGATAGCATCGGATGTGTTGCAGATTTTATTGGGAGGTAATGGAAAGAAATTATTAGAGGTCATGATTATTATATCTTCGCTTGGATGTCTCAATGCTATGATAATAACAGGTAGCAGGGTCACATATGCAATGGCAAAAGACAATATAATTTTTAAATATATGGGAAAACCTAATACCAAATATGGGACACCACACCGGGCAATTATTATCAATGCTATTTGGTCTATCGTATTAATTATAATGGGAACTTTTAACGAGCTCCTATTTTTTACGGGGATACTTGTGTGGTTATTTTTTGCATTGGTAGTAGGAGGGATTTTTATATTACGTTATAAGTTTCCCGATATAGAAAGACCCCACAAGGTTTTGGGTTACCCGGTCGTCCCCGCTATTTTCATCATTATCTGCATACTACTTTCTATCAATACTATAATTTTTTGCCCGGTTCAATCATTGATTGGATTGGGTTTGGCAATGACCGGTATCCCGGTATTTTTTATATCCCGACAAAAAAACAGGGTTTTATAAGATAGTATGAGATGCACGTAACTTATAATTATACAATGACTACGCAGTTTTTTAATTATCAATATTACATTTGTAAAAAATGTAATACTAATAATTAGTTTAATCTCGTTATTCTAATTTTAATCTTAAATACGAAAAGGATAATTTTTATGAGAATACTCATCCCATTGGTTGTTGCCGGTTGTTTGCTAATAACTGCATCAAATGTAATAGGAGAAGAAAAACAAAGCGCTCCTGATAAAAAGGAATCAACAGTAATCACGCCAACCGTGACCATCTCTGAGAAAAAAGAATCAGAGCCAAAGGAACCAATGAGCCACCTGACAATGGACGAAATAGTGGTTGTCGGTGAGTCTATCTCGCCGGTGGTGACTTCGGTCATCGGCTTAAAAACCATAGAAAAAGGTAGGAATATCGGTATTCCTGACGTATTGAAGAATGAACCTGAGATTGATATAAGTAGAAAGGCTGCCGTAGGTGATACAGCGGATACGCTTACTATCAGAGGGATGGGCGGAAAACGGCTTATGCTTAATATAGACGGCAGGTCAACTAATTCTGTAGGCACGGTGGGCGGTTATTTCATAGATTGGGGAACAGTTCCTATTGACAACATAGAACGAATTGAGATTATCAAGGGAGGAGGTTCTGTAAAATACGGCAACAATGCCTTTGGAGTTATAAATGTTATAACGAAAAAGCCGACAGAAAAACCGACTTTTGCGCTTTTTGAAACATATGGCCAGGGCAATGAAATTGATTACATAGGAAGTTATAGGCTTACCCATACCTATAAAATTGGTCCATTGGGCTATTCCATATCAGGCAGTTATCAAAAACCGGCAACATTTCTCTGGAATAACAATTTTGAGGGCACAAATCTTTCGTCTAACTTTTATATAGATATGCCGGCTAATGCAACGATGAACCTCGGGATTCAGTATGCAAACGCAGATAGAGAAATTGTAAGGAAAAACAGGCAATCTGATGACCCTGATAACCCCAATTTTTATAAGAAGAAAAATTCAGAATATCCTCTATCTTTTGGAGAATCTTTCAATCCGTCGTCAATCGGCACCGTTACCAACCCGGGACCGGGAGCTTATTGTGATAAGACAAAATACTACTATAGTTTCGGTTATATGCAAACCATAAGCGATTTCCTCATTGATTTCAAGGCTTATCAAAATCATGAAGAAAGGCATGAGGTGAATTACTCAGACAAGACTTTCAAACCTACTTATACTAAGCCTGATGGCACACTTGTGATGGATAGAACGTTAGAATCAGACATGTCTTACGGAGGTAGTATTGAGGTTGCAAAACCAATAGAGAATCATGAGATTTCAGCCGGTGTGGACCACAAAGTGCTTGTTACCGGAGACACGACTGTGGATTATATTGATGTAACCTACAATGGGAAGACTATGACCAGCAGTGAAGGAAAGCAGACTTATTTATTCCTGGACGGCTATTATATTCAGGATAACTGGAAGATAACCAAAAATCTTCTGCTTACGCCGGGCGTCAGGTATGATATCTATGAGAATTATAGAAGAAATTTCATCCCGCACACTGCATTGACCGTTAGAGGAACAAGCCCATCATTGACGGCAACTAATAAGTTCAGTGATAACGATATCCTTACCTTGTCCTTATACGAAAAGTTCAGAAGTCCCGCTATGAATGAGACGGCGTGGTGGTATACTTACCAACAAACTCATACAGTACCAGAATTGAAGCCTGAAAAGAATAAGGCAGAAGAAATTGTATTCCAGCACAACTTCAGCCAGACAAGCAATCTACGTTTCTCATCATACTTCTACAGCATTAAAGATTATATAATACAAAGGAATTTCGATGACGGGACTAGAACCGCATATAACATAGATAAGGCTAATATTTGGGGTGGTTCTATTGAAGGAAGAACTAACATCACAGAGGGTGTTGGAGGTAGAGCCAATGTATCCTATCAAAAAAGCCACACAATAGGTGATTACTATGACACGCAGAAACTTACGAGTGAACTGGACTATATGCCGAAGTGGAAGGGAAACCTTGGCCTTGAATTCAAACTACCAGACAAAGCCACCCTATCAATCACTTCCAGATTTATAGGCACAAACCAAACTCTGTATAGTTATAAGGTTGGAACCGTGACGAAATATAAACTTATGGAACTTAACCATTATACCACAATGGATGCTGAGTTTAAGAAACCAGTATCAAAGAACGGCGAATTGGGTATATACATTGAAAACATCTTTAATAGACAATACGAGGAAAGGTTTGGGTACCCCTTGCCCGGAAAGGTTGCGGGAGTTTCTTATAAAATGGTCTTTTAGTAATAAAAAGAAAGGAGGAAAATGTTGGTTTTGTCGCCCTTTGGCGGTGACGAGCGGAAGTGTGTGTAACACAATGATATCAAATAACAAATAAATAGAAAGGATAAAAATAATGAAAGAAATAATCATAATAATAGGTATATTATTTATTGTGGCATCTTTCAGCGGTTGTGTATCTGATAAGTTCAACAAAGAAATTACTTCTCTAAAAGGTCAGGGTATAAAAGAAATTCGTCCCAACGTAACAGGAACATATGATGACCTAAAATGGCAACGTTGTATTGAGTTGCACGGACATGAGTGTGCAGGTCTGGCGATTGGTTTCAGGGTCGCTGAAGCTGTAATTGAGAAATTACACCTTACTTTTTCAAAGGATGAGAAACTTGTATGCGTTACAGAAGGCAATACCTGTCCTGTCGACGCAATTCAGGTAGTGCTCAGCTGCTCTTTCGGAAAAGGGAATTTGATATACCATGACACCGGTAAAATGGTATTCAATTTCTTTAACCTTACTACCGGAGAAAAGGTGCGGATATCTCGAAAGGCTTCTGGACAGGATAATGATTCTGGAAAGGAACAGACCAAGGAAGAAAAGCAATTGAGTGAGGAACATGTCCTGAAGGCGCCACTTGATGAATTGTTCGATTTCAAACAACCAACTATTTCAGCATCAGAAACAATGCGTCTTTACGTTAGAAAAGGTAAAAGTATTGCCTGCGAAATATGCGGTGAAAAGACGCGGGAAGACAAAATACGGTTTCAGGACAAGGGGAAAAAGGTATGCCCTGACTGCTTCAAGGAATATACCAGGGGGTGGTAGTAACGGAGATTTTAGCCACGGATTTCACAGATTTAATCAATGTAATCTGTGGCTATCTCTGAAATCTTTTGGTCGCATTTAATTTAAGATAATAGAAAGGAGGAAATTTACTATTTCTGTGAGATAAAATAATATCAAATAACAAATAGAAAGGAGAAAAAATGAAAAATATAATTATAACAATAATCGCTTTATTTATTGTAACATCTTTCATTGTTTACGCACAGGATAACTATTTATGCACAAAAGAAGTTGCTTCCATAAAAGAGCAGAAATTTGACAATGATAAATGGCAACGTTGCGTTGCATTTCACGGACATTCGTGTCCGGGTGTGGCGACTGGCTTCAGGGTGGCTGAAGCGGTGGTAGAGAAATTACACGTTACTTTTTCAGAGGATGAGGAACTGGTATGCGTTACAGAAAACGACGCCTGCGCTCCCGACTCAATTCAGGCCCTGCTCGGCTGCACTTTCGGCAAAGGGAACTTTATATTCCGTAACACCGGCAAAAGGGTATTCAATTTCTTTAACCGCAAGACCGGAGAAAAGTTGCGGATATATTATAAATATAAAAGTAAAAAGATGTCCGGCAAAATGAGCAAGGAGGAAAAACAATTACAGACGGAATATATCCTGAATGCGCCGCTTGATGAGTTATTCGATTTCAGCCAGCCAAAGTTTGAAGTACCGGAGGAATCGTGTATCTTCGGAAATATTGACTGTGAACTCTGCGGTGAAACCGCGCCGGAACACAAAATTAGGATTCAGTACGGGAAAAAGGTATGTCTTGATTGCTTCAAGGGAAAGTGGTAGTAAATTATATTAGAAGTAAATGGGAATCCTCTTGCGAAAGAACTGTTATAAGTAAGGAGATGATTTATGCATATACCGGATGGATTTTTAGACACCAAAACATGGGTAATTTTAAGCGCGGTTTCTGTTTGTGTTATTGGCATTAGTGTTATGAGAGCTAATAAGAAATTAGGCGAAAAACATATCCCTTTGATGGGCATTATGTCTGCCTTTATCTTTGCCGCCCAGATGCTCAATTTCCCCGTAGCCGGCGGCACATCCGGTCATTTTATGGGCAGTGTTCTTGCCTCTATCCTTTTAGGACCATTCGCCAGCATATTAATAATGTCCACTGTGTTGATTGTTCAATGCCTGGTCTTTGCCGATGGAGGAATAACCGCGCTCGGCGCCAATATCTTCAATATGGCGGTGATAGGTTCTTTAATCGGATACATTATCTATTTTATATTTCACAAAATAATCAGAGGTAAAACGGGCAGATTAATTGCCGTATTTATTGCCGGCTGGTGTTCCATAGTTCTTGCCGCCAGCGCCTGTGCCTTAGAATTGTGGCTGTCAGGAACAATTGCATTGAATATTGCTTTACCGGCTATGGCTGGTGTCCATTCTTTAATCGGTATCGGCGAAGGTTTAATAACCGTTGCGGTTATCAGTTTCATTATGACTACCAGACCCGACCTTTTAGAATTAGAAAAAATATAGAAAATAAACTTGAGCGAATGATATAAAAGGAGTTATATTATGAAAACAATTGTTATTGTCGGTTTATTGGTTGCGTTTGTTCTGGCGATTGTATTATCACCTTTCGCCTCATCATCACCTGACGGACTGGAAAAAGTAGGAGAAGCCAAAGGCTTTATACAGAAGGCGCATTCATTCATGACTGGGTTAATACCTGATTATCTTTTCCCGGGCATTAAAAATGAGAAAGTGGCAACCGCCATTTCCGGAGGACTTGGCGTGCTTATTGTCTTTGGTCTTACATACGGTTTAGCATTAACTATAAGAAAGAAATCAAAAGAATAATTTTATAACGAAGTTACAAGTTAACGAGTTCGTAAGTTTTGTAATCCACTCGTGAACTAATGAATATGTGAACTTTTTACTCTCTTAGATAGTATGGAACACTCATTTATTGACAAATACAGTGAATTGGATAGTTTTCTGCATAGGCTTGACCCGCGCACAAAAATAATATCTTTTTTAGGATTTATTATTCTGATTGTCATTACCTCTGCCCAAGAACTTATTATCTTCAGCCAATACGCCCTGATTATCCTGTCGTTGATTCTGCTCAGTCAGGTCCCTATCTTATTTATCCTAAAAAGAACTCTATTAGTCATTCCATTCGTCCTGATGATTATTATTTTTATTCCTTTTCTGAAACAGGGTAAAACCGCCTTCACATTAAATTTAGGGCTGATTAAACCGGTAATAACTTATGATGGTTTACTTGTCTCCTGGAATGTTTTTATTAAATCAATCTCTTCTGTTTTATTACTGACCATATTAATATCCACCACTAACTTCAATACTATGCTAAAAGGATTGGAGCGACTGATGATTCCCAAAATATTGATAATTCTGCTCTCTTTTATGTATCGTTATCTCTTTTTGCTGATAGATGAAGCAGAACATATGCAGAGGGCAAGAAACGCCCGCTGGTTTGGCGGATATATCTTTAGGCAGATAAAAATAATAGGCAATATGATTGCCCTGCTTTTTATCCGCTCTTATGAAAGGGCTGAGCGTGTCTATGCGGCTATGCTTGCCCGCGGATTTGACGGCAATATCCGCCTGTTAAATAACCTGAAACTAACCCCAAAAGATGCCGGATTTATCTTGATTATGATATTACTCCTGATAATTATCTGGTGTCCGTTTTTCTACTTTATATTTGAATAAAAGGATAACAACGGGATTAAACTGATTAAAGAGAACACAAATAAGACGAATACGGTGAATCTTACGAATAATTCGTGCTATTCGTTTCATTCGTGTGATTCGTGTTAAAATCCGTTAAATCCTGTTGTTTAATTTATATATGAAAAAATCTATTGTAATAAAAGATCTCTCATTTAACTACCCCGATGGCAGTCCTGCTCTTAAAGAAATTAATCTGGATATTAAAGAAGGAGAATCTGTCGGGATTATCGGACCGAACGGGGCAGGCAAATCCACGCTTCTCTTGCATCTCAACGGCACCTTGATTAGTAAAACAGGCACGGTGGTTATAGGTAATACCGTCATTAACAGCAAAACCCTGAAGACTATCAGAAAAAAAGTGGGTATGGTATTTCAGAACCCGGATGACCAGTTATTTATGCCTACTGTATTTGACGACATCGCCTTCGGTCTTTTGAATCTTGGGCTTAATGAGACTGAAATAAGAGCAAAAATAAAGACCGCCTTATCCCGTTTTGGCTTGACCGGATTTGAACTGAAATCACCTCAGCATTTAAGCTTAGGCGAGAAGAAAAAGATTGCCCTGGCTGGAATTCTGGTTTTGGAGCCTGAGATTTTGGTATTTGACGAACCGACGGCGGATTTAGATCCGCGTGCCCGACGTGAATTCATAACGTTAATTAAAAATATACCCGCGACCAGGATTATTGCCAGCCACGATTTAGATATGATTCAACAGCTAACCCAATCCATTGTTATTCTCAATCATGGCAAAATCGCTGCTGATGGCAAAACTAACGACATCATATCACGGAAAGATATACTGCAGGTAAACGACTTGATTTGAATTCCGTTAGAGATGACTAAAAAAGGACAAGGTGTACTGGCCCGCATTATTCATAAATTTTGGTCAACGACCGTAAGGTCGTTGACTACCGAGGTTTTGTTAGTTGACACACTGTTGTCATTTTAATCAGCGTATGAATAATCATGGTTTCGTGTCTTGTTCCGATAGTATAAATAATGAAGGCGCTCATTAAAGTAATGTCTCTTTATTTTCCCTCACTTTCTTTCGGCTTAATATTTAGTTTTTCCAATGCCACTTTAGCTATTTTCCGGTTCCATCCCATTTCTTTTATGACAGTTTGTATATCCGCTGCAGCCTCTGTCGTGATTTTGTCATTCTCGCCTAATTCTATTAAAGCTATGGCAGCCCAACCACGCATAAGACCATTTTTATCCTTTAGTAGTTTTATCAATTCCGGTATTGATTCATTGGCGTTGAGTTTCCCAAGCGCATATGCAGCTGCCTGGCGGACGGAATAAATTTCTTCATTGAAAATCCTTGTTAATTCTATAATTCTTTCTTTATCGTCAAGTTTACTAAGTGCATTAATGGCGGCTTTATAGACAACCCATTTTTCATTCTTCAAAAGTTTCATCAGTTCCGGAATAGCTTCTTTAGCATCTAAGTCTCCGAGTGCACGAGCGGCTGAAGCACGTATTATATTGCTTGTTTCTCCCTTTAATAGATTCATTATTTTAGGTATGGCTTCTTTGGCTCCAATCATTCCCAAAGCAATTACGGTATGACTGCGTAATTCTAAATCGTAAAATGACTTCATTAATTCGGGGATGGTTTCTTTGGCTCCGAGTTCGGCTAAAGCATCAATCGCCGCGTTGCGGCTGTAAGTTTCTTCGTCATTCATAATTTTAATTAAATCGGCGGATTGCACTTCTTTAACTCCAAGCATTCCAAGCGCGCAAAGCGCCTTAGCTTTTATGATTTTATTGTCGCTGCGGGATAACTTTCTGAACTCGGGAATCGATTCTTTAGCAGAAAGGTCAATCAGAATAAAAGAAGCCCAGCTAAATACTCTTTCATCCTTTAGCAATTTGATTAGTTCAGGGATAGTTTCCTTTGCTTCCATCATATTAAGGGCATACGCTGCGCGAATATTCAAATCCCTGTCTTTGTATCTCAGCAATTTAATCAGGTCGGGAATTATATCTGTTATGCCCAGTTTCGCGAGTGAAATGGCAGATATACCACACAAGATTTTATCTTTGTCCTTTAGCGTTTTCATCAATTCAGGGATTGCCTCACGGGCGCCGAGATCGCCTAAAATATCGGCGCTGAAATAACGAATCTCATTGTCTTTATCTTTCAGCAACTTTATCATCTCTTGTATTACCTCCGGGGAATTCAGTTCTTCCAGAATATATCTAATATCATCTCCTTTATCCCAATTTTTGTCATTTATCAATTTGGTCAATACGGACATTCCATCTTTATCGCCGAATTTCAATAAGGCATAGGCAACCGCCTGCCGTATGTCGCCATAGTTGCTCTTGGATAATTTTTTTATTTGAGGAATTGCTTCTTTAGCGCCGAATTTTCCCAAGGCATAAACAGCCGCGCTATATGTGGATTGTTTCTCTTCATCTAAGAGTTTCGTAAATTGTGGAATTGATTCTTTGGCATCTAATTCCAAGAGTGAATAGGTTGCAAGGAAGCGCTGACTCCAGTTAGTGCTTTTCAAGAGTTTTTCAATTTTCGGTATTGACTCTCTCGTATTAAACCGTGTAAGTAAATACATTGCCACGTTAGCGATATTTTCATTTTCATCGTTTAGTAATTGCATTATTTCAGGCGCCTTATCTTTTGCTCCGAATTCGCCAAGCGCCGCAGCAGTTGCTTCTCGGACATTGCTATCTTTATCTTTTAATAGATTTATCATTTCCGGTATAGTTTCTTTGGCATCAAGTTGCCTGAGCGCCTCTATGACTTCGGCGCGCACTGTCGATTCTTTATCATTTAAAAGTTTTATTAATTCTGGGATTGCCTCTTTAGCGCCTAATTCTCCCAGCGCATATACAGCTGAACTTCGAATCGATTCTGCTTCCGATTTCAACCTCTGGATTAAGTCCTTAATATGCGATTCCTTTGAATTCTCATCAGCTATACCCGAGTTACAAATAATAGCTATTATTACTGATATTACAATTGATAATATTTTTATGTTACATCTCATTTTAATATCTCCTTATTTAATTACAGGAATACAATATTATGATAATTCGGGGGATGCCATATTCCCCGGATTCATTTAGCGACGCATACCGCTCTGAATAGCAAAGCAGTTTTATCGCCCCAATTTCACTCGTGCCTCGTAGCGCCCGTACGGGTGCAAGTAGCATAAGAATTACTATCTTTAAAATATGGATTTCTGATGATGAAGATAACATAAACTTTTTACCGTAAAGGTCAAGATTTAGCCCTGAAAATGGTTTATAACGCGAATAATTCACAAGCAATTATGTCAGTTATGCTCGTAACCCCTTATGAAATAAAGGGTGAGAGCATTCCTGAGGGTTATTCTGTCTCAACAAACTGTCAACTTCATAAAGCGTTTATGAATAATGCGGGACAAAAGATAAAAAGTTTAGAATTCAATGGAGTATTAAGATTCCATCATAGTTATAACTCTTTGATATTATTACAGTTACAATATGGTGATAATTCAGACGGTGGGGGGTAGGGTATCCTCCCATACCCAACAATTACAAGTGGTGCACCATTGAGTATTACTTGCTATCCTACCTAATAATAGAACCTATTCCAGTCAGTGCGTCTGAGTATGCCTTGCAATAGTACATCCCTTACCGGATGGTGTCAGGGAGTGTCCCAGATAATCACAGTAGATATGCCAGTAAATGCGTCTCAATATGCCGCTTGATTGCGGTAGCCGTCCCCTTAAACGCAAGTTAGTATGCCTTGAAATAGCGGGTCCCGTCCTTGTAAGTAACGGATAGTATCCTATGAAATAGCAAATGCTATACTATTAAGTTAGAGAGGGCATACTAATAAATCCCTTGTAGTATACTAGTTGAATTAAGCAGATAAAAACCAGTTTTTGTTGATTTTGGCAGTGGGTTGATTAGAATCACAATAGAGTATGCCAAATAAATATCAGGATTCGTCTGACCGGATATCAAGTCGGGCAGGAGATAATTTTATGAAAGCCAGAACTTATTCTTTATTATTAATGGCCAGTTTTTTACTTGTCATTATTAGTATTTTGCCGGCGATGGTTACACCACAAGCATCAATGAGGCTCGTCCCGTTAGGGATAAAAGCAAATCAATCAGAGTCGTCTGATGATAAAGTAGGCTTAACTCACGCCTACGGCGGATCTACCGAAAGCACAGAGCAGCAAGAAAGGATTGCATCCGACCAAATTAAAGAGATATCCGGGGATGAAAAATTGTGGAGTGAACAGAAGACGAAAATTACACAAAAAGTCAGTGTCTATCAATATGTTGATGCAATTTCTTCGCTGACGAGTTTTATGAAATACATAATTAATGAAGACCTGAAGCAAGAGATAAATTATTGCCTGTCGGACCTGAAAGATGAAATGACTTTGTTTAACAATATGGCAAAGAATTTATCCACTCAGGGTAAACGCCAGAAGATTGTCCTGAATAACAAGGATATCTGGATAATCAAGGCGGACGAAAACGGGTTTGATGGTTCTTTCGCCGGAGTAAGCGGCAGTGTTTACAAACGTCAGTGGAAGGAAATTCCACCTAAAACAGTTTATGAATTATTTCCTAATAAGCTTTCCAAACCTGCCCGACCGTCAGACGGATGGGACAACTTCTATTTAGCGCTTTTTTGTTATAGTCATAATCTTTTCAAAGAAGGTGAGAGAATATTAATTAATTGTCTAAAGCAGTATCCGGAACAACAGGAGCGGATTAGCCGCTTTGTCGCTCGCTATCGGAATGTCCCTTTCCCGCCCGGTGGTTTTTGTGAATACGAAAAGAAAATAATACCGGTTGAAGAAAAATCATATCTGGAGAAAGGCTATGTTCAGTATCAGGAAAAATGGATGCCTTATAAAGAGATGATGGAGGCTAAAGGTTTTGTCAACTACCAGGGTAAATGGGTTACGACTGACGAGAAAGCCAAGCAGGAATTCAATGAAAATAATCTGGAAGCGCTTAAGAATTTGTTGGCGCCCAAAGGTATTATCGATGAACCCGGTGCGGACAAGGAAAATCTGCCTTGGGACAAGGCGCGCACCAAAGAAACAGACCACTATGTGATTACCACCAATCTGACATCGGAAGCTTTGGATGACATATGTTTCCTTATGGAATGCTTTTTCTTTGAGGCATCACGGATATTCAAATTTTATAATGCGCCTAACTATAAACTGAAGGTTTGTGTCTTCAAGAACAATAATGAATACGACAAGAACGGCGGAATCTTCGGCTCGGGCGGTGTTTTTATGGGGGACCGGATACTCACATTTTACCAGCCGGCCGGTACCACCTCGGTATTGTTGCATGAAGGCACTCATCAGTTTGTCCATATGGTGTGCAGTTCCAAGGTCCCGCTTTGGATTCACGAGGGATTAGCCGGATATTATGAATCAAGCAAGTTTGAAGGGACGTCTCTCAAGACTAATATTATAAATCAGGAAAGGCTCAAAAAGATGCAGGAGCGGATTAGTCAAAAGACCACATCCACCTTTGATGATATAATTAATTTAGATGTCGGTTTCAGCGGCTATGAATATGCCCATAGCTGGAGCCTGATTTATTTCTTTATGAATTATAAGAATGGTCAGTATGCCAATTCCTTTGATAAATATTTTCAGGGAATAAAGAGTGAAGGGATTAACAGTATTGCCCAGCATAATGAACTATTCGAGAAAACGTTTAATGAAAAAATAGACGTAATAGAGCGCCAGTGGGAAGACTATATTCTAAATCTGAAATAAATCATGTAGGAATCTGAATCTGCCACCCGTACGGGATAGAACGCAAATAAACGCAGAGCCTTACGGCTACGCGGATTAATATTTAAGGGAATCCATGAGGACAGGAATTGTAATCTTGGTTTCCTTATAAAAATTATCTGCTAAAATCTGTGTTTTATTCGGCGGATACGGGATAGAAAGTTCACTTCAGGTTTGCGCCGATAGGATGTTCACCAATGTTTTATCAGCAGAGGTCATTGCCCGAGAAAATATTCCCAGGTTTCTAACACTTTGTTCAGTAGTATAGGTAATCAAACCTTTTGATTTTGGGATGGAAATATTATTAAGTCCCAACAAAGCGCTTTCTATAGCGGTGTAGGTTGCATTAGCTACTTTCAAGGCACAGCCTACTTTTGCGCCGTCGCAGATTATTCCTGCCGAAGACCCCAACATATTTTTAATAGTAGAGTCTATCTGGTTGGTCCTGCCTTTTAAGTAATATGCGATTCCGGCGGCGGCACCGACACCTGCTTTGACAATACAACCGCATAAAGGTGTTAAATATCCGATGTGATAGGTGGTATAAGCTGTCACCAGGCAGGAAAGCGCCAATGATTTAACGAGTCGTTCTTCATCTAATAACCCGCGATTTTGGGCAACAGAGCCAACCGGTAATAAGGCAGTTAATCCCTGGTTGCCGCTTCCTGATAATGACATTACTTCAAGAGGGACGCCTGACATCCTGGTTTCTACGGCTGAAGCCGTATCCAACTGGGCGTGGTAAACCAGGTCGTTATTTAATATTTTACGTCGGACCAGGTTTTGCAGACTGCCGGTTAATCCATTACGGTAATGTTTTAACCCATACTGACTTAGCCGTTGATTTATCTGTAAACTATTTCTTATGTGTTGTTTATCTTTAGCGGTTAAATATTCTACCAAATGAACTAATTGTGCCAGAGATAAATTACCCAATTCTTTCATTGCCGGACTGAATGAGTTATTTATACTCTGTTTTGACAATTGATGAATAATCCTATTATTGCGTTTTATCAGGGAGACATTAAAGTGCTGGTATTCAATAACCACGGTTGCCGAATTATTTTTAGTAAGCAATTGAACCTCAAAATAAGGACTGATTTCTCTGTCTTCCAATGTTTTTATTTCAATCTTATTGTGATGTATCAGATTGATTGCCTGGGCCGTATCTGTTTTGGTTAATTGTTTAAAGATAGTCAGTTTGTCTGATGGATTGCCGAAGATTCCCAGTGCCGCGGCATAGGCAAGACCTTTTAGATTCTTACCAACTGGTATCTGGGCAACAAAACCATTTTTATAAACGTTTCGGTCAACTGTAACAATAATCCGTTTAATCTGATGGGGTAAGATTTTTTGATATGATAATGGTTTACTTATTTGGAAGGGCGCTGGGATTTTACCAATAAGTATGTGATAAGCCAGAGCCGATGCATATGCCAAAGCGCTTAGTTCCGTACAACCCACCGAGGGCACCAATTGTTCATTTAAAATAGTGCTTAAGAGTGATGGATTGGGTAATAAAGAATAACCTTTTACCAAAGATTTAATAGGGGCTTTTGTGATACTGTTATTTTTCTTCATTGCATTCTCAATACGGATTATATCATTATTAATTATATTCTTCCAGATAACATTTAATTATTTTGATAATAACGCCGTTTAATAAAGAATGCAACGTTAACCAGGCCAATCATTACGGGCACTTCTACCAATGGTCCAATCACCGCGGCAAAAGCCACACCGGACGAAATACCGAATACCGCTACTGCTACCGCAATCGCCAGTTCGAAATTATTACTGGCAGCAGTAAATGATAGTGTTGTGCTTTGTTCATAATTAGCGCCTACCTTTTTACTCATATAAAACGAGACCAGAAACATCACCACAAAATAAATCAGTAAGGGAATGGCAATGCGCACTACGTCAATCGGCAGGTTGACGATATATTCACCCTTGAGCGAGAACATTACAATAATCGTGAACAGCAACGCAACCAAAGTAATCGGACTGATGACCGGAATAAATTTATTCTCGTACCAATCTTTATTAATCAATTTTATCAACGTAAATCTTGTAATCATCCCGGCCAGAAAGGGAATGCCCAGATATATAAAAACGCTCTTGGCGATTTGGCTGATGGTAATCTGGACCGCTACTCCCTGTAAGCCAAACCAGGTGGGTAGAATGGTGATGAATACCCAGGCGTAGACTGAGAAGAACAGAACCTGAAATATGGAGTTAAATGCGACCAGTCCCGCGGCGTATTCGGTATCGCCTTTAGCCAGTTCGTTCCAGACAATCACCATCGCAATACAACGCGCCAGCCCAATCATTATCAAACCAACCATATAATCCGGATAACCGCGCAGGAAAATAATTGCCAGGGCAAACATCAGAATCGGACCAATTACCCAGTTCTGCACCAAAGAAAGCAGAAGCACCTTGAAATTCCTGAAGACATCACCTAATTCTTCATATTTGACTTTAGCCAGAGGCGGATACATCATCAGGATTAAACCGATAGCAATCGGAATATTAGTCGTGCCTGATTGGAATGTGTTCCAGAAATTCACAATTTGCGGGATGAAATATCCCATCCCGACGCCGATAATCATTGCCAGAAATATCCACAAGGTCAAAAAGCGGTCTAAGAATGATAATCTTTTTTCTTTCATATATAAAATCCTTTACCACAAAGAACACAAAGTATTCTTCTTTCTGTGTTAATCTGCCTGCCTACTTGGTGGTTTATTTCTTTCTTGTACTCATACCCCCTTTATAAAATTACCGTGTTCATCTGCGTCCTATGTGTCTCTGTGTTCTCTGTGGCAAACGAATTCATTAAGCGCTCCAAATAAGATAAATCCCGCCCAGGATTACCAAGACACCACATATCTTTTTTATTATTATCGTGCTTTTGGATGATTCGGTCCAGTTTAAATACGACTGCACCCATTTGGTGCTGGTGCCGGCAATAATAATCACCGAACAATGTCCTATTCCGTAAGCAAGTAACAAAGCGGTGGCATAAACAAAATTGGTTGATGCGACCTTAAAAGTCACTCCCAGCACCGGAGCCATATAAGCGAATGTGCAGGGACCCAAAGCAATTCCGAAGATTAAACCCAGCAGGAACGCGGCCAGCCAACCTTTCTTCTGGCTCTGTGATGAAGTGCCGGACCAGGGCATAGGAATCAAGCCAAGCAAGTGTAGTCCGACAAGGAAAAATATAACAGCCACTATATAGTTTCCGTAACCGCCGATATCGCCAATCATTCGCCCGATTCCGGCAGTAATCAAGCCGATTAATCCGATGGTAATCAGAATGCCGGCGGCAAACAGGGATGAGAGCCCCAATGCCTTGGGAACTGTCATATCTCGGCGCTCGCTGATGAAACCGACAATCAGCGGGATACTGGATAGGTGGCACGGGCTTAATAGGATGCTCAAAATGCCCCAGGCAAAAGACGCCGCAATGGCTATATGCGGAGCCGCATTAAGCCAGTATGTCAATTTAGTAAATATTTCCTGGAGCATTATTTTATTCCCATCTCACTTAGTTTCTTTTCAATTTCATCCTGCGGGAAAAAGCCCGTATGCTTAAATACCTCTTTGCCCTGTTTGTCGAAAAAGATTTGCACAGGTATAGACTGGATACCGTAACGGGCTGCCAAAATCTGTTCTTTGCCCACATGAATGAAAAGAACATTAACTTTATTCTCGTATTTCTTCTTAAGGGTTTCAAGAATAGGAGCCATCATATCGCAAGGCCGGCAACCGATTGAACCGAAGTCTATCAATGAAGGGTTTCCGCTTGAACGCGCCTTGTCTACCGGATTGTCACGAGCAGTCACATTCTGTTTATCTAACCACATCTTGTCAACTTCAATAACAATCCGTTGTCCCATAGTCCGAATATGTTCATCTATTGAGTCTTGCTGTTTCTGTTGCAGCACATATTGTTTAAGGTCATTCTTTACCTGTTCCAGAGTTGCTCCGCCGCACATATCCTTATTTTTTTCGTAAAAGTCTTTAACCTCACTGTCCGTTACCGTAACTTTTTCCGTAATTGGTTTGAGATATTCCTGAATGATTTCTTTATCTGATTTTCCTTTCAGGTCTTTCTTAGCTATAATCGCCGCAGCTCGAGATTCTTGGATAAGAATCTTTTCAGTGCCGGTCTGCTCCAACAGAAAGAAAGCATTTTTCATTAGTTGCTCTCGGATTTCGTCTGATGCTTTTGACATTTCAGCGTTTAAGTCCCCGACAGTAATCTTGAGTTCACCCGCCTGGAGAAGAACTTCTTTAGGCAATACAATCACTTTAGCAAAAGTAAGTATCCCCGAGGCAAGACCGGGATAGGTTGAATCTATAGTTGGCTGGGGAACTGGCTTGGTTGTTTCCTCTGCCCATATAAATCCTATTGCTAAAATAATAGGGCATAGTATTATTCCATAAAACATATTGCTTTTTTTCATAATCTTTCTCCTTTACTTTGCGCCTAATTCTTCTAATTTGGCTACGATTTCTTCCTTAGGAAAAAAACCTTCGTGTCTCATGACTTCCTTGCCCGATTTATCAAAGAATAGCTGGGTTGGAATCATCTGGATACCGTATTGAGTTGTTAAATCACTGTATTCGTCTATATCAAATATAAATATCTCTGCTTTGCCTTTATATGTCTGCATCAATTCCTCCAGAATCGGTTTCATCATCTTGCAGGGAATACATTTACCCCGGCCGAAATCAGCCACGACCGGTATACCGCTTTTTAATGCACGCTCCAGTGGGTTGCCAGTATTTTTATTAGTTATAGGTAATTCAGTTGTTATTGGCGCTATTTGTTTAAGTTTATAAGTATTCTTCCAATAAATTACTGCACCTATTACCATAATAACCAGAATCAAAATAATGAAACCTACTAATTTAAGCCAAAAGAAAAAACTTAATTGAGTTGTTTTTTTGTCTTCCATAATATCTCCCTTCATGGTTTCATGACTTCCTTATAAACGATATTCGCTGTAATTTATCTGTTATTTATAGTCTCATTTTACCACTTTCGAGGCAATTATACTGGTAATCTCTGCCTTGCTAGGTAGTTTGCCTGACAACTTGACCTCGCCGTCAATTACCAGCGCCGGCGTCATCATCACGCCGTAATTTATTATATCCTGAATCTTTTCCACCTTTACTATATCCGCCAGGATGCCCAGTTCCTTAACCGCCTCAGTAGTTACTTCAAATAATTTCTTACATTTAGGGCAGCCGGTTCCTAAGATTTCTATTTTCATACTTTTCTCCATATATAAGATTTAGCCACTCCCGAATGAACCCCATTCCTTTGGTAGAGCATCGGGATCCCGAAGCAACTTCTTTGGATAGCCCATCGGGAAAAGACACAAAAAACACAAAGAATTTTCCTGTGAACTCTATACCTCTGTGGTTAATATTCGTGCAATTCGTTTCTATTCGTGGTTAAATTTTGGGCAAATGGTTCCGGCACCGAATAACCGCAGGATTTTAATAATTTAATAAGTTCGTCCCTCTTTTCATTATATTTCCCAGAAAATAAATCTGCACAAACCATAATGTTTTTTTCTTCCGATATTAATTTTATGGCAAAAGCCATGCAGGCCGGTTCGTTGCATTTCTTGCAATTCGTGGCAGGCAGTAATTTATAAATATCCAGAGGTAATAATGTTTTTCTGCGTTCATAATTCGGGGTAATGCTATTCTTACGGGTATAACAATCGTTGACCATGTTTTTAAACCAATCAACCAACTCATTTGCTTCTTTTAAATTAACAACTTTTCCAGCCGCTAATTGTTTTGCCTGTATGCCGATTAACCTGCCATCTCTCTTTAAAGTTATACTCGGGGCGTTATGATTATAGATAGCGTCTTCCATAATCGCATTCAAATAAGGCATTATTTTAGAAATATCCATATCTAATTCTGCAATAAATCGTATCCGTTCCGGCATTGCAATACACGGCATTGTCTGAATTATTTTCACTTCATTTAAATAAGGCATTAATACTACTCCGTGCCCTCTGTGGTCAATCTGTTTAATCTGTGGCTAAAACCACGTCCCATAAATTATACCTGTAATAGTAGCCATTACTACCACCAGTGAAACATACACCAGCATTTTTTTAGTTCCCATAATACTTTTGATAACCAGCATACTGGGGAGTGATAAGGCAGGGCCGGCAAGTAAAAGAGCCAGGGCAGGACCTTTTCCCATTCCCGAACCCATCAATCCCTGAACAATCGGCACTTCTGTAAGCGTGGCGAAATACATAAGTGCACCGGCTAAAGAAGCAAAGAAATTTGAGAATAGACTATTGCCGCCTACCATATATTCTATCCAACTATTAGGAATCAGGGCTTGTTGTCCCGGTCTGCCCAGCAGAAACCCGGCTACAAAAACACCGCCGATAAGCAAAGGAAATATCTGCTTGGCAAATCCCCAGGTAGAATCGGTCCAACTGGACATTTCATCCTTGCGGAACCATTTGAACAGCATAAATCCTAAAACTATTAATAGCCCGCCGGTAATAAACCATTTCGCCGAATATATTGCCTGCCACAACGGCATTGACTCATCCTTTGACCAGTTGGCAAAAACCAATATGGCGCACATCACCGCGAAATACAAGGCGTTTTTCAATAATGAACGGTTTCCTTTGGCTTCTTCGGGCAGAAAGATATCCGGAGCGTTCTGTTTTGTTTGTTCTTCTTTACAGAATATCAGATGCATCAATAACCCGATGATGACCGAAAACAGAACTGCGCCGACAGCACGGGCAATACCCATTTCTATCCCTAATATTCGGGCGGTTATGATAATCGCCAGGACATTAATCGCCGGACCTGAATAGAGGAATGCGGTTGCCGGACCGATACCCGCCCCGCGTTGATAAATACCGGCAAAGATAGGCAGAACCGTGCAGGAACAAACCGCCAGAATTGTGCCGGAGACGGATGCGACTGAATAAGCCATTACTTTATTCGCCTTGGCGCCGAAATATTTCATCACCGCCGCCTGGCTGATAAAATTGGCAATGGCGCCGGCAATGAAGAATGCCGGCACTAAACATAAAATTACATGCTGGCGGGCATATTCCTGCAGCATATAAAATGATTCTATTATGGACGATTGCACCCGCAGATTGGCAAAAGGCGCAAAATAGGCAAGCAAAAATACCGATACCATTAGCAATAACTTTGTTCGTTCTTTCATTTATTTTTCCCGTTTCGTTAATCCGATTACACATTTATCGTTTACTCTCAGAGATAAACGTTTTGTCATTCTTTTCTTATCATCGGCCAGTGTCGCATCGTCAATTTCTGCCAAAGCTTTAAGGAGTAATTGGCGGAGTTTGTTTTTATCGCTGATTAAAGTATAAAATACAAAGCGTCCCTCTTCGCGTTCCTCAACCAATCCGGCTATTTTCAGTTCCCTGATATGCTTGGAAATGTGGTATTGGGGCAATCTTAGCGAATCCATAATCTCGCAGATGCACAACTCATGCTTTGCCGCTATCAATATATGCATAATCCTCAGACGGGTTGGATTAGCCAATGCCTTTAGGATATTAACTGCTTTTTTCATCATATATTGAGACCGTTGAAAGACCCTTCACTTCGTTCCGGGTGAAACTGTTGATGTTGTCAACAATTTTAAATTTATATATGCACATATTAGCATATGACAAATAAATTATCAAGAAAAATAATAAAATTTATGGGTTGGCAAACTCCTGTCCCGAAGGGCGGGGTTTGTCTCGAGCGGCTGGCACGGGGACGCCCCAAAAGGCTGTCTTTCTATAAATCAATTTCCTGGCTTGACTTTTTTGGGTTCAGCAAAAATACCATCGGGGATTTTGACATTAACCTTAAAATCAGAATAGGTGATTGTTGTACTTCCTAGCTCCTTCGGGATATTCTTGCCTTCTATCGTTATCTCTGTTTTAGCAGGAACAGTAAATTTACCTTCTGTTGTGTAAGTATTTGTTATTGTGAATTCAGCTCCGCTAACGTTAGCCATAGCCATATCGAGAGGAAGGCAATCCTGGGGAAAAGTTTTTTTTATCATAGATCCTACACCGGTACCGGTCATAGCTATCTTGACAGGAAGACATTCTTTATTATATTCACACTCAGTTGAAGTCTCTTTTCCTTTTTCTGTTATTTTTAACTGTATTATCAGCCATTTTTTTGGTTCAACGCTCATTATTATCTTTGTAAACTCTAATGTTTTTCCTGTTTTCGGGATAAAGGTTAGTTGGGTAACTTGGGTTCCATCCTTTAAAATTACCAGTTCAGAAGTTGCGCTGACATTTTCCTTGGTTAATTTATACTCCTTGATAGGTTTTCTTATTCCTACTATGGCGTAAGTTAGATAACCTTCAATGAGTGGTGTCGCTACGATGCCAGCAGGTCCGCCTCCTTCTATCTTTGTTTTCAGTCCCTTGTCTTTTGCGCAGTAAATCATAGCAGGAATATCAGGAAATGATGAACATCTTGCCTTAGCGATTAGAGTATCCAAACCGAGTCTTTCCACTAATCCCACATAATTCTTCTCTAATTGTTCTAATACAGTAAAGGCATCGTCAGCCTTGACTATTTCCTCTTCAGTTGCCGGTATTGTTGCATAACCGATTAACAAAACAAGAGCAGCTACTGCTATCATTATTACTATAGTGTTGTCTTTCATATTTTTCCTCCTTTATAAATTTATATTAATATAATAGTTTATAAATGTCAAGCCCTATCCGTTTTACCTTCTACATACTATTGATTTGTATCCTCCATACGGGCCGGCTTATTCTATCTTAAGCGGCTCGTTTGAAAGAGAGGTAATTCGTGCGCACAAACCCCACTCCCCATCTCCTTGGTCAACCTTAAAGAGGATGAAGTTAAGCCCTTTTTTAAGGAGCACCCGGATACAATCCTGGTCCTCACTAAGAGCCCGATGGGAGTGATTAAAAAGAATGTTGTAGCCATTAAGCCAGACCTTGACTCCGTCATCTGAGCCAATCCATAGTTTTGCCCAAATGGGTTGCTCTACAGTAACCGTGACTGCCGCATACGCTACAGCTTGTTCTTTACGACTGAAGTATTGTTTGAAATTTACTATCTTTCCCTTTGCTTTTTTCCACGAAGAGATATCTAAAGACTCCTTTGTCTCGTCAATAAAAGATACGTCCAATCCTTTGTCATCCTTATTCTCAAAAGGACCTTGAATCCTCCAATTTTCTATGAATGGACCCTCTGGCTTTTTCCATTTCACTTCATGCCACATTTGGTGCGTAAAATGTTCCTGCATAATATGCTTATAAAAAGGGAACCAGGTATTGACATTTTTAGGTCTGCGATAATCCAAGTCGCCGCCTGACTGGCTTTCTTCGCGACCGTCGTCACTTGATGGAACAATCCTTGCCGGATAACCGGCATGCGCACGCAGGGTATGGTCGATTAGATGAAGCCACTCATGGAGTTCCAATTCACCCGTTCTTACTCCTACAAGGTCGTTTTGGAAAATCTGCAAACCGTTGTATTCGATTCTCTGATAACCGGCGTCGCACCCAAGAGCGCCACCGCCAATGGCTGCGGGGATTTCTTGTCCGCCCTTTTGCATCGGGGCATAGGCAATCATCCCGTCATACTCGCCCGGCTCAAATAATTTTCTACCCATATTCGGTTCTATAGTTTCGGGACCAATCCAAAACGCCTTTCCCATCGGAGCAAGAGACTTTAACGGACGGTCAGCCAGAACGAAAGTCTCGTCAATTTTGAATGCCCCCAGTGAATATTCAAAGACCTTTTGCTTGAACTGATAGAAACCCGCTTTTACATTCTCAATCTCGCGTGGCGACAACTTAAATTGGACATGATGGGATTTACCTTCTTCCTGCCAGGAGAAATCAACCTCTGTAAAAAGGAGAACATAGAGACGCATAGAATTTGCTTCACTGGGCTGAGTAGAAGGCGGGACTTTTTCATTAAGACGTGCCAGAGCCCGACGCGCTTCCAATAATTCTTCGTCAGTCGCCTCGGCAAAACAGGTGTCAATAACCCTTTCCCAATGAGAGAGGGCAGAGCGGAATTCGCCCTCTTTTTCTAACCTTCGCGCCTCTTCTATATGACAGGCACTCGCCGCCCGTTCCGGGTTCTCGCTCAGAGAACCCGTCAGGGTTCGTGGAGTCGGGACGGGGTTTTCTGCGGGGTGGAGTAAATATAAATTGTTAGAACTATTGAAAGACAGGAAAATCAGTGCTAATAATAAAATTATGTTATATTTCATACTTTGTAATTCCCCGCCCCTACGGGGAGTATGGCGTCCCCCGAATTGTTAGCTTCTATTATTTTTTAGATTGTTGATATTTTGATAATAACTCATTAAATTTTTTATCAGTATATAACCCCATAGTAATAAATTTGTTCGTTCTGGGGTTCGTAATATAAATGTATCTCGTATTATATGATGCTACTATACTGAAAAATAAAAATCCTCTATAACGACTCCCATAATGATTCTTAGATAATTCATAAATAATAATTTCCTGATCGATTTCACTCTTGTCACGGGTAAGAATAATATCATAATCAACTGGACTTGATTGACTTTTAGAGTTGACACATTTAAATATTTTTGGAGTTAATTTAGGGTCATCATTCAAAAAATTAAATAGGTCTCTTAATTTATCTGGATAGAAACCTTTCACATCAAAATATATCTTTATGTGTTCTTCTATTCCCCTTAAATTCAACTTGCATTTAGTATCATCTCTGTAA
This sequence comes from Planctomycetota bacterium, assembly GCA_043801445.1. Taxonomy (GTDB): domain Bacteria; phylum Planctomycetota; class MHYJ01; order JACQXL01; family JACQXL01; genus JAZDFP01. Next base: position 56,961 of record JAZDMB010000033.1, read on the forward strand.
TCTGCAAGACTTAAGTCACTTAATAAAATATAGATTGTTATAACAATTAAAAATACTGTGATAATTAATCTTTTCCAATTTATCATAATTACATGATTCCGGTGACACCATACCGTCGCCCATTATGGGCGAGCCACGCCCTGCCGGAGCGGGAGCATCAATGAAGTAGTCCCGTCCCGACAAAGTCTATCGGGGTCCCGTTGTAGCCCACTTGGATAGCCCATCGGGATTAGGGATGATTACCTGAAGACATATACCGCTCCACTCTCTACGGCACTATTATCCGTCTGATTGCCATTAATGCCGGTAGCACTGCTGGATTCACCGTATCCGCTTACTACAAAGGTATCGCCTGAGATAGCAATACTATAGCCAAAGTTATCACCTGTTCCTGTGTTAGACGCCTTGATATATGCCTGCTGAGACCATGTGGTGCCTGAACGTGTAAAGAGATATACCGCACCACTTTCGCTGACAGAATTATTTGACTGATTGCCATTAATACCGGTAGCATTACTGGTTTCATAAACTGCTCCCACTAAGAGGGTATCACCCGAGATAGCAACATTAACGCCAAACCAGTCACCTGCTCCTGTATTGGATGCCTTGATATATGCTTGTTGTGACCAGGTGGTGCCTGAACGTTGAAAGACATATGCCGCTCCGCTATCCGTGGCTGATTCATTCGACGCGCTGTTAATGACGGTAGTGTTGCTGTCTTCTTGATATGCGCCTACTACGATGGTATCACCTGATATAGCAACGCTATAGCCAAACAAGTCACCTGCTCCTGTATTGGATGCCTTGATATATGCCTGCTGGGACCAGGTGGTGCCTGAACGTTGAAAAACATATGACGCTCCGCTATCAGTGGCTGATTCATTCGGTGTGCTGTTAATGCCGGTAGTAGCGCTGTCTTCATAAAGTGCACCCACTACAAGGGTATCAACTGAGATAGCAACACTGATGCCAAATAAATCAGATGCTCCGGTATTGGATGGCTTGATATATGCCTGCTGTGTCCAGGTGGTGCCTGAACGTGTAAAGAGATATACCGCTCCACTATATGCGGCTGATTCATTCGGTGTACTGTTAATTCCGGTAGTGCCACTGTCTTCATAAATTGCCCCCACTGCAAGGGTATCACCTGAGATAGCAACACTATATCCAAAGTAGTCAGATGCTCCGGTATTGGATGGTTTGATATATGCCTGCTGTGACCAGGTGGTGCCTGAACGCGTAAATACATAGATTGCTCCACTATCTACGGCAGAGTTATTCGTCTGACTGCCATTAATGCCGGTAGTATTGCTGTCTTCACCGTATGCACCTACTACGAGGGTATCACCTGAGATAGCAACACTAAATCCAAAGTAATCATTTGCCTCCGTATTAGATGCCTTGATATATGCCTGTTGGGACCAGGTGTTGCCTAAACGTGTAAATACATATACGGCCCCGCTATCGGTGGCACTATTATCCGTCTGATTGCCATTAATGCCAGTAGCATTACTGTCTTCACCGTTCAAGACATCAGAAAGTATCCCAACTGCTCCTACTACGAAGGTATCACCTGAGATAGCAACACTATAGCCAAAGCAGTCAGATATTTCTGTATTGGATGCCTTGATATATGCCTGTTGGTAGAGTCTGTTTACTGTAATAGTGTATGTTTTTGTCGTTACCACATCGGGTGCTGTTACCACAATAGAAATCTGATTCGGTCCGAGATTTAGAGAGATAGGGTTTGATGCCTGACCTGATGTAACAGGGGTTGCATTTACAGTAATGGTGGCAGTCGTCTCTGTTGCTGTCGGTGTTACTATGATTGAACTTTGAGTAAGGGGCACATCCACCGTGTAGTTTATCGTTGTTGGCGCAAACGAGGGATTGAGTGTCCCCTGAGAAATTGTTAGTGAAGAGAGGTTGGCATTATTGGAAACGATATTGAATACAGAAGAGATTGTGTTGATTGCGCCAGCCGTAGCACGCAAGGCATAACTATTACCGACTACAGAGATACTCAAATTGTTAAAGGTAGCAATACCATTAAGATTGCTATTTTGAGTAAGTGTGCCGTTGACAGCTGTGCCATTAGTGGTGGTGATGGATATTGAGATACCCGATACGGGATTTGCATATATATCCTTGATACTGACTGTAACTGCCGGAGTTATTGCAGCGCCGGCGGTTGTAGTGGTCGGTTGTTGGACAAATACTAATACTAAACTATTCGCTATATCCGGCATTATAGTAAAACTATTTGAGTTTATCCCGACAGAGTCTGTCGGGACCCTTGCTGTTAATTGATAGATTCCTGTGGTGGTTATACTCAAATTATTGAATGTTGCTATACCACCGGTATTACTCACCTGTGTGGCGGTTCCATTCAACCGGGTAGTAGTTGTCAGAGAGACCGATACACCCGGCACCGGGTTATTATATTGGTCTGTGACTCTAACGGTAACTGGCGGAGTTATTGCAGCGCCGGCGGTTGTATTAGTCGGCTGTTGGATAAATAAACTACTCGTTACAATGGATACGGTATTGAATGTCAGATTATTTCCATAGGTTGTTCCGGTGGTATTGACTCCGACAACCCTGAAGTTGTATAGGGTATCTGGAGTAAGACTTCCGGCTATGGCTGTAATTGCAACACTCGTAATGCCGCTGCCGATGGACTGCGAAGAGGTTGTTACTGTGTATGAGGTAGTCAAGCCATAATTGAAATAGGCAGTTGTAGCAACGCCGTTAGGAATGACCGTGCCGTTTAATCTGACTGAAATAGTAGTGATATTATCCGCAGCATCAGTGATGCAGGTCGGCGCTGAACCGGTTGAATTACCGGTAGTGAATATCAGATTATTCCCGTAGGTTGTTCCGGAATTACTGTTCCCGACAACCCTGAAATTATACTCTGCAATTAATGATAACCCGTTTATAGCCGCATTAACTGAAACATTGCTTGTTCCGTTGCCTATTGCCTGTGCAGTTGTGATGTTCCCATATGAAGTAGTCGGCCCCCACTGGAAATAAGCATTTGTATCAAATCCATTAGGATTAACCGCTCCATTTAATCTGGCTGAATTAGAATTGATATTGGTAGCAGGATTAGTGGTGCAGGCAGGCGGTAGTCCTGTAGTAGTAAAAATCTGATTTGTTCCATTGACCGTAGAACTGCCATTTATTGCCACGATTCTGAAGTTATAGATGGTATTTATTGATAATCCGGTTAGGTTGGCAGAGACATTGACATTAGTCGTGCCGGAACCAATATCTTGATAATTGGTAGTGTTGTTATATCCTATAGTTGTGCCGTATTGGAAATATACAAAAATACCAGCACCGTTGGGATTAACCGTGCCGTTTAAGGTGGCAGAAATCTGAGTGATGTTAGTGGCTGTGTTGGTTGTTAATGATGGTGCAGATTGAGCCGGTGTGGTGCTGCTGCCGCTACTACTGTTGCCACCGGTGCTTCCACAACCGCCATAATTAAACGTAGCGACAAAAGCTATAATAAAAGCATAGAGTGTATAGCATAGAGTATTTAACTCTACGCTCTTTGTTCTATGCTCTACGTTAATAAGTAGGCGCCATAATTTATTCATACCGCCATCTCTTAAATGGTTAGGTGAAGTTATTTATCAGCGACTAATGTGCTTAGGGCATTTTGGGCGCGGGTTTTCCATTCATCACTGCACTCCGAATCTAAAAAAGAACGGAGGTCATCAATAGATTTTTCAGTCACCTTATCCTTTGCCCCTAATTCCACTAATGAGATAGCCGTTATGCTGCGCAGCGTTACCTTTTCATTTTTCAGGAATTCTGTTAATTCAGTGACGGCTTCTTTGGCGCCGAGTTCGCCCAGCATACCGACTGCGACCACACCGATTTTCCAGTCTTCATCATAGAGCAAGTTTATTATTTCAGAAATTGATTCCTTGGGGTTAAAGTTGTCAATCAACACGAAGACCTGTTTATGGAATTTGGTGTCTTCGTCTTTAAGCAATTTGAATAATTCGCGAATTGTTTCTTTAGGGCTAAATCCAATAATGATTTCTTGGGTCGCCCGGCGCACCGGCATATCCTCATCATTAATAAGTTTGACAAGTTCGGGAATAGATTCTTTAGCGGATAATTTACCGATTGCCTGAACGGCTGACAGGCGCACCTGATTATTTTTATCATTAAGCAGTTTGATTAGTTCCGGGATTAATTCTTTGGCATTAAGTTTAGCCAGCGCTTCAATGGTTAATCTGCGCACCTCATTTTCATCGTCTTTTAGCATTTTTATCAGTTCGGGGATGGTTTCCTTGGCGCCAATCTTGCCCAGTGCTTCAACGGCTGATAAACGTTCTTTGGGATTCTTATTTTTTAATATCTGAATCAGTTCCGGGACTGCTTCCTTATCGCCGATTTTACCGAGCGCTTCAATAGCGGATAGGCGGACAGGGTCAAATTTATCATTGAGCAGGTCAGATATTTCAGATATTGCCTCTTTAGCGCCGAAGTTGCCCAGGATTTGAGCAGTGGTCTGGCGAACCGTCCAATTTTTATCCTTGAGCAGTTTTATTATTTTAGAGGTGGCTTCTTTGGCATTGAGTTTACCGAGCGCAGAGACGGCTATCAGGCGCGTTTCATCGTCCCGTTCGGCCAATAGTTTAATCAGTTCGGGAATTGATTCCCGGACACCGAGGTCACCCAGAGCGCGGGCAGTTCGCTTGCGTACAAGCCAGTTTTCATCCTTGAGCAATCTGATTATTTCCGCAGCCGATTCCTTGGCGCCTAATTTACAGAGTGTCTCGGCAGACAAGGCGCGGGTATCCCAATATTTATTCCTGAGGAGTTTGGTTAAATCTGGGATAGCCTCCTTAGCGCCTAATTTACCGAGTGCACGAATAGATGATGAACAGACATTATCGTTTTTATCATTGAGCAGTTTTATTAATTCGGGAATTGATTCTTTGGCGTCCATATCACCGAGGTTACGGGCGGCATTCGAACGCACATCGCCATCTTCGCTCTTGAGCTCCTGGATTAATTCCTTGATTCTATTCTCGCGTTCGCTGGAAGATTTCTCTTTGGCGAGACCACCCGCGGTCCCTTCGGGTTCAGCGTCTGGGGTTGGTTTTGCATCTTCGGGATAGGCATAAAATACCGGCAGCGCAGCCAGCAAGAATATGCTCAATAATAATATCCTTGTCTTTTGCATAATAGTTATCGTTTTAATTAAAGAGTAAACTGATTTAGCTGATTTAACTGATTCGCAGGGTTATTCGGCGGGCGATTTATCCGATAAATCGGCATTATCTGCTTAATCAGCTTACTATTATATATTCCCAGTCTAAAAAGTCAAGAGATTTATTAGACAAGTGATTGCAAAAGAAGTATTCAAGTAATAAGTATCTTGGATATTTTCTCATAAGATTATGAAAAAAGTAAACGTTACATTTTATCCGGCCGGCAAGAAGATAGAGGTTGAGAAGGGGATTTCAATTCTTGAGGCAGCCAGACGGGCCGGTCTTTATATCCAGAGCGTCTGCGGCGGCGACGGAATCTGCGGTAAATGCCGTGTTGTTATTAAAAAAAGTAATATAGAATCTAAACCGACCGCATTGCTTACGCCTGAAGAAGTTAAGGATGGTATCGTTCTTGCCTGCGAGTCGGAAATATTCGAAGATGTGGAAATAGAAATTCCGCTTGAATCCAGGGCTGACGAAGGTGAAATATTATTGGGAGCTGTCAAAGGCAACCGACTTGATATTTATTCCGGCGTCGAAGAGTTGGAAGCGACCCAGCTCTTGCACGCAAGGGCTGGGCTGGAACATAGCTCGCTCTTAACCAAGATATTTCTGCAATTACCTCCGCCGACGCTTAATGATATTGTGAGTGATTTGGAACGGATTTATCGGGAACTTCGCAAGAGGGATATTACTGCAATCCAGACCAGTCTGTTTAATATTAAATCGCTGGGAAAATTGCTCCGCGACAATAACTGGTCGGTTACGGTTACACTCGGCAAAAGAAACGGCGCATCCCTGACGAGACGAGCATCTTTGGGTAGTCCCGTAGGGGCAACCGAATTGGTTTTAATAGAAGGCGGCGATACTTCAAAGGTTAATTACGGGGTGGCAGTGGATATCGGGACAACCACGGTTGTGGCGCATCTGGTAGATTTGGTTACCGAAAAAACTATCGGTGTAGCGGGCAGTTTCAATAAACAGATTACCTACGGTGATGATATTATCAGCCGGATTATTTTCGCCGGCGAGAAAGAAGGATTGGAAAAACTGCATTTATCCGTCATAGATAATGTTAATCATCTGATAGAAAATCTGATAAGTGAGGCGCGAAGCAAGGGGAGCAAAATAAAATCGGATGATATTACTGCAATTATGTGCGCCGGTAACCCGACTATGATGCATCTCTTATTGGGGATTGACCCGGCATATTTAAGGAAAGAGCCGTATATACCGGTAACCAACGATATGCCGGTGATTCGCGCGGCTGAGGTAGGCATCAGAATAAATCCGCGCGGACTACTGGCTTGCGCGCCCGGTGTATCCAGTTATATCGGCGGTGATATTACGGCAGGCTTATTGGCTTCGGACTTAACCGAGAGAACAGAACTATCCATGTATATTGATATGGGGACTAACGGTGAAATAGTATTAGGTAATAATGATTGGCTGGTCTGCTGTGCCTGTTCAATAGGTCCTGCCTTTGAGGGCAGCGGCATCAGATGCGGCACCAGGGCTATCAAGGGCGCCATCCAAAAGGTTAAAATAACGGATATTAATAAACCGGCAATCGTAGAAACTATCGGTAATCTTAAGCCGAATGGTGTCTGCGGTTCGGGTTTGATTGAGATAATTTGTGAGATGCTTGATGCGGGGATTATTAATAGGGCAGGCAAAATCCAAGAGTCCAAAACCCAATTTATCCGCCAGGGCGAGGATGGCTTGGAATACGTTATCGTCCTGGGAGAATTTTCTGCCACCGGCCGCGATATCGTCATCACTCAGGCTGATATAAACCATATTATTCGTTCCAAGGCAGCAGTTTATGCAGGTATAGCTACCCTGCTTAAAAAGATGAATTACCGTGTTAGCGACATTAATAAATTCTATATTGCCGGAGGATTCGGGAGCCATCTGGACATTACCAAAAGTATCTCTATCGGTTTATTGCCTGATGCGCCCAGAGACAGATTTCAATATATCGGCAACGGTTCTGTCGAAGGCGCCCGGATGATTCTGCTTTCGTATATCGCAATTCATAAGGCGCATGAAATTGCCGACAAGATGACGTATGTTGAGTTGTCTAACGATAATGTTTTTACTGAAGAATTTGTTTCCGCAATGTTTTTACCGCATACGGATTTGAAGTTGTTTTCTAAGAAGTAGGAAATTATATTAAAATTAGCCACGAAGGCACAAAAAATTATTAGTGTCTTGGTGCCTTAGTGGCAGATTTATCTTTGAAATTCCATACAATAAATTATGGTTATAGCAGTTGCCGGTAAGGGTGGCACGGGTAAGACTACCGTTGCGGCATTGATTATTGAAGTTTTACTCAGTCAGAGCAAAAAACCGATTCTGGCTGTAGATGCCGACCCCAATTCTACATTAGGCGATTATTTAGGCATACGACATCAGCACACCATATCCGATATTATGGAAGAAACGAAAGGACTTCGTAATTTACCTGATGGGGTTTCCAAACCGACTCATCTGGAATATCAGTTACAGCGGGCGATAACAGAAACCAAAGGCGTTGATTTGCTGGTGATGGGACGGCCTGAAGGTCCTGAGTGCTATTGCATGGCTAATAATATCCTGCGGGGTTATCTGCAGAAAATCAGTTCTAATTATCCTTATGTTGTGATTGATAATGAAGCCGGGATGGAGCATCTCAGCCGTAAGACTACCCAGAATATAGACGCATTGATATTAGTAAGCGACCCGACAAAGGTAGGACTTCAAACCGCTAAGCGGATAAGAGAATTAATTGATAAAATGACTTCTCTCAATATCCGTAATAAATATTTATTGGTCAATAAAGTAACAACTGATTTCAAAGACAACGATATTGAAAAGATAACAGGACTGAAAGTAATCGGCTATCTTCCGTATAGTAAGGAACTTTCATCGGAAGAACTCGTAAAAGGCAGCATAAATATTAGCCAGAGACCGCGGATGGGAAGCCCAAAGGGATACGCCCACAGCGAACAGGTGGAACAGGTCAACCCGAGCGCACTGTTAATAAAACCAATGACAGAAATAATTGGGAGATTATTTTAATGACCACTCGTGGAGTTTCTCTGTGCGATCCGTATAAGTGGTCATTCTGAAGCCCCGATGAACATCGGGACTGAAGAATCTCATTAGACCCTTTATCCCTCGATAAAACTGGGACTCAGGGTGAGTGGTCGGGAAATACCCCGACTCCTCAGTTAGTTTTTAGACAAGCTTTGTGTATCCCTTATAAATATCTTGCCTTGTAGTAATAGTTAGCGGATTCGTTATCCCATTCTCTGGCCGTGTATGTGTAGCGATTGGGTGTGATTTCCGCTTCAAATGGTGTAATTTCAGGTAAATAACAGGTGGACGATATTTGGCCAACGACATCTGGTCTCGTCGTAATCATAAGTCGTATTTATATACCTTTTGTGTGGAGTTGTCAAGAGAAAATATGAGTTACCCATCCTGTATATTAGTATACCCATACTACCCCTCTAAGCACCTACGGGATAAACAGATGAACAATCACAATATTACAAGTCCGGCTCCACACACCATCAGCTGAAAGCCAATATCCAAGCAAGGTTCAAGGCATCGTTTTGTTAAAATAGGTATACCCCCTACCCCCAGTCCACCCCCCCCTACCCCCCATCCACCCCTATACTACCCCCCC